>DASRFK010000050.1:0-4918 GCA_035651635.1 Verrucomicrobiia bacterium | reverse complement strand
GTCCCCGAAAGCAACGGCCTACTGGTGGCTTGTGCCGGAAAACTTGTGCTCTTTGACCGCGCGACAGGGAAGGTCAACGCGAGAGCGAACACCGGAGCGCGTGTTGATGAAATAGCGTACGATCCTGGCCTGCATCGTGCCTATTGTGCTGCCCGCCAGGGCAAAATCTCCGTTGTGGCGGTTGGCGCGGGCGAGTTGACTGGACTGGGTGATGTTCCGGACCAGCCTGGAACCGGTGACATCGTGGTCGAGCCTCAGACCCACACAGTCTGGATTGCCTATCGCAAGGGTGATCAATGTTTCGCCCAGCCGTTTACTCCTGCCAAATAGGTGTAGAGTTCGTGCGTTTTTCAAAAGGTTTGTTAATAGCCGTCGTGGTCACAATCCTCGCTGCGGTCGCCGGCGGGTGGGGGTGGCACACCTGGCACACGGTCAGGATGTCGTTCCGCACCGCGAGCGTGAGGCGTGGCGATTTGACGGCGACGATCAGCGCAAGTGGAACCATCGAACCGGTCGAGGTTGTCGACGTTGGCGCGCAAGTCGCTGGACTCATCAAAGACTTTGGCACAGATGTGGATGGCCGGACCATTGACTACGGTTCGGTCGTCGACGAGGGCGCGACACTGGCCAAAATTGATGATTCAGTCTATGCGGCCGATCTGGCCGTAGCCAGGGCACAGATGGAGCAGGACAAAGCGGGTGAATTAAGTGCTGCCGCCAACCTGGATGAGATGAAAGCCAAACTCCTCCAGGCGACGGCCGAATGGACCCGGGCCCAAGAGTTGAGCAATGCCAAACTGCTGGCTCGCGTAGACTTTGAAGCCGACCAGGCAAACTATCAGATCGCGAAGGCGAATGTTTCCGTGGCTGAGGCCGCCTTGGCGCAGGCCAAAGCCGCCACCGTACAGGCCCAGGCAGGCCTGGATAAGGCCCAACGCAATCTGGGTTTTTGCATCATCAAATCGCCGGTCAAAGGCGTCATCATTGACCGTCGCGTAAACATAGGCCAAACCGTGGTGGCCAGCCTCAATGCGCCAAGCCTTTTCTTAATTGCCAAGGACCTGACCCGGATGCAGATCTGGGCGGCGGTCAATGAGGCAGATATCGGACGGATCGTTCGGGGCGGCCCCGTCACTTTCACCTGTGATGCTTTTCCGGGCAGGGAATTCCGAGGCACCGTTGGCAAAGTACGGCTCAATGCGACGATGACGCAGAACGTGGTCATGTTCACGGTCGAAGTAAACACGGAAAACCCAGACAACGTGTTGCTGCCGTACCTGACCGCCAACGTGCATTTCGTGACCCGAACGGAATCCAATGTGCTGCTCGTTCCCAACGCCGCCTTGCGCTGGTCTCCATCTTTACCCACTCAAATCGCGCGTGAAGCTCGCTCACAAACGACGAGGGATCCATCGCCAGAAGATCCCAAGGGAAACGCAAAATCTGCTGATCAAAAGAAAGGCGGCCGGGACCGCAAAGAAACCCTCTGGATGCCGGAGGGCGAATTCGTTCGCCCCGTCGAGGTCAGCGTTGGGATTTCGGATGGAGCCAACACTGTCGTAACCTCGGAACATTTGCGCGAAGGCCAGGAGGTGGTTACTGGCGAAGCGCCGGCCACAAGCGCTCAAACCCGAAACCCATTCCTGCCAGCAACGATTAGACGATGAAGGACCTTTGTCAGACCCGCGTCGAAGAAACGCCTGAGGATTTCCGAAGCGTATCGATGGTTAACTTTTCCTTATTCCGCCCGGACTGCTCCCGCTGTGGATTTGAGATCCGGATCCAGCGGCCAAACGCGTCATGAAAAAAGCGTGGCGTATTCTCCAGATGGCTGGTCATGCATTGCGAAGGAACATCATGCGCTCGCTGTTGACCTGCCTCGGGATCATTATCGGGATCGCAGCCGTGATCGCGATGATGGAAATCGGCCGAGGGTCGTCCGATTCGATCGAACAAACTATTGCGAGCCTGGGGGCTAATGTCATCCAGATGGACCCCCGCGATACGGTGATTGGGGGCGTCAGCTCTGGAGGGGGCGGCCGGGTCACTCTCACTCCCGCCGACGCCGATGCTATCCGTTCAGAATGTCCCGCCGCCAAATGGGTCGCGCCCAGCGTCGATTGCCGCGCGCAAATTATTTACGGCAACCTCAATTGGAATCCGGATCGCATCCTGGGCACCTCGCCGGAGTTTCTGGCGATCCGCAGATGGGACCTTGCCGACGGCGAGTCCTTCAGCAATGAAGATGTTCGGAGCGTCGCCGCCGTGTGCCTCATTGGGCAAACCGTCGCTCGCCAGTTGTTCAGGGAGGAGCCGCCACTCGGCAAAGAAATTCGGGTAAAGAATATCGCCTTAAAGGTGCTGGGTGTGCTGAGCCCCAAGGGAGCCAATATGATGGGTCGCGATCAGGATGATCTCGTGATCGCTCCCTGGACCACGGTTAAATTCCGCATCACTGGCCTGCGACAAGTGGCACAGACGGCCGGAAGCGCTTCATCCGCCAGCCAGGTCAATTCCTTAAACCAGCTCTATCCCAACCAGCAGGTGCAATTGTATCCCCAACCATCGGCCATCCAGGCCGCCGATATGCCCCAGATGACGCGCTTTGCTGACCTGGACGACGTCTGGATTTCCGCGGCGACTCCGCAGGACATCCCGCTGGCTATTCGCCAGATCACCAGCCTGATGCGCGATCGGCATCGTATTCGGGCAGGTGCCCCTGACGATTTCAGGATTCGCGACCTGACCGAAATCTCGCAGGCTCTTGCGTCCACCAGTCACGTGATGACTAATCTACTATTAGTCGTAGCGTTGATTTCGCTCGTCGTCGGCGGAGTGGGCATCATGAATATCATGCTGGTGTCGGTCACGGAGCGGACGCGGGAGATCGGGTTGCGCATGGCGGTGGGCGCTCGAGAGCGGGATATTTTAAGGCAATTCCTGGTGGAAGCCGTGGTGCTCTGCCTGGCGGGCGGCGTCGTGGGGATCTTGTTTGGACGAGGTGTGTCGGTGGCGATCACGGCGCTGCTTCGCTGGCCGACAATTCCCTCGCTGCCGGCGGTGGTTGCGGCGGTGGCGGTATCGGCCACGGTGGGCATTGTTTTTGGTTATTATCCGGCGTGGAAAGCTTCACGCCTTGATCCGATTGAGGCGCTCAGGTTCGAATGATTCATTCGAAGCATGATTGCCCATTGCGCAATGAGATTTTCCGGTGCATACCAAAGGTCAAGTGCTGTTCGCTGCGTTAAAACGCCTGGCAGAGCTTAAGTCAATGCGGACTCAACAAAACCAAACTCAACGAGTCTCCTGGAACGGGTGGCTGGCACTGGCCGTCCTCTGTCTGGTGGGCTGCGTCCATTACCAGCCACAACCAATCTCCGCCGAAAAGACCTCAGAAGACTTCGAGTCCCGTTCGCTGACTAACGAGAATCTACAAGCTTTTTTCGCGACTAACCATTTTGAGATGCCGCCTTCGCGTGAGGCCTGGAGCCTGGACGCGCTCACGCTGACCGCCTTTTATTACCAACCATCGCTGGCCGAGGCACGGGCACAACTGGCCGCGGCCCAAGCGGCGCGAATTACCGCTGGACAGCGGCCGAATCCCTCGATCACGGTAACCCCGGGATACGATTCGGGTATTCCCGGCAACCCCAGCCCGTGGCTGGTGCCGGTCTCGCTGGATTGGACGATCGAGACGGCCGGCAAGCGTAGCAAGCGCATCGCCCAGACCGAACATTTGGCGGAAGCGGCGCGCTGGAGCCTGGTCGGCACTGTGTGGCAGGTGCGCAGCCGCGTGCGGGTCGCTTTGGTAAACTTGTACGCGGCGCGTCAGAACGAAGCCTTGTTGGCTCAACAAATCTCGGCGCAAAGCAACGTCGTCCGCCTGCTCGAAGGTCAATTCGAAGCAGGCAGCATTTCCGGTTTCGAGGTCACCCAGGCCCGGGTGGCCATGCAAACGGCTCGGCTGGCCTGGCAGGACACGGTCAGCCAATTTCGCCAGGCACGCGTCCAATTGGCCAACGCCTTGGGTGTGCCCCTGGGCGCGCTCGATCGAGTGGAACTCTCCTTCGGTGGATTAGACCAATTCCCGCAAGAGCTCACCAAGCCCGAGATCCGGCGCGAGGCTCTCTTAAACCGTTCCGATGTGCGCGAGGCACTGGCCCAATACGCCGCCAGCCAATCCGCTCTCCAACTCGAAATCGCCGGCCAATATCCAGACCTGCACCTGGGACCCGGCTATAGTTGGAACGCGGGCAGCGCGGGAGACAGCCAATGGGATCTGGGCCTGACTTTGACCCTGCCTTTGCTGAACCACAACGAGGGCCCGGTCGCCGAAGCTACCGCCAAGCGCGCCCAAGCGGCCGCTCATTTTCTAACAGTCCAGGCCAATGCCATCGGCGAAATTGAAAGCGGGCTGGCCGCTTACGAGGCAGCTTTGACACAGGCGTCGACTGCGCAGGCATTGCTGCAAAGCTTGCAGCAGCGATTGGATTCCATCCGGGCGCAGGTCCAGGCGGGCGCGGCCGACCCGCTCTCGGTCGCCAGCGCCGAAGTCGAATTTGCGACCGGCGCTCAAAGCCAGTTTGCGGCGCGGCTTAAAGCCCAACAAGCGCTTGGCCAATTGGAAGACGCAGTTCAAAATCCGTTAACGCTGGCCCCGGCGACAATTCACGCCGCGGCCCAGGGAATCCATCCGAAGTAGCGCAAGTTTCAGCGTCAGCCTCCGAGTCGGGAGCCTGGCGAGTTTCGCAGAAATGAAAGCCATAAAAACCATCGTGGCGATTGTTGTGATTGTCGGCGTCGGTGTGGGCCTGTACCTGCTCATCACGTCGCACCAGTCCCGCCCCGAAGCTCAGGGCGAAGCGGGGTCGAATACCGTAGTGAGCGTCGAGGTTGGCACGCTCAAGCGCATGACCCT
>DASRFK010000049.1:0-25647 GCA_035651635.1 Verrucomicrobiia bacterium | reverse complement strand
GGCTCAAACAATCCGGAATGCGTTGGTCAGTGCGCGGAGCCAACGCGATCATCGCTCTGCGCTGCTGCATCCTTTCCGGCCGCTTCGAAGATTTCTGGGCTTCGCGCGCCCGATAAATCCCACTTTTATCTCGTCCACCCGTGCCGGCGCTAAATGCCCAGCCGAAGGCGGCGAGGCGCGGCCAGAGCCCGGATCATCGATGAACCGTGCCCTATTTCAATCATTGCGTTAAACTGAATTAAAGGTATTCGTTGGTTCAGCGTGAGTCTCCCCATCCGCAAACAAAACCCTCCTGGTTGGTCGCACTGGACCGTTCCCAATTCACATGAAGAAGATTAAGAACCGGACCCGCTCGGCCGCCATCACGCGGCGTGAGTTCCTGGGCCGAACGTTAGCGGTCGGGATTATCAGCGGTGCGCCCGCGTTCCTGCGCGGGCAAAACCTGAACAATAAATTAAATATCGCGCTCATCGCCTGTGGCGGTCGGGCCAACGCGAGCTTGGCTGAACTCACCGTCGTCCCCGGTCGAAATCGAGACGAAGGCAACCGGAAGGCCGACGCCGCGGCCGGGCCGCATCCGGATGAGAATGTCACCGTTCTCTGTGACGTGAACGAGCAGGCCCTGGACTCCGCGTCGCGGCTTTATCCGCAGGCCAAAAAGTTCACCGACCTTCGGCGCGTTTTTGATCGGCCGAATGACTTCGATGCCGTGGTCGTGTCCACCGCGGAACACACGCACGCGTTTGCCACTTATCTGGCGCTGACGCATGGCAAGCACGTTTATTGCGAGAAGCCGCTTGCCTATAATATTTGGGAAACCCGGCTGATCCGCGAAACGGCGGCGAAATATCCGAAACTCTCCACCCAAATGGGCAACCAGGGGCATGCCTCGCCCGCGCGGCGGATGATCCGGGAGCTTCTCAACACCGGCGTCATCGGCCCGGTGCATGAAGTGCACGTTTGGGCGGACCGCGCCTGGGGTTTGCAGGACGCCGCCTCAGCCGAAAGGTTTGACCAACCACACGGGTTCTATAACGGCATTCAGATCGTGGACCGATTCAAGGAGGAGATGCCGATCCCCTCGAATATGCATTGGGATCTGTGGCTCGGCCCGGCGCCGGAGCGGCCGTACCATGCAACCTATTTCCCAGGGCCTCGATGGTATCGTTGGTGGGATTTTGGCAACGGCACAATGAGCGATCTCGGCAGCCATGACAACGACGTGCCCTACACCGTGCTCGACCTGTGGCGGCCGGACGGAAAAACAGGGCGGGTGCTGGCGCCCCTCTCGGTGGAAGCTGTTTCACCTAATGTCCCGGTCCCGCACAAGGAACTCGCGCCGGCCACCATGATGGCAACGTACCATTTCGCGGCCGTCGGCGCGCAGCCCGCGCTTAAGCTGGTCTGGCATCAGGGCGACAGTAAGCCGCCGGGCTGGGTTCCTTCCTGGGGTGGGCGCTCGTGCGTGTTCATTGGCGAGAAAGCGATGCTCCTCGGCAACGGCAAACTGCTGCCCGAGGAGAATTTCAAGGATTTCAAAAATCCGCCCGAGTCGCTGCCTCGCTCGCCGGGACATTGGATAGAATGGGTCAACTATGCCAAGGGCAATGGTCCGGTGCCGGGATCAAATTTCCAGTACTCGGGTTGGACGACGGAAGCGAATCATCTGGGCAACGTCGCCTACCGTACGGGAAAGAAAATCGAATGGGATTACCGGAAGCTGCGGGCCACCAACGCGCCAAAAGCCGCACCCTTCATCAAACGACCGGTGTATCGCAAAGGCTGGGATGATATCCTGAAGGCATAGTTTTGAGGAAACCGGGGAAATGTAACCGAGAGTCATGTTATGAATCGACGATCCTTTCTGCAAAAAACGATGGCCGGCGCCGCGGCCACGGTATTGGCTTCAGCCGCCTCAGCCACGCCGAAACGGAATCTGCGCAAGGCCATCATGTATGCCACAATCGGCCTGGACGGTTCGGTGCTGCAGAAATTCAAAGCCATGAGAGAAGCGGGATTCGAAGGCGTCGAACCGATGGGCGGCATGAATCGAGACGAGGTCCTGGTTGCCTTCAAGGAAACCGGCCTCCAGGCCGCCAGTGTTTGCGACCACATCCACTGGGTCAAACCCTTGTCCGCTTCCGACGAGCCAACTCGCAAGTTGGGCTTGGACGGACTGCTGCAGAGTTTGCAGGATGCGCACTCCTATGGCGCGGGCAGCGTGCTGCTCGTGCCCGGGATTGCGCGCGATGGCGTGAGCTACCAAGAGTGTTGGCAGCGGTCGATCGTCGAAATCAAAAAGGCAATTCCGGTGGCAAAGGATCTCGGGGTCAAAATCTCGATCGAGAATGTCGGCAACAATTTTATCACGACTCCCGAACAGGCAAAGGACTTCCTCGACGCCATCAATAGCGAGTGGGTGGGCTGGCATTTTGACATCGGCAACGTGGGCCGCAAGTACGGTCCGGCCGAGCGTTGGATTCAGGTGCTCGGCAAACGAATCGTGCGAATCCACGTCAAGGATTTCAGCACCAAGCCGGGGGTCCCGGGCGCGAGCGGCGAGCGCCCGAAATTGCTCGATGGCGAAACGAATTGGCCGGCCGTGATGAATGCCTTGGACCGCGTCGGCTACCAAGGCTGGGCGATCTCGGAGCAACCCGCCAGCCAGGCTGCCGACGTTCAAACGGCCCGTGATTTGGCCGAGCGGATGGATAAGATCTTTGCCTCCTGAGACGCCCGCGCGAATCACCTTTACCCTCCGGAGACGTTTTCGGAGTTGGTCCGACTCTGGTTGGGGTCGTGAAGGGAGCCCGGCCCGACCTGATGAACGGCAAACGCGTGAACATCGCCCGGGAGCCAAGAGGCTAACTGCTCATTACGGAATTCTAAGGAGAGCAGTCGGATCGCGGGAGTTTCTGCAATCGGGGAAATCCCCCTCTGTCTGCGGGCGCCCCCGGCTGTAAGCTGGAGCGAAGGTATTGTGGGACATTCGGACACGAGCGAGCAGCAGATTCTTTTGGTTGAAGACAACCAGGACGATAGCTTGCTCATCCTGCGGGCATTCCAACGGGCTGGTGTTAAGCGTCGAGTTCAAGCTGTTACAACCGGGATGGATGCCATTGCCTATTTAAATGGCGGCCCTCCGTTCTGCGACCGAGCGAAACATCCGCTCCCCAGTTTGGTGCTTCTGGACATCAAGCTGCCAGGAACCGACGGTTTCGACGTGCTCCGTTGGATTCGTCGGCAGTGGGAATTCTCGCACCTCTGCGTTGTGATGCTCACCTCCTCCGACCTGATACGCGACGTCAACGAAGCTTACCACCTCGGCGCAAATTCGTTTCTGGTTAAGCCCCTTGATTTTCAAAACGCAGCCGAACTGGCGCGGTCGCTGGACACGCTTCTCGCGAAGGAGCGACATTAGCAGGAACACTCGGTTTTTTCCCAGGCCAACTCGTCCAACCGTGCGGCTTTCGCGGTGACGGCTCCATTACCTCGCCGGCTTCTATTCGGACAGAAAAATCAGCGCTGCGCGTGGCGACCCCGCAAGGAATTATGCCGCCGCCCGGTCAATCCGCCGCTTGGGCTGGCGTCTCATTCCCCCGAGACGGTTGCTCAGCGGGTCGGCAAAATGGACGTGCAAACCTCGACGAATTCCTCCGGTTGGTCGGGCGAAAAACCGATGCGTTTAAAGACCCCCGACTTTTTCGTCAGCAACACGTGGCGGCACAAATCGCAATTATCGAGTTTTATTCCCCACGTGAAGCCCTTATCGCTGCTCAAAACGGACGGGCGAACCTCGACGGCCTGAATTTTGTCTCTCGGGACGACCAGGGTGTGCAGGAGAAACCAGGACTGCAGTTCAAGCCGGTCGCTGTAAATACGATACTGCTGCCAAAGGCTTTTGCCGGTTCGCTTCGATGCATAAAGCGGCATGTCGTTCATAACGGTTCCTTTCATGTAGGCCAGTGTGGTATTGTATAAGCGCCCCCACAAGTCCAACGCAATCCAGAAGCCCATTTCCGCCTCTGGCTTGCGTCCGCCAGTGCCCACCCATCCCCCTGTTCTTTGCCCTCTTTGTCCACCCGGACCATCAGATCAGACCATCAGGGCAAACGCATCTAATTCTGGCGGTAGGGATGGTGCGCTGCGCCGTCCGCGCCGCGTTAGCGGCGCAACGTTGGATGTGGACGTAACTCCTCTCGCATTCGTTCCGCCCGCTAAACGCACTCGTTCCGCCCGCTAAGCGCGGGCGGGGACATCGCAGCGCGATGTCCCTACCTCAGGGCGCTCTTTTCAAGGGATTTAGCTGCGTTTGCCCTGTAAGAACCATCATATCACGTTGACAAATGAACAGAATTAGCATAGAAAATCTCTTATTCCCTGAAGTCAAAATAACTCTTTTATGAGAATAAACCCGCCCAACGTTTGCTGCCTTATCGCCAGCCTGATTGTGAGCTTCGCCATCCCCACCAAAGCGCAAATCGTGCGAATCGGAGGTGGGTTGCGGCCCGGTTTTGCCAGGCCCCCCCTTCACCTCAATCTCAACGCGCACGACGCAACCTCCAACTATGGGCCGTATTCTCCCGCGCAAATTCGCCATGCGTATGGGGTAGACACGCTGCTTGGCGCGAGCGTCACTGGCGCTGGACAGAAGATTGGGATTGTAGATGCCTATGGCGACCCATCTATCCAGACAGACTTGAACAATTTCTGCAATTACTACGGAATTCCTACGACGACCGTTCAAATCCTAGGCACATCCACAAGCAATAGCGGGTGGGGTTTGGAGACCGCCTTGGATGTGGAGTGGGCTCACGCGATGGCGCCCGACGCCACGATCATCCTTTCGGTGGCGCGCTCGGCGAGCCTGAGCGACCTGCTCGCGGCCGTTGATGCCGCAGTCAATGCGGGTGCTACTGTTATCTCGATGAGTTGGGGGGCGCAGGAATCTCCCGGGATAAACGCCTATGATTCGCATTTTCAGGCTTCGGGCGTGACCTACGTCGCCTCGTCCGGTGACAGCGCCGAGCTGGCGGCGCCGAACGAGGTGGAATGGCCGGCTTCGTCACCTTTCGTTGTAAGCGTTGGCGGGACCACCCTTTACCTGGACGCCGCTGGTAATCGGATCAGTGCCGGTGGTGGAGCGTCTTCTGAAACGGCCTGGTCGGACAGCGGCGGTGGCATCAGCGGTGTCTATGGTTCGGTGCCGAGTTTTCAAACAGGCTGGCAAGCAACGGGTTGGCGCACGGTGCCGGACGTGAGCTATGTGGCGGATCCGAATACGGGAGTGGGGGTTGCTTATGGACGATATTTGTATGAGGTTGGGGGCACCAGCGCCGGCGCGCCGCAATGGGCAGCTTTGATCGCGCTGGCCAACCAGTCCCGCACATCCAAGCTCAGCGGCAATTCGGATATCTATGGCGTGGCGGGCTCCGCCCCGAGCCTCAACCCGGCCAATTTCTTCGACATCACTTCCGGGAGCAATGGGACCGACGGTGACGACGCTGCTGGCACGGGTTACGACCTGGTGACCGGGTTGGGCTCGCCAATGGCCAACAATCTGGTGCCGGCATTGGGATCGCCGAGCCCGGATTTCGCTGTGTCTGTCGCTCCCGGGTCGCAGAGTGTCGCGCCGGGCGTGACCGCCAACTACACAGTGACCGTTGGTTCGTTAGACGGCTTCAGCGAAGACGTCACCCTTAGTGCAAGCGGTGTGCCCAGCAGCAACGTCTCCTTCGATAGCAGTACGGTTACCGGCGGGTCCGGCTCTTCCGGGCTGACCATCTCTACAACCGGATTGGCAGCTGGCGCCTACACCGTAACCATCACCGGCACCAGCACATCCGGCAAAACCCACACCGCGAGCGCGACTCTTGTCGTAGCTCCTCCGGATTTCTCCCTTTCCGTCACACCTGGCTCAAGGTCCGTCAGACGTGGAAACAGCACTACCTACACCGTCACCGTCGCGGGTTCAGCCGGCTTCAATGGAACTGTCTCCTTGAGCGTAAGCGGTTTACCCAGGAACGTGCGGGGCACTTTCAATCCTTCCAACGTTACCGGCTCGGGTGCCTCGACGCTGACAATCAGCACTCAGAACAACACCCCCAGAGGGACTTCTACGCTGACAATCACCGGCACAAGCGGTTCCCTGTCGCATAGCGTCAACGTATCGCTCACGGTGAATTAGCGATCGGGTTGTGGCTCACATTGGGAATGGCAACAAGCCCCGGCGGGCTGGCTGTTCGACGCTTACCGTCAAAATGAGGTCGCCATTTTGGCGGGCCAGGACTTTTGACGGTGGTCGTGTGGCTAAGAACCTGTTTTAGAAATCGGTTAGGAGTCCCGCCTTTAGGCGGCCCGGCGCCGAAACCGCCTGAAGGCGGGACTCCAAACCCAGGCGCCCACGCCCCAGGCCGGTATTTTAAAACACGTTCTAAGCCTGTGGAAGCAACGAAGAAATAAACAGAATCAAATGGCAGGCACCATCCGAAAGGCATCGAACCAATGCCAGAGATTCCCTGCCTTGATTCACCTCAACCTTGGTTATTCAGCAGGTCCGGACGCGGGCGGAAGCGCCGAACATGCCGCCGGCCGGATCGAGCAAATCGTGAAAGGTCGACGGTCAAAGTTTACTTCGGTTTGTCGGCGCAGTTGATGCTCATGACGCCCCCCAGGAGATTCACGATGCCAATGTTGGTCATCCCCAACTCGGTCATGAGTGCGGCGACTCCCCTTTGCGCTGGATAATGTTTAAGTGATTCGAGGATGTAGGCGTAGGCGCTGGAACTGCCGCAAAAGACACGGCCCAACACAGGAACGAATGCTTTTAAATACGTAAAATAGAGGCTACGCCAGAGCGCATTATCGGGTTTCCCAAAATCCAGCACCAAGACTCGCGCGCCGGGTTTGGCTACCCGTTTCATCTCGCGCAAGCCAAGCTTCACATCGGCGAGATTCCTCAACCCGTACGCAACGGTTACAACATCAAACGACTCATCGGGAAAGGGCAACGACAGTGCATCTGCTTGAACAAATTGGGGAGCGTCTGGCAACATCTCCCGGCTCCGGTCGCACGCGACCGCCAACATCTCCGCGGTGAAATCTGCACCGATTACTCTGGCGCGGCGATCGCTTAACAGGAGAGCCAAGTCGCCCGTACCGCAGCACACGTCAAGCGCCACGTCATTGGGCCCCGTGCGCGCCAGGGCAACCAGACGTCGCTTCCAATAACGATGTAAGCCGAAGCTCTGAAGGTCATTAACCAGGTCATACCTGGGTGCGATTCGGCTGAACAGGTCCTTGACTTTGTTCCCCCGCTGCTCGCCCGGATCGTAGAATTCATTCACGATCACTTAAGTGCGATATGCCATGGCCTCATTTTGCCCGAGCCTTTAGCTGAATACCTTTTTGAGGTAAGCCAGGCTTTGGCTGGCAATCGCCTCGGCACCCTCGTCAAAGTTAAAAACCTCAACCGAGACGAAGCCGTTGTAGCCCACTTCCTTCAAGGCCTCGGCGATAGGTTGGAAATCCACATTTCCGAATCCCGGCCCTTTGAGATTCGGATCGTTGGCGTGGAAATGGGCAAAGTGCGGCCAGGATTCATGGATGATCTGAGGAATCGGTTTCGCTTCGGTGCTCATCGCTTTCACATCGAGAATGATTTTGAAATGGAGCGAAGGCTGGCGTTGAACAAAGCTGATCGCTTCCTCAGCGGTATTGACGAAGTTAGTTTCCGCCGGTCCTAAAGGTTCGAAGCAAATCGTGACCTCGCGCGCCGCGGCTCGTGCCACTGCATCATAAAAAGTTTCCGCGGCCCAATCGCGAGCTTGCTCGACGGAAACATTCGGGAGCACATTGCGTTGCTTGGGCGAGCCCACAATCATCCGGGTGCCGCCGATATCGGCGCAAAAATCCGCCAGCTCGCAAAAATAGTCCGCCGTGCGTTCACGAATCGCGCGGTCCGGATGGTTGATGTAGAGGCCTTCGGGTTTGACCAACACCCAATGGATCCCGGCGATCTCGATGCCCTGTCGGGCCGCCAGGTCACGCAATCTTTTCCGCTCGGTCTTGCGGATATCGAGGACTGAGTTCGCCAGGGTAAAGGGGGCAATCTCCACTGCGTCATAGCCCAGCTTGGCGACATAAGAGAACACGTCCTCGATCTTCCACCCTTGGAAGATCTCATTGCAGATGGCGAACTTCACCCACCCAGAGTTTGCGGCAGACCAGGAGACATCAAGCTGAAACTGGGAATCGGATCGCCGGCCGCCGGCCCGGGCGTATCGGGCAGCTCAAGGCGAGATACTCTGCGGCGTCTTTAGCCGACTACAAGTCGGCGCTCCGCCAGGGATTTGGAGCATTTGTGGCGCGGAACGACGCGTGTTTTTCACGCTTTTTGCGTGCCCTTCACGCGCCCAGGAGTCCGTTTTGTGCTATTTTGGAGGTCAGAAAGTTCTCGGCATTGTTAATGCTCAAAGAATTTTTGGCATGAGAGCCACTCGTTCCAGAACCCAGGTCGAGGCGTTCACCTTGATCGAGTTGCTCGTTGTCATCGCGATTATCGCCATTCTGGCGGCCTTGCTGCTGCCCGCCCTCAATCAGGCCAAGGGCCGCGCCAAAAGGATTCAATGCGTGAGCGACCTGAAACAAACGGGCCTGGCTTTCCACGTCTTTGAGAACGATCATAATGGAAAACTACCAACGCAAGTCTCCACCAATGACGGCGGTTCGCTGGAATTTGTCACTTCCGGTTTTCAAGTCCGCGGCCACTTTTACTATGCCTTTCAACATTTTCTACCACTCGCTGGGGCCTTGACCACGCCCAAGCTCCTCGCCTGTCCGGCGGATTTGGAGCGCTGGGCGGGAACGAATTTTAATGAGTTTAACAACTGGAATTTGAGCTATCTAGTCGGTCTGGCGCCGAGTGCCGATCTTCCCGACGCTATTCTCGCAGCCGACCGAAACTTCCCGGTCTGCCGTCACACTCCGCCGGGTCCCACGATCGGGTATTTTATTGCCATGACCAATCCCCCTCCGCGGTGGCTAACGGGTTTGCACCAAAATAAGGGCAATGTGCTATTCGCGGATGGTCGCGTGGATGAATCCTATGACGCGATTTTGCCATCAGAATGTTCCGTGACCGAATATATGGTTTACCCGGATGTGAAGGCGTCCCCACGATATTCGCCACCGGGCGACACCATCAACATGCCGACGCTTGATAACCCAAAGAATCCAGTCGCCACCCCGCCAGACAGAATTCCGTCTCCGCCGGTTATCGGCAAACAGAGTTTTCCCAACCCGGCCGGCTCGGCTAATCTAAGCCTACCCGCACCCTCTCCGTCCCCCGCCACCGGGCCGGGCATTACTTCAACGCGCCCAGTCATTCAAGCGGGAACGTTTCCTGCCGAATCGCCGCAACAAGTTATCACCAACACCAAAGCCGCGACACCGGCCAGGCAAACCACCAATGGACCAGCAGCCAAGCCGGGTTCCGCAGAGGAACCCGGCTTCTCGATATTCCCTACCGAACTGAGCACCGGCGTTGTGAGCGTTACCAAAAAGGGGCTTTGGCTTCTCTGGCTGTTATTACTGCTGCTCGCGGCTATTGCCGTTTACGCTCGGAGCCGCATGGGGTCTTCAAAGAGTCCGAAGTCGTCGGTTACTCCCGACGAAATGGACTGAGCGGATCTCTATTCCCTGAACCGTGCATGCGAAAGGCCTCCTTTCCCCCGGCCTCTCCTCCCAAACGAGGAGAGAAGGCTTTGCCGTAATCGGTCTGCGACCATCCGGCTCCGTTGCCCCGCGAGGACCGAGTGGTAAGAGGGGCGAAGGCCAAAGGAGGCTGTCATGACATTGTATGTGGACTTCCCCTCTCACCGGCGGACAGCTTTCACTCGGGTTGAACTCGCAGCCATCCTTGCAATCTGTTTCCTGATTGCGGCTCCGTTGTTCATTTCCGCTTCCAGTCGCGCCAAAGCCCGCTCCCAGAGAATCGATTGCGCCCGGAATCTTCAAGCTCTGGGACTGGTCTTCAAAACCTGGGCTTTGGACCACGGGGACCAGTTCCCGATGAGCTTCCGCAACAAGCTTACGCCAGCTCCTCCGGCCTTTGAGTTCTTTCAGGTACTCTCCAATGAGATTGCCAAACCAAACATTCTCATTTGTCCGGCTGATGTTCGCAGACCAGCCCAGAACTTGTCGGATGGATTTTCCAATCTCAATCTAAGTTATTTTGTGGGGCTGGATGCAACCGATTCGAATCCACAGATGTTTTTGTTCGGCGATCGCAACCTGAGCGACGGTCCACTCCCAGCGACTCGGATTCTGATTCTCAATACCAATTACCCATTAGGCTGGACGCGGGAAATGCACTTTCCCCAGGGCAACATCGGTCTCGCTGATGGCAGCGTGCAGCAGTTCTCAACCGCTCGACTCAAAAAAGCCTCGGTCAACGGGGGTCGGCTCGCCATGCCTTGAGAGGGAAGGTAGTCCAGCGTGGCGTGGTGTTCTCGGAACTGGATTTGTTTACAAGTTCTGCTCTCTCTGCCCTCCAAACCACTTGCAAGCATGTTTGTCGCGACCTACATTCCGCCCAATGTTTGATTCCATTCGAGCTGAACTGACGACCGCGGCGGACAAGTTGGCGCACCTGCGGAGGTTTCTTTGACGTCCCGGGCGCGCAGAAACGTCTGAGCGAGCTCAATGCTCTGATGGCGGGCGAGAGTTTTTGGAATAACCGCGACCAGGCGCAAAAACTCATCGAAGAAAGCAATTCCCTCCGCAACAAAATCGAGCCGCTCCTGAAAGCGGAAAAAGAGCTCGAGGATTTCCGGGTAATGGTCGAACTCGGCGAAGCCGAGCCTGAGGATGCCCAGGAAAAAATCCAACAGGAGCTTGAAAAAGACCTTGCCCGGTATTTCAAAGAGCTGGATTCGCTCGAACTAAAGGTTTTTCTTAACGGGCCGCATGACCGCAGCAATTGCATCCTGAGCATCAACGCCGGAGCCGGTGGGACCGAGTCCTGTGACTGGGCCAACATGTTGATGCGCATGTACCAGCGCTGGGCCGAGTCGCGTGGGTGGACGGTCGAGGTGAATGATGCGTTGCCCGGTGAAACCGCCGGCATTAAGAGCGCTACCTTGATGCTCAGCGGCGAAAACGCCTACGGATTCAGCAAAGCCGAACGGGGCGTCCATCGTTTGGTGCGCATTTCGCCGTTTGATTCCAATAAACGGCGTCACACCAGTTTTGCCAGTGTCGATGTGATTGCTGAAATTGAAGAGACCTCTTCGGACATCGCGGTTCCGCCGAGCGATTTGCGCGTCGATACTTACCGCTCGGGAGGCAAAGGCGGCCAGAACGTCAATAAAGTGGAAACCGCGGTGCGCATTACCCATATCCCGACGGGGACGGTGGCCGCGTCGCAGAACCAGCGTTCGCAGCATCAGAACCGGGCGACGGCGATGAAGCTGTTGCTCTCGAAGCTGTACGCCCAGCGCGTCGACGAGCAGCGCGCGGAGATGGAGCGGTTTTATGGGGAGAAAGGGAGCATTTCCTGGGGCAACCAGATCCGCAGCTACGTGTTCCAACCGTACCGCATGGTCAAAGATTTAAGGACGGGTGTCGAAACCAGCAATGTGCAGGCGGTGATGGACGGCGACCTGGACCCGTTTGTTAACGGTTGGCTCAGGGCGGGCTGTCCTCTCAAACGAATGCAGGGCGTTAAAGATGAAGACGAATAGCGAAAATCTGAAGGCCCCTGTAAGAAGCCTGAAGGCCGAAATCCGAAGGCCGAAAGAAGCCCGAAATTCGAAATCCGAAATCCGGGGACAGCTCCCGAGATTTTCCTGTTGGAGGGCTGACCGTCTAAAGCCAGGCGCGGCTGAAATTCGGATTTCGGATCTCGGGCTTCTTTCGAGTTTCGGCCTTCGGATTTCGGATTTAGCCTTGTGACAATCCTGGAGACTATTGTTCAAGAAAAACGGCACGAGGTCGCCCGTCTGCCTGACAAAGCAATCTCGAGTTCTGACCTGACAACGGCGATTCGCAAGCGCGGTGAGAACAGAGATTTTCTGGCCGCATTACGAGCGCCCAGGAGGGGATCGTTAGCGCTGATCGCGGAGGTCAAGAAAGCATCACCTTCGGCCGGGGTGATTTGCCCCAACTTCGATCCGGTTAAAATTGCGCGGCAATATGAGGCTGCCGGTGCCAGTTGTTTGTCCGTGCTCACGGACGAGAAGTTCTTCCAGGGTTCCTTGGAGTTCCTGCGCGCGATTCGGCAGGCGGTGAGCCTGCCGTTGCTGCGCAAAGATTTCATCATCGATGAGCGGCAGATCCTCGAAGCCATCGAATGGGGCGCCGATGCGATGCTGCTGATCGTCGCCATCCTTGACGATACCCAGCTCAAACATTTCCACGCGCTGGGCACCGAAGCAGGGCTTGCTGTTCTAGTCGAGGCGCACGACGAAACCGAACTGGACCGGGCTATCGGTGCTGGCGCGCGATTGGTGGGGGTCAATAATCGCGACTTGAGAACATTCAAGGTGGATCTAGGTACCACCGATCGCTTAGCGGCCCACCTGCGCGCATCATGCAAAACCACAGCGATGCCGCTCCTGGTAGGGGAGAGCGGGATTCACGCTCGGGCCGATGTCGAACGCCTCGCGCGTGCCGGTGTGCTGGCGGTTTTGGTCGGGGAATCGCTCATGCGCGAGCCCGACATGGCTGCCAAAGTCCGCGAACTGATCGGCTAAGAAAAGTCCTGTTGCCAGGATTCTGGCGGTACTACCCGGCCACTCGCAACGCGGGCACAGTTTCTCTTCCTGCGTCAGCCACCGTGGCGACGCCCGGGACTAAGATCATCACTGACGAGGAACTCTTTGCCCTGTTCCCTGACCGGCCATTAGCCCTCGTCGGCGCTCCGGGCCATCAGCAATTGGTTTTCCTCGACCAGGTCGACAGCCCAAAGAGTTCCCTCACCCGGTAAGAGCCAGTTCATCTTTCGCGCTTCCCAGTTTACTTTTTGGCCAGGGCTCGACACCCTGAATTGCTCAAAGAGCTATGAACGCGGCGATTGAAACCTGCGACCTCACACGCGAATTCGGAAAAGTCCGCGCCGTGGATCGGCTCAATCTTACCGTTCGCTCCGGTTGTTTCTACGGCTTCCTTGGTCCGAACGGTGCCGGCAAATCAACCACCATCAAAATGTTCACGGGCTTATTGTCGCCTACCTCGGGAACGATCCGAATTCTGGGCCAGGACATCAGCGACCCCAGGAGCGCCCTGGAAGTCAAACGACGGGTTGGAGTGGTGCCCGAAAACCTTGCGCTCTTTGACAATCTGACCGCGCGCGAATACCTGACTTTTATTGGCCGGATGTATCTCTTGCCGCCGGCGGTGGTTCGGGAGCGCTGTGAGGAACTGCTCGTAATTATGGACCTCGTGGGAGAGGAAAAGAAACTCACCCTCGAATTCTCGCACGGCATGAAGAAGAAGCTGGCACTGGCCGCCGCGCTCATTCCCAACCCGGATTTATTGTTTCTCGACGAGCCGTTTGAAGGCGTAGACGCGGTTGCCTCGCGTGTGTTGCGCGACACGCTTAAGCAATGTGTCGAACGCGGTGCGACTGTTTTCCTTACTTCACACGTGCTGGAAATCGTGGAAAAACTTTGCAGCGATGTCGGCATCATTGCGCATGGGCAACTCGTTCACCAAGGCACGATGGATGAATTGCGTCGAAACGGATCACTGGAAGACAAATTCCTGAGTGTCGTCAGCTCAGGCGAACACGAAGGGCAGAAATTAAGCTGGCTCGAGGGCTGAAGTGAATCTCGAGCAACTCCAGACGATTCTCTGGCTGCGGTGGCAGCTCACGCGCAACCAATGGGCTCGCAGCCGGGGCGTCGGGGCGGTGATCGCCGCAATAGTCATCCTGGCCTTATCCGTCCTGGCTGTCGCGGGGTTCCTGGGAGCGTTAGCCGGGGGGATGTTTGGGCTAAGAGCCGCCTCTCCTCAAGCTGTCATGGGAGTCTGGCTCGGCCTCACCCTTTTATTTCTTTTCCTCTGGTTTATCGGATTGATCAATGAACTGCAGCGTTCCGAGAGCATCGACCTCCAGCGGCTCATGCATCTTCCCGTGGGACTCGGACAAATATTCGTGATTAACTACCTGGCCTCGCATTTGTCACTCAGCATCGTTATCGCGGTTCCCACCATGACTGGCCTGGCGGTTGGGCTGGCGATTTCGCGTGGCCCGGCGATGTTGTTGCTGGCACCCCTCGCGTTCAGCATGGTTTTGATGGTTAGCGCATGGACTTATTTCCTGCGTGGCTGGTTGTCCACGTTGATGTCCAATCCACGCCGGAGGCGCACCGTCATAATGGGGATTACGCTCAGCTTCATTCTGCTCTCCCAAGCCCCGAACCTGTACTTCAATGTCTTTCGCAGCCGCCCCGCCCGCCGCTCCCCGGATTTTTCCGAGGAAGCGCAGCAGCAACGCAAGGCGCAGAATGCCTCCAGCCGGGAAAAACTCAACGGACTGGTCCGTGCTCAGAAGTTTATTCCGCCGTTATGGGTTCCGTTCGCGGCAGGTGCGCTGGCCGAAGGGCGCACCTTGCCGGCTCTACTGGGAACCGTGGGTTGCCTCGCCATCGGAGCTCTGGGCCTGCGCCGGGCGTATCGAGACACGGTGCGATTTTATCACGGCGAAACCGGCCAAAAAACCCGTGCGCGGGTTCCCGCCGGGCGGGTGCGATCCACGGACGCAACTGGTGGCAAAACCGGGAGTCCTTTTCTCGAACTGCGTCTCCCTGGAGTTCCCGAACAGGCCAGCGCGCTCGCACTGGCTACGTTGCGTTCAATGCTGCGTGCACCCGAAGTGAAACTCGCGTGGGGCAGTTCATTTCTGGTGACGGTGATTCTCGGTGCTTCGTTCGTACTGCGCGGCGCGCCCAAAATTCCTGAAGCTGCGAAGCCTTTCATTGGGACCGGCGCCGTGGTGTTTTCGGTCTTTATGTTCGTTCAATTCCTGTCCAACCAGTTTGGGTTCGATCGGGACGGGTTCCGCTCGCTGATTCTTTCTCCCGCTGACCGACGCCTGATCCTGATTGGCAAAAATCTCGCGAACTTGCCCATCGCCGCGCTGTTCGGCTTAATCCTGCTTACGTTGGTCGGGTTCTGGGTGCGCCCAACAATACTCAGCTTGGCCGCCAATTTATTCCAACTCGCCACAGTGGTCCTGATGGCGGGACTCGCGGGGAATTTGCTTTCTATCCTGACGCCATATCGAATTCAGCCCGGGTCGATGAAGCCCACAAAGATGCCCGGACTGGCGATGTTAGTGATGATCCTTTGCCACTTGCTTTTCCCCATGGCGATGACCCCGGCATTCGGAGCCCCACTGGCGGAACTGCTTTGGCGACAGTCCGGCTGGCCGCAGGGTTTCCCGGTGAACTTCCTGCTTTCCCTCACGCTCGCCGCCTT
The DNA here is from genome assembly GCA_035651635.1 of Verrucomicrobiia bacterium. Lineage (GTDB taxonomy): Bacteria > Verrucomicrobiota > Verrucomicrobiia > Limisphaerales > UBA8199 > JANXQE01. The sequence goes on along the minus strand of DASRFK010000049.1, from coordinate 10,164 downwards.
GGTGGGATTTGTCTATTGGTGGACACTCAATCCGTTTGGCCGCTTGCTGCAAAGGCGGGAAACGAAAATCCTGAGCGTTGTAACCGTTGAAGTGGAATGATTCTTTCACTTGATTTGTAGGGCACGGAATAGTTCGGGAGCTTCCTTTCCCGAGAGCCAAGAGGATCAGGATGAGGAAGCAAAAGTCTCACAATGTCTCAAAATGGTACAGGAGGGTTTGGATCGATATTCAGCCCGAGGAGGGGTTTGAGGATTCTCAACCTTGGAAAGGATGGCGCGACAGATGCTCGTGATGGGAGTTGAGCAATGTGTGGCGTGTGAGCCGAAGCGACCACCTTGGCTGCTCGTAACCAATTTTCGGCTACACTGACCGGCGTTGCCTCAGTCAAGCGGCGCTTGCAATCTCAAAGATAAAGTATGGGTGTGGGCAATCTGACGGACGAGCAATTACTGAAGCGGGCGGGGAACGCGGGGCGAAATCTGGGGGTTTTGGGAATCCTGGCGACGCTCGGCGCTCTAATGATCTGGGCGGTGCTGCTGCTTGGCAAAGGTGCCACCGCGTTCATGTTGCCGGTGGCGCTGGCGGTCACCTCTTTGGCGGCGGGTTATTGGGTTTTGGCGGCAGCGGCGCGGCGTGGCAATCCGAACTCAGTCGGGGTGGTGCTGGTGATCATGGTGGTCCAACTGCTGATTGTGTTTGTGACCGCCGGTATCGCCGCGGCGCGGACCAACACACCCCTTGCTTCCAACCTTCCCGGATTGATCATTCCTACCCTGGTGCTCATTGCGCTGGTCAGCAGCCGGGGTGTGCTCCTCGAATTGCAAGAACGCGGATTGTGGGAGAAGGCATTTGTATCCGTTAAAGCCAGCGGCACGCTTTGTATCATTGGAGGAATCCTGGTCGCGGCTGGATTAGTCCTCTTCGATGGCGGAACGGCTTACGTAAGTTGGCAAGTCGGCCAAGCCCGCGCGGAGGAAATCCGCGGCGCCACTGAGTTTGTCCACATGATTAAGAACGAAGAGCAGGACTTCACTGCTGTACTCAGCGAGGCCGTGACGAGCGCAAAGAAACCAAACCTGGATTTGGCTCTCGCAAAAGTTGAGGTGCTGGAGAGCCGCGCGAAAAGTCTGCAGGCAAGTGCCGGTCAGGACAGTTCGCTGCCAGCAATTATTCAAACCTACCGGAACGGCGTGCGGGAATGGAAAAATGGTCTGCTTGCTCTCCAGGAACCGAACCTGGACCGGCGGCGGGCGCGGCAGATGTTGGCCTTGGGAGACAAGCTTCGAGCTCAAGCGGTAAGCGATTTCCAAACCCGATTTGCGCCCAAGCCCCTGCGCTCATCCCAGTAAGCAAGCAGCTGAACAGGCAAGCTGGAGAGAAATTGGTTTCTAGCGGAGACGGTCTTTAAAATTCGATCGGGCACGCACCCGGCTCAATTCACTAAGAGCGTGTTTTAAAAGTACCGGCTTGGGCGTGGGCGTATGGGGTTCGGAGTCCCGCCTTCAGGCGGCCCGGCGCCAAAACCGCCTAAAGGCGGGACTCCAAACCGAATTCTAAAACACGCTCTAAGAGAGGCGAAAAGCCGGCCTTGCGAAAGTGCGCATCAGTCGTGAGTGCTTCCGAGATTTTACGTTCTTTCATGACGCAGAAACTCAGGCAGTCGACAAAGGAATACCCTTGCTCGGCTTGACGTCGGATAAATTTCCTGGCTGAGCGGATCAATGTTTCGTCGGGGTTGACCACCAGCAAGGCGGTGCTCTGCTCCAGGTAGTCCAGGAATTGCCGCACCAGGTAAGGTCGCCTCCGAGCGATTAACAACGTGCAGGTTTCGCCGACGATCCATTCTGTGGTGAGGGGGCGCAGGCGGGCTCGTTCAGAAGTGATCCATTTGGTTGCTGCGGGATTTGCCGGGTCGAATTGGTCCAGTAAAGCAAAGAAACCGCTGGTATCGAATAACACCTCATGCGCCATAAACCACAGCGTCAATCTCGGCGTTCGTCAATGGACCGATCGGCTCCGCCAATTCCTGCAAACGGAAAATCGAATCTTCAGGCGAAACCTCCGACTCTGCGTGCAGTGGGACGATCCGGGCCAACGGCTTATTGCGATAGGTTAAAGTGAGCGAACGACCGGCTTTGACGGCTCGCAGGATGCGGTCAAACTCAAACCTCATTTCGTGCGTCGAGATAGTTCCCCGTGCGACCGCCTGCTTCTTTGCTTTCATTATGTTTATTCGCCTCGTTTTCAAGCGTGTTTTGAAGGCACCCGGGTCAGGCTCCGGCTGGACATGAATTCCTGCTTGCTCAAACGACCAGGTGCGGCAGTATAGAGTTGCTGACCGGCAGCATCCCGTCCGCGGACATGGGCTTAGCCCACCGGAATTAGTAACAACGCTGTTAACCTGACTTCTGCCCGAGCTTGCGGACCAACGGGCGCAACAGAAGAAAGGTTATGGCTACTGTATCACGAAACCTTCCGTCCCGTCCTCATCTCGACGTTCCCAAACGCGAAGCGCGCGAGTTGTTGAAACAATTTCGCGCCGGCAACCCCGAAGCCCTTGACCGTGTCCGCAGGCAGCATCCCCGGTTCAAAAAAACTGGCGCCGACAACCTCGCCACAGCCGAATTCCGCCTGAGCGACGCGCAACTAGTCATCGCCCGCGAGTACGGCCTTTCGCACTGGGCGGATCTCAAAAGGCGGATCACCTCGCACAGCCTCGCCCAAGCCCTCGACGCGGCAATTCGCGCCGACGATCGCGAGACAGTCGTTCGCATCCTCCAGTCGAATCCGCAACTGCTGCATATTCCGGTCTGGAGCGGCAATTGGGGTCCGCCGATGAGCCATGCCGCCAATCTTGGCCGGCTCGAGATCATCCAGGCCGTGGCCCAACTCGGTGCGCGGGACTTTCAGCATGCTTTCGACCGAGCCGTCCTTCAGGGCCGGTTGGAATGCGCGCGGTGGTTGCTCGAGCACGGAGCGAAACTCGCTCCAGGCATCATCATGGGCGCCTGCGAAACGCTCAAGGCATCCGGATTTCGTTTTCTGGACGAACTGAATGTCCCTTATACCGACGCCCGTGGCGATCGCCTGGCGCCGCTTGCCCTGGTGTTGGAAACGTATTGCCGCAATTCGGCCGGCAAACACGAAATTCTGGACTTGTTCGAGAAACGAGGATACGAGCTGCCCGATACGCCGATCATGGCGGTCCATCGGGGAGACGCGGGTCGGTTGAAGGAGCATTTGCAACGCGACGCAAGTTTGATCCAACGACGGTTTGCTTTGGGAGAGATCTATCCCCCTGAGCTGGGTTGCGGCGATGACGGCCGCGCGGGCATGCACGGCACCCCCGTGGATGGAGGGACGCTGCTGCACCTGGCCATCGAGTTCGACGAGCAGGAGATTTTCGATTTGCTCCTGGCCCGGAGCGCCGACGTGAATGCCCGGGCGTTGATTGATGCCGAGGGATTTGGTGGGCATACGCCGCTGTTCAACGCGCTGGTGAGTATGCCGGCCGCATGCCGCAGGCAACGCGACGGGGCAATCGTGCGTCGGCTCCTGGCCGGTGGCGCTTCGAAGGACTTGCGCGCGACTCTGCGCAAGTTTCTCGATTGGTGTGAGACGCCGCGCTGGCACCTGGCGCGTGAAGTAACCCCGGCAGAATGGGCAAACGGGTTCCCAGAAAAGGGTTGGGTAAATGAGGAAGGGGCGAGCTTACTTAATCCTTAATTTCTAATTCTTCATTCTTAATGGGATGTATCGCAGAGGTGATTCTAGAAAAGGGGAACCTCATATGTTCCATCGATGATTCAAAAGGAAGGTTACCTCTATGCCGTGGAGGATGCGGGTCTGGCCGTCTGTTGGGCGGCCGATACCGGCGTGGAAATGTGGAAAGAGCGATTACCATTGGCGTCCAGATACGATATGCCCTTCATTGTCAGCAGGGGCAGGATATGAGCCAAGTCCTTGTCATCGAACACAGCGACCGACATTCTGCCCACCGCTACTTGGTATCGCTCCCGCACCCGATATCTGGCTCCATCCGCCATCCTGATCTCGAATGGAATCCCCTCCTTTATCGCCACCTGAATCTGATCTCGTCTCATACGTTCTTGTAAACCATGATTCACTCATAAGGCGGCCCCAAGAGCAAACCTCGCCGAACGAGCCGGCTCAGGCCGCCCGGGCCGAGAGTGAAACAAGAAGCTCATCGCGGTGTTGGCTGCGTGGGCTCGCTATGCGAAATGCCGGGGAGACGCAAAGGCAACTCGACCTTTTGTTCCTTCCAACCGGGACTTGGCCCATAATGGACAAAGCCCACTGATGTCCAAAAACTGGCAGGCAAATTGGTGCGTATCCCCGCTGGATAGGTTGCGTTCCACCGCTGCCTCGATCTGAGTTCTGTTCATATCGGCTCAAACCTACGCCCGCGGAGTGCACGCCAAGGCCTTTGCCGCCAGTTTCACCCAGTATAGCCAGACAGCCTCGAAAAGAAAAGGGGTCGCCTAACCGAGTGGGCGAAAATCAGCCAATGGAGGACCCGCAGATCGAGTCCGTGTCCACTTCGGCTGAGGCTTCTCGTGGCTGCCGCCCGATATTCGTTTGATACCAGGGTTTTGATCAAACCTTCGTTGCGACGACTTCGAGATATTCGGCGGCGGTTTCGGTCTGACCGGGAAGGCCGGCGATGTTATGCCGCGTTTGCAGTTCAACCAGGTCTCGCCGCAGTTCCTCTTGACGGACCGGTGCCAGCGATTCGAAGGCCCGCAGCGTCGGCCCGTAATACTTGCGAAAGAAATCAACGGTCTCGGCCGGCGGGAACGGATAACGCATTAGAGCGATACGCCGCACCAGCCTCACGTTGGTGAAGCCGTCTTGCAGCCGCTTTTGCACTATGGTCTCGTTCCCCCACTCCATTGGCGAAGGAATTCCGGCCGGTGGGGCTGGCAGATGCGTTTTAAAGACGCGGAACATCTTCCCGATGAATCCTTCGGGGGTCCAGTTTGCCAAGGCGATCTGACCCCCGGGCCTGGTGACTCGGCGCAACTCCGACGTCGCCACGGTGGGTTGCGGAGTAAACATCACCCCGAACATGCTGACCGAAAGATCGAAAGTGTCGTTCGGGAACGGCAACGCTTCGGCGTCGGCTTCCTCAAAGCCGACGCTCGCTCCGGCCGCGGCTGCGCGGGCGCGCGCCTGGGTCAGCAAATTGGCGGCGATGTCGACACCACTCACCACGCAACCGTGCCTGGCCGCGATGAGCGCGAGATTGCCCGTGCCGCAAGCCACGTCCAGCACTCGCAAGCCGGGCCGCAATGGCTGGCGGGCCATGAATTCCTCAGCCACGTTTTCGATGCTCTGGGCGATCTGCCCGAAGTCGCCGGACTCCCAGGTGGCCTTTTGTTTCGATTTGATGGCCGCAAGGTCGGGGAGCGCCTGCGAATTGGGCGGATTGTATTGGAGGTTCGTTTCTTTTAGTTCAGTTGATAATGTCTGCATAATTGTTTTTCGATTGTAAGGAGTCCGATTCCGTCAGGTTTGGCAGTTTCTTCACCGTTACGCCGCAGCTGTGCTCAGCGAACAAAACGTCCCCAATCTCGAGCGTGCGATAGCTCGGATTCATGCGCACAGATTGGTAAAGGTTTAACATTCGTAAATTTGGGAATCGTGACCGGGCAACTCTACACCAGGAGCGGCCCGCCCAGACAATAGACCTTTCGTCCCATCCTTGCTCGAAGTGCCAGTGGCGAGGTTTTGCAATTCCCTTGTTCAGCGATCTCAGCGGCCCGCCTCCTTACGCCTTCTACCGCCTGAGTTGGGCGCCCTGAACGTGACAGTAATTTGGGGCAAAATTCACACGCACTCAATTCAGGTGACTGGCAAGCCCCCGCAGCGGCAAGGTTGTTGCCACCGGTGTAAGTATATTTCGTAGTACCGTGGGCGTCCACCATGTTGGGTGGGTCTCATCGGGGCAGGACAATTGTCGACCGTATCCCCTCTGTAATGGCGGATTTTGGAGGGGCTCAGGAAGAGTCGAATACCATTCACTGCACACTTGCGGTGCAGTGGTTTGTCATCCAGCTGATGTCACGATCTACCGGGGAGGTGCCGGGAAAATGACTGTGCTGCTGTTGTTGAACGGGCGCACACGTGGTAGCCTCCCGCCATTTGTGGATCTCTGAGTGCCCGTCGGCGAAACTAAATCCGCACGCACCGTTGTGATAGCTGGCGGGCAAGTCGTTGCCCCAAGCCGTCCGCTGAGTCGGGTCGATGAGGAGCCAACCGTCGTCGATGCTGTCTGGGTGCTCATCCACAACCACAAACAGATCTGAAGGCGAAGGACGCAAGATGTCGGACTCCTTGTTGTAGGCGAGAAGATCGGGATGCCAAACCGACATCGTGGAAGGACCGTAACCGTTGCCTTGGATGTAGGCATTCATGGAAATGCTGCGAAGCCGGGGCAGCACGGCATTGCCTTCCTTGACCAGGTAAGTATCGGCCGGACATTTATAGACGCCCAAGGCGTTTTTCGTGTAAGGCCCCAGCAACCCCCTCGAAATCATCAGTGCGTTGGTGTTGTCCTTGTTATTAGGAGTAAAGTCTTCCCACCCCAAAACCCAGCTCAGGCGGGTCTGAGTGATATCGTACCCGGAAAGATTCTGGCAAAGATTGCCATTGTTGTCGTCAGTATACATGCGCCAGGCAATCATCAACTGCTTGGTATTGTTCATGCACATCGTTCCCTGGGCCTTGACTTTGGCCTTGTTCAGCGCGGGCAAAAGCAAGGCTGCTAAAATGGCGATGATCGCAATAACGACCAATAATTCGATCAGCGTGAAGGCGGAACGCAGGCTAGGGTTTGAGACACCCCGCAGAGGCGGAAGAGAATCACTGAGCACCAACTGCTCCAGCGGGGTTTTTAACCGCTCCTGAGAGTCGGAAGCTGCCCGCATAATGGCGAACCTTCTGAACATCCATCTCCTCATAGCGCCCCAACAGGTTTTCGTCTGTCAGGAAAGAACGGATCATCTCGTAAGTGAATCACGGATTTGTTTGTGAGTTAATTACTCACAGCGATCTTGTGTAGCCCTCAGCAATTTTTGGTTACGCGGTCCTGCAATCGATTCGAACGTGACGTCGGCGAGTGGTTTCCAAACTCATGTTGCAGCCTCCCAGAGGCGAGTTGACCTTTTCTTCTTTTTCGTTCGCAAGGCGATCCGGGAGCTCCGTCGGCACGCTGCTGGACAAAAGTTGCTCTCAGTCGGGCAATAGCGTTGTGAGTTCTTAACTTACAGAGAAATCCGTGATTCACTCACAAAAACATACGTTCTTTCCCGACATACGAGAATGCAGTAGGGCGCTATAAACGAACCAGATGCTCAAATGGTTCATCACGAAGCGCCAAGCGTCCAGTTCACAAAGCCCACTGAGAATCGTGTTGAAGTGCTGGTCCCTGTTTATAGTTAACTCGCTCCCGCCTGTGCTTCTTGGGTTAGCCGTGTTCTGGGCCTACTGGCCATGTTTGCGCGGCGGTTTTCTGTGGGACGATGAGTCGTGGACATGGAATCTCAGGGAGCTGTTCAAGTGCCTGGCGGGCCTAAAGGAAATGTGGATCAACCCGAACGCTCTTCAGCAGTACTACCCTCTCACGGGAACGAGCTTCTGGTTAGATTATCAACTTTGGGGGCTCCGCACCATGCCATACCACATAGAAAATGTCTTGTGGCACTTATTGGCTGCCGGACTGTTTTGGAGACTCCTGCACCGGCTTAAGATTCCTGCGCCCGGGTTTGCGGCATCCTTGATGGCGCTACACCCAGTCATGGTTCAGTCTGTAGCTTGGATAACCGAGCGCAAGAATGTTCTGTCGCTCGCGCTTTTCCTTGGTGCGCTGCTGGCGTACGGTCGGCTGACGCGGTACTGGGCCATCGAGGAAAACGCTAAACGCCAGGCGGACACTTTCACAGGAGCTTCCTACGCATGCGCCATGGTATTGTTTCTTGCAGCGTACACGGCGAAGGCTACTGCATTCGCCTTTCCTGCCGTCGTTCTCCTACTCTGCTGGTGGAAGCGCGGCCGCATACGTTGGGTCGACGTCCTTCCGACCCTGCCGTTCTTTTTCGCGGCTGTTGCGCTGGGGCTAGTAACGCAGTGGCTGGAGCGAGAGCACGTCGGTGCTAAAGGGGCGGAGTGGGACCTCTCACTCGTGCAGCGTTGCACCATCGCGGGTCACTCACTTTGGTTTTACGTCGGAAAGATGACGTGGCCAACTCAGATGTGCTTTGTTTATCCGAGGTGGCGAGTCCAATCCGGCGCAACCGTACAGTGGCTCTGGCCTGCCACCGCAGGGGCCGCTATCCTGCTACTCGTCGCAGTCCGCAGGCGTATTGGACGTGGGCCCGCAGCGGCAGTCTTATTTTTCGCCGGAACGGTTTCTCCCCTGCTGGGATTTCTCAATGGGTACTTCATGCGCTACTCATTCGTCGCGAATCACTGGGCCTATCTCCCGAGCCTCGGTCTAATAGTACTGATAGCCTCGGTCTCAAGCCAGGTCGCCCACGCGCTCAGGCTGAACCAACTCATGCGGTTTGGCCTTGGTGGCGGAGTGCTGCTGGTGCTGGCCCTGCTCACGAGACAAGGATCCGAAGCGTACCGAAGCGAGGAGGCGCTCTGGCGCGCGACGGCAGCCATGAACCCGGAGTGTTGGATGGCGTTTAATTTTCTGGGCTTCTTCGCAGAGTCCCGCGGAGACATGGCCCAGGCGCTCGCATTCTATCGCAGGTCCGTTCAGGCTGAACCGAACTATGAGGCCTCTTACAACCTTGCGCAGGCGTTGTTTTTAGGCGGAAAGTCGGCTGACGCTGTATCTGCATATCGGGAGGTCATAGTCCACTACCCCACGAAGTTTCGACCGTACGAGGATCTTGGAATAATCCTGCAGAGCGGAGGCGACACGGGGAAGGCGATTAACCTTTATTGCCATAGCATCCGTCTGAACCCGCGCCGCGCTTACACGCACTGGTGCCTGGGTACCGCGTATGAACGCGCGGCGGCCACGAGAGAAGCTTTGGCTGAATACCGAGAGGCCGTGCGAATCGATCCAAACATGCCACAGGCGCTCGAAAACCTGGCATTCCTTTTGGCAGCAGGTCCGGACCTGTCTCTAAGGTGCGGAAAGGAGGCCGTTGAATTTGCTGAACGGGCCTGCGGCCTCACCCGCAATGGCGATCCTCATATCCTTTTTACCCTTGGAATGGCATATGCCGAGGCTGGCCGCTTCGAGGAGGCCATGGCCGACGCGGAGCGAGCTGCCGACTTATCTGCTCGGGTTGGCGCTGTTCAGGACGCGCAGCTAAATCATAGCCTCGCAAGGCTGTACCAGGCAGGCAAATCGTACCATGATGAAACTAACTACATTCACCACTCCATGCAGTGACAGAGCCAATCCGCGGCCAAGGCCTGAACATCAGCGCGGATACCGGACGGTCGGCATCCTGCTTATAGCATCGGTGCTCGTCGTGGTCGTGTGTGCGGGCGCTGCATACGTCGTGCATAAGCAAAGCACGGCAATCCGCCTGCGGGTCGCCACTGACCGACTGTACGGCGAGGCATCCAAGCAACGGGACATCCTGGTCCGCTCGATTGAGTCGTATAACCGAACGTTTGGTTTTTACCCGCCCGACCACGTGATCTGTAAAGAGCCGCTGACGGTCGAGCCGGTTACGAACCAACTCTTTTATGAGCTCCTCGGGACATTTCATAACGTGGCAAACTCAACCTACGAGCCGCCAAAGTTTCCAGAGATACCAATCCCCCTCATGAAAATGTTCTTCGGCGTGGACGCCTTCGTGAACTCGACCGATGCGCCAGAGCACCTCAACCACTTTCTAGATATAACGAATATCGCTGGTTTCCCGGCAAAGCGGCGTCCCAATCCCGTTGCATTGGTCGGGTTCTGGCCTAACTGGGAAGGTATCGACTCCGATCTTTATCAATTTATTCCGATCGCATCATGGCGATACAATGTAAGCGTCGTCAGAGATACAGGGTCGAGCAAGCCTGGGCCGTCGGGCTTATTAAACCGCGGCTCCGCCTCCCTGGCGAGCTTTGCGCCACCGGTCGGGGAGGAGTTCTCCGACCTGGCTGTTGGTCATCGAGGTCAAGCG
>DASRFK010000048.1:0-4437 GCA_035651635.1 Verrucomicrobiia bacterium | reverse complement strand
GGCTCAAACAATCCGGAATGCGTTGGTCAGTGCGCGGAGCCAACGCGATCATCGCTCTGCGCTGCTGCATCCTTTCCGGCCGCTTCGAAGATTTCTGGGCTTCGCGCGCCCGATAAATCCCACTTTTATCTCGTCCACCCTTGAGCGGCTGACAGGCAGGCAGGGAAAGTCTTTTCGGGCTCTGGCAATTTTTGATTAACACCATGCTCGAGCGCTCTTGTTTTATTACCCACATCTATCGCGGCATTGGATTAGCGCGTCGAACGATTATTCGGTCCGACGCATTAGCGGACCTGCACTGCTACCGCGTCTTGCTCAAGCTGCAGGATTGCCCCATACCGTCTCGGCGCGATCACCGTCAAATGAACCACGTCGCCGCGTCGTTTTGTGGAAACCACTTCAGCAAGATTATGCAGGTTGCCAATCTTTTGGTCATCCACCGCGGTCAGCAAATAACCGCGTTGCAGCTGCGCTCTGTCCGCCGGACTGCCTTTCTCAACCGCCTCGATGGCCAGGGCATCCCCTGGATTGACTCCCAACTGATTGGCCGCCTGGGTCGAGAGCTCGGCCACCGTTAACCCCAAACGCAGCCGCACCAGTTCTGGAAACGAAATCAGGTGGACGGCCGCGTTCTCGCGCTGTCCGCCCCGTTCGAGCGCCAACCGTGCTACTCGGTCCGGTGTCACCAGCAAACGGTTACACTGGATCAACCCGTGCGGCGCTTTCCCGTTCACTTCCAACACACGGTCCCCCGCCGCTAATCCCGCCTTGGCCGCCGGGCTCCCAGGCTGGACCGACTCGATTTCAAGCGTGCCGGCTCCGGGCCTGAATTGAGCGCCAAACCACAACGCATCGGTCACTTCGGGAGTAAAGAACCTTGAGAGCGCGGCGGAAACCTGTTTCACCGGGATCGAAAAGCCGACGCCCAGACCACGTTCGCCTCCATTCTCTCGATAAACCGCTACATTCAACCCGATGAGTTCGCCCCGCAGGTTCACCAGGGGACCGCCACTATTGCCCGGGTTAATGGCCGCGTCGGTCTGAAGCCAATCTTGCACATCCAATGGTTCATCTCCGGTGGACGGCCGGCGGTTTTTCGAACTCAGGATTCCCTTAGTCACAGAACCGCCCAGGCCGAACGGATTGCCCAGCGCAATGACCGTTTCACCTAATAACAAATCATCGTCCGGTGCCAACTTGATCGCCTTGAACTTTTCCCCTGGTTTGGCCCGGAGTTTCAACAGGGCGACGTCGCTGCCGGACGTGCCCACCAGCGGTTCCGCGTCGTACTCACGTCCGTCCCAAAGTTTGACCTGAATGCGCGTCGCCCGCCGGACCACATGCAAATTAGTCAATACGTAACCGTCTTCATCAACGATTACGCCAGAACCCAGGCTCACGGATTTCTCCTGGTGTACCGGCGTGCGCGGCCAGCCATAGAACTGGCGCAACATCGTGTCGTACCATTCGTGGTACTCGAGCACCGTCTCGGTGGCAATGTTGACGACACTGGGCAAAACCTTCTCGACCGCATTAACGGTCGCGTCGCGCCGAATGTCAGGCTCGCTCGCGGCCGACACCCAGGTCAGGCCACCCATGAAGATGGCAAGCCAAATCAACAGCCGGAAATATGCGCGCGCGCGCGGCACATCCTCCCGAATCAGCAATCGCCGCCGGCTCCTCGACATTCGCTTAAGCTCTCTGTTTGCCGTTTCTGTCACATCAACGCCAGTATAGGTCATCATTCGCAATTCGGGCAAACCACAAGCCGCCTAGGATAGAAACGCCAGCTTAAAAAACCTATTGACGAGTTGAACAAAAGGAGTAATCTCAACTATATCAGTAGAGATTAGTGCACACCAGGCCGAACGATTGTGGTTTAAAACCAACAATTCCCGATCCAGGGAAACTTTAGCGCAAATGTACACTTACATAATGAAGATTAGGCTAAAATAGAATGATATGAAGCCAAATAAGAATGTCGTATCAATAAATCCGCGGACTCAAAGGGCCGAGCCCGTCCAAGAACCCATTCTTTCTCCCATCCGTAGGGGCCGCTTCGCCCTTCTGGGAAGCGCGATTCTCTTCGTGAGTTGCCTCGCTCAGGCCCAAGCCCAAACACAAGAGCCACCGCCAACGGCCGAACAGTTCCGCGCACTCCAGCAAAAGGTTCTGGAGTTGGAGCAATTACTCAAAGCCCTCACGAGTTCGAATGCGGCGTCGCAAGCGCTGCCGTACGCGGCTGCCGCTCCGCGTCTGGACCAACTGAACCACAAGATTGAGAAGATCGAACAGAACCAGGAACTGGCCAAGGAAGCCGAGGAGGAAAGGGCTAAGACAGCACCGAAAATCAGCCTGGATGAACGCGGGTTTTCGTTCGTGTCGGCGGATGAGAATTTCAAGCTGAGAGTGCGCGGCTACATCCAGGCCGACGGTCGGTTCACCCTCGACGATCCGGCGAATAAATTTACCGACACCTTCCTGCTGAACCGGGTGCGGCCGGTGTTCGAAGGGACGGTGTTCAAGAATTACGATTTCAAGCTCATGCCCGATTTCGGCCAGGGGAAAGCCGTGATTCAGGACGCCTACCTGGACGCCCATTTCCTGTCGTGGCTGAACGTCCGCGCGGGAAAATACAAGGCGCCAGTCGGCCTTGAACGGTTGCAATCGGCGCGCGACATAGTCTTTGTCGAGCGTTCGCTGCCCACCGACATTGCGCCCAACCGTGACATTGGCGCGTGGCTGCATGGCGATATCCTCAAGGACGTGCTGGGGTATGAGGTAGGCGTCGCCAATGGCGCCACCGATGGCAGCAGTGACGATTCTGATGAAAATGACTCCAAGGATGTCGAAGGCCGGCTGTTTGCGTTTCCTTTCAAGCCGTCAGGCATCAAACCACTTGAAGGATTGGGGATTGGGGTAGCCGGCACGACCGGCCATGAGGACGGGACCGCCCCCGCCTACAAAACGGTCGGTCAGCAGACGTTCTTCAGCTTTAACTCCGGCGTCACCGCGCAGGGCGATCGCAGCCGGATTTCGCCTCAAGCATATTACTATTGGGGCCCGTTCGGTTTGCTCGGCGAGTATATCGTCTCGTACGAAGACGTGCGGAAAGGCACACTCAACAAACGCCTGGCCAACTCGGCCTGGCAGGTAACCGCATCCTACGTGTTGACGGGCGAAAAGGCCTCTTTCACTGGAGTCGGCCCCGAACATCCATTCGACCCGGGCCATGGACAATGGGGTGCGTTTGAACTCGCGGCCCGTGTAGGACAATTGGACATGGACAATGACGCCTTCCGCAACTTCGGCAGCGCGGCCACACCCAACTTACTGGCCGACCCCACTAAATCTGCGTCGCAAGCCTTCAACTGGGGAATTGGTCTGAACTGGTATTTGAACCGGGGCGTTAAGTTGATGCTCGATTACGATCAAACCCATTTTGAAGGCGGCGCGACTCGTGGAGACCGGCCGACCGAACATGCGCTATTTAGCCGCATCCAGGTCGCATTTTGAAAAAGGTTGGGGGGGGTTGGGCAGGTTCTGCAACCCGCGAGGGTTGCCAGGTCGGAACGCAGCGCAGACCTCCGGAGCATGTCCAAATATTCAACGGCACCCCAACCAGGGGTGCCAGAATTGCAGCGAATTGCGGTGGGAGGGCGGCAAATTTGGAGCGGGTCACGGTGCCCATTCATTCTTTGGCTGCCTGCCGCTTTGAATCCCGGCAACCACTAGGGCTTCCGAAATGTGCGCACTGCAAGACGCTGAGGCGCGGTTTAAGAGCAACTCGGTTCATGGCCTGCGAATGGTCGCTTGCGTGTATTTTTGATGTTCGCTTTACTTGATTTATAATAATAACTTGATCATTCAAACATTATATGCTTCATTGCTAATGCAAGAGTGCTGAGTAAAGTGGCGTAACGTTGGCCCGGCAAAGCCGGGTCACAGGGGGCCAAACTGCCTTGCCGGACCAATGGCACTGGAGCATAAATCTGGTTTCGGACGTGGCGGGATTCAAGGTCAGCAACCGACATCCGCCGGGGAGAGTATATACCCAGTCGGTCATTGGCACTTAGGGAGGGTCAAAAACTCGTCTGCTCGACGCTGCATTGATGACGCTATGAAACCGAACTCCGCTGGCCGTTTGTGCTTTGGCATGCGCGTGGCCGTTGCGTCGTTTTTATTGTGCGGTGCCGACTCCATAAGCTCTGCACAGGGTCTGGTTAGTTTCATGAACACCGACTCTACGTTGATTATGGATGGTGTTCCCGGAAATGCTGCGGCAATAACGGGCCCGGTTGGCTCCTACTACTTTGGGCTTTTCATAGCGCCTGCGGGCACCGTCGATCGGTATGCCTTTGCTTTTACCGGCGTTTACGCCACCAATTCGAGCGCCCCCGGGAGGATTTCCGGAGGCATCGTTGTGGTTCCTGGCTG
>DASRFK010000047.1:0-25696 GCA_035651635.1 Verrucomicrobiia bacterium | reverse complement strand
ACCCAGTCCTCCAAGGCTGGCGGAAGCAGGAACTGTTGGCCGTAATCGGGAGCTATCGGTTGAACCATGGTGATCCGATCCTTTTGCCGGCGGTACGTTCAAAAATTCCTTCAAGAAGTTTTGAGACAGTCTCAGCGCGCCATCCCTACCATTGTTTTGGACATCGCGCTGCGATGTCCCCGCCCGCATTTAGCGGGCGGAACGAATGCGGGAGGAGTTACGTTCACGTCCAACGTCGTGCCGCTGAACGGGGCGCGGTTCAGGGCGCTGCTACCCGCGCCGCGCGGCGTTTTGACGCTAGAGTCTAAAGCGCCTGCGTGAGCAGCTCGCCGTGTGCCGTCGACACCGCACCGGACTCTGCTATATTGGCACGACTCACGGCGTCAGCAGACAATGGAACAGATCGTGTTACGACAATGGCAGGACTCGGACCTCGAGCCGTATGCTGTTATGAACAGCGATCCGGAGGTCATGCGGTACTTCCCACGACCTCTCACCCGCGAGGAGAGCGCCGCTTCTTTAGGGCGCTTGCGCCGCAGCATCGACGAACGCGGCTGGGGCCTGTGGGTCGTCGCGGTGGACGGTCAGTTCGCCGGGTTCACCGGCCTGGCCGTGCCGTTGTTCGAGGCGTCGTTCACGCCTTGCGTTGAAGTTGGATGGCGGTTACGACGCGAGTACTGGGGGCGGAATATTGCTTACCGAGCAGCCCGGCAGGCTTTGGACCACGGTTTCCGGGTCTTGGAGCTCCAGGAAATCGTGTCGTTTACCGCCGCTACAAACCTGCGTTCCCGGCGTCTCATGGAGCGTTTGGGCTTTACCCACAGTCCGGCCGAAGATTTCGATCACCCCTCCATTGCGCCGGGGCATGACTTGCGCCGTCACGTGTTTTACCGCAAGAGCGCGAGGATCCATTTGCACGAAAGAGCCGACGCCAGCTGCGCATTCTGAGCCCATGCCTCTTGCTCTCAGTCTTCGCCTTCCTTCTCTTCCGCCAGCCCTGGCCTGCGGATTGGTTTCGCTGTTCGTTTTGGCTCTTCCGGTGGGGGCTGTAGGCGCCAGCTCTTTCAACTCCGTCTACATCTCTGAATTCCTTGCGGACACTCGCCCTCACAGTTCCGAAAACGATCCCGAACGCGGCGGTTGGATTGAACTCTATAACGCGGGTTACGAGGAGGTGAATCTCGCCCGATGGTCTCTTTCCGATGAGCCCGCCAATCTGGCCAAATGGCAGTTCCCGGCCGTAGTCATTCCGCCTGGAAATTACCTGCTTGTCTTCACGACCGGCGCGGGCCGTATCGACAACCTGGCCCATCTCGAAACGAATTTCCGGCTCAGCAAAGAGGGCGGCTTTCTGGCTTTGTCCGGGCCGCGAACCAACCTCGTCTCCGAGTTCACTGCGTACCCGAAGCAATCACCAGGTGTTTCGTACGGGCGCACACCGGGGGCGCCGGAAATCTGCGGCTTTTTTACCGAGCCGACCCCAGGAAAGCCTAACCAGAGCAGCGGTCCGGGATTTGCCCCACCTGTAATCTTCTCGCCCCAGGGCGGCTCGTTTACGGAGCCGTTCTCACTGGATTTATCCTGCCGCGCCAGCAATGTCGTCATCCGCTACACCGTGGACGGTCGATTGCCCGGCAAAAGTTCGCCGGTTTATGCCGCGCCGATTTCGGTTACCAATACGCTGACGGTGCGAGCGCGCGCCTTCGGCGATGGTTTGCTTCCAGGTCCCCCGCAAAGTCAGACCTTTCTTCTGCTGGCCAGCAATGTCCTGAAATTCAGCTCGACTTTGCCGGTCCTGGTGATGGACACGCTCGGGGCGGACCGCCCCACTTCATCGCGCTCGTCTTCTGTCCAGCTCTCATTCTATGAGCCGGGTCACAGCCGGGCCGCATTAACCGACCGGCCCACCCTGAGCACCCGCGGCGGCTTTCACCTGCGCGGTTCAACCTCAGCCAATATGCCGCAGCCGGGATTTGCTCTCCAATTTCTCGATGAATTAGATCACGAACAGCATTTGCCGGCCTTGGGCCTGCCGGCTAATTCGGATTGGGTGCTCTATGCGCCGACTGTTTACGACCCGATTATGATTCATAATCCCTTCGTTCATCAGTTGAGCCGGGACATGGGCCATTACTCGCCGCGCACCCGGTTCATCGAGGTGTTCCTGGTCCACCATCCCGGCCCGGTCACACTGCGCGATTATTACGGGATTTACGTCCTCGAAGAGAAAATCAAGGTTGGCAAGCATCGGGTGGCTATTGACCGGCTTGGTCCCGAGGATGTGCAAGCGCCGGACGTCACCGGGGGCTATCTGCTCAAGTTCGATCGCCTCGGCCCGGGTGAATCGGGTTTATGGGCGGGAGGCACCGAAATGGTTTACGTTGAACCGAAAGAGCCGCTGATGAAGTTGCCCCAGCGGGCGCCGCAGCGTGAGTACATCAGCTCGTACTTGGAAGAGTTTAACCGCGTCCTGCACAGCCCCGACTGGAAGGACCCGGATCGCGGCTATCGCGCCTACGTCGACGTGGATTCCTGGATCGATTTTCATGTCCTGGAAGTGCTTAGCGGCAATGTCGATGCCCTCAAGTTCAGCACCTATTTTTACAAACCGCGAAACGGCAAATTAACTTTTGGCCCCCACTGGGATTTTGACCGCGCCCTGGGCTCGATTGACGATCGCGATGCCGATCCACGCCGTTGGAACACGGGACGGTTCTTTGCCGCTCCCTGGTGGAACCGCCTGTTCCACGATCCGGACTTCTGGCAGCTTTGGGTGGATCGCTGGCAGGACCTGCGGCGAAATTATTTCTCCGAAACAAATTTGTTTCAGTTGGTGGACCGTCTCACCAATGAGGTGCGCCCCGCTCAACCTCGACAGGTTCGGCGCTGGGGGCTCGAACCCCGAGGCGGATCGTACCAGAGCGAAATCGATTGGATGAAAAGCTGGTTGTCCCAACGGCTCGAGTTCATCGATGACCAATTCGCTCAACCGCCGACCCTCAGCCGCGCTGCCGGCCAGGTTCCCTCCGGCGCTGAACTCAAGTTGAGCGCCGTCTCCAACGCGACTATTTATTACACGCTCGACGGTTCTGATCCTCGGTCGCCACAAGGCGCGATTTCCTCCAATGCGCTCGTCTACTCCGGGCCGATTCAACTCCAGGCCGATGCGAAGCTGGTTGCCCGCGCGCGCGACCCGGATAAGCGCCAGGTTGGCGGGCCCCCAATATCCACACCGTGGTCCGCACCGGTCTCGGCAACTTTCACGGTCGGCATACATAGAGCTTCGGGCGTTTCTCCTTAACTGCCATCACCGCGGAAAGAGCGTTTTTGCCGGAACGCCGCCTTCAGGCGGCAGCGGCAACGGAAAATGCCGAATTCAGGATTTTTTTCGCCGTCGAACCCTGCTGCCGCATGAATGCGGCGTTCCGTCTCCGATTGAGCTTCGGGCGTTTTTCTTAAGCGCCATCCCAGCGGAAAGACCGTTTTTGCCGGAACGCCGCCTTTAGGCGGCAGCGGCAACGGAAAATGCTGAATTCAGGATTTTTTTCGCCGCCGAGCCCTGCTGCCTCATAAATGCGGCGTTCCGTCTCCGGCGGCCGTGGTGCGCTGCGCCTTGAATTCTTTAGGGTTGCCACATGGATAGTGCTAAATCACTGTTCCGCCATGCGAATTGTGCAGCAGGTCCGGTCGATGCAGCGCCTCGCCTTGACCTGGAAGCAGTCGGCAGTGAAGGTTGGGTTCGTGCCGACCATGGGCTATTTGCATGCCGGCCATCTGGGCCTCGTGCGGCGCGCGCGACAATTGGTAGGGAACCGTGGCAAGGTCGTGGTCAGCATCTACGTCAACCCGACCCAATTCGGGCCAACTGAAGATTTTAGCGCTTACCCACGCGACCTCGCCGCAGATTCCCGCGCTTGCCGGCGGGCAGGGGTGGATGTCGTGTTCGCGCCCACTGACGCGGACCTGTATCCGCAGGATGCCCAAAGCCGGTTTAGCACGTTTGTGGTCGAAGAGTCTTTGTCGAAAGGGATGGAAGGTGCTTCGCGTCCGGCTCACTTTCGCGGTGTCACCACCGTGGTTGCGAAACTGTTTAACATCGTCTTGCCCGACGTGGCCGTGTTCGGCGCCAAGGATTTTCAGCAGGCCGCAGTTGTGCAAAGAATGGCGCGCGATTTGAATTTTCCGGTTCGCGTCGTTGTGTCGCCCACTCATCGCGAACCGGATGGCTTGGCGATGAGTTCTCGAAACAAATATCTGACCGGCGATTTGCGTGGCCAGGCAACCGTGCTGTGGCGCGCCATTCGAGAAGCGCGGACCGTTTCGCATAAAGCGAAGAGCGGCTTTTCCGCGCAACGTCTCAAGAACCAAATAAAGGGCCTGGTCGAGAGCGCACCGGCGGCGCGGCTGGATTACGTCGAGTTTTTCGACCCCGAAACGTTGGCACCTGTGCGGAAAGTCGAGCCGGGCACGCACATGGCCTTGGCCGTGTTCGTGGGGAAAACGAGGCTAATCGACAACTCGCGTTTGTGAATGATGAGAGAATTTGATTTTCTGGTTTTAGGCAGCGGCATCGCCGGCTTGAGTTACGCCCTCAAGGTCGCGCCCTACGGCAAGGTGGCCATCGTCACCAAAAAAGATCGCGCCGAGTCGAATACGAATTATGCCCAGGGCGGCATTGCGGCGGTAACCAGCAAAGAAGATTCCGTTGAGCTGCATGTGCGCGACACGCTCGAAGCGGGCGCCGGCTTATGCAAGGAAAAGGTCGTGCGGACCATTGTCGAAGAGGGCCCTGCCCGGATCGCGGAACTGATCGAGTTGGGGATGCGCTTTAGCGAACGGGAAGTGCCGCACTCCCACGGCCAGCGCGAATTGGATCTCGGCAAGGAAGGCGGCCACTCGAAACGTCGAATCCTGCACGCCAAGGATATCACCGGCCGCGAAGTGGAGCGTGCCCTCTTGAGCGCAGTGGCGCAACAACCGCGCATCGAGATGTTCGAAAACCACCTGGCCATTGACCTGATCACCAGCCAGAAACTCGGCTACGTCGGCAACCACCGTTGTTTAGGCGCCTACGTCCTGAACAAGCGCCAGGTCAGCGTCGAAACGTTCGCCGCGTCTACCACCGTCCTGGCAACCGGCGGTTGTGGGAAGGTGTACCTCTATACGACTAATCCCGACATTGCCACCGGCGACGGGGTCGCGATGGCCTACCGCGCCGGTGCCGCCGTGGCCAACATGGAATTCGTTCAGTTTCACCCAACCTGCTTATATCATCCCAAAGCCAAATCCTTTCTGATTAGCGAGGCCGTTCGAGGTGAAGGCGGTATCCTCAAGACCGTCGAGGGCGCGGAGTTCATGGAGAAATACCACCCCCGCAAGTCATTGGCGCCTCGCGATATCGTCGCCCGGGCGATCGATAGCGAAATGAAGAAGAGCGGCGCCGATCATGTCCTGCTCGATATTACCCATCAGCCCGCCAAATTCATCATCAGCCGCTTTCCCAATATTTACGAGACTTGCCTGCGGTTCGGAATCGATATCACCAAGGAACCCATCCCCGTCGTTCCGGCCGCTCACTACCAGTGCGGCGGGGTCCTGACCAACCTGGATGGTGAAACCGAGATTGCCGGACTCTATGCTGTAGGGGAGGTTGCCTGCACTGGGTTGCACGGAGCCAATCGTCTGGCCAGCAATTCGCTCCTCGAAGCCCTGGTCTGCGCGCATCGGGCGGCTCAAAAAGCCGCTACTGGTTCCGGTCCCGCCCGCTTTGAAGTGCAAATCCCCGACTGGCATTCCGGCAATGCGCACAACCCGGACGAGTTGGTCGTGGTCTCACACAACTGGGACGAAATCCGGCGGGCCATGTGGGATTATGTCGGGATCGTGCGAACGAATAAACGATTGCAGCGCGCCCTCAAGCGCATCACCAACATCCAGGAAGAAATCCAGGAATACTATTGGGATTTTATTGTGACCAACGACCTGCTCGAACTGCGCAACATCGCGACGGTGGCCGAAATCATTGTCAAGTGCGCCCTGGCGCGCCCCGAAAGTCGCGGGTTGCACTATAACCTCGATTACCCCGAGGCGGACCCCGCCTGGGCTCAGCGGGATTCCGTATTAAGGAAGTGACCCTTCGGTCGGCGCGCGGACTTCCTAGTCCGCAGAGGTCCACCAATCGAGTGCGGTGAAAGAGAAAGGCTCGGCGTCAGGTGGTGATCGTCCGTTTCTGCGGGCAGGATGCCCGCGCGCGCCGGGGCATACTGCCGTGCCCCGCTCCATCCCTCCTCGTCGCAAATCCTTTGTCCACGCCGCCCCTACAGGCTACATTATCGGTCTTGATGGAATGCAATCCCACCAGCCTGGAACCCGCGATCGCTGGCGCCGTCCCTGAACGCGCCGCCCGAGCCAACGCGGTTCGCTTGCCTGAGTTGCTGGCGCCCGCCGGTGATTGGGAGTGTGCCCGCGCGGCCGTGGAAAACGGCGCGGATGCCATTTACTTCGGCCTGGAGAGATTCAATGCCCGCATGCGGGCGCAGAATTTCACCGAAGCGGATTTGCCGGGGTTAATGGAATTTCTGCATCGCCGCGGGGTGAAGGGCTACGTCACTTTCAACACGCTGGTTTTTGAAAACGAACTCAAGCAGGCCGAGCAATTCGCGCGCGCTATCATCGCCGCGGGCGTGGATGCGGCGATCGTTCAGGATGTGGGCATTTGCCGGTTAATCCGGGACCTTTCCCCCGATTTTCCCATCCATGTTTCAACACAGATGACCGTTACCAGCGCCGCGGGCGTGGAGTTCGCGCGCGAACTGGGTTGTAACCTGGTGGTTTTGGCCCGGGAATGTTCGCTCAAAGAAATCGAGAAGATCGTCGCCGCGCCAGCTTTAAGCGCCGACAACTCGACGCGCGCAGCCGGCCCCGCGCTGCCCCTGGAAGTCTTCGTTCACGGCGCCCTTTGCGTTGCGTATTCCGGCCAGTGCTTGACCAGTGAAGCCCTGGGCGGGCGCTCGGCCAATCGCGGTGAATGCGCTCAGGCCTGTCGCATGCCTTACGAGCTGATCTCGGACGGCAAGCAGGTTGAATTGGGGAATCGCAAGTACCTCCTGAGTCCGCAAGACCTGGCTGGCCTGGAAGTGTTGCCCGAGTTGGTTCGTCTCGGCGTCGCCTCGCTCAAAATCGAAGGCCGGCTCAAGTCACCCGAGTATGTAGCGAATATCACGCGCATTTATCGCCAGGCCCTGGACGATTTGCATCACACCCTGGGTCCCCTTCCACTAACCGCCACGCCCCAGCCTTCCGCGCAGTACGAAATGGAGATGGCCTTCTCCCGTGGCCTGTATACCGGCTGGTTCGGCGGCATCAATAACCAGGAACTCGTCCACGCCACTTTCGGCAAAAAACGCGGGGTGTATTTGGGCGAGGTTCTGGAGGTCAGCGCCGGCGCGGTGCGCTTGCACTTGCAGCAGGATGTGCGACCCGGCGATGGAATCGTCTTCGACGCCGGCAAGCCCGAGGAAAAGGAAGAAGGCGGACGCGTCTACGAGATACAGGAGCTGAAAGCGCATTCCGTTCGCGGCACTCAAAACCATGAAAGTGCGAATGGTGGCTCAAACCGCGTTGTTCTGCTCCGGTTCGGTCAGGGCGATATCAATTTCAGCCGGGTGCATTGCGGGGATAAGGTCTGGAAAACCAGCGATCCTAAATTGGAACGCGAGCTCCGGCGCAGCTACGAAGGCGACCACCCAAAATTCCAGCGCCCGATTGTCATCGAAGTGCACGGCGCCGCGGGAACGCCGCTGACGTTAATCCTTCGCGACGAGCTCGGACATGTGGCCCGTTGCGATTCAGTCCTGCCGCTGGCGAAAGCTAAGTCCCAGCCCCTGACACCCGCTCGGCTGCAGGAGCAGCTCGGGCGGCTGGGCGGCACTCCCTTTAAGCTCGGCGAGCTCAAATTCTTTCTCGCGGACGACGTGATCCTGCCCGTCAGCGAACTGAACCGTCTCCGTCGGCAAGCCGTACAGCAACTCGAGGCTCAACGGTCCCGTGGCTCGCGCTGGACCTTGATGGACCGGACGGGTCCCACGCTAAGCCCCGTTCCAACTTCGGCAATCGCCCCTGTTAACCTAATTGTGCTGGTCCGCAACCTCGCGCAACTGGAAGCGGCCCTGCACCAGGGAATTCAAACTGTCTACTGCGAGTTCGAGGATCCGAAGAAATATCGGGAGGCCGTCGAAAGGTTTCGTCGTTTCGGCGGCAAGAAGTCCGATGCCACAATTTTCGTCGCGCCCCCCCGCATTTTTAAAACCGGCGAGGAATGGACACTCAAGCAGGTCCGCTCCAGCGAGGCAGATGGCTACCTGGTCCGGAACTACGATCATCTCAAATTTTTCGCCAACGACCGGAAAGTCGGTGATTATTCCCTGAATGTTGCCAACCACCTGGCAGCGGATTACTTCCTCAAAAAGTTCGGGCTCGAACGCGTGACCGCGTCCTACGATCTGAATGTTCAACAGCTCGAGGCGCTGCTCCTCGCTGCGCCGGCGCGCCAATTAGAGGTGACGCTGCACCAGCACATGCCGATGTTTCACATGGAGCATTGCGTCTTCTGCGCCTTCCTCTCGACTGGCACGGATTACACCAATTGCGGTCGTCCCTGCGATAAACATGCCGTGCAATTGCGCGATCGGGTCGGAGCGGAACACCCAGTCAAAGCCGATGTCGGCTGCCGGAATACGGTGTTTAACGCGCGCGCCCAAACCGGCGCCGAATATGCCGCGCGCATGCTCGAGCTGGGCGCGCGCCATTTCCGAATCGAGTTTCTCAACGAAACCGCCGAGGAAGTAGCCCGGACGATTCAACAGTACCGGCGGCTTCTGGCGGGCGAAATTACCGGCGCCGCGGTCTGGCGCGAGCTCAAGCTCCTTAACCAGCTTGGCGTCACCCGCGGACAAATGGCGGGGTCGTCGTAAGACCAGCTCCGTCGTTAGCGGTCAAAAAGCGCCGCAAAGCGCCACTCCTCCCAACCTTCGGAATCCATTTGCTCGCCGGAGAGCCTCAGATCTCGGATTCCGCCATCTGCGGTCGCCCTGAATCTGTGGGGGAAATCCAATCCATGGTCATTTCGGCAACGCAAACGCCACATACGCATCGCCGCTCTTGGTTCCCATTTTGCCGCCGCCGCATCCGACCACCACATATTGCCGTCCGCCCGACAGGTAAGTAGCCGGCGTGGCGTAGCCGCCCGCGGGCAATTTGGTTTGCCACAGCAATTTGCCGGTCCGCCGATCGAACGCGCGGATCCTTTCGTCTTTAGCCGCGGCGATGAAGACCAGTCCGCCAGCGGTCACCACCGGTCCGCCATAGTTCTCCACTCCGGTTGGGGGCAACCCTTGCGCCATGAGCGCCGGCACTTCGCCCAGCGGCACGCGCCAGCGATATTCGCCCGTGTTCAAATCAATCGCGTTCAGAGTTCCCCAGGGCGGTTTGACCGCCGGATAACCATTAGTGTCCAGCCAGCGGTTGTATCCGGTGAATGAATAAGGAATTCCCTGCAAATCCTGTTCTGTCGCCGGCGCGGCCGCATGTTCGGGCGCTGGCGCCGTCTCGGGCACGCCCAACACGTGGTCGGCCAGAACTTCCTTTTGGCGGTCGGAAAGGAAAGCGAATGACGGCATCACTCCCCGGCCGGTCCCGAGCAAACGAATCACGTCCTCACGTTTCAGTTTTTTCTCAACCCCCAACAGCGAGGGCACGTTTTGCGCCTTGTTGCCTTTGCGATCGATTCCATGGCAGGCGGCGCAAATTTGTGAAAATAACTGGTGTCCGCTGGCGGGCTGTCCGCTGCTTTCGAACTCCGTCAGATACATCGTCAGGATCCAGGGCATTTCGTTGGCATTGACGTACATGACCCCGTCCGGATCCACCGCGGCCCCGCCCCACTCTCCACCCCCATCGAAACCGGGAAAAATAATCGTGCCCTGTGTGCTGGGCGGCTCAAACGGAACATGCGGCCTTATCTTGGAAAACCGATCCAGCACCGCCCGCCTCGAAGCGGGCGAGATGTCCGTGATTTCGTTATAGGTGAACAGTTGCCGCGCATATGGCGCCGGTTTGACCGGGATCGGCTGCGTCGGCCAGGCCGATTCGCCTTGTAAGTCCGAAGGTGGGACCGACCGCTCCTCAATCGGGAACAATGGTTCGCCCGTTTCGCGGTTAAAGACAAAGACGTAACCCGCCTTGGTTGTCTGGGCGACTGCGTCGATGCGTTTGCCCTCGCGCTTGACGGTAACCAGGCATGGCGCCGAAGGCAGGTCCCGGTCCCAGAGGTCGTGATGAACGAATTGGTAGTGCCAAAGCTTTTTGCCCGTTTGGGCATCGAGCGCGAGTAGACAGTTGGCAAAGAGGTCCTGTCCAATCCGGTTCCCGCCCCAAAAATCGAAAGCCGCCGACCCGGTTGGCACAAAGAGAATGCTGCGCTTTTCATCGATCGCCATGCCGGCCCAGCAATTGACTCCGCCGATGTACTTCCAGGCGTCAGGTGGCCACGTGTCATAGCCCTCTTCCCCCGGATAGGGAATGGTATGGAAAGTCCAAACGATCTTGCCCGTGCGCACGTCGTACGCTCGCAGGTGACCCGGCGCGGCAGGCGCCGGGCCTTCCCCCACGCGCAAAGGCAGGAACAGCAGGTTACGGTAAAGTGTCCCAGGAGTCGTCGAAGCCACGTACAGTTTACTGACATCCCGACCCAGCCCCTCTTTGATATCGACCTGGCCGCCATTACCGAAACTCTCGATGGCCTTGCCGGTCCCGGCGTCAACGCAATACAGATAGTGATCCGCTGAAAAGAGAATACGCCGGTCAGTTCCCTCCGACCAGTACACCACGCCGCGATTAACGCCCGACCCGGATTCTTTGCTGCCGGCAAATGGATCGAAGCGCCACAACTCGTTTCCGTTGGTTGCGTTCAAGGCCACCAGCTTGAGTTGCGGAGTCGTGCCGTAAAGGACTCCGTCGATGACCAGCGGATTGCATTGGATCTGGGAAAAATTATCCGCCCGGGCATCCCCGGAATGAAATGTCCACGCCACCTCGAGCTTGCGGACATTGCCGGGTGTGATTTGTCGAAGCTGGGAGTAATGGCTCCGCGAGGAATCCCCGAGGTAAGAGGACCAATTGTTATCGGCTGCCGACACGATTCCGCCGGCCAGTAACGTGATCAAAACTTGTGACTGAAAGGAAGGCATTGCTTTGACGACAGGTAAGCCGGGCGACCCCTGATAATCAAGCGCACAAGTGCAACCCCACCGCGGTAGGGACGGCGCGCTGCGGTAGGGACGGCGCGCTGCGGTAGGGACGGCGCGCTGCGGTAGGGACGGCGCGCTGCGGTAGGGACGGCGCGCTGCGCCGTCCGCGCCGCGTTAGCGGCGCAAGTCGACGATCGCGAATTGTAGAATGGCGTACCACTTCGTTCCGGCCGCCGAACGCTGCATGGGAAATCCCACGCGATGGTCCGAGAGATCTTTCACGTTCGAAGGTTCCCAAAGGGTTACCCAGATTTACCGACAGTACGGAAGGCCGCTCCGCTCACCAAAAGGTCATGCGAACTCAGGCGGCCGAGCTATGCCAATCCGCTCATTTTGTCGCTGCTTACGCCGTGGTCCAAGCGTCTTCACCCGTTTCCATCCATTTCCTTTGCTGGCTTGGCGCCTTTGCTTGAGGATTCTCTTAGGTTTAAAATCCCGCGAAATAGCCTAATTCCCGCAGCGACACATAATCCCTGGGACGATCCTGGCTGGCGCGTCCGAGGATAATGTGATCGAGCACATCGATCTTAAGCAAATGGCCCGCGCGAATCAGGTCCCGGGTCACTTTGATGTCCGCCTCGGACGGAGTCGGATCGCCGCTGGGATGGTTGTGCGCCAAAATGATGGCCGCCGCATTGGCGGCGATGGCCGGTTTGAACACCTCGCGCGGATGCACCAGGATCGTATCAAGCGTGCCTTGCGAAATATTCTCCACCCGGATGAGCTTGCGCCGGGTATTCAGCAGGACCACCTGGAAATTCTCCACCTCATAGGTCCGGTTGGTTTCCCGCAACAAATCCGCCACGCGTTCCGGTGCATCCAGGGCAGGGGACTCCTGGCGAATTTCCTGCGCCATGCGCCGCGCCAGGGTAAAAGCGCTCTTGAGCGCAATGGCCTTGTCCCGACCGATCCCTTTGACCTGGCGCAAATCGTCAATGCTCGCCCGCGCCAGGCTGTCGAGAGTGTCGAACTTTTGCAGAACCTGTTCCGCAACTTGGATGGCCGAGACTCCCTTGGTTCCCGTGCGCAGCAGTATGGCGATCAATTCCGAGTGCTTCAGGGCATCGGCTCCTTTCGCCATTAAACGTTCGCGTGGCTTTTCGCTGTCAGGCAGTTCCTTGATTAACAATCCTCGGCTCATTTGACCGAATACAGTAATGCGACTGGCTTAACCATTACAAGGACTACGTTTCAAAGCGCACTAGTTCAGCTAAAGGAATGATTCCCATCAAAAGAAATCCTATAAATTCGCGTTGGGAATCGCCAACGGCATCCCCCAGCCTGACCTGGGCGAAATCCCAGGAAAACGCGCCATCATTGAATCCTCAAGCGCCAAAGGCGCGCTTTCCTCCTCCCTCTCCGGCTCGTCCGCTCGCCACTCGTCACTTCCCCATTTTCTTGGCGTCTTCGCGTCTTGGCGTGATCCACCGCAACCGAGAATCTCACGCTAAGCCGCCAAGCCGCAAAGAACTGCGAATTGGATACGAACCAAGGCTGAACACCGATGAACGCGGTTGGGAAGCGCGTGGGCCGGCCGACAGCCCGGGTGTTCATCATGGTTTTCAGCTGTATCGTTTGTGCGGCGCGCGCGGGCTCCGTCGTCAGCGCCGATTGCCATCAGACGTAAGCATCAGCCAATAATCTGAGCCGTCATTGGGTAACGGGTCCAGGGTGCGGGCGTCTGCAGCCAACAGCGGGTTGTACTGGAAGGCTCCCACGTCCGTCACCGTGCCCTGCGTCTGACCGAAAAAGCTGGTTGTGGCATGAGCCGCTGATGCTGCCATGCCCCTCGCCGGACTCCCGCTGGTCAGCCAGTACAGCCCCTTTGCCGCATTCACGAAACCGGCGCTGGCCGACTGAACGTCGTGAGCCCCAGAAGGCGCTATCCTTTTACTTACCAAATTATAGTCGGTTCTGGCCACAGCCCCATGGTTGAGTTCTATGGGGTAGTAAGAGCTACCGCAGAATAAAATGTTGTTGGTGATGGTGCAGACCCCGCCATTCAAAACGACGGCATTATTGGCCGCAGAGACGATGGTATTGCCGATCAAGGAGTTAGTGTAACCGCCATAGCTCCAGAGGATCACTCCCAGCGGGTTCCCGTAAATCAGATTGTTGAACAGGTGGACATCTGCCACGTCTCCCGTGCTGTCGTAGCACTGGACACCATAATGCCGATTGTAGCGAATGACATTACAGCCAATGTCCAGGTTGGTTCCGGCGACATATATCCCGTGGTCATGCTGCTGGTCAGTGCCGTTATGCTCGATGAGGTTCCAGAGGATGCGGGTTCGGTTGACGTTGTGCGCGGCGACGCCCTGGCCAAAACAATTGTGGATCCAACAGTTGCTAACCGAGCAGAACGGCCCCGTGAATTTCACTCCGTCAATCGCGCTCGTGACCACCTCGAAACCGTCCACCACGATATTGCTCAACACGGCCGCGGATTCTGTTGCTATCCCCTGGAGCCCCGCGGTCCCGACAATCCTGGCCCCCAGTTTGATTTGCGATCGGAGGGTCAGCCCCTGCTGATTTTGAGCACTGAGATCGATGCTTGGATAGTTGCCGGACAGCAAAATGAGCGTGCTGTTGGGCGTCACGTGGGCCAGCGCATAGGATAATGGCCACGGCGAACTCGCAATAAGGCCTGAGTTCCCGGCTGAACCGGTCACCGAGACATAGCGCGTAGCGCCGTGCGACACGAGTCCGACCAGTAGAAGTGCCGAGATCAGAATCCGTTTCATCGATGAAACATTAGAAAGGACGGCTTTGCAGTCACTAATATTTTGCGCGACCCCTGATGGTCGCAGTCAGGCCCAGCCGGTGATCGTTGATAATCTATTCTGAGTATAAAGTGATAATACATACTGATAAATAATACTGGCTTTTTCCCTTGGCGAGGCTCAGGATCGGTACAAATCGGTGTAACGCCACGATAGGCGGAGGACAGGAAGGATCTGGCTTTTTCTTTGGCCTATGAGAAATGAGCCCACGTTTGCTGGAGATCATTCGATTCGTTTTGCGCAACGACGGCCCGGCCATCGGTGGTTGTTGGGCGGCCTTCTGGGACTTTGGGCCGCCGCGGCAGTTGCTTCGCCCGGGGCCGTGGACCTGACGTTTAATATCGGCGCCGGCGCCGTGGGGCAAGGGAACAACATCTTCGGCGCCATGCCCCTGGCGGGCGGCAAACTGTTCGTGACGGGAGATTTTACCAATTTCAACGGGACCCCAGCTCATTATTTTGTGCGGCTCAATTCCGACGGCAGCATCGACCAGTCCTTCATGGCCAGCATTACCAACGAGTTTGGCCCGAGCATGCACATCCTGTGCTACTTTCCCCAGCCGGACGGAAAACTGCTCGTCTCAGGGGAGTTCGTGGCCACCAGCCGGCCCGGTTGCACCAATTTCGCGCGTCTCAATAGCAACGGCACCGTGGACTGGGATTTTACACCGCCGCCGGCGCTTTCGTGGGCGGCACTGACCTGCATGCAGGTTCAGCCGGATGGCAAGATCCTCCTCGGCGGGTGGTTTGACCGACTGGGTGACGCGGTTCGCAGTCACCTGGCGCGCCTCAACCCCGACGGCACGCTCGATGATACCTTCGTCGGGCCCGCAATTTATGTCGGCGACGATTTCGCCATTACTACTCTCGGTTTTCAAAGCGATGGAAGAATCCTGGTCGGGGGAGACATTTACACGCGTAATTTCGAGTCCCGCGGCCTGATCCGGCTCAACCCCGACGGCTCGCCGGACCAGCAATTCAACTACCACGTCCGCACCGATAATTGGCTTTTTGATATGCGCGTTCTGCCGGACGACAGCATCCTGGTCAACCAGGGAGTCAGCGCTTACGGTGAACACCAGCCACTCCTGGCCCGGCTGCGGCCTGATGGCACCCTGGACTCCTGTTGGAAGCCCTTCAATGTCCCCGACCAGGATTGGCTCCGGGTCATCGAGGTCACCTCTGACGGCAGAGTGATCATCGTGGGGCAGGATTTTCTGGAGATGTTGAATCCGGACGGCAGTCTCGACGATACGTTCCATCCGGTGCTAAGCGGGTACGATTACCATCGCGTTTACAGCGTGACGGAGCAGCCCGATAGGAAGTTGCTCATGGCCGGCACATTCAAATTCATCAACGGGGTGGCCGCGCCCGGGCTGGTGCGTTTGGAAAATGACCAGGCCCCGATCGCGCCGGTCATTTGTTTTCAGACTCCCGACCAAAGCGTCGGGGAGAGGCAGGCCACGACGTTGTTGGCCAGTACGTTGGGCACCTGGCCTTTGAGTTTCCAGTGGCTGGTGAATGGGCAGGCCATTGCCGGCGCGACCAAAGCGCGGCTGGTCTTGAACGCTCTCCAGTCCACTCAATCGGGCGCTTACACATTGGTGGCTTCCAACTCGGCCGGTGTGGCTACCAGCGCTCCGATCATCCTGAAGGTGGTCCCACAGCCGGGCGGATCTTTGGACCCGACCTTCGATCCTACCTTGGGCAACTTGCTGCTGGGACTTACCCAAGGCCGTCCCGGGGTCCAGGCCTGGGCGGTAGATCCTGATGGTGGCATCTATCTCAGCGGCGAGTTTGTCGGCGGCGACGGCCTCTGGCGCCCCCGCCTGGCGCGATTCCATCCCGATGGCTTTGTGGACAGTTCGTTCCAGGCGGCCTCATCGTTGCCTGTTTCCTATTATGGCGCTCAGACGCTGGCGATACAGTTGGATCACAAGCTCCTGGTAGGCGACTCCGGAACACTGACCCGGCTCACTGCCGCCGGTGATGCGGACGCGCAATTCTCGGCTCCGGCAAGCCGCTATCGGCTGTTGGCGCTCCAGGCCGATGGGAAGATCCTGTATGTCGACGATGACCCGTCGTCGAGCCTGGTGGCTCGGCTCAATAATGACGGCAGGCCGGATGCCGCATTCCAGCCGTTCCAGGCGGGTCTGTTCGTGCGCGCAATAGCGGTGGAGGACGGCGGCACGATTGTGCTGGCAGGCGGCAACGGCTCGCTGGGCAAAGTGATTTGGCTCAAGACCGATGGCACGCTCGATCATGAGTCCAGCGCCACCATCGACCAGGACGTTTACACGGTGGCGCCTTTGCCGGGCGGCAAGGTTTTGATCGGCGGCCTCTTCGGAAGGATTGATGACCAGGATCTCGAGGGGTTGGCTCGGCTCAACGCCGCGGGGACGCTCGACCGGACGTTCGTCCCGAACATGCCTTCGGGCGGCACCCATCCCGGCATCTATGCGCTGTTGGTTAAAGCCGATGGCCGGATCCTCGCCGGCGGCGTGCGTCCGCAGGTATTTCCCGGCCTGTTGGATTACTCATGCGGTTACTCATTGATCCTCCAACTCGACACCAATGGCGTCGAGGACAGCGTATTCACGACGCAAATAGGCGCACTCAGCCAGGTTCAATGCACCAGTGTACGTGGGCTGGCGCTCGATGTCTTTGGTGAAATTCTCGCTTTTGGGTACTTCGGCGATCAATCCGTCCAGCATATCTATGCCTCGGGCCAGCCAGCTGATTTCAGGCTCAATTTGCAGGCCGCCCCTGGCCAGGCGCAGTTCCTGGCGGCGCAGCCCGACGGCCATATCCTCATCCAGGGACAATTCACCGCCGTCGATGGCATGGCCCGCCCGCAATTGGCCCGGCTCGATTCGTTGGGCCTGCTGGATGAGAGCTTCGCCCCCAGTTTTCCGACCGGGTGCACAGTGCAGGCTTTCGATGTTCAGACCGACGGCAAAATGGTGATCAGCGTCTTTTGCGGGTGCTGCTCGAACTCCAGTGCGAGCGGCCTGCAACGGCTCAACCCTGATGGCACGCCCGACCCAACATTCAATCCCGAGCTGCTGCTCCACGGAGTTCGCGATTACGCGGCTTACCGCGTGCGGATCCAGCACGACGGCCGCATCCTGATCAGCGGCTGGTTCGATTCAGTCCATGGGACCCCGCGCCCCGGCCTGGCGCGCCTCAATACCGACGGCACGCTCGATCCATCATTTGATCCAGGCAGCGGCCTGGCCGGGGGGACTGACATGCGGGTCGCCGAGGTGATGCTGGTTCAGCCCGATGGGAAGATTTTGGTGGGCGGCTTTTTTGAGACCGTCAACGGTAGCGCTCGCCGCATGCTGGCACGCTTGAACGCGGATGGCAGTGTGGACCCGAGTTTTGAGGCGGCTTACCTGGTTGAACACGCGAACCGACTTGAAAATATCCGCGGCTTGGCCTTCCAACCCGATGGCCAATTGTTGGTGGGCCTGCAGGCTAATGTGGATGATGGCAAGCCGATCCCGGTGCTCATCCGTCTCAATCCCGATGGTTCGCTCGACCCTGCTTTTCAGCTTGGCACCGGGGTGACCGAGAATTCCGACATCGGCTATGTAGGTTCCCTCGCCATCCAGCCGGACGGAAAGATCATTGCCGGCGGCTGGTTCGATACCTGGGGAGGAATGCCCATCTCCAATCTCGTGCGCCTGTTTCCCAGCGGGTGCATGGACCCAACCTTCCATGTCAATTGGACCGAGGGGCCACCAGGGTTGGGTTCGGGGGGCTCCGGCGAGGTCTGCGCGCTCGCGCTCCAATCTGACGGGAAATTGCTCGTCGGCGGCTGGTTCAAATCCATCGACGGTCGAAACACCTGGGGCCTGACCCGGCTCTTCACCTTTGGGGGCACCGGCAGCAGCTTGCTCTCCCTCAGCGACCCGGTCGGCGCGCGGCAACTCTGGCTGGACGGACAGCCGCAAGGTCAATACCTCATCGAAGTTTCGTCGGACCTCAAAACCTGGACGCCCTTGACCGCCGTCACGATGACTGCCGCCGGCGTGCAAATCCCCTGGTCCCCTTCCGGCGGCCGGCAATTCTGCCGCGCCAAGCTGGTGAAGTGAGCCCAGCACCAGGTTCTTTCCGGGCTCGTCGCACGTTTTGGCCCGGTGGTCAGGCCCCGACCACATCCAAGTCAAAAACGCCGGTCAACACCTGGCCGTCGATCTTAACTTGGACCCAGAGACGGTACGGGCCTGGCCTGGGGAAGGCGTAGGGAAAGGAAACTCCTTCGGATCGTTGGTTGCCGCCAATCCAACCCTGCTCCCGCGCCGTGGCGGTTGGCAATTGACAGAGCGGGTCGTCAGCTCCGAATGCGGCTTTGAGGGGGAGCTTGCCTTCAATGCGGTACACGGCCAGTTGCATCGCGGCCATCGAGGGACTGCCGCCTGGGTGCAAGTGCGTGAAGACCGTGCCATCGTCGCGGCGCAAAGCCAGGTGGCCGCGCATGCCCAGGTACGTTTGGAGCATGGCAGGTCGGCCATCGGCTTGAGTTACCTTGAAATTCAAATTGATCGGTTTATTTACCTCAATGCGGTCCGGAGCGATGCAAGTCATAACGCAGTTTTCCGCCAGCCGGCATACTCGAGTAGGCGGCGCGCCTAATTCAGGAGCCACGCGCCAGGAATCGTCCGGATCGGAGGCTTCTGCCGCGTTGGTCACACCAAGCGATGGCTCGGGAATTTTCACGGTAGTCGTTAGCGTGTCCGCAAAGCCGGTCTCATAAGTGATATCGGCGTACAAGCGGTAATTCCCAGTCGGCAATTCGGGCAGGACGTTCTCAAAGCTCTTTCGGTCCAATTTGATTGGATGCAAATGCGCGAAAGCGTCCAGCTTGGGTTCGCGCATCAGGAAAAGGTGCATCAACTTCCCGTGGTCCGGCACGAGTGGGGCGGAGCGGGCGAAAGCCGGGTCCGTTACTTCCAGTCGCAGCACGCGGCGGCCGTTTTCGATCCGGATATCAGCCTGAGCAGCGAGCGGATGGTACAGGCGGTTATTGCGGTAATCGGCCGCTTCGACCGCCCACCAGCGTTTTCCACCCCACAGCAGCGCGACGAGCAGGACCGCGCCGAAGGTCACCGCTCCGCGAGCGTACCAGCGCCGGCGGGGCGGCGGTTCGACGCCCGGCTGCAGAACGCTTTCGCGCACGGCGGCGCCGACGATGCTCAGCAGCAAAGTCATAGATAATAGGCCAAGGACGGCCAGAGTTGCCCCGAGGGCTTTGGGCATCGGCAAGACCCGAGTGGCTATCGCATCCACCGGGATAATCAGGGTCCCTGTGCCAGCGGCGCCTTTGATTGCCAATTCAACACTCTGGGCGCCTGGTTCCATAAACCAAAGCTGCGCGCTAAAAAGGTTGGTCTCGCCGCGAACCAGTTTAGCGACGTCCGGGGGAGGCGCGCCGCGGCGGCCTGCGTTCCACTTGATAGGCAAAGCGGTAACTTGTTCGACTCCGTCAGCGTCCACGCGGACAGAAATTTCAGCCAGGCCTGGGATAACCTCCGCCGGCTGGATCACCACGTGGACCGGATATGGCCCGGCTTGGCCTTCAAAGAAGACGTTGGGACTGCCGACGTGACCGCGCGCGACGCCAGGCAGGAAACCACATACCGCTAAAAGCAGAAGCAACCGCAAAGGCTTCATCTCCTTACCTTTGCCATCCAATTGCCTAACCACAGCCCGATCCGCGAGGCTCCGATCGACAAAGCCAGAGCAACCAGGGCTTTTGAAAGCGTTAATGGCGGATTTTGACCTGGGCTAACTTCGTTCCAAAATTGCCGGTGCCAGTCACCGGCGCCCTCGCGGTAACCCCAATGCCGGTCGGCAGCGAAGAACCAATTCTCTGCCGCAGGGCTAATCAGGAACGCCGAAAAGAACCATTGCGTGACCAGGAACAACGCGAAGAAAAGACTCCCGGCCACCAGCACCAGTAACCAATCGCGCCACCAGTTGCGGCCCTGACCGATCCAATATCGCGCCAGGTCAATTCCAAGAGCCGGCACTACCAGCAACAATGGAAAAGGGAGCGGGACAAAGTGCGTCACCGGATTACGGATTGGGCCGAGCCGAGGCTGACCTGGGAAAAGTGGCAAGACCCAGGCCATCGCGGCAACGATCGCCATATACACCAGAGCAATCAGAGTTGCTCCCCATCGGAATTTGGACGCCCGCGCCAACCCGAGCAGGTAAAGGGGAAAAGTGGCGGCGGACCATTGATAGAAAATCGCGGTGCGCTGCTGATTGGGCCAGCTGCGCTCGATCAGGAAAACACTGGACATGACGACTACAAGGCCGGAGGCGTAGATGAAAAGCCGGCTGCCCGGTTCAGCTTCACCCTGCGGCGCCAGATTCTGTTCGCGCAACAGCAGCATCAATGCCCCGAGCACTACCGCCCACATGCCAAGCGCCAGGACCGTGTGCGGCGGGCTGAGGATCTTAACGTCAACTCCGTAAGCATTATGCCACCAGTTATCGAACGGCGCCGAAGTCAGCATGGCCAGGGTGCCCCAGATCGTGACCCAGGCGCCGAACGGCGCGCGAAAGCCCCATAATCGGACCGCGGCCCCGCGCTCCTCAGCGCCGGCGAAGAACGTTGTGCGGATCGCCAACCAGCCGCAGGTCAGACCACCCAGCAAGCCGCCAATGTAAATAGCCATATGCGCCGGCGTCCAAAAGGTGTCCCGCCCAATTGTCCGATGCCAGGAGATGTCCCAAAGAATTCCGATGGCAATGCTGGTCCCTCCGGCCAGTACCGCCCACGCGGAACTGGAAACTACAGTTGCGCGGCGGCTTGGCTGCGTCGTTTCAGCCTCCTGCGGCACATCAAATCTGCCTGTGACTTGAGCTTGTGTTTGGGGCACGGAGAGAGTCTAACCCGGCGAAAGAGGTCGTCAACTCGCAGCAGCGCGCCACAACGCCGCGAAATACCCGTCGAGGCACAACTGGAGGCGGGCAACGACGTAGGCGCCAGTTTGAGGTGTGATAGCGCTCTCTTTGCGTCTTGGCGTCTCGGCGTGAGATGATCGGGTGCGGTGGCTCACGGCGACCAAGGCCTCCAACTAAGAACATAAGCCGCGCCTTTGGCGCTTTAGAATCGGTAATAGCGTCGTTTTCCTGAGGGTTCGCCCCAGGCTGGATGAGGGACGCCGTGGGCGTGCTGTGCCCGGTCAACGGCGCCAGGTAATGTCTCGAGGTGCTTGCGGACTTCCCTCGTTCCGCTCGCAAAGGTCTTACGCCTTTGCTGCCTGCAAATCGCGCACGAAGAAGGGCGCGAATTCGCTGTGCAAATGGGGCGGGATCCGGGCTTTGAACCTGGCGGTGTCCGCCTCGTACCGCCGCTCGATGACTTGTCCGACTTCGTGCAGGCGCGCGATGACGCTGGGTTGATCGTGTGGCACGGATAACTCCAGGAATTCACGGATTGGCCGCAATTGGCTGCCCAACTCATGCAGCAACGCCGGAATCCCTTCGCCGGTTTCGGCTGAAATGGCCACGCCGTTCGGATGCTTTTCCAACAGGCCATTTAACAAAGGCTG
This sequence comes from Verrucomicrobiia bacterium, assembly GCA_035651635.1. Classification (GTDB taxonomy): domain Bacteria; phylum Verrucomicrobiota; class Verrucomicrobiia; order Limisphaerales; family UBA8199; genus JANXQE01. The sequence goes on along the minus strand of DASRFK010000047.1, from coordinate 4,037 downwards.
ATTCCCGTTGAGTTGATCGATTTTGTTAAACACCATCAGCGTCGGTTTTCCTTCCGCGCCGATCTCGCGCAACACGGCGTCGACGGACTGAATCTGCTCGGCGGCTTGCGGGTGACTCACATCGACGACGTGCAGCAGCAGGTCCGCCTGGACGACTTCCTCCAGCGTGGCTTTAAAGGCCTCGACCAATCCATGGGGAAGCTTGCGAATAAATCCGACTGTATCCGTCAACAACACGTTCTGGTTGGTGGGAAGCCGCAAGCGCCGCGTGGTGGGATCGAGCGTCGCAAAGAGCTTGTCCTCCGCCAGGACGCCCGCTCCGGTCAATTGGTTCAATAAAGTCGATTTGCCGGCGTTGGTGTAACCGACAATTGAGGCGAGCGCCCAGTGATTGCGCTGCCGGGCCTGACGCTGGGTCGAGCGCTGGCGCCGCACCACTTCCAGTTCGCGCTCGATGCGCGCGATGCGATCCTGAACGCGGCGGCGGTCGGTTTCCAACTGCGTTTCGCCCTCACCGCCGCGCATGCCGATGCCGCCCTTTTGCCGGGACAAATGGCCCCAGAAGCGCGTCAGGCGCGGCAGCAGGTGCTGCAATTGGGCCAGTTCAATCTGGAGTTTGCCTTCCCGCGTGCGGGCGCGTTGCGCGAAAATGTCCAGGATCAACGAGGTGCGATCCAGCACTTTGCAATTGAAAACCTTTTCCAGGTTTCGGCTTTGAGCTGGAGAAAGCTCGTCGTCGAAGATAACCGTGTCGACGTCCGCTCGCTGGCAATGCAGGGCAAATTCGTCAGCCTTTCCTTTGCCGATAAAAGTGCTGGCGCATGGGGCGGCTAATTTCTGCAGGCCATCTCCCACGACGTCTCCTCCAGCGGTGGTGGCCAATTCGGAAAGTTCGTCCAATGAATCGCGTGTGCCCCACCCGTGCCGGGTTTTAAGTTCCACACCGACGAGAAATACACGTTCTGTCCTCCGGTTCCTGGTCTCGATGAGTGCTTTCAAATCTTGGCGTCGCTACGCTCTCTTTCTGTTCGTTTTTTGACCTGCCTCAATCTACCACAGTAACCCAACCTTAAAAGCGCTTTTTTGTTCTGTTAATGAAAGGGTACGATTGGGCGGATCTGAATCTATTAGAAGGCCTCGGTAACCTCATTTTGCCAGATGACATGCCACGAAATGGCCCGGCTGTATCTCCCGGAGCGCTGGTGTTTCAGTTTTGCAGCGCGACTCGGCGATGGGGCAACGAGGGTGAAAAGGGCAACCCTCCGGCGGATTGATCGGAGAAGGCAGGTCTCCGGAGAGGGCAGGGCGGGATGACCCGACGGCCCGTGCGCTCCCCGGAATCGCCGCGATGAGCGCCTGGGTATAAGGGTGTTTAGGCTGGCGGCAGACCTTAGCCGCGCTGCCCAGTTCCACTACTTTACCGAGATACATCACGAGGATCCTTTGGCTGATGTGCTCGACTACGGCCAGGTCATGCGCGATGAAAAGGTAAGCCAATGAATGCTGGCTTTGCAGATCCTGCAACAGATTCACCACCTGTGCTTGAATTGAGACGTCGAGCGCGCTGACTGGTTCGTCGCAGACAATCAGCCTGGGTTCAACCGCCAAAGCGCGGGCGATGCCGATCCGTTGCCGCTGGCCGCCGCTAAACTCGTGGGGGAAGCGCGACCCGTGCGCGCCATCCAATCCCACATCCTTGAGCAACGCCGCTACCCGTTCTTGCCTGGCCGCGCGGCTGGGTGCCAGTCCATGGATATCCAGCGCCTCGCCTACGATGTTCTCGACCGTCATGCGCGGATCCAGTGAGCCAAAGGGATCCTGGAACATAATTTGGAAGCGCCTGCGCAAGGCCCGCAGCCGAGCGCCTTCCAGCCGGGTAATGTCCTGGCCTTCCCACAGGATCTGGCCGGAAGTGGGCTTGAGCAACCGGACCACTGCCCGCGCCAGAGTGCTTTTGCCGCAGCCGCTTTCGCCGACCACGCCAAGGGTTTCGCCTCGAGCCATGTCGAACGTGACGTCATCGACGGCCCGGACCCAGGCATTGGCGGATCGGAACAGGCGGGGACGGACCGGGAACAAAACCCGCAAGTTACGGACTTGGAGCAGAGGCGCGCCTGGCATTATTTAATAGGGGCAGCGGGCCCAGCGTCCCGGTTGCCGCTCGAGGAGACTGATCGAGTTTTGCGAGCAAGTTGGTTGGGCTTGGGAGCATCGCGGATGAAAGCGGCAACCTTTGGGAAACCCGCCAAGTGGGGGAACCGTGCCGGGGATCACCTGGAGTCTGCGCGTACCGGCCCCGAGCTTCGGGACTGACTCCAGCAAGGCGCGAGTGTAGGGATGAATCGGTTGGCTCACTAGTTCGCTCGCAGGGCCGTATTCGACGATTTGGCCGGCATACATCACCGCGGCGCGATCCGCGAAATCGCCAACGATTCCAAGGTTGTGGGTAATCAGCAGAATGGCCATGCCAAATTGCCGCTTGAGCCGGCCGAGCAACTCAAGGATCTGCGCCTGGATGGTGACGTCCAGCGCGGTGGTCGGCTCGTCCGCCACCAGCAACTTCGGCTGCGACGCCAGTGCCATGGCGATCATGCATCTTTGTTGCATGCCGCCGGATAACTCGTGCGGATAACTGCGCACGCGCGTCTCCGGGGCTGCGATCCCAACCGTCGTCAGCAGCCGAATCACTTCGGCATCCGCCATCGTCCCCGTCCGATGCAGCTTCAGAGCTTCTTTGATCTGCGACCCGACGCGCATCACCGGGTTGAGCGACATGCCGGGTTCCTGAAAAATGTAGCTCACCATTCCTCCGCGAATGGCGCGCAGTTCGGCGGCGTTCATCTTTAAGGTGTCCTGACCGCCCAGGAGGATCTCGCCCCCGAGATACTGAGCCGGGGGAGTCCGCAGAAGCCTTGCGATGGAAAGGGCCGTAACGCTTTTGCCTGAACCGCTCTCGCCCACCAGGCAGAGTGTTTCGCCCGCCTCAATCGTTAAAGAAACCCCGTCGAGAGCGCGCGGCGCGCTTGGACCACTGCCAAAGGCAAGCTGAAGATTTTTTATTTCGAGCAACGGCATCCGATCAGCCACCCCCATCATCAGTGCTTCTCCGCCATCAATCCAGCCGGAAAGCGCCGGCGGCGTACGAAGCGGGCGCCGTGGAGAAGGGTAGGACTCCCTCACCTCTCTGAACCTCCGCAGATTCGGGGCAACCGCAGATGAGGAAGCGAAGCCGGGGGAAGCATTGGAACGGCTGTGTTCATGGTGCCCGTGCAGGATCCTTTTACGATCGTGGAGGTTCTCCATGAGAAATGGCTTTCTGCCGTCAGCTTGCCGAACTAAGCTTTGGCGAAGTCCTACAATTGATAATTGATTCTGCCTATGAACCCAGAGTCGAAAGTTTCTCGAAGACGTTTTCTGAACCACACCGCAGCGCTGCTGGGCGGCGCCATCACGGCGCCCACGCTGATACCCGCATCAGCGTTGGGCCGCAACGGCCTCCTTCCTCCGAGCGAGCGGATTACGATGGGGTTTATTGGTGTGGGTACGCAAGGCGGAGGGCATCTTCTGGGCGGTGCCTGGACTTACGTTGCCGGCGGCTACGCTGGGCGCAAAGAGGTGCAGGTGCTGGCCGTTTGTGATGTGTGGCGCGAGCGACGCGAACGCGCCTGCCAGCGAGTCAACGATCATTACGCTGCGGTGTTCGGCTCCGGCCAGTTCCGGCCTTGCCAGGCTTATACCGATTTTCGAGAAGTGCTGGCTCGGCCCGATATCGACGCGGTGTTGATTGCCACCCCGGCCCATTGGCACGCGACCATGGCGGTCATGGCCGCCGAAGCAGGCAAAGATATCTACTGCGAAAAGCCTTCCGCTGTCACAATCCGCGAAGGCCAGGCGATGTTGGCCGCAGTGAGGCGGTATGGCCGGGTTTACCAGGCCGGCACGCAGCAACGCAGCGAGTACGAAGGCAAATTCCGGCGGGCCTGTGAGTTTGTTCGCACCGGTCGCATCGGCAAGCTCAAAGAGATTTATGCGTATCG
>DASRFK010000046.1:0-18350 GCA_035651635.1 Verrucomicrobiia bacterium | reverse complement strand
TGCTGTTCCGTCGTTAATATTGGTCGATGTTTAGTCTTCATCGACCCCAGGTGTAGAAAAAGTGCAGCCCGAGGTCCAGCTCAAATGAACAGAAATTTGTCTCTCAAAGACTTACCTCAACTCTGACTCCGCCATAGCAATTGCTCGAGGCTTCCCGTCGCGCCGGCATGGCCGAAGTGGCGACTTCCGTGCTTCACAACGTGGGCAACGTGCTTAACAGCGTCAACGTCTCGGCCACCGTGGTAATCGAGCGCTTAAGACGCTTGCGCGGAGATAACCTTAGCCAGGCTGCCGCGCTGATCGAGCAACGGATGAATGATTTGGCCCTCTTCCTCACCGAGGACCCCAAAGGTGAAAAGTTGCGCGCCTATCTCAAAAACTTAAGCTCCCTTTTGTCACGCGAAAACGCGGCCATCCAGACCGAAGTCGACTCGCTGCGCAGAAACATCGAGCACATCAAAACCATCGTCGCCATGCAGCAGAGTTATGCCCGGCCTAATGGCACGCCGGAATGGCTGGATCCCAAGGACCTGATGGAACATGCCCTCCAGATTACCGGCGCCTCGTTTCAGACCGACCAGATTCAAGTGCTGAAAGAATATCAAACGATTGGCCCGATCCTGCTCGATAGGCACCGGGTATTGCAGGTGCTCATTAATTTGCTCAGCAACGCCAGGCACGCCTTGGAAGCCACTCCACGCACTGAGCGGCGCGTCATCCTGAGTGTTTTCGCCACCCCGGCCAAGCTCGTTTGCCTCCGGGTCCACGACAACGGCTCGGGCATCGATCCCACGAACCTCAATCGGATCTTCCATCAAGGCTTCACCACGCGCTCTGATGGACACGGATTTGGGCTCCATAGCAGCGCCAATGCAGCCAAAGAAATGAGCGGCGCACTCTCGGTGCAAAGCGAGGGAGTTGGCAAAGGCGCCGTCTTTACCCTGGAGTTGCCGCTCACTGCGGCCGCTGTCCAACGAGAACGCCCTTAGGCGCTAAATCCCGGGGCCCAGCCCCGATCTCACTACCCACCGCTTCAGCGGGGTGAGCCGACCTGACCAGCCGTCGCGCGCCGCTTCAGCGGTTTTGACCCACGGCAAGCCGCCTCACCGCGCTGCGCCGCCCTTCAAACTTAAAACTAAAAACTTAAAACTAAAAACTAAGCCTCCCCCCCTCTCCTGCCGTCCTTCGCCATCCCCCCCGGCTATCAATATCGAGTCCGGGCCGAGATGCCCTGAACGCCCTGCGTTTCGGTTGACAATCCGATTTGATGCCTTAAAACAATCTCATAGGAACCTGATTTTCCACCATGAGTTCTGAAGCCCTCGAATTCTCTTTATGAATAACAAACTCATAACGATTCTGGCAATTGGCCTTTGCGGCACCCTCACCACCTCCGCGGACCTGGTGCACCGCTATAGCTTCAATGACCCGGCTGGCAGCCTCACCGCGACCGACTCGGTCGGCGGCCTGGCCTGGAGCGCCACCCTCAATAACGAAGCAAGCCTGGATGGCAGTCAGTTGGTGCTCAACCCCAACTCCGGCACTGGCTTCGCGCAATTACCCGCGGGGGTGATTACCAATGCCAACGCGGTGACCCTTGAGAGCTGGGTGAGCTTCGGCACGCAAGTGGCCGATTGGTCGCGTTTGTTCAGTTTCGGCTTTGTCAATGACCAGGGCGGGGTGGTCTCCGAATTTCGTTTGACCCCCAGGGCACCCGGCAATTATCTGGACGTTTCCTATGCGACGCCGGCGGGCAGCGCCTACGCGAATCGGCCTCAGGGACTTGATAACCAGCAAAATGTGCACCTCGTTGTCGTGCTGAATCCGGCCGCGGGTATCCTGGCAACCTACACCAACGGCGTGCTGGTTACGGGTGCGCCGAACGGAACTTTGCCTCCGCTCTCGACTTTGACCAACGTCCAAAGTTACCTCGGCAAGTCCTTTTACCCGGCGGACCCTTACCTTGTTGGCTCATTCGATGAGTTCCGTATCTGGAACGAGGCATTAACCCGGGCGCAGATTGAAGCCAGCTATGAAGCGGGCCCAAACAATGTCAGCACCAATCCCGGGGCTCTGAAATCCATCCAGCTCTCGTTGCCGCTTTCGGTCACGACAGTTAATTCGAGCGAAACCGTCGTCCTGACAGGCGCCTACGCGAATCTCACTAACACATTAGTTCTGAGCGGTTCCCCAGGCATTGTCTATGCCTCCGGCAACACCAACATCGTAACCATTGCCACCAACGGCCTGCTCCAGGCCGTTGGAACCGGAACCACCACCGTCAGCGCCAATTACCTGGGCTTTGGCAGTACGCAATCGGTTACTGTCGTGCAGAACTTCATCGCTCCGTCCCATCGTTATAGCTTCAACGACGCCAATGGCAGCCCAACAGCAGCCGACTCGATTGGGGGCGCCGCTTGGAATGGGACTCTGTTCGGCGACGCTGTCATTACCAACGGTCAACTGCGATTGGATGGCGCAGACAACACCTATCTGAATCTGCCGGCGCAGATCGTGGGCCACGGCCTGGCCGTCACAGTCGAAGCCTGGGCGAGCTTTGGGGTCCAAAGCCGCGATTGGAGCCGGCTTTTCTCCTTTGGTCAGTTGGATGCTCAAAACAATCCTCAGGAACAATTCCGGCTTTCCCCGCGCTCCGGTGCCAATTGGGTCGACGCGTTTTACCTGGGCGCCGACGCGAATCACCCGACAGGTTTGGATTTACAGACCAACGTTCATATTGTGGTCGTCGCTGACCCGCCCTCAGGATTCCTCGGAATTTACACCAATGGGGTTTTGATCGGACAGAGCAGCCAGGCAACCACGCCTCTGTCCCCGGCTCCCGACCAACTGAGCTACGTCGGAAAATCGATTTACCCGGCCGACCCTTACCTGATCGGATCGATCGACGAATTTCGCGTCTACGAAGGCGCGCTCACCCCCGATCGGATCGCCGTCGACCTCGCTGCGGGGCCAAATAACGTCGTTACCAATCCAGGCGCTCTTCAGTCGGCTCGCCTTGTCATTCCGCAGATTCGGCAGGGAGAAGCACTACACGCCCTTTTCACAGGAACCTTCGCCAATGTTTCCAATGTGGACTTGTTCGTTTACGGAAAGCCGACCTTCAGCTCTTCCGATACGAACGTAGTCACGATTGATTCCAGCGGTCGTGTCACGGCTGTCGGAAGCGGAACCGCGACGGTTTCCGTAAATTTCAACGGGTTCCAAAGTTCTCAGGCAGTCACGGTCGCCCCGGCGCTGCTTACGCACCGCTACAGTTTCAATGACGCCACCAGCAGCACGACCGCGTCCGACAGCATTGGCGGCTCAGCCTGGAATGGCACGCTGAATGGCGACGCAACTCTTGACGGCACAAATCTGGTGCTGGACGGCGGGGGCGGATATGTTCAACTCCCGGCGCAAGTCATTGGTGGCTACTCGGCCGTCACTTTCGAAACCTGGGTCAGCTTCGGAGCCAACGCGCAATGGGCTCGGCTTTGGGACTTCGGCGAGCAGAACCCCGACGGCAGCGGCAAGAGCTCGGCCTATTTCACCCCTCATAACGGAGCCAACGGGATGCAAATGACGATGTTCAAACCGAATGCCGGCACAGACGTAATCCTGTCTACAAACCTCGACGGTGCGAGTGAGATGCAGGTGGTCGGCGTCTACACCGGCAATTACATGGAACTCTACTTTAATGGCGTCTTGGCGGGCCGCACTTCACCCGTGAGTCTCTCGCCGCAGGACATCAACGATGTTAACAGCTTCATCGGCAAATCGATGTTCAACGCCGATCCGACCTTCACCGGTTCGGTCGATGAATTCCGCATTTACCAGGGCGCGCTCACCGCCGGCCAGGTGGCTAGTGATTTCGCAGCGGGGCCGAACTCCGTCCCGTTGCCGGCACCTAAACTGGGGATTACGCTTGGGCAAGGCAAGGTGACCATCACCTGGCCTGCCAGCGCGAGCAATTACATCCTCCAAAGCAGCACCAGTGTGACTGGCGGCTGGGGTCCGTCCGGTTTGACCGTTACTCAACAGAACGGCCAAAACGTCGCGACCGACACCGTAAGCGGTTCCGCCAAGTTCTACCGGTTGCAAAAAGGGCCGTAGGCCTTTTGGCGGCCACGAACTTCCAAAGGTTTTGGAGTGCGCCGCTTTGCGGCGCTTTTTGAGGGCGAAGCAGGTTCGAAGGACCGAGAGCGCGTTTGACGGCAACACCGGCCGTTCACTCCCAAAAGCGGCGCGCAGCGCCGCACTCCAAAACGCTGGCGCGGAAGTTCCAAGCCGCTACCGGCTCGACTCGACTCTATAAAACCGGTTTGTGGCGCTTGGACCGTCGAGATAATTCACCGAGAACTGCAGCCCGGGCACATTGGTAATTGTGTTCCATTGGTTGAGGTCGGAAGAATATTCCAACCACCATTGATTGGTTTGCAAAGGCAGCGGCGCGGCAGCTGCCAACAAAATGCTGCCATCGGTTTGCGGCGCAATTGAATTGAACCGGGCCGGCGTGAAACTGTCGCCCGAGGGAACCGGCAATGGAACGCCGGCCATGACCGGCACTCCAAAATTCGGATATCCGGCTGATGTCCATGAGAAGGTTTGCATGCGAATATTCCGCATCTGTCCGGCGCCGCTGTATTTGGCCGCGTGATAAACAATCACATCCTGTGTGCCGTCAAGTGACTTGGTCAGCCCGCAATGTCCGGGACCATACACTCCGCCGCCAGTACCCGCCAAGGTTGAGAACACCGGCCCCGAGGCCTTGGTCCAGGCAGCCGGATTCAGGAAATCTCCATTGGTGTTGACCAGCATCCCCAGGCATTCGTTATCCGTCCAGGAAAGGTTGGCCGCATAGACAATGAAGGTCTTGCCATTGCGTTGCAGCACTTCCGGTCCTTCCTCGATCCAGCTTTCCCACGTTTGATTTGGCGTAGCGAGAAGGACGCGCGGGCCGCTGATGGTCAATGGATCGCTCATCGGCGCGATATACAGGTTCTGCAACCCATCCGTCGTTCCAGGCCAACCCGACCAGATAAAATAAAGTGCGCCGTTGGTTGCCTCAAGAACCGTGCCGTCAATGGCCCATCGATCGGTGGTGGCATCATAAATCTTACCCTTGGCCGTAAAGGAAAGCGTCGGGCCGGTGCTATCGGATTGGGCGACAAACATACGATGATTAGCGTTATTGCCATCGTCCGCGGCATAGTACACGTAGGCTTTGCCGCGCAGAAAATGCAGTTCCGGCGCCCAAACGTCCTTGTTATAGGGGCCCGGCGGGTAGAAAGCCGTCACGACTGGCGCCGTGCTCAAGCCATTGGTCCCGGCCAGGCGGGTGGACCGATGCACGATAACGCCCGAACCAGTCGTGTACGTCAGGTAATAGTACCCTTGCTGATACGTTACCCACGGATCGGCACCGTCGCTGATGATCGGATTGGTGTAGGTTTCGGTGGCCCCCAGTCCTTTGAGCGAAAGCCCGACCAGGGCGGCGCAAAGCAGAATCAGGACCTCAGGGTATCTGGTTACAAAACGCTTGGACATTCTTCTATCCATTCCATCTTAACGGAAAGCGAGCCCAAATGCCAACCGGGATCGCTTTGCGACAATGTGGTTAAGTTAAAACCACACCGATAAACAGAGATAGAACCAAGTCCAAAACACGAAATCGGAACAAGCAACCTGAGGTGACCCCGGCAATCTAACGCGCTGTCCAACGATCTATTCCGGTACCTTCACATCCGTGTTTATCCGTGGTTCATCGGTGGTTTCAACTCACGGGGCGAACAAAAGATGGCCTCCGCACCCGCCATACAGTAGGATTTCCTTGTGAAAGGAACCATCTTTCTGCGCTTAACTGCGGCAGCACTAATTTCGTTGTCCGGCCTATCGGCTGGGGCGGCTGATTCGCTGTTCAAAGATCCCATAATTTCCGTCAGGCCCAAGGCGATTGATTTCGGCACGGTCTCGCCAAACGAGACGGTGACCAACTCAATCCTGGTGGAAAACTGGGGCGGCGGCAAATTGATCGGCAAAGCGACCGTAGCCAAGCCCTTTAAGGTCCTCTCCGGTGGCACGTACCGGCTTGCGCCAGCCGACGCCCAGATTGTCACGATCACTTACAAACCGACCAGCGCAGCGCTCGACACTAATGTGGTGAAGTTCACCGGCGGTGGCGGGGCGTTAGTCTCGGTCACCGGTCAAGGGACGAAAAAGGAAAAATAAATCTCTGGCGGCCTACCCCAGCGGCGAAATCACTCTTCTGTCAAAGCGTTTTTTAAAAAACCGACTTGGCCGTGGGCGCCTGGGTTTGGAGTCCCGCCTTTAGGCGGTTTCGGTGCCCAGCCGCCTAAAGGCGGGACTCCAAACCGAATTCTAAAACGCGCTCTTAATGCCGAACCGGCCTGCGATGTCCTGCATCAGGCGCGTGCGGCTTAGCCACCGCCGCGACTTCTTTTTTGCTTAGGTGACGAAACTCACCTTTGGGCACCTGCCCCAAAGCTAGTGGGCCGATGGCGACTCGCACGAGACGCAACACCCGGATTCCGCAAGCGTCCAACAGCCGCCGGATGTGCCGGTTCTTACCCTCGTCGAGCACTATTTCGAGCCAGCTATTTCGCGAGCCGTACCGTAAAATGGACACTCGCTTCGCGGCCAGGAAATCCCCTTCCACCTGCTGGAACTGCTCCATTCGCCGGACCAGCGCGTCATTGGCGACGCAATCGATCTGCACGTGGTAGGTTTTCTCGACGTGGTTTTGGGGCGAGGTAATCGCTTCGGCCCAGGCCGTGTCATTGGTAAATAGAAGCAACCCTTCGCTGGCCATGTCCAATCGCCCAACCGCTGAGAGTTTGGGCAACGCGCTTCCTTGGAAGCATTCAAAGACGGTCGAACGCCCGTGCTCGTCGTCGGCACTGGTGACCAGGCCGCGCGGTTTGTTCAGCATCAGGTACACTTTCGGCGCAGCCTGCACCTCGAGCGAGTCCACCGCGAGGCAGTCGCGCCCGAGTTCGATCCAGCGTTCCGGCTCGCGGCAGACCCTTCCATTGAGCCGCACACGACCCGCCAGGACCAGTTCACGCGCCTGGCTGCGGGAGCAAAAACCCAGTTTCGAGAGCCCCCTTGCTAATCCGGTCCGTTTGCGCGCTTGTTTCACCAACTGACCGCCACACTAAGCTTTTTGCCGAATCGGTTGTGATAGTACAATTGCCGGTTTTGCACCCCAAATTCGTGCACCAATCGCGTGATTTTCACGTCATAACAGCAGTATTCGGCGATCTCCATCAACTTCCCCTGTTTAAACCACTCGATGGCTTGCATCCCTTCGGCCGTCTTCTCCACACCGAACGTCGCGGTCGCAATCGAATCCAGTGACAGCCGGTGTTGGAGTTGGTTCTGCAGCACCACCAGCATGTCCAGCGTCGGCAGCTGCCGCAAATCCATGGTCGTGTAGCCGTGCAACACCTCGTAATCAAAGCGCAGATTGTTGAACCCCACCACCAGGTCGGCCCGCTGCAATTCGCGGATCAAATCGTCCACGTGCTTTTCACCGTAGATCGCATAGCCGCCGCGGTTCGTGCTGTAAGTCACCGCGACGCTCATACCCATTTGCGCAATTTTGTCCCAGCCGCCAACTTCATCCGCGGATTTTTGTGTTTCGAGATCAAAATAGACGATGTTCTTCATGGGGCGCCAACGAACCGGCCTCTACTTTATCGGCCGTTTCCTCTGAGAAAAGCAAAATGCCGCGACCTTGAGTCAGGACGATCGCTTCGCGCGAGCCTTCGGGATAGGTCGGCCGACGTCGCTTCCAAATCGGCGGCACCTTTCACTTCTCCCGGCCCCTCGCGACGATTGGATTGTGACTTGCCCGCAGGAGCGCGTGGCGATAGAACTGTGTTCATGAACCGGCGATTGACTTTGTGAGACACTTCGATTGCGTCGTCATCGGGTCCGGACCGGCGGGACAAAAAGCCGCCATCCAGGCCGCCAAACTGGGCAAGCGGGTTTGCGTCGTCGAAAAAAACCCTGTGTTGGGCGGCGCCGCCGTCAATACCGGCACGATTCCGTCCAAGGCATTGCGCGAGGCGGTGCTGCATTTGACTGGCGCGACCAAACGCGGGCTGTTCGGGGAGCAAAGCCGCGTCAAGAAGCGGATCACCATCGACGATCTGATCTACGTGTCGCGTCAGGTCGTGCAACACGAGATCTCCCTGGTTCGCGAGCATTGTGACCGCAACCAGGTCGAGCTAACCTGGGGCGAAGCCCATTTCGAATCGCCCAACGTCGTCCAGGTCGCTCGCGACGGCGAGACCGACCAGATTTCCGCCGATAAATTCTTTATCGCCACCGGCACGCGCCCGGCCACGCCGGATTCAGTCCCCTTTGATAATAAAACTGTTTTCACTTCGGACGCGCTCATCAAGATCGGCCAGCTTCCCAAATCGATGATTGTCGTCGGCGGCGGCGTGATCGGCACCGAGTACGCCTGCATCATGGCGGCTTTGGATGTTAAAGTGACGCTGATCGAAGGCCGCAACGAGGTGCTGGGCTTTCTGGACCGCGAAATCACCGAGGCCTTGATGTACCAAATGCGGCGAGCCGGCATTACGCTTCGCCTGGGGGAAAAGGTTTCCCGGATTGAAGCGCCAAAACCTGCGCCGCCGGTCGAGAGCGGCGGCAGCGAGCCGCTCGTGCAGGCAATTCTCGAGTCCGGCAAAGTCATTCGCGCCCAGACTTTGCTCTATGCCGTGGGACGCCAGGGCACCACCGGCGCTTTGCAGCTCGACAAGGCCGGACTGGTCGCCGACGACCGCGAACGCTTGCAGGTCGATCCCTTCTATCGGACGAAGGTCGAACATATCTACGCGATTGGCGATGTCATCGGTTTCCCCGCCCTGGCCTCCACCGCCATGGAGCAAGGACGCCTGGCCGCCTGTCATGCGTACGGGGTTCCGACCTGCTCGATCCCCGAGCTTTTTCCGTACGGCGTCTATGCCATTCCTGAAATCTCGATGGTCGGCCGAACTGAAGACCAACTCACCAAAGCAGGAATCCCTTACGAAGCGGGCATCGCGCAATATAACGAATTAGCGCGCGGCCAATTACTGGGCGACGAAGAAGGGATGCTCAAGCTCTTGATTCACCAGGAGACCCGCGAGATCCTCGGGGTTCATGCCATTGGAACCGGAGCAACCGAACTGATTCATATCGGCCAGGCCGTCATGGCGTACAAAGGCACCGTCGAGTTCTTCATCAATAACGTCTTTAACTACCCCACCCTCGCCGAAGCCTACAAAGTCGCGGCGCTCAATGGCCTGAATAAGATTCGAAATATATAAAAGCGCCTTAGAGCGTGTTTCAACAATGATCTTGGCGGCGAGACGTCGCCAAAACCCGCCGGCCAGAGGCCCGTGCTACGTAGCGCAGGCGTCTTCGCCTGCGAGTTCCGGCGGCGTCTCGCCGCCGGAATGGCGCCGCAAATCGACCGGTTCAATGAGTTTTGAGGTTCAAAGCCTCTAGTTCGGTAGCTTAGTTTGGTTGTAATCTCGCCGAACTCGGCCCTCCGAAGGAACTCGGGTGATTTGCCGCTCAGTCAAATACCAGTCCGATTTCCTTTCCGACCTCAAAAATGTGTTCCCTGGCGCCGGTGTATTGCTCGGCTGTGGTGAGATGCTCGAGCATGAGCGGTGGGTTTTGCGGCAACTGCGAGAGCCGTCGCAGGTACGTGGCATAGTCCAACGAGCCCTTGCCGGGCGCGACTTCGCGGAAGTGAACGTTCATTTCGACGTCCCAAGTCAGGTCCTTGGCGTGGCAACTGGAAATCCATTTGCCCAGTTTGTCGAAACACTCGTTCAGCAGTTTGGTGTTGTCGTAAAATTTCTCCGGCGAGTTCACCAGGTTGCACGGATCCAAGTGGACGGAGAAGCCTTTGCGATCGATGGCGCGTATCAGTTTCAGGTAATGGTCCGGGCTATCCGGCCAGGACCACCCCATGACCTCGTAACAAAACGTGGTGCGAACCGGTTTCACTGCATCAAGAATCTTGCGCGCGTTTTCGACACTGGCATCGAAATGCCGGCGGGAAAGGTTTTCCGGGTGCGGCCCAAACCATGATTCCGAACTGAACGAACCGGCGATGTCGACGCAGCAGCGCGCGCCAATCTCCTCAGCCAGTGCCAGCCCATCCGTGACCACTTGCAAATTGAGCCTTCGTTTCTCTGCGTCCGCGTCGAGCAGGTTCACCCACCGTCCAACTTCGGCTATGACCACACCGTGGCGGGCGAACGCATCGGCATACGCGCGAATTCGTGCGGAATCGTTCAGGGATACATTCGGGCAGTACGCCGCGCTATAGCCCAGTTTGCGGTGCGCCGCGGCCAATTCCTCCGGATCTTGCGTGTCGGCAAAGGCCGGGCCGCCCAGCCGAATCGCCAAACACTTTCGCGCAGCGGCCCGCCCCGCGCGAGCGTAGCCCTGCGCATAGGACCATGCGCCGGCCGCGGCCAGGGTGCGAAGCGAGGTCTGGAGGAAGGCACGACGGCTCGAAATGCGACGTTCCATGCACGCGTTGTGTCACGAATCGACCGGGTTTTCAAGTGAAGTCTCTGCCGGACCCTGCCAGAACACGGGACAAAACTCGCCTTACGGGGTGGGGAAACGTCCTCTCCCCACACATTCTTCCTCAACTCAGATGACATGCTGGGACGAGACGTCCCGCGCCCCGCGGCGCAGCTTGGACAGTCTTTGTCCAAGTAACTCCGGTAGCCTGGCCCGATGAATATTAAACATGTGTTTCCAGGTGTCCTTCACGAAGGCGAAGTGGTGGCTTACTTTGGACAGGCGCGGTTGGTCAAGCGCCTCGATTGTACCTTTGAGCTGCGTGGCGGATCTCATGAAGACCACTCGGCCGCAAAGGAATGGATCTCGCTCTTTATGCACGAGGCCGTGCTGGCCCAGCCCGGTTTGCGAATGGTCGCAAAGTAACCGGCGCGCGGGCATTCTGCCCGCAGCAACGCTCGACCACCTGCTAACGCCGGATTTGTTCTTTCGCCATACCCATCGGTGGATCTCTGCGGACTTGGGAAGTCCGCGCGCCGGCGCGCGGGCATCCTGCCCGCAGCAACGCTCGTCCATCTGCTGACGTCAGATTTGTCCTCGCCATACCCATCGGTGGATCTCTGCGGACTTGGGAAGTCCGCGCGCCCGGCGCGCGGGCATCCTGCCCGCAGCAACGCTCGACCACCTGCTAACGCCAGATTCGTCCTCGCCATACCCATCGGTGGATCTCTGCGGACTTGGCAAGTCCGCGCGCCCGGCGCGCGGGCATCCTGCCCGCAGCAACCCTCGACCACCTGCTAACGCCGGATTTGTCCTCGCCATACCCATTGGTGGATCTCTGCGGACTCGGGAAGTCCGCGCGCCGGCGGCGGGCATTCTGCCCGCAGCAACGCTCGACCACCTGCTGACGGTACTGACGGTATTTGACCTTTGCTAAAGCTCTTGATTAACTTTGTGAATACGCCCATAGTATGACGCTCGATGAATGCCCCTGATCGCCGCTCACTTGCGTCAGGATCCCCGCTTCCAGCCCTGCTGGTTCTGTGCCTGATTGCGACCTTCAACGGCCCGGCCGCCGTCCTGCAAAAGCCGACCCCAAGTCCAGCCCCGGGTTCTTCCAAAATCAGCTATTACCGCGACATCCGCCCGATTCTGCAGGCCAACTGCCAGGGTTGTCACCAGCCGGCCAAAGCAAAAGGCGGCTACGTCATGACGAGCTTTAAAGGCTTGCTCGCCGGCGGCGAGACCGAGGGCAAGGCGATCGTGCCGGAACATTCGGACCAAAGCTCTCTCCTGAAGATGATCACGCCCCAGAACGGCGAGGCGCGCATGCCCAAAGGCAAGAATCCTCTGGAAGAGCGGGAAGTTTCACTGATTTCGGCGTGGATTCAGCAGGGGGCGGTGGATGATACGCCTCCAGACGCAAAAAGGCATTACGACTCCGATCATCCTCCGCTCTATTTCCGGCCGCCGGTGGTTGCGTCTTTGGATTTTTCGCCCGACGGCAATCTGCTGGCCGTAGCCGGTTTTCATGAAGTTTTGCTCTACGAAAAGGATGGCGCGAGCCTGGGTGGGCGGTTGATTGGCCTTTCAGAACGAATCCAATCGTTGCGCTTCTCGCCCGACGGCCGGTGGCTGGCTGTGGCAGGAGGCGATCCCGCGCGGTTGGGCGAGATTCAGATTTGGGATGTCGCTAAGCGCAAGCTCACCGTCTCGGCGCCAACCAGCTACGACACTCTCTACGGCGTGAGTTGGTCGCCCGATAGCAAGCTGGTGGCGTTCGGGTGCGCCGACAATACGGTGCGCGCGATCGAAGCGTCGTCAGGCAAGCAGGTGTTGCAAATGGGCTCGCATAGTGACTGGGTGTTGAGCACGACCTTCTCCACTCAGGGGGATCACGTGATTTCGGGCGGACGCGACATGAGCGTGAAGCTGACCGAGGTCGCCAGCCAGCGATTCATTGACAATATCACCTCGATTACGCCGGATGCTTTGAAGGGCGGTGTCCTGGCGGTCGCCACCCATCCGCACCTCGAACACATCATTGCCGCCGGCTCCGACGGGATGCCCCGGGCCTACCGCATTTTTCGCGAAGTCTCGCGCGAAATCGGCGACGACGCGCAACTGATTGCCGATTTATTCCCCATGACCGGCCGGGTGTTCAGTGTCCGGTTCAGTCTGGATGGCAAACACATCGCCTGCGGCAGCGGCCTGGATCGGGCAGGCGAACTGTTAGTCTGCAGCTATGACTACACCAATGACGTCCCAAGATCCCTTCGCCAAATCATGGGAAAGGTGCCCGATACCCGCAAAGAAGAAGACAAACAGAAGCTCGACGATTATAAAAAGGAAGGTATTCGCGAGCTCGCCCGCGTGGCAATTTCCAATTCCGCGATCTACTCCGTGGCCTTCACGCCGGACGGCAATATCGTGGCTGCGGCTGGATCCGACGGCATGATCCGTTTCTTCAATGCCACCAACGGCGCGTTGGTGAAGGAATTTGTTTCTGTGCCGCTCACCAAAGAGTCCGTACCGCAGGCCCCGCCCACGTGGGGAACCGCCCCAGCCAAAATCGCCCCCGGCTCAGGAGAACCGGAGTCGCTTCCTCAAGGAGCGCGCGTGGCTGAGTTGGAGGTTCAACCGGCTCAACTCAAGCTAACCAGCCGCAACGACTACGCGCAACTGCTGGTAACGGCCCGGCTGGAATCAGGAGAAACAGCCGATGTGACGCGCATGGTGACCTTTACAGCCAAGCCCGCGCTGGTTGGCGTCTCGCCGACCGGCTTGTTGACGCCGCTGACCAACGGCCTTGGCAAACTGACCGTGAGCCTTGGCGCTAAATCCGTCGAGGTCCCGTTGGCCATTGGTGGCCAGACCAAGCCTTATCATGCCGATTTCATTCGGGATGTGAGTCCCCTCATTTCGCGGTTGGGCTGCAATGCCGGAACCTGCCATGGCGCAAAGGAAGGCAAGAACGGCTTCAAACTCTCCTTGCGCGGCTATGATCCCGAAACGGATCTACGCTCGTTCACGGATGATTTGGCCGCCCGTCGAATCAATTTCGCGTCCCCTGACGAGAGCCTGATGCTACTGAAAGCGGTGGCGGAAGTCCCGCACGAAGGCGGGCGCCGCACCACGGTCGACAGCAAGTACTATCAAATTCTGCGGCAGTGGATCGTCAACGGCGCCACGCTCAATCTCAAATCGCCTCGTGTTGTGAAGATTGAGGTGTTGCCGCGCGATCCTGTGGTGCAACAAATCGGCTCGCGTCAACAGATGCGCGTTACCGCCACTTACGCCGATGGCACCAGTCGCGATGTGACCGCCGAGGCCTTCATCGAGAGCGGCAACACCGATGTGGCCACGGCCGGCCCGGCCGGTTTGATCACCTCTCTGCGCCGCGGCGAGGCTCCGGTGCTCGCGCGCTACGAAGGCAACTACGCCGCCACGACCTTGACCGTCATGGGCGATCGCTCCGGCTTCGTTTGGCACGAACCGGAAAGCTGGGGCAAGATCGATGAGTTGGTCGCCGCCAAATGGAAACGGATGAAGATCCAACCGTCGGATCTCTGCACGGACCTGGAGTTCATCCGGCGTGTTTATCTCGACCTGATTGGCTTGCCACCTTCGCCCGAAGAGGTCGAGGCATTCCTCAACGATCCGCGCCAGACCAAGGTTAAGCGCGACGAAGTAATCGCGCGGCTGATTGGACGGCCGGAGTATGTTGATTTTTGGTCAAACAAATGGGCTGACCTGCTCCAATGCAACAGCAAGTTCCTGGGCGGCGACGGGGCGGAGTTATTCCGGAGTTGGATTCGCGCGCAGGTCGAGAAAAACACTCCTTACGACCAATTCGCCCGCGAGATTCTCACCGCTTCGGGCTCCAACCACGACAATCCCGCGGCCAGTTATTGGAAGATCCTGCGCACACCCGCTGAGGCGATGGAGAATACCACGCATCTATTCCTGGCGACACGCTTCAATTGCAACAAATGCCACGACCATCCGTTCGAGCGCTGGACCCAGGACCAGTACTATCGCTTGGCCGCCTACTTCGCCCAGGTCTCTTACAAGGAAGATCCACAAAGCGAAGGACGCAAAGTCGAGGGCAACGATGTCGAGGGCGCCAAGCCCCTTTTCGAGAAGATCTCCGATGCCAAGAAAGGCGATGTCACTCATCTCCGCACCGGCAAAATCGCCCCTCCCGATTTTCCGTACCCGGCCAGGTATGAAACGAAGGAAGGGGTGAGCCGCCGCCAGGAACTCGCGGCCTGGATCACCACTCCGGACAACCGGTTCTTCGCCTCGAGCTATGCCAATCGGCTGTGGGGTTACCTGACCGGCGTCGGCGTGATCGAGCCGTTGGATGATATTCGCGCCGGCAATCCGCCGCGCAATCCAGCCTTGCTGGATTATCTCACCCATGAATTCGTTGCCAGCGGGTTCAATTCGCGCCACTTGATTCAACTCATCTGCCAGTCCCGAACTTATCAACTCTCGATCCGGCCCAATAAATGGAACGAGGACGACAAGCTCAATTATTCGCATGCCCTGGCGCGCCGCCTGCCGGCCGAGACCCTCTTTGACGCAGTCTATCGCGTGACTGGCAGCACTCCGCATATCTCGGGCGCCAAACCGGGCGAGTTGGCTACTCAACTGACAGATCCCACCATGGACGCCGGCAGCGGCCTGCTCGCAACCTTGGGCCGGCCCGCCCGCCAGAGTGCTTGTGAATGCGAACGCACCAGCGACATCCGCCTCGGCTCGGTCATGGCCCTGCTCAGTGGCTCCACGATTTCCGAAGCCATCGACGAACCCACCAACGCCATTGCCAGGCTCGTCGAGTCGGAAAAAGACGACCACAAGCTCGTCAACGACGTCTTTCTTCGCGTGCTGAACCGGCCGGCGACCGATAAAGAGACGCAGAGCGCCCTGGAGTTACTCGGATCCGTGGACAGCGACTATACGCACATCACCAATCAACTCGCTCCTTTGGAAACCAAAATGGTCCCCGTCATCGCCGATTTGACCAAACAGCGCGAGCAAGCCATCGCCAAGGCCAAAGCGGACCTGGCCACTTACGACGACATGACCAAATCGCTCAAGGCGGAACTGGAGAAGCGGCGCCAGAGCGAGATCGAAACCAAACAAGCTGAACTGAAGGATTACGAAAAGATATTGCCCGCGGAGGCCGCTTTCTGGGAAACCAAAAACAATCCGGGCGATGCCAAGACGACCTGGGTGCCGCTGGAGCTTCAGCAAGTCTCGGCCACCGGCGAGAGCAAGCTGACGCGGGAAAATGACGGCTCGATTTTTGCCACGGAGGCCAAAGGCAGCTCGGATTACCTCATCTTGGCCAGGTCGCAGCTCACCAATATCACCGGCTTGATGCTCGAAGCGCTACCCGACGACCGCCTCCCGAAACTGGGCCCTGGCCGCCATGAGGACGGCAACTTTGTCCTCAGCGAATTGGAATTTTCCTGGGCCGTCGGCACGAATGCTCCCGATACCTCGGTGCGTTTTGCCGATGCTCGCGCGGATCATTCTCAAAGCGACTTCCCCGTCAGCCAGGCCATCGACGGAAAAGTGTACAGCGGCCGCAACGGGTGGGCGATTGGCGGCGCTCCTTCAGTCCAGCGGCATATCGCCACCTTTAAACTCGAAGATCCGATTGCGAGCACCAACGGCGTCACGGTCCGCGTCAATCTGCAGCAGCATTACGGTGATAATTTCTTACTGGGCCGCTTCAAATTGTACGTGACCTCCAGCGACGATCCGCTCGATTTCGGCATGCCGGAAGCCGTGGTCCAGGCCACCCGCGCTGAACCGGGCCACCGTCAACCCGCCCAGGCCGCCGCCATCATCGATTATTACCGCTCGACCGACGTGGAATTCTGGCGCCGCCGCCAGGCGATTGCGACTGCGTCCGAACCTTTGCCGGCGGATCCTAAATACACCGAGTTGCAGCAAGCGCTTTCGAAGGCTGAAGAACCCATTCATCTCGATCCGTTTTTTGTGCAGTTGCGTGAGGACGCCAAAACCAGCGCCCATCAAATGGAAAACAAACGGCTGGTAGTGGTCCAGGACCTGACCTGGGCGCTGATCAACAGCGCCGGTTTTCTGTTCAACCATTGAACCGTTCACCGCTACCTCAATCAATCGGAGAAGTGTATGTTTAAGATTCCCGGCGGCACCTGTTCGGACCTGTGTGACCCGAACCTGAAAATGACTCGGCGCGACCTGCTGCGCATTGGCGGCGCAGGGATGCTCGGACTCTCGCTGGGGTCTCTGTTCAAACTGCAGGCGCGCGCGGCGGAATCTGGCACCCTGGCGGGCGGCCCCGGTTGGGGCAGCGCCAAAAATGTCATCCTCGTTTATCTGCAAGGCGGCCCGAGTCACCTCGATCTTTGGGATCCCAAGGAGAACCTCGGCGACAATATGAAGAGTCCCTTCAAAACCATCTCCACAAAGATTCCCGGGGTAAATTTCACCGAGCTTCTGCCGGAACTGGCGAAGGTGAACGACAAGTTCACCATGATCCGTTCGATGAGCTACACGCCGAACGGCTTGTTCAATCACACCGCCGCTATTTATCAGATCATGACCGGCTACACCACCGATAAGGTCAGCCCTTCCGGACAATTGGAGCCGCCCGATCCCAAGGACTTCCCCAATTTCGGCTCGGAGATTATTCGCTTACGGCCCTCGACTGAGCCGATGCTCCCATTCGTGATGCTGCCCCGCCCATTGCAGGAGTCCAACGTCGTCGGCAAAGGCGGCACGGCTGGCTTTCTTGGCAAAGCCTTCGATCCCTATACCCTTTATCCCGAGGGCGACGACATGGACATGAACAAAATGGACCATGTCCACGTCGATGACCTGAAATTGCCGCCGGAGGTTTTCGCTTTGCGCCTCGAGCGCCGTGCCAGGTTGCGCGAAACTATCGAAGCGGCGATGCCCGACGTTGATAAAGCCGTCGAGAAGTACAACCTCGACGACTACTATCAGCGCGCGCTCAATCTCATAGTTTCCGGCCGCGCCCGGAACGCCTTCGATTTACGCCAGGAAACCGAGAAAATGCGTGACCGATACGGCCGAAACACTTTTGGCCAGAGCTGCCTGCTGGCACGGCGCTTGATCGAAGCCGGCACGCGCGTGGTGGAAGTCATTTGGCCCAAGGTCGCCAACTCGGATAATCATTCGTGGGACGTGCACAGCGACCTCACCAAGCGCATGAAGACCCAATCAGCGCCGATGCTCGACCAAGGCTTGGCGACGCTCATCGCGGATATGGATGAACGAGGTCTCTTGCACGAAACCTTGCTGGTCGCCGTCGGCGAATTCGGCCGGAGTCCGCAGAAAGGCGTGAGTACTTCTGGAAACCGCAACAGCGCCGACGGCCGCGATCATTGGCCGTACTGTTATACCTCGGTAATTGCCGGAGCCGGGGTCAAACGCGGCTATATCCATGGCAAATCGGACAAGACCGGCAGCAGCCCGGCCGAGGAGCCGGTTCACCCGATGGAACTGCTGGCCAGCATCTATCACGCCTTCGGCATCGATCCCGATACCATCGTTTACAACCACCTCAAACAGCCGCGTGAATTAGTTAAAGCCAAAGCCGTCACGAGCCTGTTTGCGTAAGCCCCCGATAGGGGTAGGGATGGCGCTTTCGCGCCACCCCTCCCTCCAAACCGGACGGGCGGATTTCCCGCATCCGGCTTTCCAGTCGGTGGTGTCTCGGCGAGACTAACCATAGGTGCAAGAACCATATTCCAGACTAAACA
>DASRFK010000045.1:0-11032 GCA_035651635.1 Verrucomicrobiia bacterium | reverse complement strand
GAAGCTGGACGTCACCTTGCTGCAGAAGTACGTGCTTGAACCTCTCTTTGGTATCGACGACCCGCGCACCAGCAAGCGAATTAATTTCGTGGGTGGAATTCGCGGCACGGCCGAGCTGGAAAAGCTGGTTAACAGCGGACAATACGCGTGCGCGTTTTCGATGTATCCCACGAGCATTGAGGATCTAATGACCGTGGCGGACGCGGGCGGAATCATGCCGCCCAAGAGCACCTGGTTTGAGCCCAAGCTGCGCGACGCCATGTTTTGCCACCTGCTGTAGCCTTGCCAAGCCCGTCTAAGACCAGCCAGAATCCGGCGGTGAATTTCCGGCACAAGATCCTCACCTTGGAAGAACTGCCCGCCTGGCGCCAGGCCATGCGCGCGAGTGGCAAAAAGCTGGTGGTTACGAACGGCTGTTTCGACCTGTTACACCTGGGCCACGTCACTTACCTGGAAGCCGGGCGCAACCTGGGCGATGCCTTATTGATTGGACTCAATGGTGACAAAAGCGTGCAGGAGCTTAAAGGGCCGGGCCGCCCGCTCAATTGTGAAGCGGACCGGGCGGGGGTGCTCGCCGCGTTGGAGAGCGTGGATGCGATCTGCATTTTCAACGAACGGACCGCGGCGCGATTCTTATCGATAGCGCAGCCGGACATTTATCTTAAGGGGGGGGATTACACCCTGGAGACGATTAACCAGGAGGAACGGCGGCTGGTTGAAAAAAATGGCGGGAGGGTGGCGATTATGCCCGTAGTGCCCGGCAAGTCCACCACGGCGTTGCTAAAGAAGATCGCAGAGTTGTAGTTCGAGAGCGTTAACGGATCTTCGGCAGTTGGAAACCACGGATGGACACCGATTGACACTGATAACGCGCGAAAAGACGATCGGATTAGCCGCCCGACGTCTATTGAGGGACCAATACGCGGGGTGTCCCCGGCACCACATTGTTGGCTCCCGCGCCGGGAGCCGTTGGCCCGATCGGCTGCGCCGGGCCATTGGCCGGACTTAGCGGTGTCGGCGGCAAGAGCTGCGAATTACTAACGTTCGCCTGCCGCTGCAGTTCAATAATAATCGCTTGCTCCTCCGGAGTTAGATCCTGACTGGGTGCCGGCGGCGGGGTAAAACCCGTCGGCGTAGGCACGCCGCCGACTGGTGTTGCGGCTGCGCCCGTTGTGGTCGCGAGACCTGGCGCTGGAAGTGTTGACCGCGGATTCCGTTGCGGGAAACCACTAATACCATGATGCGCTGGCGCGGCCAATGGATTGGTCGGGGGGCCGGGCAGGGCGCCTGGGATGCCCGGCGGCAGCGTCGAGGTCGGGAGCTTGGCTCCATCTTTCTCAAAAGTGAGCACCATTACCGTTCCAGCGTTGTTCACTTTTACGCTGCCGGCCCTCTCATCTATCTGCAAAACCTCGATGTCGCCCTCCCGTTGACCTTCGGTCAGGATCAAGGACCATTCCTTGTTTGTGTCCCCGGGTTTAAGCGCCGTCGGCGCGACTTTCATCAACGCTCGTTTATTATCAAGAATAGTCGTGATGCCGGTCAGCGTAATCTTGGGCAAGGGCGGCGCAGGGTTCGTGGTCGGCGCTGGCGTCGGCGGTGGGCGCAAGCCAAAGACGTTACGTTCGGGGATCGCCCGGTACTGGTCGCTCGGCGCCTCGGGAATGATCGCTTCAACGAGCGGTTGCCAAACCAGCCCGACCCATACCGTCGCCATAACGATTTTGAGAGTACACCTCACGACGCTAATATACACATTACCGAAGCAAACACCAAAAGGGAGTTTTGGTTGCGCCGTGGGAGTTTTGACCCTAGATAGCGCGGATTTCACCGGATGAGTAGGCCGGAAGACCAGTGGAACAGAACGGACAACTTATAAAATGGGCAACAGCTCGGCTGGCTGAGATCGCATCCCTTTAGGTGTACGCCGCAGCTTCTCCCAGATGTCTTCTAGCTGCTGTTTTATCCGTGTGAATCGGTGTTTATCCGTGGTGATGTTTGTGCAAGGCGGGACTCCGAGCCGGTGATCAGTTGTGGGCGCGGCCGGCCACGCCTTTCGTACCGGCGGTGATGGCGCGGGCCGATTCCTTAGGTCGCAGCGCGCGGACGGCTTTGCCGGCTTGCCACATCTCGGACCTGCCGATCTCGTTGAGTTCTTTGGTCAATTGCTTCTGGTAATTAGGTTTGCCACAGGCGGAGAGCACGCGCGCGCATTCTTTGCCGGTCTTAACCCGCAGATAGAGATCTTTGAAAACCGGGAGCACGGCTTTCTTGAACTTGGGCCGCCAATCCAGCGCGCCTCGTTGCGCCGTTGCCGAGCAGTTGGCATACATCCAATCCATTCCATTTTCATCCACCAGGCGAATGAGGCTTTGGGTAAGTTCCTCGACGGTTTCGTTGAACGCTTCGCTCGGGGAATGACCGTTGGCGCGCAAGACGTCGTATTGCGCTTCCATTACGCCGGCCAGGGCGCCCATTAAGACTCCGCGTTCGCCGGTTAAATCACTGAACACCTCCCGCTGGAAAGTCGTCGGAAACAAATAGCCGGAGCCAATCCCAATGCCCACCGCCAGGCACCGTTCTTTGGCGCGTCCGGTGGCGTCCTGTCCCACGGCAAAGCTCGAATTGATGCCCGCGCCGGTCAGAAAATTGCGCCGCACCGAGGTGCCCGAACCCTTCGGAGCCACCAGGATCACATCGACGTTTTTGGGCGGAACGACGCCCGTTTGCTTGCTGTACGCAATGGAAAAACCGTGGGAAAAACAGAGCGCCGAGCCCGGCTGCAGGTTGGCCTTCACGACCGGCCAAATCTCCCGCTGCGCCGCGTCCGAGACCAGCAGTTGCACGATGGTGCCGCGCCGGACCGCTTCGTCGATGTCGAAGAGCGTCTTTCCCGGGACCCAACCATCGCTGACCGCGCGTTCCTTGCTGCGTTGGCCAACGATGACGTTGAAGCCATTGTCGCGCAGGTTCAGCGCCTGGGCCGGGCCTTGCACTCCGTAACCAATGATGGCCAGAGTTTCGTTTTTAAGAACCTGGCGCGCCTTGGCCATGGTGAATTCTTTGCGCGTCACCACTTGTTCTTTAGTCCCGCCAAAATTAATAATTGCCATATGTTTGCTTGCTAAACGTCAGGGTTAAATCCGGGCCGTTCGTGCCCGGGTGAAGCGCTCGGGTTGCGAGGCTTTACTTGCGCGGCAAGGCTACCTTGCCCGTGCGGGTCAGATCCAGGACCCCAAAACTCTTCATCAGGTCCAGGAACTTTTCGATTTTGCTTTCGTTACCCGTTACCTCGATCGTCAGGCTCTTCGGTTGCACATCCACGATCTTGGCCCGAAAAATATCCGTAATCTGCATCACTTCGGCCCGGCTCTTCGAGTCGACCGACACTTTGACCAGCACCAGCTCCCGGTCGACATACTCGCCGTCGCGAAAATCGGTCACTTTGAGGATATCCGCCAACTTGTTGAGTTGCTTCACGATTTGCTCAAGCGTGGCATCGTCGCCCCGGGTCACAATGCTCATGCGCGACGTATTCGGATCCTGAGTCGGCGCGACATTCAAACTATCGATATTGTAGCCCCGGCCGCTGAAGAGTCCGGCCACGCGCGTAAGCACGCCGAACTTATTCTCGACCAGGACGGAGATAGTGTGTCGCATAAACCCGCTCCAGAGCGGGCTGCGGAAGCTAACAAGCGCCCGAAAAGGGGTCAACTGACAATTTAGGATCGCCCACCGGAGCGCCGCATTTATCCGGCAGGCGGTGCGCGGGCATTGGTTGCCCGCAGCCACGAATCACCACGGCTGACGATGAAAGCTCCTTCGCCAGACCCAGTTCAGAGATCGCTGCGGACTGGGAAGTCCGCGCGCCGTGCGCCCGGAACGCCGCATTTATGCGGCAGCGCTCGCGATTAGAAAAAAGGGTTATTGCTCTGTTCTTCCGCCACCGTCGTCAGCGGGCCATGCCCAGGACAAATCAGGGTTTCCGGCGGCAACGTCAGGATTTGGTCGCGGACCTTTTGTCGCGCCAGGTCCCAGGACTGATTGCCACGTCCGATCGAGCCGGCAAAAATCGCGTCGCCGACGATGGCCACGTGCGGGGCATCTTCCGGCCAGCCGCCAATAATATAAGTCATGCCGTCTTCCGCATGTCCAGGCGTGTCGCGATTGTTAATTCTGAGACTGCCCAGGTGGATAAAATCGTTCGCCCGGTTGCGCTGGTCGACGGGAGCGTTCCTGGCACTGGAATGCAACCGCGCTTTGGGGAAAGTCTGGCGAATCGCCGCCAGCGCGGCGATGTGATCTTCATGGCTGTGGGTGATGAACACGTGCCGCAACTGCAGTGAGTTTTCACTAATGATCTTCTCGATCGGATCCGCTCTCCAGCCGGTATCGAACAGGGCCGCCTCCCGCGAGACTTCATCCCAGATCAGGTAACAGTTCACGGCCATGCCTTCATCAGTAGTAATGCAGCGGAACTCGCGCCACGTCCCAAGTTCTTTCTGCGCCGGCAGCCAGCCCTTGGCGAGGCCTTCCAATTTTCCACCATCCAGTCCAACGGCCGAGGCCAGGCGCTTCCAATCCACCCGTGGCGGCGCCTGGCCCGAAGATTCCATCGACTCAAGTTGGTCAACGGCCAGTCCGGCCGCCTCAGCCGCAGTATCGACCGAAACGCCCGACATGCTCCGCGCTTTGCGGACGATGTCACCTAAGTGATCTTCCAGGTTCATGGGCCAGACGGTACGCCCGTTTTGGCCCAGTTCAAGTGCGCTCGCGCTGAAGCCCTGGTTTGGGGTCCCGCCTTCAGGCGGTGGCCTTAGGTTCGGAGTCCCGGCTTTCAGCCGGTGCGATGCCCGAGCGAGGTGATTGGCTCTGTGGTCGACTTCGGTTGCCCCTCCGGATGGGTAGCTCCCATCCACTCGGCAGCGGTTTGCCGCGCGAGCCTGCGCAGCCAGAGCCTTGGCCTTCTCATGGCCTCTTCGTTCGTCGTCAAATCCGTAAGCGCTCGTGTGCGGGTGAAGAGTTTTTTGGAATTTGCCTCTACGGTTCCGGCGAACCCCAGACACGGCAGCCGAAATCGAGAGCACAATTTGGCCACACAACCAGCTCCTTTGCCCATGGTACTGGAAACGTCTATCCTGCCTTCCCCGGTGATCACCAGGTCGGCGCGGGCCAACTTGGATTCCAACCCTACCTCGCGAGCAAAAAGGTCAAAGCCCCCTGCCAAGCGGCCACCCAGGAATGCGGCGAAGCCGAAACCAAGCCCGCCAGCAGCGCCGGAACCGGGAACAGCGGCGAAGTCAAAATGCCGGTGCTCTTTCATGGCCGAGGCGAGCCGCTTTAACGCGCGTTCTGCCGCGGCGAAATCGGCTGTCTTGAGTCCTTTTTGCGGGCCATAGACTCGCGTCGCGCCCCGCGGCCCCAGCAGCCGGTTTTGCACATCCACTGCCACGACCAACTCCGGGACCTGTGATGGTACCGCGGGCGGGCGCAAGCTCGCCAGTTTCCACAAGTCGGTCCACCGTTCGATGGGGCGACCGGAGCGCTCTTCGAATTTCCAGCCCAACGCGCGCGCCAATCCGAACCCGGCGTCGTTGGTGGCACTCCCGCCCAGCCCCACGACGCAGCGTTTGGCTCCCGCTCGAACGACCGCTCGCACCAACTCGCCCAGTCCATACGTATCCAGCTCGAATGGGTGATAGCGGCCTGGCGGCAGCATGGCCAATCCGACCACCCGGGCCGTGTCCAGGAGCGCGGTGTGGGTCTGGGAATTCCACCACCAACGCGCAGCACAGGGACGATGGGCGGCATCGCGCGTGCTAAGGCTTCGCGCCTGGGCTCCAAGCACCCGGCTCATCACCTCCCCGAAACCATCGCCGCCATCGCTCATCGGCAGTAAATCCAATTCATCCTCGGGTCGCGCATCGCGCCAACCGCGCGCGATCGCTTGCGCCGCTTCGCGGGCCGTGAGCGTTGCCTTGAATTTGTCCGGCACAATTAAGACGCGCAAACTCATGCGGCGCTTGAATTATTTGCTGAGCCTCGCAAACCAAGCTCTCGTTGCAAAGCGCTGACCAACTCTGTATCCGAGGCCATCGCCGGCAACGAAAAAGCCTGCGACTTCGTTGAGCTCGTCGGGTCGCGTCCGCCAAACCATTCTGCGTGAAGTGATAATGGAAATCCAGAGAACTGAACCCAAAAATAATTAGATAAGGGGCGCACAGCAGGCCGCCGTACAGATGAGTGTTCAATATCCATTTGCGCATGCCCGTGCTTTGCCTGCAGTGTAACGACAATTCGGCCAATCCGAAACCGAATTCGAATGCGGCGAGCCAGCCCGAACCGGTTGCAGCCGCGAGCCTCACAGCCTATTTTTCCAAGTGTCATCTTTGCGAATTGAGTTTCGTGAGGGCGGGGTGCACCTGGCTCAGCTTGGCTTATGGATGGATCCAGACGAGCCGCGGCTTGGACCGGAAAAAGTGTTCATCAGTCATGCCCATTCCGATCACATTGCGCCGCACCGCGAAGTCATCCTGAGCGCGCCGACGGCGAAGTTGATGCAAGCGCGCATGCCCGGAACTCGCCAGGAGCACGTCTTACCCTTCGGCGAATCGCGCACCTTTGAGGCCGGACCAACGAGCTTTACTCTGACGCTGCTTCCGGCCGGGCATATTTTTGGCAGCGCCATGGCTCTGGTCCAAACGGATCCTCAGTCTTTGCTCTACACGGGTGACTTCAAACTGCGTCCCGGCCTATCGGCAGAAAAGTGCGAGCCGCGCCCGGCCGAAATTCTCATCATGGAGACCACCTTTGGCCGCCCTCAATACGTTTTTCCCCCGGCTCCAGAGGTGTTGAAATCGGTCATTCGGTTCTGTCGCGAGGCGCTTGATAATGATGAAACGCCGGTGCTATTAGGGTATTCGCTGGGAAAAAGTCAGGAACTGCTCTGCGGTCTGGGCGAAGCCGGCTTGCCCTTGATGCTCCATGGCAGCATTTTCAATCTGACCCGGCTTTACGAGCAGTTCGGTCACTGTTTCCCGCCTTATGAACCGTATCAATCGGGCGCCGCCCGCGGAAAGGTGTTGCTCTGTCCGCCGCATGTGGTGGGCTCGGCGATGCTGCGCAACCTCGGCCGGAGCCGCACCGCGATTCTTACCGGTTGGGCTGTCGATCCCAATTGTCGTTATCGCTACCAATGCGACGCCGCGTTTCCACTCAGCGACCATGCTGACTTCCCGCAATTGCTCGAGTTGGTCAAGCAAGTGCGGCCGAAGAAGGTTTATACGTTGCACGGCTTTGCCGCCGATTTCGCGCAGACGCTCCGTCAACTGGGCATTGATGCCCAGTCGTTGAGCCAGGATGAACAATTGGCTTTGGGTTTTATGGCAAATCAACCCGCCTTAGCCCCGGTGGCGACGAAGCGCAGCATTGCGCCTGAGCGCCCCGGACCGGCTTCAGCCGACCCAGTTCTGGCGTCGGATAGCTTTCTGGCCTTTGCCAACGCGTGTGTTCGCATCGGCGACGATTCTCGCAAACTGGAGAAGGTCCGGGTTCTATCCGAGTATTTCCGCGGCTTGCAGGGCGAGTCCCTCCGGCTGGCTGCTACCTGGTTTACCGGGTTGCCCTTCGCTGCGAGCCAAAACAAGGTGCTGCAGCTTGGTTGGGCGCTTTTGCGCGACGTGCTCGTTGCGGCCAGTGACGTGGATGGGTCCGCGTTTCACCAGGTGTACCTTAAACACAGTGACCTCGGCGAAACCGCAGCCGAAATCCTCGAGCATCATCCCGTCCAACCTTCGCTCACGCTTCAGCGAGTCGGCGAAATCTTCAACGAACTCCACGGCGCACGCGGTCCGTTGGCGAAGGCTCCCATCCTTCGCGCGGCGCTTGAGCGCTGCACGGCGATTGAAGCCAAGTACTTCGTCAAAATTATTACCGGCGATTTGCGAATTGGGTTGAAGGAAGGTCTCGTTGAGGAGGCGATCGCCTCGGCGTTCGCGAAATCCGCGGACGACGTGCGTCGGGCCAATCTGTTGGTTGGAGATATCGGGGAGACGGCCAGGCTCGCGGCCGAGGATCGCTTGTCGCAGATCCAGTTAGTCCCGTTCCGCCCGGTTAAATTCATGCTGGCATCGCCAGAGGAAACGTCGGTGGATATTTGGAACCGCGTCGAAGAGAGCGCACGAAGCAGCGTTCCCAACGATCCCGCCTCCCGTGGCGAGCCGGTTCCGGTTCCGGCCGATGCCGAACCTGGCCGGGCGTGGGTGGAGGACAAATTCGATGGGATCCGCTGCCAATTGCATAAAGTCGGGACCCGCGTGGCGCTGTACTCGCGCGACTTGAAAGACATCACCGCTACCTTTCCCGAAATTGCCTCGGATGTCGCCCGGTTGGGGGCGGATTTCATTCTCGACGGCGAAATGATTGCTATGCGTGGCGACACCGTTTTGCCTTTTGGCGAACTGCAAAAGCGCCTCGGCAGGCGCCAGGACGATCTGTTCATGCGCGAGGAAGTGCCGATTAGCTTTGTCACGTTCGACTGCTTATGGTCCCAAGGCGCGAGCTTGATGGATCGGCCGTTGCAAGAGCGGCGCTCGGTTTTGGAAGCCATCAGCCCGCGACCAGCCTGTTTGCGCGTAGCCGAAGTGCGCCGAGTTCATTCGGCCTCGGAAATCGAACACGAATTCCGGGCCGCCCGGGACCGCGGTAATGAAGGATTGGTGATCAAAAACCCTTCGAGCCGTTATTCGCCCGGCCGGCGCGGACTGGCCTGGTTGAAATTGAAAAAGGCCTTGGCCACTCTGGACTGCGTTGTGGTCGGCGCCGAATACGGACACGGCAAACGAAGCAAGGTCTTAAGCGATTACACCTTTGCGGTGCGAGACGAGCAATCAGGTGAGTTGAAAACCATCGGCAAGGCCTACACCGGGCTGACGGACGTCGAAATCGGAGTCCTCACAGAACACTTTTTGTCGACGGCCATTCGGCGGCACGGCCGCTATTTCGAAGTCGTTCCCGATACGGTGCTGGAAATCGCTTTCGACCGGCTTCAACGCAGCGATCGCCATTCCAGCGGCTTGGCGATGCGCTTTCCCCGGATCGTGCGGATCCGATCCGATAAAACCCTGGCCGAAATCGACACCCTGCAATCCGCGCGCCGCCTGGCTGAACCGTCACGGGCAAGTGCCGGCTAAGCCGCCGCCGCAAGGGCGATCCGGAGAAAATTCAGATCGCCAGCCAATTGCGAGCGCAGACGACCATGACGTTGAAATGGATCGCGCAACGGCTTAAGATGGGCACATAGACGCACGTTTCCAATTGCTTGGTCCAGAAACGCAAACAGGAGAACAGTGTCAATAGTTAGGACCGACCCGGGTGTGACCCCGCCCATGGGGATCCGCTCCGCCGGACCCGACCGGGTGGTGTACACCGGGACGATTTGGTGGTCCGGTGAGTCTCGCGACGGCAGGCAAGGCCGAGGGATAAGGTCCGTTCCGATATAGAAGTTAACTTAATTGTGAATATCTTGTTGATACTCATGCTTTTCATACTGGACTGATGTCCACTACTGTTCATAAGTCCAGTATTTGCGGGTTTGCCGCTCCGCGACCAACGGCCGCCCCCCGCTATCGTCGGACCGCCGTCGAAGGGCGAGGTGACATTCCTTGCGTATGCAAGCGTATCGAGCACGCAATCCCAGAAAGTCCCCGCTGTGGCAGTGCGCCCACCGCCATTACGATGAGTTTGAGCACGTCTACCCGGACAAGTACCAACCCGTTACGGCCGCCTGCGCGCCGTCATTCCCGAGGTGGTCCGCAAATTTTTCGGTTGCGGCGACCTGGCCCGCGGTTTTGCCAGGATGGGCTGCGACCATTGCCGCCAGGAATACCTGCTGGCCTTCTCCTGCAAGAGCCGCTGGTTTTGTCCCTCCTGCCACCAGAAAAATGTGCAATCCACCGCTCGATTCATCCTGGACCAGGTGCTGGCTCCCGTTGCCCACCGACACTATGTCTTGGCGATTCCGGGATGCTCCGGCCCTACTTTCAGCGCCACCGGCACTTGCTCAAGCGGCTGTGCGCTTTGGCCCACGAAAGTCTGGCCGAATACCTGCGCACCGCTCTGGACTGTCCACAAGGTGTCCCGGCAGTCGTCCTCACCCTCCACACCTTCGGCCACTGCCAACTGAGTAGACTCCGTTCGGATTGTCCCTGTCTGGGCGTCTTCTTCTCTCCTTGGTTCCTCACTCCTCTCCAAGCCGTACCGCGCTTTGGTTGGCGGACAGAGAAATCCGGCGGGTGGCGTTTTTATGCGTTCGAGTCATTTTTCTTGACGTAAGCAGTATTACTTGATATTGAATCTCTAGTGGGTAAGGAATGCTAATTAACCGGTCGAATATGAACCACCGACTTTGTCTGCTTGGAGCTTGTTTCATTTGTTGCTCAACATCAGCGACGAACCGGTATGTGGACCTTAATTGCGCGACACCTGTGGCGCCGTATACGAACTGGGCCACTGCAGCGACATCAATCCAGGACGCCGTCGACGCCGCAAACAACCTGGACACGGTGTTGGTCACGAACGGTGTTTACCGCACTGGCGGCCGGGCGACGAGCCTCCAAATCACCAACCGACTTGTGGTGACTAAGTCAATAACGGTCCAAAGTGTCAACGGTCCGGATTTTACTGTGATTGAAGGGTATCAAGTGCCGGGAAGCGCCAACGGCGATGCGGCGATCCGATGCGTGTATCTAAGCGGCAATGCTGTCCTATCGGGATTCACATTAACAAACGGTGCCACCCGAGCCACAATGGACGAGTCGGGCTGTGGCGGCGCCGCGTATATGACGCAATCGAGCTGCCTCACTAATTGTGTCCTCACCGGGAGCACCGCGTATTACCTTGGTGGCGGTGCCCACTCTCGAAGTTACGCCCTTGTGATCCAGAGTAAATTGATCGGCAACTCGGCTTTTATGGGTGGCGGAGCACACGGAGCATTACTGGACACATGTTGGATTATGCGCAATTCCGCGCCTCA
>DASRFK010000044.1:0-28435 GCA_035651635.1 Verrucomicrobiia bacterium | reverse complement strand
AACATGAAATCAAAGTCCAGCGTGGTTACAGGAGCGCCCTGAAGAGCAGCCGCGGCATTACCGATCAAAACAGCTTCAAGCCGTGCTTTCGCCAGCGCAGCTGCGATCGAGCTTAACAAGGGTTCCGCATTCATGACCTTGCCGAATGAAAGTTAACGCAAGGGCACTTGCCAGCAAGCCTTCTGTGTGGCTCATCTCAGGGACATCGCGGGCTTTCGGCCCGCTGCGCTGTGCCTGCGCAGGATTGAAACCGTTTTGAATTTCAAACGATTTCAACCTACGCTCAGGATTAATGCCCGGAGAAAATCTCGATGGCGTTGATTTGGGGGTTCTCCACCTGCGAACTAAATATCACTTCAACCATGCGGTTGGTCACCGTAATCGGCACGGTTTTGACCACGGGTTTCAAAGCGCCGCCCGCTGTTGCGAACACGTCGAAATCTTTCACGGGCGGACCGTCACCCTTGACAGTATAGCCAAAAACGCGCTGGCCTTTGTCGGTAATGCCATCGAAGGTTTCACAGAAGTGGAGTTTGACCGTGTAGTCGCCATTGGGAACCGGTGCATAGGTGAATTTGGTCATGCTGTACCGTTCGGCCTGGTAGATAGCGGCCGGGCCGGTATTGGTGCTGGTGACAATCGCAATTTCGGGTCGTTCAATGACGTCGCCATCGGCAAACAGTTTGTCGCCGGTAATCCAGTTGGTCCCGGCAATGACCTTATCGGAGCCATATCCGGCCAGGATGTGAACAGGAACCGGGCGATTAGTGTTTGCGCCGGATGTGGCAGAGCTGCCGGAAGACTGAGCCGACGCCTGGTGGCCGGTACTAACAAGGGCGGCCAGGACTACGGTGAGAAGGCCGGCGACAGGCCAGGCCCGCGATGAGGTTTTGCTTTGCATAGGGTTTTCTTTTCTGTGCGTTTGGTTCAGGCAGATGTTAAGCTTATGAGAAATCCGCAGACGCTCGTTTTCTACCAGTACTTCCGGCCAAGTTGCAGCTTTGGACATCCAATTACCAGTTGATTTCGCCCACCCCGGCCTCCCTCGTCTGCGTTTGGGCCGGGTTGGGCGCAGACAAAACAGCCGCAGGTTGGTCGCATGCAATTCACTGAGCTTTCATGCAATGCAAGAGGGGCTTGACTGATTGTGTTATGGTTAAGACGCAAACTTGTCTGAAGCATGAGCATCGACCGCCCAGACCGCGCACTCCAAGAAATTCTCGCTTCGGTTCCGACACCCCGTGGGACCTCGGGAGCACACCGGTGGTCGACTCGCGCCTTTTTAGCGGTGCTAACAATCGTGATCGGGACGAGTTTCAATGCCCCTGCCCAGCTTGGCGCCTCCAGCGGTTCCAGCCCCACGGCGGCAGTGGCCAAGCCTGTGCATCCTCAGACGCCCGCGACCCGGCGAATGATCGAACTCCTGCAAAGGAGTCGAGTCGAGACTGAGGCGCACGCCGAGCAAACGATATTTCTCAACGACGTGATGGTGGAGAGAGACCGCCGAAAGGTGAAACAAGCGACCAATGAGGAAGAGCGGTTGGACATTCAGCCGCGGCTGGCGCTGCAGTTGCTTAACGCAGGTAAAAGCCGCGAAGCATTGCAGGAATTCGAGAGTTTTCGAAGCCGTCTGGCGCAATTGGGCTGGCAGCTTCAAGGACATAACCAGGAGGTCCTGGATATTTCGCGAGCCATGTGTTACTTGCGAATGGGCGAACAGGAAAACTGCATCCGTAATCACAACCCCGATTCCTGCCTGCTACCCATCAGTGCGGCGGGCGTGCATCAATTCCAGGACGGCTCCCGCGGCGCCATCGAGGTCCTGACCGAGCATTTAAAGAGCTTTCCGCAGGACCTGCGCGCCAGGTGGTTGCTCAATGTGGCGGAGATGACCGTCGGCGATTACCCGACCAACGTGCCACCCCAATGGCTGATCCCGCCACGAGTATTTCAGTCAGACTTTGAGATTAAACGGTTTCCCGATGTCGCCGCTGAGCTCGGCCTCGATGTTGAAGGGTTGGCCGGCGGCTGTATCGTCGAGGATTTCGACGGAGATGGCTATCTCGACGTCATGTTCTCTGACTGGGGCCTAAACGGGCAGTTACGGTTCTTTCGCAATAATCGGGACGGCACCTTCACCGACCGCACGATTGAGGCGGGCCTACAAGGGATCGTTGGCGGGCTCAACATGATGCAAACCGATTACAACAATGACGGATTCCCCGATGTCCTCATCCTCCGAGGCGGTTGGCTGGGCTCGATCGGGCACCATCCGAAATCGCTGTTAAAGAATCACGGCGACGGTACGTTCGAAGACGTCACCGAGCAAGCGGGCCTGTTGAGTATGCATCCAAGCCAGACGGCGGCCTGGTTTGATTTCAACGGGGATGGTTGGTTGGACCTATTTATTGGTAACGAATCGACCCGGGGCGACCCCAATCCCTGTGAACTCTATCGCAATAACGGCGACGGCACTTTCACCGAGTGTGCACGGGAAGCCGGAGTTGCCGTGGTCGGTTTCATCAAAGGGGTTACCGCGGGCGATTACAACAATGACGGGAGGCCGGATCTCTATTTATCGGATCGGAACGGACCCAATTTGCTGTTACGCAATGATGGGTCGGCGACGTCTGGCGGCTCAGCCAAATCGAAGTGGCAATTCACCAACGTTGCTTCCCAGGCCGGGGTCACCCAACCAATCCAAAGCTTTCCCTGCTGGTTTTGGGATTACGATAACGATGGCTGGCTCGATATTTTCGTGGCCGGTTACTACATCCAGGATGTCGGGGATATCGCCGCCGATTACCTCGGGTTGCCCAATGCGGGAGAATGCGCGCGACTCTATCATAATAACCATGATGGCACCTTCACTGATGTGACTGCGGCTGTTGGCTTGCACAAGGTGCTGCTGGCCATGGGTTCCAATTTCGGTGATCTGGACAATGACGGCTGGCTCGATTTTTATGTCGGGACGGGCAACCCCGACCTCAGCACGATTATCCCTAATCGGATGTTTCGGAACGCGGAAGGCAAGTTCTTCCAGGACGTAACCACCTCCGGCGGATTCGGCCATCTGCAGAAAGGCCACGGTGTGGCTTTCGCCGATTTCGACAATGACGGCGACCAGGATGTCTTTATTAAGATCGGGGGCGCGTATACCGGGGATTACTACCGTAGCGCGGTTTTCCTTAATCCGGGTTTCGGCAACCATTGGATTACGCTGAAACTTGAGGGCGTCCGCTCCAACCGGGCAGCGATGGGTGCACGGATCCGCGTCATCGTGGATACCGATAAAGGCCAGCGGTCGGTTTACAAGACCGTCGGGACCGGCGGCAGCTTCGGCGCTTCGCCTTTGCGGCAGGAGATTGGGTTAGGCCAGTCCCGGAATATTGCAGCCCTGGAAATCTTCTGGCCGGCGACCGGCAAAACGCAGGTCCTGAAAAACCTGGACATGGACCATTTCTACCGGGTGCGCGAGGGTGATGCCAAGGCCAGCCCCTGGGACCTTAAGAGCTTCTCCGTTGCCGTGCACCCCATGACTCACCATCACCACATCGGGAATTGACCCGCTCAACGTGGCCGGAGCTACTGGGTCGAGCAGGACTTCGGCGCAGGACGCGGCAAAATGGATACTCAAGATCAGGAGCCGATTATCCTGTAGAACCGGTTGGGAACGGAGAAAGCGTTCGTATCGGTCCAGGTGGTCGTTGAACCGGATGCGGTGATGCTGCCACTGAGGTCCGTCCACGTTCCCTGCGCGAGACTTCGTGTTTGCACGCGGTATACAGTGCTCGGCTGGGTGCTCCAGGTTAGCTGCACGCCATTACTCACTCGGGAGGTCGAAATCAAAATCGGGAGACGGCCAGGGTTGCTCGCGGTTACAAATGCGCCGAGGCTCGGATTGAAATA
This sequence comes from Verrucomicrobiia bacterium, assembly GCA_035651635.1. GTDB lineage: Bacteria > Verrucomicrobiota > Verrucomicrobiia > Limisphaerales > UBA8199 > JANXQE01. Next base: position 24,526 of record DASRFK010000044.1, on the reverse strand, counting down.
AGAGCCGCTGGGTGAGGTTTGAAGACTCACCGCACGCACCATGTACTGCCCCAACCCCGCTCCAGTAGAATCGGTGTAGCTGTTTGCGCTGACGGGCGAAGTCGTTAGACGAACAAAAGAGCCGTTTGCGCCACTGGCCCGGTAGACGTGGTATCCCAGAACCGGATCGGTCGAAGGCGTCCAGCTCAGGTTGACTGCATTTCCCAGGGTCACGGCACTCAAGTGAGTCGGCGGCGCCACGATGTGCAAACGCAGCGTCGGATCGCCCATCAGAGCGATATGGATCTGCCCGGCCGCGGTATTGATTTGATTTTGGTACAAGCCATTGGCGCCATTATTCTGCGTGAGCCTGGCGCCGAAGCCGAGCGTCTCCCCCAATCCCATGTGCTGCAGAAACCAATGCGGGCGACCGGACCAGGCGCACGCCAGGCCATAGCTGGGCATCGCCAGCACACACCGCATAATATCATCTTTAGCGTCCCAATCCCCCATCCAACTGCCGAAAAATAGCGTGAAAACCGATTTGATGTCGTTGGTATAAAGCTCTGAGGTAATGAGATTATAGTAAGCGTCGCTATTCCCCAGCCCCTCGACACTCGTCAAGCTGCCCGCACCGCACCCATACGACCACAGGTATGGAGCGTTCTTTAATACCGGAGTCCAGGCCCCCTGCGTCTGAACATTAGTGATATTGTTGGCGCCAAAAAACGCCGAGAAATTTCGGTAGCCGCTGGCCGCAAAAGACTCGCCATTGCGTTCCCCAATAAAATCCCCGACGATTCCGCGTTGGGGCAGGTCAAACTGCTTGGTGCGGAACTTGTGGTCTTTATTCAGGTAGTTGCGCAGCAGGTACAGCTCGCTCGGGATGGTTGTTGGCCCGCCATACCAGAGCTCACCGGGCAAGTTAGCCAGGTCGACGCGTCCCACCATCAACTTAATCGGAGCGGGAAATGTGCTCTGGTCGAACTTGCCGTCGCCGGGAGTATTATGATTGCGTGCATCATCCGCCCCCGTGTCATTAACAGTCGTGTCGGTCCAGGTGCCGTCCATGTCGCCATAGAAACCATCGCAGGGCCATGCTCCCTGGTGATTTGGAATATGGCCATCCGGGACGATGTCTCCGGAATAGGGGACCGGCACGTGTCCGAACAGAAAAACGCACTTCACATTGGTGGGATCGGCAGTGTACTGGGCTTTGATTTTATCTTTCACGCTGACGACCGAATCATTGCGCCCGACGTCAACCCGGATGACGGCCCAGCCATCGCCAACCAGATCCTGCTGCAACTGGCCCAGTTCATTGGTAAGCGCGGCGGCGTACGTGTTGTCCACGACCAGCAACAGCTTGCCGCGGCTGTCGGTCATTGCCACGTTAACTCCAGAATAGAGGTAGCCATAACCTGTATACTGCGAAGTGGCTTTGACGATTTGATATTCGTATGGTGTGCCGACATTAATCTGAGCGTCTGTGTAGGAGGTTGCGGTCCCTGGCAAGGTTGTGCCTGTGCCCCAACTGCTGTCGCTGGGTGCTTTCCGGTAAACGGTATAACTGCTGGGAAGCATGTACTGGTCTTGCGGCCAGTGGAGAGTGATTCCAGGAGGTGAAGCTTGAACCGTGGCGCTGACCTGCACGGAGTACTCCCACGTCATTTCAACTCCGAACACCCATTGCGGTACGGCGACGCACAAAATGAAACCGATCCCGACGCTGACGGCTTTTCGCATATTGGCAGGTTGCTCCTGCCCGCCCCTTCGCGAAATTGGATGGCCTCCGGTACTTTTGTCGGTGAACTGTGAAGCATTTTGTAGGCTTTTGGCCGACAGTTTGATGCCGGCCGACGATAACTAATGGCGAGGCTTTCGCGGCATTTGCCTTGGGACGTAGCGCGATTTAGTTAAAGTTCCGGGCTGCAATGCCGATTTATAGCCGAAGCCTCTGCCTCGAACTACGGCGATATTTGCCGGAGGGCGGTTGCATCTGAGGCGTTTGAAATGTCCGACAAATCACAGAGTCGGGAAACCGCGCCGTGTACACAAAACGGTGTTTCCCAAGGATTTGACTGCATGAGTGCCCTGCCGTGCACCAAGCGCATTTTGCTGCTGGGTGGAGAGGGAGGCTGGTTTAACGAATTCAACCGTGGCCTGTCGAAGCTTCGTCCCAACTGGTCTGCCGGGCATGTACCTGACGCCTCACAAGCCGGCAGCTGCTTGCAAACCTCCAAGTACGACGTCCTGGTAATCCACGATTCGGTTCCTGAGCCGACCAGGCTTTTGAGTCAGGTTGAGCATGACTTTCCAGGAGTGTACGCTTTTTCACTCCTGGTTAACTGCAAGCTTGCCGCGCCGGCTCAATCGCTGCCACTGGTTCCGGCGGCTTCCGACGGCGCTTTGGCCGCCGAGATGGTGGTGCGGAACATCTGCACCAATGAGTGGACCGAACAAGCCGCAGTCAAAGGGTTGCTCATCCGCATCCGTAAGTTGCCGATGTTGCCGCGGGTCCACGCCGAAGTGACGAAGGAACTTCAATCGCCGGATGGGTCGCTCGAACAGGTCGCCGATTACGTCCGCCGCGACCCGATCATGTGCGCCAAGTTTCTGCAGGTGATCAACTCTGCTTTCTTTGGCTTGTCCCGGCAAATCAACGATCCCGGTGAAGCAGTGATGCTGCTGGGAGCGGTTCGGACCCGGGGATTGATTTTAATCTCCGGTGTTTTCTCACAATTTGATGACAAGCCGTGCCCCGGATTTTCGGCGGAGAACCTGTTGCAACATAGTCTGCGGGTGGCCAGCCTGGCCCAGAGGATTATGCTGCTCGAGACCGACGATCCCGATCAGAGCAATCTGGCTTTCACCGCCGGTTTACTGCACGACGTGGGCAAGCTGGTACTGGCGGCAAATGTCCCGGAGATGTTTGCCACGGCGCAGCGATTCCACCGCACTAAACGGATCACGGAATGCGCCGCCGAACTCGACGTTCTGGGCACCACGCACGCGGAATTGGCCGGCTCTTTACTCGCGGCATGGAACCTCCCGCTGGCCGCCGTCGAAGCCATCGCCTGGCACCATGTTCCTTGCCATTCCTGCGATCTAAACTTCTCTGTTCTTACAGCGGTGCACGTGGCAAATGTTTTCGCCCATGAAGCCGAGGGTGCGGAAAGCGCGACCCTGGCTGAACGGCCCGATCGGCGATATTTGGAGCGCTTGGGCCTGGTCGGCCGAACCGATGCCTGGCGAGAAGGTTGCGGGCTTCCGCCCAAAGAGGACAGTATCCATACCTATTAAAACTAGGTCCAAAAGGACCTAGTTTGGCACGATGGGTGCTGATTTCGAAATCGCATGCGGTTGCCGTTAGGTTCCGGGCCGCGTGTGTTTCAAAGCCATCCTGGCCCGCCCCGATTACAACCTCGGGGCGGGCTTTGGCCAATCGATAGTGACTGGAAGTCCTCCATATGCCGAAAGCACCCGCCAAGGAGCCGCTGGCCTTGTAAATGCCCAAAATTACGACATGTCAAGGGGACACCGGTTCGCAAATTGGTCAAACTCTTCAGCCAGGCTATCCACCAGAGCCTGGTAGAGCTATTGGGACCTACAGGAGTAACCACCTTTCGGTCAAGATCGGCACCTCCAAACCGCCTGGCAACAAAGGTGCTATCGGTCCAGGTGTTTGGCATGAAGTATCTCGGAAGAGTCGTACGCGGGGGGCCGGACGGAGAACCCAAAGTTCAAGGTTTTCGACTCAATCGCTTAGGCAGGTCTGCGCAAGCCTTCACCCTGGCTGAGGTATTGATCAGTCTGGCCATCGCCGCAATCATGTTCTCCGGCATCATCAATGCCTACGTCCAATCATCTTACCGCGCCGAATGGTCGGGTTACTCACTGGCAGCTCAGTCCTTGGCCATTCAGCAGCTCGAACAGGCCCGGGCGGCCAGTTGGGATATCAGCACCAGTCCAGCCCGGAACGAAATAACCAATGTTCCACCGGTGACGACGGCGATATTAGATCTTCCGGTCAACGGGACCAACATCGTGTGGGCCACTAACTACACGACCATCATTTCCGTCCCGATCACCAATACGATTGGCGCGAGTATTTACATGGTCAAGGTCGATACGGCTTGGCCATTTATTTGGGGCGGAAAGTGCAAATATTATACGAACACCGTGGCTGATTTCTTCGCCCCGGATTGATCCTATGAGAAACATGAGTTTATCGATCAGGCAAAAGTGCCGAGCACGAAATAACGCGGGCCTGACCCTCCACGAGATGATGATTACCATGGCGGTTTTCAGCCTGTTGGTCGTCGGGTTGGTCTACACCGGAATGTTTTGTTTCCGGCTCGATGAGTTGGCCAACAGCAAAGCGGGGGCAACTGATTCGGCGCGGCGCGGCTTCGATCTGTTGAGCGGCGACATTCGGTCAGCCAAGATGTGGTACATCGGCGCGGGCAATCAGAGTGGCTTCACGCCCTGCGGCAACGCCACCAATCAGCAGGGCAATGCCCTCAAAGTGCATCAGACGACCGATACCAATTCGTACATCGTGTACTTTTTCGATACGAACGCCTGCGCCCTGTACCGTTATACCAACGGGATGAGCACCAGCAAGATGATCGTCAATGGCCTCACTAATTCCACCGGCAGCAGCATGAGTTTTCACGCGGAGCGCTATGACGGAACGACTTTGACGGATCTGCAATTCAAGTACGTGATCGTCGCCCTAATGGAATTCTGCCAGTACCAATATCCGCTGACCAAGGTGGGCCCGAACTACTTCTACAATTACTACCGGATGCAGCTAAAGGTTGCTTCGCACAATTTCAACTGACCATGAAAATCCACTCTCCTGGTGCTAGACCGACGGCGGGCGGTTACGCGCTACTCATGGTCATGGTGTTGATGGCGGTGTTTCTGACCATTCTGGTGGCCAGTTTTAGCCGCACGTCTACCATCGAGCGCCTGAACAACCGCAACAACGTTTACATCGCCAGCCAATACGCCGCCGAGGCCGCGACCGAAAAGGTTGTCTCCCGTATGAAACACGATTACCTGGCCGGTAACCTGACCTACATCACCAACGACCTGGCAACCTACCGGGTCACTGCGCCGACCTCCGCCGACGATCCCTATTGGAGCAACTTCAAATTCTCGGATGCCCAGGGTCACGTCGGCCAAACGTACGTGCAGAGCATTTCCAACACCAGTTGGGGCTCGCTGGGCTCGCAATACTCTGGCCTCAACGGTTGGGTCACAATGTACCGGGTTTTATCCAACGCCCAGCAATCCAACTCGGCCAGTAATCCGATGGGCGCCGTCCAGCAGGATATCCAGCTCTACGGAATTCCAGTGTTTCAGTTCGCCATCTTTTATAACGGGCTGCTGGAGTTTACGTGGTGCGCGCCGTTCACGGTCAACGGCCGGACGCATTCCAATACCAATATTTACGATGGATCTTCCGCAAATCTTACCTTCAACAGCACAGTGACCGCTTCCGGCACCATCTCCCAGCCCGCCTGGTTCGGCAAAACCCCGGGCGACTATACTGGCACCATTGCTTTCAATGGTTCGCCCGGATACAGCACCAACGTTCAGACTCTGACTCTGCCCATTGGCACCAATAATAGTCCCAGCGCCGTTGCCCAGATTATTGCCATGCCGCCGACCGGCGAGGATCCCAATTCCGCCATGGGCCAGCAGCGGTACTACAACAAAGCCGAGGTCTTGCTGCTGGTCAGCAATTCGGTGGTGGTCGGGACGCTCAAAACATCTTCCGGCGATCCACTTCCGCTCACCGTGGTGGCCCCTTACACGTCGACAAACTATTCCCTGGTTACGAGCAATTTCCCCTTCCTGTCCCTGACTAACTCCTTCACCGATCAGCGCGAGAATAAAACGGTGATTGCCACCGATATTGATGTGAGCAAGCTCAAAACCTGGCTGGTCACCAATCCCATCGTGAGTACGAAGTTCCCCAACGCCGCCGGTGTTTACAACAGTGGCGCTTATCCGAACATTTTGTATGTTGCCGATAATCGGCCCTCAAATAGTTCGACCTTGCCGTCCGTGCGCCTGTACAACGGCGGCATCGTGCCCACGAATATGTCTCCCTCCGGTCAGCCTACCGGCTTTACCGTGGCGACGCCCAATCCCTTGTACGTCAAAGGCGATTATAACAACCCAAGCGGGGCGCAGAACTCAACTGACACCAGCGCCACCTTTCCGGCTTCGCTCATTTCTGACGCGCTGACCATTCTTTCAAAGAACTGGGTCGACTCGCAAAGCTCTTTGAGTCTGGGCAGCGGCAGCAAAGCCAAAGCGGTGAGCACGACCATCAACGCCGCGATTCTGGCCGGCAACGTCCCCTCCACCGGGTCGGACGTCAATTCCTATAGCGGCGGGGTGATGAATCTGCCTCGATTGCTCGAGGACTGGGGCAATGGCAGCTCATCGGTAGTGCTGACGATTAATACGTCGATGGTCAACCTGTTCTCCAGTTCGCGTGCCACGACACAGTTTCAATCGCCCGGCGTCTATTACTACGCGCCAACGCGGAAATTCAGCTTCGATCTCAATTTCATGAATCAGGCCAGGATTCCTCCAGGGACCCCGATTCTCGGGGCGATCCTGCGCAGTAAATGGGCCGTCCCCCCGCCGGGGGTCGTGACTTATGCGGGGAACTAAGATTGCCTTTTTTCTGGCAGCGCTGCTGCTGGCCATTCCTCCTGGCTTTACTCAATCCGCTTTTGGATATCTTTCCGGCATTACCAATCCGCCTCCGGTAACCGCCCAAGTGCATCATGAAGAAGGGCCCGGCCTTTTGCCTGCCGACCGCGTTTACGTGACGATTGGCGCCGAAAAATTCGCTTTCCTCGTTCCTGCCGGCTACAAGCTCGAGCAGAGCAGCGGCCGGGTGGTCACGATGGCCACCGCCGACTACAGCTGTCAAATCGCCTTCCGTTTAGCAGGGCCCATGCCCGCGGATGGTGGCGAACTGAACCCCGGCGTGTATTCGGCCAAAGTAATGGAGACTTTCCCAGGGGCGGCTATTTTGAGAACCTTTTCCGCATTCGCAGAGGGCCGCCAGGGGCCGGCTTTCGAGATTCAACTCACAGGAGCGGGAGGCGCCGCTCGTCGTGGCAAGCTCGCCTTCATCCCTTCGCGCACCTCGGTGCTCCAATTCAGCCTTACGTGCAGTCCCGAGAAGTTCGAGGAGGCCTCCCGGCAACTGAATACGGTCATGCTTACGTTCCGTGCCAGCGACGCCCAAGGCGAATTGCACGTTTCGCCGCTTTCGGACAAATTGTAAACGCTGGTTAAAAGGCCAAATATCGACCAGGTGCGATCTTCCCTTGCGTTGAACCTGGAGACCCGGCTTCCCCATGCGGGCCGATCCAGACTCAACGGAGGTCTTCGGGTTGCCGAGGCTGCGGCGCGTATAATTGCGAGCCTAAAAAGAGGGTTGAACCCTCTTGGGCTTCGAATAAGAATTCTGCCGCGCTTGAAACTCCTTCACCCAGGCTTTCGTTCGATTGCCGCACGTGCTCCCCTCGAGCAAAACCAGGGAAGCGCCCAAAAGGCCGTGACCCAGCTGGGGCTTTTAGTGTGGCTTGCATCTGGTCTGTGCGGGTTAGGCGAGGCGCCCCCGGAACCGAGCTCCACTCCTAGCGCGGTTCTCACCAACGCTGCCCAAATTCTGGCTTTGCCGCTCGATGACATCCGGTCCCGGCTCCCAGTCAGAATCGAAGGAACGGTCACGTTCTACGATCCGGGGATTGGCTTATTCGTGCAGGACGAGACGGCCGGTATCTTTGTTTACACCGCCGCAGCCGCTGTGCCGGTCGAACCGGGACACCGCGTGGTCGTCAGCGGTTTTACCAATCGCGGGCGGTATAGTCCGATTATCGATTTGCCCCAAGTGAGTTTGCTTGGCCCCGGGTCCCAACCCGTTCCGCGGACGGTTTCGTTGGCCGAGATTTACGTCGGAGGCCTCGACGCCCAATGGGTGTCGCTGACAGGCGTAGTGCGCAATCAGAAGGTTCTCGGTGAAGGTCTCCAACTCGAATTGGCCGTGCCCCCCCACAGACTTAACGTTTGGGTACCCCGGTTGCGCGAGCGCAGACCCCCTCGCCTGGAAGGAGCGGCCGTGGCCGTGCGGGGCGTAGTCGGCGCTCAGTGCACCGAGCAGGGGCAAGTGACCGGGTTCCAGATTTTCGCCAATTCCCTGCAAGACATCGTGGCCGTGCGGGCAAGCGAGGCAGGCGGGTTCTCAACCCCGACGGTCGCAATCCACGACCTCAAAAACCCAAACCTGCGAATCGACGGGGTCGGTCGGGTCCACATCGCCGGCGCTGTCACTCTGTGTTGGCCGGGGCGCGCCTTGTTTGTGCAGGACGCGACCGGAAGTGTAGAGCTGCAGCCCAAAGAGCACCTGGGACAGCTTGTCACCGGCAGTTCGGTCGAAGCGACGGGGTTCCTCGGCCCTGTGCTCCAGCCGGCGCGGCTCGAGGATGCGGTCGTTCGCAGCATTGGCACGAATGAGCCCGCGCAGCCGGTTTCTGTTTCCGCAGAGGCTCTGCTTCAGGGGCGCCATGGGCACGACTTGGTGCAAGTTGAGGCAACGTTCCTGGATTGGGCTAACTCCGTCTCCAACAGCCCCGCTCTGGCGCTCGAATCTCAGGGTCACTTATTTATGGCGCTCTTGGATTTGCCCGGCAGCCGAGGGCTTCCCGAGCTCGAACGTGGATCCCGCCTGCGGTTGACTGGGGTGCCCTGGTCCGGCGCGCGCGACTCGGGGATCGAGCCGATCATGTCCTTGCTGCTGCGTTCTCCTGAGGACATAAAGATTACTGCCCGGCCCGTCCCGGTGGTGGCCGCCCCGGGTCTGAGCGTGGCCATCGCGATTGCGGCACTGGCGGGTGCCGGGTTATTGCTGTCGCTGGTTTACGGCCAAAAGAAACGCCAACAGACTTTGCATGTGCTCCAGGTGCAGGCAAATTTGCAGGCGGAGATGCGCCAGGGCGAGCAGCAACTGCGTCGTGCTATGGAAGAACGCGAGCAAATCGGCCGCGATCTGCACGACGACATCATCCAATCCATTTATGCGGTCGGCCTTAACCTCGAGGATTGTCGGCGGGTGATTCGCGAATCTCCTGAGCAAGCTGAAGGCCGCGTCCTGACGGCCATTCACACGTTGAACAATACCATCCGCAGCGTCCGAGGCTTTCTCACGGGCCTGGAACCCAAGGTCCTCAACGGGCGCGAGTTCAAGACGGCCTTGAAATCCCTGGCTTTGACCAGCGGCGACTCCCCAACCCCGTTCCAAATTGAGGTCGACCCGGTGGCGGCCAACCGGCTGACTTCCGCGCAAGCGACGCAGTTACTTCACATCTCCAAAGAGGCGATGAGCAATAGTCTTCGCCATGCCCAGGCGACCCGGATTGTCGTATCGCTCGATCACCAGCCAGGCGTCGTGCGCCTCGAGATCCGGGACAATGGTCAAGGCTTTGACCTCGAGGCGATCGGAGGGGCCGGTCACGGCCTGCGCAACATGACCGCTCGGGCACGGGAGATTGGCGCCGAGTTGCAAATTGTCTCGGCACCAGGGCAGGGGTGCCGTATCGTGGTTTCCGTGCCACAGCGAAATCCCAATGAACGCGACTGAGACCAGGCCCCTTCGCTTGTTGCTCGTCGACGACCACGAGGTGACGCGCCTCGGATTACGGACGTTGCTCGAGGCTTATCCGCAATTCGAAATTGCCGGCGAATCGAGCACGGTTGCGGGGGCCGTGGAATCGGTGGCCACCTTGAAACCGGACCTGGTCCTGCTGGATGTGCGCCTCACCGATGGCAGCGGCCTCGAAGTCTGCCGTCGTCTCCAACGTCTCGGCCTGGAAACGAAGGTGCTCATCCTGACTTCTTACGCGGACGATAACCTGATTGTGGATGCCATCGTTGCGGGCGCGGACGGGTACCTGCTCAAAGAGATCCACAGTGAACGCCTGGTTCAAGCTATCCAGGATGTGGCTGCCGGCCGATCGATTCTTGACCCGGCGGTTACGCGCCGCGTCATGAGCTGCATCTCCTCTCCCTCGATTCTGAACTCGCGCAGCAAACTGGATGTCCTTTCACCCCAGGAGCGAAGGGTCGTGGCGCTGGTAGCCGAAGGCAAAACCAACAAGGAAATCGGCCGCGAGTTGGGCCTGAGCGATAAAACGGTAAAAAATTATTTGAGCAATGCCATGGAGAAGCTCAACCTGTCTCGTCGCTCACAAGCTGCCGCGCTGTTCATCGATCAAACGCACCAGGCCGGTCATTCCACGACACCCTGAGGCCCCGCCAAGCGGCGATCAACGGCCTTGCCCGACCACCCCCTGGACGCCTCGTAGAAGGGTTAATAGTCTTGACCCAGTACCGGAGTGTCTCTTAACTTCGCCCGTTGTTAGGCCGAATTCATGCTGACGCAGCTTAAAAGCCTGTTTTCCAACGATATTGGCATCGATCTTGGGACGGCAAACTCGCTCGTTTATGTACGGGATCGAGGAATTGTTCTCCGGGAGCCCTCTGTCGTGGCAATTCAGGCAGGCACCACCAACGTCCTGGCCGTCGGCGAAGAAGCAAAACGGATGCTGGGACGCACTCCTGGAAACATCGTGGCCATCCGGCCAATGAAAGATGGCGTCATCGCGGACTTCGAGATTACTGAAGCGATGCTGCGTCATTTCATCCAGAAGGTCCACCATCGGAAGCTGATCGCTCCGCGGGTGGTCGTGGCCGTGCCCTCGGGCATAACGGAAGTGGAAAAGCGAGCTGTGAAAGACTCCGCCACTCATGCCGGGGCACGGGAAGTCTACCTGATCGAGCAGCCCATGGCCTCGGCCATCGGGGTTGGATTGCCGGTGCATGAACCGGCGGGCAATATGATCGTCGATATTGGCGGCGGGACCTGCGAAATCGCAATTATCTCCCTTGCCGGCATTGTCTTCAGCCGCAGCCTGAGGGTCGGCGGAGACGAATTTGATGAGACGATCGTTGCGCACATGAAACGAGCCTACAACTTGATGATCGGTGAACGCACGGCGGAAGAGATAAAAATACGCATTGGCTCTGCTTTTCCGCTCGAGCAGGAATTAACCATGGAAGTCAAGGGTCGGGATCTAAGCGCCGGATTGCCTAAAACGTTGGCCATCCGCTCCGAAGAAATCCGCGAAGCCTTGCAAGAGCCGCTCTCCAGCATTTTGGAATCTGTTCGCATTACGCTCGAGCGCTGTCCCCCTGAACTGTCCGCCGATCTGGTGGACCGTGGGATCGTTATGGCAGGGGGTGGCGCCTTACTACGTGGGATCGACCGCCTGGTGGCCGAAGAAACCGGCTTGCCAGTACATATTGCCGATGACCCGTTAAGCGCCGTTGCCGAAGGCACCGGCCGAGTGTTGCAGGAACTCCAATTTCTCAAGCGCGTTTCTTCCAATTCCAAGTAGTTCCCTCCGATCATCTACTGAGTCGTTGTGTCCCGGGTTTGGGACGTAACGCAGCTATGCCGTTAGCGGGCCGACCCGTTTGCCGCTGACGCGCGCCACCGGGCCATTGGCCCGGGGCAAGTTAGCGGGTCCTGTGATGAGATGCTAAAACGTCCGCATTATATTGCGTTGGGTCTGATCGTGTTTTTGACTGTGGTTATTTTGAATCTGCCGGCTAAGACCTCGGCTCGACTGAAACTCGGGCTCGGCAGTGTTTTTGTCCCGCTTTTTGGGCTGGCCCGCTCGGTTCAGCAAACGGCCGCCAAAACCGGCGATGCGGTCTTGCCCCGCAGCGAGCTCATCCGGGAAAAAGACGCGTTGCGTGCCCAGAATGACGAACTGCGGTTGCAGCTGATGCAAGCCGAAGGGATGGTCCGGGAAAATGAACGTCTCCGGCAACAGCTCGGCTGGCAGCCGCACAAGAATTGGAAAGTCAAACCCGCCAATGTGGTGCTGCGCGAACCTTCCAACTGGTGGCGCACCGTCCAGATCGATCTCGGCAGCCGCGACGGGGTGAAAGTGAATTTTCCGGTCCTGACTCCGGAGGGTTTGGTGGGTCGGATTTCTGCCGTCAGTCTGACCCGCTCGCAGGTAGCGCTGCTGGGTGATCCCAGCTGCAAGGTGGCCGCCCGCGTCGATAATCCCAGCCGCGACACTGGCGTGATCGGCGGCTCCGGCCCGTTGGACACCGGAATTGTCGAGATGGGATATCTCTCCAGGACAGCGGACCTCAAGCCCGGTCAAGATGTGTGGACCAGCGGGCTGGGTGGAATCTTTCCCAAGGACATTTTCATTGGCAAAGTGTTGGACTCGCGCTCCGAAGATTACGGCATGTCGACCACGGCGCGCGTGAAGCTAGCCGCCAACCTGAGCGCGCTCGAAGAAGTCTGGGTCATGATGGAACCATGAGCTGGCTAAATAACATTTTTGTCCTGGTGGCCGCCGTGGTAGCGGTGTTCTGGGAAGCCGCTTTCAATGGCGTGCGGCATTTGGTCGGCGTACAAATTGATTTGCTCCCGCCACTGATGGTTTACGCCGCGCTGTCGGGCTCGCTTTCAACCGTTTGCCTGCTGGCGTGCGGCGGCGGACTGCTCTTCGACTCGCTCTCGGCCAATCCGCTTGGAATCACCGTGCTGCCTCTGTTCGCGGTTGGTTTCGTCATTCACCTTTGGCGCGATCTCATCCTGCGCGACCAGCCCTTCGCCCAAACCACACTTGGCGTGGCCGCGGGTGCCGGCGTGCCGGTGCTGACGCTCTTGTTGCTGTTAACCATTGGCCGCGGCCCGCGGATCGGCTGGGGCACCCTTTGGCAGTTGGTCGTGCTGACTCTCGGCAGCGCCGTGGCGGCACCGATCTTTTTCCTCTTGTTCGAGTGGTTACAAAAGACATTGGTGCACGCCCCCAAGGTGGAGACCAGTTTCCGCCCCGACCGAGAGATAAGGAGGGGCCGATGAGCACGACCGCGCCACGCAGTTTGCATCGTTCAGCAAAACCGTTGGATACGGTTTATCTCGCGGTGCACGTATTATCGCACCGGGCTGAAGGCACGGTGCTAATGAGAGGATCGGCCCCTCCGTCGGTCGCCTACCAACCACTCGAAGGCCCATGCTAGTTTTCGACCAACTCAAAAAAGACGATCCGCAGCTACGCGCGCTGACGCTGATCGTGCTGAGCGGGTTAAGCATTCTGTTGGCCGGCTTGTGGTGGGTGCAGATTGTTTCGGCACGGGATTACCAGGAATCGCTCGAAAACCAGTCCTTCCGGACGGTTCGCATCCCAGCGGTGCGGGGCAGCATCCTGGATCGCAACCACGTCGTGCTGGCGGAGAACCGCCCGACCTACAACGTAAGCATGTACCTCGAGGAACTGCGCAAGCCCTTTGACGCGGCCTATTTTCAGGAGCTGGCCCGCGCCCGGCGGCGCAAGGACCAGGAACTGGCGCAACTTGAAACGCAGCTGGGTCGGCGGCTCACGAAAAAGGAGCGCAAGCAGTTTTTACTTTCCGTCCCGGAGAAGAATGTGTTGCGCGCTGAAGCCAGAGGTGAAGTAGCCAGCAATGTGGTAATGCAGATCAGCCAGCGGCTGCAACAGCCGGTCGCATTCCAACCGTCGAAATTCGAGAAACATTATGAAACTCGCCTGGCCTTGCCTTACCCGCTGATTGAAAACCTCGATCCGACCAATATCGCCAGGTTTGAGGAACAATCCACCAGCCCAATGGGCGTCGACCTGGAGGTACAATCCACACGGGTCTATCCGTACCAGTCGACGGCGGCGCATCTGCTCGGATATTTGAAACGTAACGACGAATCTGCCGAAGGGGAAGAAGCGTTCTTCTCCTATCGCTTACCGGATTACCGTGGGGAACTGGGAATCGAGTTTGGTTTTGACAAAGAGCTGCGCGGCACCGCCGGCGCCAAATCCGTTCTGGTCAATAACGTCGGTTATCGACAGGCCGAGAATGTCTGGAGTCCGGCCGAGGCGGGCCACAACGTCGTGCTCACGATCGATCTGCACATTCAGCAAGTCGCGGAGGCCGCGCTCCGCAATGTTCGGGGCCCGACCACTCGCGGAGCCGTAGTCGTCATGGACGTGCACACCGGCGACGTATTGGCCATGGCTTCTTCGCCGACAGTTGACCCGAATGAACTCGTTCACGGCGTCACGACCAACGAGATGAATCGCATCAATGATCTGCACGCGCAAAGGAATCGCGCGACTCAGGAAAATTACGCCCCGGGATCCATCTTTAAGACGGTGGTTGGCCTGGCGCTACTCGAGGCGGGCTTCAATCCGAACGAGCTGTACCGGGTCCAGGAAAATCCGGAGCGGCCCGGCCGAGGTTGCATTTACGTGCATGGTCACAGGATCCGCGACACGGCGCCGCCCGGAGATTACAACTTCCGCCGGGCGTTGATGCGCTCAAGCAACTCGTATTTTATTACGAATGGCCTGCGGCTCGGGCCGGAACGAATCATCCGCTTGGGTCAGCGGTTTCACCTGGGAGAAAGGTTCGGCCTGCCGCTGCACCAGGAGACCCCTGGGTCGTTTCCAAAGCAGATCGATCCGGGCTGGACCGACCGCAAGACCGCCAACCTCTCGATCGGGCAGGATCCGGTCTTGGTGACGCCTCTGCAGGTCGCCGTGCTTTTTTCCGCGCTGGCCAATGGCGGCAAAGTCCTCTTGCCGCGACTGGTGGACCGGATCGAGCCGCACGATCCAAGCACCGGAGAGCAACCCATGAGGTTTTCCAGCAGAGTCCGCGACGAAGTGGGAGTAAGCCAACGCAGCATGAAAATATTGCAGGAAGCCATGCTCGCCGACACAGAAGATCCTGAGGGAACCGGAAAAGCCGCCGTGGTGCCCGGACTAAGGATTTGCGGCAAAACCGGGACGGCTGAGATTCAGAATGAGCGCAATGCAGACACAGGCCAAACCACTTGGTTTGCTTCTTTCGCTCCTTATGAAAATCCGCGCTGGGCAGTGGTGGTTATGGTGGAAGATGGAGCTTCCGGGGGGACAACCTGCTCGCCGGTCGCCAAGCCCATTTATACCGCCTTGCTGGAACTGGACCGGCACAGGAAAGGCGAGACGATGGCGAAAGCATACTGACGGATGTTCGACGCGCACCTAAATGAAGCGAAAGGCATGGGCCGGCTGGACAAGCTGCAACTGGCGGCTTTGTGCGGCCTGATGATCTTGGGAGCGATCTTTGTGTTCAGCGCGACCATGGTTAATGAATCGGCTGCGGCGGCGCCCTGGTATCGCCAGAGCTGGGTCCGTCAGGTGGTTTGGTACGTGCTCGGGAGCGGGGCGGCTGTGAGTTTGTGTTTTGTTGATTACCGCGCCATCTCGCGCTGGGCATTCGTGATTTACTGGAGTGCCATCCTGCTTCTGGTTGCGGTGCTGATTCCCGGAATCGGCACCACCCACGGCTGGGGCGCTCGGCGGTGGATTGACCTGGCGTTTTTCCAATTTCAACCCTCCGAGTTCGCCAAGCTGGCCTTTATTTTGGCTTTGGCTCATTTCCTTAGCCGCCCCATTGAAGAGCTGCGCTCTCCCGGACTCTTCGCCCGGGCCCTGGGACTATTAACCCTGCCGTTCCTCTTAATCATGAAAGAGCCCGACCTGGGTTCGGCGCTGGTCCTCTTGCCAACCGGTCTGTTGATGCTGTACGTGGCCGGAACGCCGAAACGCTTCCTGCTGCGTCTGCTCGCGGGCGTGGGCGTTGTGGCGGCGCTCTTCTTAGCCGACGTGCTTTTCCTGCCGCTGAAGTGGCAGATTTTCAAACTCGAAGACTACCAGCAGCGCCGGCTGTTGGTGTATTTCGATCAACCCTATCCTCTGCCGGCCGGTGCGCCCAAGGCAGAGCGAGAACGCCTGCGCAAAGAACGATTCGATGACTCACATAATGTTCGGCAGGCGTTGATTTCCGTCGGCTCCGGCGGGCTGATGGGCAAAGGCTGGCGGCAAGGCACGCAAAATGCCTTGGGTTACCTGCCGCGAGCCGTGGCGCACAACGACTTCATCTTCTCCGTCATTGCCGAGGAGAGGGGATTTGTCGGAAGCGTGCTGGTGTTGACCCTCTATGGAATGGTTCTTTTCACCGGAATACGCATTGCCGGCCAGGCGCGCGATCGCCTCGGCCGTTTGCTGGCTGTGGGCGTCGTCACGCTCTTGTTCAGCCACGTCTTTATCAATATCGGCATGAACATCCGCATTATGCCTGTGACGGGCGTGCCACTGCCGCTGCTCTCTTACGGCGGGTCATCAGTGCTCGGCTCGTTAATCGCCATGGGCCTGTTGCAAAACGTTTATCTCTATCGAAAGGCTTATTAATTATGAGTGACAGAAATTTTTCCCGCCGTCGCCGCGGAGGCATGCGCTTCCGCCCCAGCGGCGGCCTGGGTCATATTCAACAACAGCGACCCGACCGGGACGCTCTCCAAGCGCGCGCCGAGGTGGTGGGCGACCAGGCGCCCCAGGACAAAGTGTACGAACGGCGCCATGCCCAGGAAATCGAACGGGCGGAAAATATCGCCGCGGGCCTGCCGCCGGAAGGCCCGCCCCAACCGGCGCCCGAGATGACTGACAAGTCTAAGCGCGGGTTCCGCGAACCCAATTTCGAAACACCGGCCCAGGTGCAGGAAGAGAAAAATTTCGAGCCTGTTCCCGTTCCCGAACAGCCCAAGGGGTTGGTCGAGAGCATTAAGGCGGTAGCCAGCACGCTGGTCAAGAAGGTGCAGCGTCTGATCAAGCCGGTTAAACAGGCCCACAAAGAAGTCATCATTAACGCCGAAACTCTCGAAACCCGCGTCGCGGTTTCTGAGGAAGGCCGCCTCGAAGAATTCAACATCGAGCGCACCACCGAGGAACGGCTGGTCGGCAGTATCTTCAAGGGCAAAGTCCGCAATCTCGAAGACGGCCTCAAGGCCGCGTTCGTCGATATCGGTTTCGAAAAAAACGCGTTCCTGCATTATTGGGATATTGTGCCCAGCAGCTTTGACAGCGGAGTGGAAATCGTCGAACGCGAGGGACGCCGCCGAGAGAAGCCCAAGATCACCCAGAAGGACATCCCCCGTGTTTATCCGCCGGGCAGCGATATCATCGTGCAGGTTACGAAAGGCCCGATCGGCACCAAAGGCCCGCGCGTGACCACCAATTTGGTTTTGCCCGGCCGCTACCTGGTGCTCCTGCCCAATTCCGATCAGAGCGGCATCTCCCGCAAAATCGAGAACCAACAGGAACGTCAGCGCCTCAAAAAAATCCTGCGCGAACTTTCGATCCCCGAAGGGATGGGGGTGATCATGCGTACCGTGGGTGAAGGACAGCAAAAGCGCTACTTCGTGCGCGACCTGGCTTTGTTGCTCGAAGAATGGTACCAAATTCAGGACCGCATTAAGAGCCGTCCGCCCGCCACGTGTGTCTTCCAGGAACCCGATCTCATCGAGCGGACGGTGCGCGATTTCCTGACGGAAGATGTCGAACGCATCGTCGTGGACAGCCAAAAAGCCTACGATCGGATGCGGGAGATGATCTCGAAAATTTCCAAGCGTTCTGCCAACAAGGTAAAACTATACTCGGACCCGCAGCCGATTTTCGATCGCTTCAACATCACGCGGCAACTCGAAAATGCCTTCTCGCGCCAGGTCCACCTCAAGAGCGGCGGCTATATCGTGGTGGACGAAACCGAGGCCCTGGTGGCCATCGACGTGAACACCGGCCGGCACAAGGGCGGCAAAGATCAGGAAACGTCGATTTTGAAGGTAAACCTCGAAGCCGCGGATGAGATCTCAAGGCAGCTGCGCCTGCGCAACATGGGCGGCTTGATTGTGTTGGACTTCATCGATATGAAATCCCGCCGCGACCAGCAGCAAGTCTATCAGCGGATGAAAGAAGGTCTGCGGCGGGACAAGGCCAAAACCCACGTTCTGCCCATTTCGCAGCTTGGCTTAATGGAGATGACCCGCCAACGGCATTCCGAGAGCGTCCACGCGGCGGTGTACGACGATTGCCCCTATTGCAAGGGGCGAGGCAAGGTCAAGAGCGCGCTGACCATGAGTGTCGAGATCCAGCGCAAGTTGAGTGAAATCCTGAAGAAACGTCCGCGCGACGAGTCCGACTTTCAGCTGCGCATCGCCGTTCATCCCAGCGTCCTGGAGCGTCTCCGCACCGAAGACGAAAAGCATATCCAGGAAATGGAGAAGCGCTATTTTGGCCGGTTGCTGTTCCGACCGGACCCGGCGCTTCATGCCGAACAGTTCAAGATCGTCAACGTGGCAACGAATGAAGAACTGGCCAGCGTCGGTGGGTAAACCGTAGCGCCGCGAGATCGGCGGCCGCCCGTAGCGCAGGCTTTCGAGCCTGCTGTATCGCCGACTTTCAGTCGGCTGGGCGCGCGCTGCCGGAGGGCGCTGAGAATTTGCACGCGCATCAGGCTCCATGCCGGAGCAGACTGAAAGTCTGCGGTACGGCAGACTGAAAGTCTGCGCTGCGTTTCGCGGCAGGCGGTCGGCGCCCACTCCTCGCTGCACGCCGAGCAGTTTAAGATCGTCAATGCTGCGACCAACGAAGAACTGGCCAGCGTGGGAGGGTAAATCGGTGGGAGACGCGACTGGTGGCCGCCCGTAGCGCAGGCTTTCGAGCCTGCTGTATCGCCGACTTTCAGTCGGCTAGGCGCGCCCTGTCGGAGGGCGCTGAGAATTTGCACGCGCATCAGGCTCTATGCCGGAGCAGACTGAAAGTCTGCGGTACGGCAGACTGAAAGTCTGCGCTACGTTTCGCGACCGGCGGTCGGCGCCCACCAGCTTATTCGATTCGCCGCAGGACCATCAGATAAGCGGTGGCGTTGGGTGCGTTGCCGCCCAGAATCAGGATTTCACCTTTGGAGAGGGACTGAGTTCGCTTGAGGACCTCGCGGCCTTTCCCAATCCAGGAAACCTCGACCACGGAGTCATTATGGCTCTGAACGGTCAGGGAGCACTTCTCGCTGATCGGAATCTTTGTGGCGGCGGCGGGAGCAATCTTGAACTCGGTGCGCTTGACCTCGAAGTAGTTCTTCCATTTTAACGGCAGATCCTTGATTTTCTTCTGAATCGCCGCCTCAACGGGCTTGTAATCCTTGCCTTCAGGCGGCTTGGAATCGTCCGTGCCCCAAACCAATTGGGCTTCCAATTTCATTTCCCCGGCGAAACCTTTCGCCGGGACCGCCGCCAATAACACCAGCGCGGCACAAACTCCAACGAGCGCGCCGGCCGTCCCCTGTTTTGCTCTCATCAGCTAGTCCAGTGAATCATCGTTGTCTGCTACTTCGTCGGCGGGGTAAGAGAGCCACACCAAGGTAACACCAGCGGAGGAATCGTGATAGGTAAAAGCGCCCGAATCTTCCAAAGCCGTTTCGGTAGTCGTGTCCGGGGGCCCGGAACTATTCTCTCGGTTGCCTACGAGGAACAATAGCGCTGCTAAAGCCACGCCGGTCACCGGCACCAGGAAACGGCGCAGGCGGGCATGCCAAGGCACCCGCGGTGCTGACGCGCCGGGCGCTTCCTCGCGCTCGATTTGCCGCTGGATCTTCGACCAATAGAATTCTCGCGATTCGGGTAACGGAAGGGCCTCCTCAAATCCGGTCACCGCGGCGCGGGTTTGGCGCAACTCATTCAGCAAGCCCATCGCCTCATTGTCTCGGGCCAGCCACTCAGCCACTTCGTGTGCCTGGGCCTGCGGCAACTCACCGTCCAGGTAAGACTGCACTAACAGTTGTTTCTGATACTCGATCATTTCCAATTCTCTTTTTTCACATCCGACAGCAGGGCTGCCATCTTGCGGCGCGCGTAAAACAAACGCGACATCACGGTGCCAATCGAGCAACCCATTACCTTCGCAATCTCTTTATATTCCAGTTCTTCAAATTCGTGCAGGACCAGAACGGTTCGATGTTCGTGGGATAACAAGCCCAAAGCACGATCGATCCGTTGCCGCAACTCACTTCGCTCCAGCCCGGCGGTCGGGTTGGTGGTGACTACGGGCATTTGCCGTTCCACCCCGCCCGACTCTTCGCTCATTGCTTCGATAGACTCAGTACGCTGCCGTTTATGTTTGCGCAACTGGTCCAGGCAAAGATTTATCACGATGCGGGTCATCCAAGTGCCAAAACTGCTATCCCCCTGGAATTGCCGCAACCGTTGCCAGGCTTTTACCCAGGCTTCCTGAGAAAGATCAACCGCTTCTTCCTCATTCCTCATCATGCTATAGGCCCGCGCATAGATCTTATCGCGATGGCGCGCCACCAACTCCTCGAAAGCGGCCATGTTGCCGCTTTGTGCCGTTCGCACTAGCGCTGGATCATCTGCCGAGGAATGATCTGCTGCTTCTGTCATGATTTCGACGGTAGGCGCCGGCCGGCTATTCAAGCAGGCTCAGAGTTTTCCTTTGGTTGAGGGCAATCGGCCGGCAATGCGTGGATCTCGTTGACAAGCAACATCTACAGCCTTTGCAAAGGCTTTGAAAAGTGACTCCGAAACGTGGTGCGGTTCATCCCCATACAATAGTTCCAGGTGCAGGTTGCAGCGAGCTTCGTTTGCGAAGGCCTGAAAAAACTCGCGCGCCAACCCGAACCGGAACGCGCTCGACATATCCTGGGATTTTTCAAGCTTCGTGAGCCGTTTTTGTGCAAGGCTTGCCAGCCCGCGCCAGACCAGGAATGGACGGCCGCTGAAATCGATAACGCAACGGGCTAAACATTCGTCCATCGGCACGTACACTTCTCCCGTAAAGGGGTTGCGCGGATCGAACCCCGTCCCGTAGCGTTTTATGCCGGTCTTGGGTCCCAGAGCCTTGGCAAAGGCTTGGCCTAAGGCGATGCCGCAATCCTCCACTGTATGGTGGGCATCCACTTGCAAATCGCCCTTACAAACCAGCTCCAAATTCACCACTGCATGCTTGGCGAAAAGCGTCAGCATGTGATCGAAAAAGGGGATGCCCGTCGAAATCGAGGATTGGCCGACTCCATCGATGTTGAGTTTGACCGCAATGGCGGTCTCATTGGTTTGACGCTGGATCTGGGCACGCCGCTTGCTCATTGGCCCCGATTAAACCAGACGCCGCGGCGAAACTCAATCACCCGTCAATGCGATCAATGGGCCGCGGTTTTTTTGGAGAGTAAGTTGAGCTGCCGGCCGCAAGCTTCGGTTCCAGTTCCACCCGGTCCTGTCTCCTAATGGCCAATTTCCCAGTTCTCGGCAGCAACTCCAGAAACATGCGGTTTAAGGGAAAAAAACCAACGGCGCCAAAAGTCGCTCCGAACGCCGTATTGTTCCTGGGCGGCCCGGCGGAATTCTGTCAACAGTCTTTGCCAAGAGGAGATTCCGAACAGCAGGTCCGCTCCGATGCCCAGGCCAAACCAAAGTCCCAGGAAAAACTGCCAGCCTGGGCTGGGGTGATTGCCTGTGGAACCGAATTGAGCCAGCACGACCAGCAACAGCACGGCCCCGTAAGCGATCCAGGGAAGCACCAACACTCGTGCCAGGGTGCCTCCCAGCGCGCGCAACGGGTTGCGGGCGGTCAATCCTTGCCACAACCCGATCGCGTAGAGCGCCACCAAATCCGCAACCAACATCACCATTATCGCAATCCAGAGCGATATCCAAAAGCTCCGGTCTTCGTCCGGCACCGCTTCCCTGGCGCAGCCCAGCATGAACAGGGTTTCCACTATCAGCACAGTGACGACCGGCCCAAAAAACTGCCGCCTTAATGCCAGCCATTGGCCGTGTAAAATCTCCTCGACCCGCATGGGCGTGGACAGCAGCAGTTCGAGGGCGCCGGTTTTACGTTGGTCCGCCAACGCGCGCGTCGCCTCACCGGCAAGCCAGTACCTCAGAGCGAGGTTGAGCAAAGCAGCGGTACTTAGATAAATCCCCTCATTCAGCCACTCCCGTCGAAACTTCCACCAACCCCAGGCCCAAACGCAGCCAATGACTCCAAGAAATAACCATAATCCGACTGCCTTTGTTCGCCCACGGGCCGCCAGCCAGAGTACGGGGTTAATATCCAGCAGGCGGCGGCGAAAAGCCAATCGTTGAAGCTGGTTGCCGAAGCTCCAGGCCTTCCAACGTTGGCGCCACATTAACGAGTTGTCTCCCAGCGGCCGGTCCTGCCAGGAGACCGGCGTGATCACACTGGCCAGGATCAGTCCCAACCACGAGAGCCCGTGCACGATTCCCAGCGACCACCAAAACCACAGCTTCGCGCTTTTGTAAGGAGCGTCGAATGACAGGTAATACGTGAAGCCGACGCTTGAGACGAGAAAGGGCGCCGACACCCTCGGCGCACTGTGCGCGGCCGCAATCAATGCACCGCAAGCAGGCAAGACAGCGGTGGTCAGGAGGATCAAAAGCAAGCTCAACGCCGCCGCCTTTTGGGCCGATCGACTCATTGCCGACGCCCATACGCCCATCGTCAGCGAAAAGAATAGCGCATTTATCGTAACCAGGGACATCCGCCCGATTTCCGAAAGCGTGATGCCCCCTCCCAGCAAAAGCGGAATGGCAATCGTCGGCAGGATCGCCACCACAGTGTAAAATGAGTTTAATGATCCGGCGACCAGCTTCCCCAGAACCACATCGTAGCCCTTCAAATCTGTAAGGAATAACAGTCCAAGCGTTCCCTCACGTTTTTCCTCGCTGATACAATCGGCCGTCGATCGCGGACCGCTCAGTAGTGCAAATAAAACCCCGCCACCGGTCAACACGCAAAACAGCGCCACCGCCAGCTCCTTGGGAGACTGTCCCTGGAAAAGCAGGAATAGCCAGGTCCCAAGCAGCATGGTCGCCAGCGCCGCGCCTGAACGGAGCCAGTACGTGGCCCGGCGACGGGATGCCAACCGCAGTTCCCGCGAGACAATGGGCAGAAAAGTCATTGCCCGCGGACCTCATCACCGGCCTGAGCGTCCCCGGCCCCGATATCACCCACCACGTTGTCGTCCAACTGCGGGCCGGTCACCCGGATTTCGCCAACTTTCACTCCCCCGCGGTAGACATTTAAGCGTTGATTCAGAGTCGGCAAATGACCGATGGGGAAAGTCATTACGACGAAACGTCCGTCCTGGTTCACGCGTGAAACCTTCCCGGCCAACTGAGTGTCTGGAGTGATAATGACCTGGTCGGACGGCAGCGACACCGCCGGCCGGCTGCTGGTCCCGAGTTCACTGAACGAAGCCGCCCCGCCTCGGTGACCGGCGCAACCCGAACAAATTAGCGCGCCCGCGCAGATGCCAAGAACAGCTCGCACCGAACCAGTAGAATATCCCGCCTTGGCGAGGTCAACCAAGAAAGCCAGCCGGTGCGCGGACGCGCGCGGATGCCACTACGTTTTCAAGATTGGGCGCGGATTTTCCTGCCGCCACGCTAAAGGCGTTATTCATACCAGCCCAGGCCCGAGGCCTGGGACAAATCGGGAACCTTATATCGGAGCGGGCCAACGGCCCGCCTCATGGTTAAAGTGCTTTAGGACGTGGGAATTGACTCCGCGCCTTTGGCGCTTGCGGGACGACACTTTTGCGGTGTGTCCCTGGGGCTAGCGGCCCCAGGCTGGTATGATGGACGCCCTCGGCGTCAAAAATGAGTAAATCCTAGTGGCATTGATGCCACTACGTTTTCAAGATGGGGCGCGGATTTTCCTGCCGCCACGCTAAAGGCGTTATTCATAACAGCCCATTGGATCTGGTGAAGGCCAGCTTGGAGCTCTTAAAAAATCCGAGCTGCGGCGCACGTACTTTGCAGGGGGCTTTCAACCGCGAACCGCAGCCCGGCTAGGGTTAGTGAGGTCCTGCTCAGGCCAATATCCGTTCAGCCGCAAAAGGGCGCTTGCCCAAATTTGGCGATTTCTTTACCGGAATTGCGCTCTAGGGAAAAGGCAAGGTGAACGTCGTGAGCTTTCGGGGGTAGCACCCTATTGGCTCGAACGCGCTCCTGGGGCACTGGTGTCAAGGCTACAAGCGGGCCTGTTTGAATGTGACGCAAAAAGAAATACGACACGCTATGAAAAAAAATTGGAAACTCGGTTCGGTTTTAGTTCTGATTTTGGGAACCACCTTGAGCACCCAGGCAGATGATCTTTTCCGGCTTTTCTGGCGCGGAACTTATTACACCAAGAACGACACCGGCCATATTGTCGCCGTCAATTTCACCGAGCAGGATTTCGTCAATAAAGTGGCCCAGGATAATGGGCTGGATCCTTCGACGCTGGTGTTTGTTTACCGGCCCGATCGCCGCGATACAGTCGTGGTGCGCGCTTCGAATGGTCAATTCATCGCGGATGTGATCCAGATGGAGTACACCTGGACCGATGTCGTAAACCCCACGGGCGCCGTGACCGTCCGTCACGCGCTCTTGTTCGACGAATATCACCAGGCGGCCCTGGGATCTTTTTTTGGCCTGGAACTGGCCAGCCGCGATGCCAATGGCAACCTGGTTAACGACAGCCTCAATGGGACAGTTCTCTACTCCAAGCCCGATGTT
>DASRFK010000043.1:0-21142 GCA_035651635.1 Verrucomicrobiia bacterium | reverse complement strand
GGCCTTGGGAATCGATTCCATGAAAGACTCCGGACGCGAGTTTGCCGTCGAGGTCCAGTTCCACAGTTCGAGGCGGCAGCCAAAGCTGATTCACGCGAAGAAACAAGGCGGATGTTCCTTGGGTTTCGAGAGCCAGCAAAGTGCTTCGCAAGTGGCGCAAGACCCGTATCGTCAGGGAGGCCAAGTCAGGCGGTTTTGAGAGCAAATCAGCCATTCGGGCCACCAGGTTGACTAATTGGGGGTCTGTCGCTTCGGGGCGATTGGTCACGTTAATACCAATCCCAATCACCGCGAGGCCGGCCACGAATTGATCAATCAGCAGACCGGCGAGTTTTTTGTTTCCCACCAGCACGTCATTGGGCCAGCGCAGACGAAATCCGGAAATGCCAAGTTCGTTTAGGGTTTCGCAAACCGCTAAACCGGCGGCCAGGGGGAGCGCGCGCCGCTGGAGCGGGTCCGGCCCCAAGGGCACCACCGCCGAAAGCCAAAGCCCGCCCTTGTCAGAGACCCACGCGCGCTGAAACCGTCCCCGCCCCTGAGTCTGGATATCGGCACGAACCGCATTCCAAGCGGGCAATTTCCCCGCAACCAGATTGGTAGAGGTAACTACCGGGTGCTCGTGCAGCGTCCAGGTTCCATCGGGGCAGGCAGACCGCACTCCGTTAGGAGCGTGATGTTGGTAGTCTCGACCTCTCAAGGTTATGGAGCTCCGTAGGAGTGGAATCAATCGCAAGCCGAGGCAGGAAATTTAATGAGACACGTCGCATGCGAGTCACATTCCGCTCCTCTGGAGCTGATCAAATGTTTTAGTCTTTTCCATAAACATTGCGCTGCTAACCGAGCTTTTCTGAGGCGGCCTGATGACCAGGGGTGATTGTAGGTTCAAAGGGTCGAACGACTTGCCGGCTAAAGCCGGGACTCCGAACTTGTCATGCGATCCGCATCAGGACCTGATGCTCCTCGACAGCGTCGCCAACGGCGGCCTTGATTTCGGCTACACTGCCAGACTTGGGCGCAAAGACGAACGTGTTCATCTTCATGGCTTCGAGGGTCAGCAGGTGGTCCCCCTCTTTGACGCTCTGGCCGGCGGCGACCACGATAGCAGTGACACGCCCGGCTAACGGGCTGGGCACGTCGCCGGGCGTAGTGGGTCCGGGCGTTGGGGCGCTTGGCGCCGGAGCCGGAGGAGGGCTGGCGCTGGGAGGTGAAATCGGCGGCGGCGCTGCCGGAAGCGGCGGAGGGGCCGAAAGGGGGGCAGCCTGGGCCGGCTGTTCGTCCGCCATCTCGACGGTCACGTCGTAAGTGTGCCCATCAACCGTAACACGAAGTCGTTTAATCATGGGTCTCCTTCTGTTCAGTCGTAATCACCGGATCTTGTGAGATTGGAAGATTTGGGTGCGGCCTTCCAGGGCCCAGACATTCAGGTGCGGCACGGATGCCACAACCGGTTCAACGGACACGAGACGGTACGGGCGGTCCAACACTGCCGTCACAGCAGCGGAAATGACCGCGACCAACTCGGAATCGAGACCGGTTTGCACCACGCCAGCGACCGCCGCCGAGCCGGCGGCGAATAGCCGCTGATGTGCCTGTCGCGCCGATTCCACCAGGCCGGCGGTTTTTTGCAGCGCCGACTGAACTTCGCCGGCGCGTCCGGGTTCATCGAGCCTGGCCAAAGCGCGGTGGATGAGGGCAAGCGCCTGGCCGAGGCTTGCCTCGGCCTCGGGCAGCGCGTTACCCGGTCCGGAGCTCGCGGGCTCAGAAGGTTGCTGTTTATGCATAAGAATAGGGCGTTGGTTGCGCTGTGCTTACATCGGAATCGTGCCGTGTTTCTTAGGCGGACGTGTTTCGCGCTTGGTCAAGGTATTGCGAAGGGCCATGGAAACCAGCGCCCGAGTTTCTTCGGGCAGGATCACGTCGGTAATCATCGCCTTTTTGGCCGCTTCGTAAGGCGAACAGAACTTTTCGCGGTACTCTGCCACCAACTCGGCTTCCTTGGCCTTTGGGTCCTTGGCGGCGGTGATTTCTTTTTTGTACAACACCTTTACAGCGCCTTCGGCGCCCATCACGGCGATCTCAGCCGTGGGCCACGCGTAAACAAAATCCGCGCCCATATCGGAGCTGCACATGGCCAGATACGCCCCACCGTAAGCTTTGCGCAGAATCAGGGTAATTTTCGGAACCGTCGCCGCCGCGTAAGCAAACAGCATTTTTGCTCCGTGCCGAATAATGCCGCCGCGCTCCTGTTGAACGCCTGGCATGAAGCCGGGGACATCGACCAGTGTGACCAGGGGGATGTTGAAAACATTACAGAACCGGATGAACCGCGCGGCTTTGTCGGAGGAATCGATGTCGAGCGTGCCAGCCTTCACGAGCGAATTATTGGCAACAATGCCGGTGACGATCCCCTGCATCCTGGCGAACCCAACAATGATGTTGCGAGCGAATGCCTGGTACACTTCCAGAAAATCGCCATTATCAACCATGCGCGCAATTACCTTGGAAACGTCGAGTGGGTCCTTGGAGCTTTCCGGCACGAGCTTGCCCATCTCCGGGTCGGGGCTCATATCAACCTGGGCGGTTGGCCGGTGCGGTGGATCCAGGAGATTATTGGCTGGAATGAAAGAGAGCAAGCGCCGGGCGATTTGAATGGCGTGGCCGTCATTGTCGGCGATGAACTGCACATTGCCGCTGACGCTGGCGTTGGCGGCCGGGCTGCCGATTTCTTCCATCGTGCATTTCTGACCCGTCACCGCCTGGATGACGTCCGGGCCGCAAATGAACATGTTGGAACTGCCTTTCACCATGATGATGAAGTCCATCAACGCGGGCGAATAGGCGGCTCCTCCCGCGCAGGGCCCCGCGATGATCGCAATCTGCGGCAGCACACCCGAGACCAGCACGTTGCGGAAAAACACCTGGCCATAGCCCGAGAGTGAATCGTCTCCTTCCTGGATCCGGGCGCCGCCGGAATCGTTGAACCCGATGATCGGGCAGCCGACTTTCAGCGCGTACTCCATTAAGCCGCAAATTTTCTTGGCGTGGATTCGCCCGAGCGAACCGCCGCTTACGGTGAAATCCTGGCTAAAGGCGGCTACGAGGCGACCGTCGACCAGGCCCGTACCGGTGACCACGCCGTCACCGGGAAAAGATTTCTTCTCGAGGCCAAAATTATGGCAATCGTGCTCGGCATGCATCCCCTGCTCGAGGAATGTCCCCGGTTGAAACAGGTTGTCCAGGCGGTCGCGGGCAGTCATCACGCCCTTTTTGCGCCTGATCTCAAGTTTATCTTCGCCGCCGCCGGCCCGCGCGGTCGCGCGGCGCTTGGCGAGTTCCTCCAATAGTGGTTTAGGTAGTGCCATAAAATTGTTTCGCGTTCAGTGGTGGGGAGTCGCGCCTGGCTTGGCCATGCAGAACTCGGTCAACACTCCGAAGGTCGACTTGGGATGAAGAAAGGCGACGAGCTTGCCAGCCGCGCCGTCAAAAGGCTTCTCGTGAATCAGTTTGATACCGGCGGCGGAAGCCTGGCCAAGTTGGGCATTGATGTCATCAGTTCCGAAAGCAATGTGATGGATGCCGCCATTGGGATTTTTTTCGAGGAACTTGGCAATCGGGCCCTCCGGATCCGTAGGTTCGAGCAATTCCAAGTGAACCTCGCCCAGGCTGAAAAACGCGGTGCGCACTTTTTGGGAAGGCACTTCCTCGCGATGCTCGCATTTCAGGCCGAGAGCTTTTTCGTAGTATGGGACAGCTTCATCCAGCGACCGCACTGCGATGCCCAGGTGATCAATTTTCTTAAGCATGGTTTTCCTCAGGTTAAATTGAGATTCAGGTAAAAAGGCCGAAAGCTTCGAGCAATTCACGGGCGGCGCGGACCGGCGTGGTCTGGCCGAGCAGAACCTGCTGCTGCAGCGCGACCAGGCGTTCTTTAACTTTGGGTGCGCGATAAAAGCGGCGCAGCAACTCGTCCTGGACGAGACTCGACAGCCACTCCAGCGATTGTTGTTGGCGACGCTTGCTGATCACTCCGGCCGGTTCGAGCTGAGAATAAAAGCGCAAAATGAGCTGCCAGGTCTCGGGAATGCCTTCTCCCGTGAGGCCCGAGCAAAGGCCAACCTCAGTCGTCCAACCCGGAGTCGCTGCCTGGAGGCAATGCAACGCATTTCTCTGCTCGGCCAGCGCCTGCTCCGCGCGTAACCGGTTATCGCCGTCCGCCTTATTGACCAGGACGGCATCGGCCATTTCAATGATACCTTTTTTTATCCCTTGCAACTCGTCGCCAGCACCCGGCAACAGCAAAAGCAGAAAGAAATCCACCATCGACCGCAATGTCGTTTCCGACTGGCCGACCCCAACCGTTTCGACGAGGACAGTATCGAACCCGGCTGCTTCACAAAGCAAAAGGGTTTCGCGGGTGCGCCGGGCAACGCCGCCCAAACTATCGCCGGCGGGTGAAGGACGGATAAAAGCATTCGCCTCGCGGCTGAGCTTTTCCATACGGGTTTTATCGCCGAGGATGCTGCCACCGGAGCGCTTGCTGGTGGGATCGATGGTGAGGACGGCAACTTTTCGGCCTTGCGCGGTTAGGAAACAACCAAACCGCTCGATAAAGGTGCTTTTGCCGACGCCCGGCACGCCCGTAATGCCGATGCGCTGGGATCGGCCCGTGTGCGGAAGCAACCGTTGCAGCACCTCCTGGGCCTGTGCTTCATGGAGGGCGGAAGTGCTCTCCACCAGCGTAATGGCACGCGCCAGGATCCCGCGATCGCCGGCCAGGACACCCGCCACATAGTCCGTCGGGCTCAGGGCGCGGCGCCGCGGCTTGTTCGCCTCGTCGCTCGGGTTGTTCCCAACCTGGTTCATGAAGTCATCTTCCGTGCCAAATAACGGCCCAAAGTAAACTGCCCATCCGGATGAGGCGAATGCCTGCATTGCGGCTCTTAGTCCGACCGCCGGTCCAACTGCGTGAGGATCTCGCGCGCGGCATCGGGAATAAAGGTGCCCGGTCCAAATACGGCATCGGCCCCGTTTTGTTTGAGGAATTCATAATCCTGTGGCGGAATGACGCCGCCCACAACGATCATAATGTCCTCGCGGCCGATTTTTTTAAGTTCGCCAACTAATTGCACGAGCAAGGTCTTGTGGCCGCCCGCCAGTGAGCTAATCCCGACGACGTGCACGTCGTTCTCGGAGGCCATGCGCGCCGCTTCGTCCGGCTGCTGGAACAATGGGCCAATATCGACGTCGAAACCGAGATCGGCATACGCGGTGGCCACGACCTTGGCCCCGCGGTCATGTCCGTCTTGGCCCATTTTGGCGATCAAAATTCGCGGTCGCCGGCCATGGCGCTCCGCGAATCTGTCAGTGAGTTGGCGCACCTGCTCGATTTGCGGGTTTTGCCCGAACTCAGACTGATACACTCCCGAGATTGAACGAATCACGGCTTTATGTCGGTTAAAAACCTTTTCCAGTGCGAAGGAGATTTCGCCTAGAGTGGCGCGCGCACGACCGGCCTCGACCGCCAGCGCCAATAAATTGCCGGAGCCGCTTTGCGCGGCCCGAGTGAGTGACTCGAGGGCAATCTGCACTTTGGCGCTGTCGCGACCGGCCTTCAATTGATGTAGATTTTTGATTTGCGCGTCGCGCACGGCGGTGTTGTCGACCTCGCGCACTTCCAATTGCTCGGCTTTTTCCAGGCGGAACAGGTTGACCCCGATGATCGATTCCTTGCCGGAATCGATCTGCGCCTGGCGGCGGGCGGCGGCCTCCTCGATGCGCAGTTTGGGCAGACCGGTCTCGATGGCCTTGGCCATACCGCCCAGCGATTCGACCTCCTGGAGGTGGGTCCAGGCCCGCTGCAGGATCGCTTGAGTAAGCGCTTCGACAAAGAACGAGCCGGCCCACGGGTCGATTACTTTGCAAATACCGGTTTCTTCCTGCAGAAACAACTGCGTGTTGCGCGCAATCCGCGCCGAAAAATCTGTGGGCAAGGCAATCGCCTCATCCAGTGAATTGGTGTGCAACGATTGCGTGTGGCCCAATGCGGCCGCCATGGCTTCGAGACAGGTGCGGACGACATTATTGAATGGGTCCTGCTCGGTCAACGACCAGCCCGAAGTCTGCGAGTGAGTCCGCAGGGCCATCGATTTCGGATTCTTCGGATTAAATTGTTTGATCAGCTTAGCCCAGAGCGCGCGGGCGGCGCGCATTTTGGCGATCTCCATGAAAAAGTTTTTGCCTTGGGCCCAAAAGAACGAGAGCCGTGGAGCAAACGCGTGGATATCGATGCCCGCTTTGATCCCCGTGCGCACGTATTCCAACCCGTCGGCCAGGGTATAGGCCATCTCCAAATCGGCCGGCGCGCCCGCCTCCTGCATGTGATAACCGGAAATGGAGATCGAGTTGAATTTCGGCATGCTCTTCGATGTGAAGGAGAAAATGTCCGCGATAATCCGCATCGAAGGTGACGGAGGATAAATATAGGTGTTGCGGACCATGTACTCTTTGAGAATGTCATTCTGGATCGTGCCGGACAATTGTTCCAGCTTCACACCCTGTTCCTCCGCGGCGACTATGTAAAAAGCCAGGACGGGCAAAACCGCCCCGTTCATAGTCATGGACACGGAGATCCGGTCCAGCGGAATGCGGTCGAACAGCACCTTCATATCCTGCACCGAATCGACGGCCACGCCGGCTTTGCCGACATCGGCGAAGGCCCGTGGATGATCCGAATCATAGCCGCGGTGCGTGGGCAGATCGAACGCGACGGACAATCCCTGCTGGCCGGCGGCAATGTTGCGCCGGTAAAAGGCGTTGCTTTCCTCAGCGGTGGAAAAGCCGGCATATTGGCGCACCGTCCAGGGCCGGCTGACATACATCGAGCCGTACGGTCCGCGCAAAAACGGCGGCAAGCCTGGCAAGGTGTCCAGGTGCTCGCACTCCTTCAGGTCGTCGGCCGTATAGAGCGGTTGCAGGTCGATCTGTTCGAGAGTTTTGCAGACCATCTCTTCCAGGGATTTGCCGGTTTGTTCCTCGAAGCGGATGCGCCATTGTTCGAACCCGATCTCGGGCGCCGGATTGGCCTCGAACGGGACTTGGGTAAAATCAGGGAAGGTCTTCATATTGCGATACCCAATCTTTGGTGAAGCGAGGTGAGCAGTTCTTTGGCATCCGCCCGAATGTGAATGAACTCGTCGATGCCGGATTTTTTATGGGCCTCGATCTGGTCCGGCGGGTAACCGGCCAGGATCACCAAGGCATCAGGGCGCCGCGCGCGAATGCCCGTCACCAGGCTTGGGACAAGCGTTGGATAATTGTCATCGGTCGAACAGATGACCGCAATTTGCGCCTCGGATTTAACGAACCCATCCACGGCCTCCTCGACGCTTTTAAAACCGGGAGGCGAGACAACGTCGTATCCGCCCACACTCATGAAACCGCGTGAGAAATCGGCGCGCGCTTTGTGTTCCTTCAGCGGGCCCATGTTGAGCAAAAAGACTCCGGGCCGCTCGTGACCAGCGCTGACATAGCGATCGGTGGCCGCGCGGAGTTTTTCCAGATTCGCCGCGACGCGTGTCACGCAGACCGGCGTAATTGGAGCACTGGGGCTGTCATTGATCCGCACAGCCCGCGTGATTTCACCCAGGGTCGCCCCGGCGCTCACGGCCTGGACGCAGGCTTCAAACAGATCACCGCTTTTGGCTTCCACCACTTTGGCCAGCTTTTCCAGGACGATTTCACTCTGGTCTTCTTCCAGCCCGGTGCGGTGCGAAGCGACTTGTTGCACGCGGCGCTTGTGGAAGGCGCGGGCATCCTCCGGCTGGTGATTGAGGGGCGTTTCCCTCGGATTCGCATATTGGTTTACGCCGATGACCGAGTCACGACGGCGGTCGACGCCTTTAATCTTCTCGGCCGCAGCCGCGCCGACAGCCTTCTGTGGAAACTCAGCCCGCATCGCCGCCTCCATGCCTCCGGATTTCTCCACCTCCTGAAAAAGACCCCAGGCCCGTTGCGCGAGCTCGGCCGTGAGGCACTCGACGTACCAGGAACCGCCCGCGGGATCGATCACGTTATCGAGATGGCATTCCTTCTGCAAAACCAATTGGGTGTTGCGCGCGATGCGCCGGCTGAAATCGTCCGGCCGGCGGATCACCTCGTCGAAGGCCCCGACCTGCATGCTGTCGCAGCCGCCCAGAACGCCGGCAAACGCTTCGACGGTGGCACGCAACATATTGTTGTAAGGATCATAAACGGTTTTGTTCCATTGCGACGTGCGCACGTGCAGGGCCATCGCCTTGGAAACCTCCTTGCCCCCCAGGGTGCCGATCACCCGGGACCAAAGCATGCGCAAGGCGCGGAGCTTGGCGATTTCCATGAAAAAATTGACACCCACCGTGACCGCAAAGCGCATGCGGGGAGCGACCTGGTCCACGTCCAGGTCGCGCCGACCGGCAGCGCGCAAATATTCGACGCCGGTTGCCAGCGTAAAAGCCAGCTCCTGGACGGCGTTGGCACCCGATTCGTGCCAGGCACGTGAGTGAACGCAAATGGTTTGCAGATGCGGCGCATGTTCGATGGCCCACCGCGTCAACACGGCCATTTCGCGATAAGCGCCGTCGATGGATTGTGGGAGCTTGCCCTGGTGGGCCAGGACGCCCAGCGGATCCATTTCGATGCAACCTCGAAGGGCGGTGGGCGTCTTCTTGCGCTTGCGCGCCAGGGCTACCAGCAGGGCTGCGAAAGGCATCGCTGAGGCTCCCGACCGGATGAACAAAGAGGTGCTTTCGAGATCGATTCCATCGAGGGCCTGGTCTAGGTCGTCCAGGCTGGCGATCGATAAACCACCAAAACCGACCTGCTCGGGCGAAGCCCAATCCGGGTCGTGTCCGTCACGGGTTGCCTGGTCCAGCACCATATTCAATGCGGCAAGTCCGCGTCCGATGGAATTGCGGGCGGCGTGGTTGAACTCGCGCGCGCTGGCGAAGGCAATTTCCTGCGAAACACTCCAGGGTTGCTGAACATAACCGGCCGCCTGCGAGCCCCGAACGAAAGGCGCGAAACCCGGAAACGAGTTCACGTGTTTCAGGCCCGCCACATCTTCCCGCCGGTAAATCGGCTGCAGGCGGATGCCTTCGGCGGCGGTGGCGAACATTTTCTTGTCGAACGGCGCCCCTTTCAGCTCGGCCTCGACCAACTTGCGCCAGTCGTCGTAGGTCACGCCGGGAAATTCAGTTAACAGTTTCATCCTGGTTATCGGCTCATGCGGATTTCGGATTTCGACCTTCGGATTTCCCGCCTGGGCGGGCTGTGGACCATGTGAACTCATAAATCCCTTTAGTAAAGCTTAGGATAAGAGCGGGCGTGCCGGCTTGTCTTGTCTAATCGAGCGTCTCGACCGTGACCTGGTGACGCCGGCCGTTAACTGTCACAAACAGGCTCCGCGCCGCTCCATTGGAACCGGGCGGACGCGCGGAGATGACCGGCGGCGAAGGAGCGGTCGCAGGCGTGGGCGAGGTTAGCGCGGCGGCAGTAGCAGGACCGGTCGCGGCAGCTTTGGGCTTGAGCAGCGCTTCGACTTGTTGCGGAAACATTGCAAACAGCACCGCTGTTTCCTCGTCGTCGGGCAAGCCCTTTTCCCGGCATTGGCTCCGGCACGTTTCGAGACCGGGCTTGAGCAAATCGGCGGGGCGCTCAGTGACTGGCTTTTTCCCGGTTTGTTTCTCGACCTGTTCCAGAACATTCGGCGCGATCGGACCGGGGGTGCGGCCGTACTTGCCCAAAGCGATGTCCTGCGCCGGTTGGCAGATCATTTTCCAGCGCCCGAACTTCACATTCATCATGGCCTGGGTGCCGACGATTTGGGAAGTGGGCGTGACCAGTGGAATCCAACCGAGCGCTTCGCGCACAATCGGGATTTCCTTCAACACGGCATCAAATTTATCAGACATGCCCTGTTCTTTGAGTTGGTTGCGGAAATTCGAGAGCATGCCGCCGGGGACCTGGTAGATCAGAATATCGCTATCGACCCGCTCGTTGGCGGGACTGGTAAAGCTGGCCAATTCCTTATAAACGCCTTCGAAGTAATCACGCAAGCCCGCCAGCTTCTGGGTGTCGAATTGAGGACACCGTGGGTGGCCTTCGAGCAGCGCCAGCATGCGCTGCGTATCCGGCTGGGAGGTTCCATTGGCGAACGGCACAATCGACACTTCGACACAATCAACCCCGGCTTCGATGGCTGCCAGGTAGCTGGCCGCGCCCAACCCGGCCGTATCATGGGTATGCAACGTAATTGGAATCCCGATGCGGGTTTTGAGTTCCTTTACCATGTGGAAAGCGATCTGCGGCTGGATAATGCCGGACATGTCTTTAATGCCCAGGGAATCACAGCCCATCTTTTCAAGCTCGACCCCCATTTTGACGAAATTATCCACGGTGTGAACCGGGCTGATCGTGTAGCACAGCTCGCCGCGCGCGTGTTTGCCGTTTTTTTTCACGGCCTGAATGGCGGTGCGCAGGTTGCGAACGTCGTTGAGCGCGTCAAAGATCCGGATAATATCCATTCCATTGGCGCACATGCAGTGAACGAACGCCTCGACGATGTCGTCGGGAAAACTCGTGTACTGGACGATATTCTGGCCGCGCAATAGCATGAGTTGCGGCGTCCGTGGAGCAGCCTTCTTGAGAGCGCGCAAACGGTCGAATGGGTTTTCGCCCAGGTACCGCAAACAGGAGTCGATTGTCGCCCCACCCCAAGTCTCGAGACCGTAAAATTCCATGCCGTCAAGTATCGGCGCTGCCGGCAGCATTTGTTTGGTCGTCATGCGCGTGGCGGCCATGGATTGATGGCCATCACGCAAAACCGTGTTATTAAATTCTACTTTGTGCATACTCACAGATTAACAAAAGTTAACTATCGTTCGTCCAAAATCAATTCTTTTACGCAGACTACGTGCTTCTGCTTTCTCAGCAACGCCCGAGAATGGAGGATAATCCAAGTTTTGGCGCCCCGCCTTAACGGACACTCAACCAAAATTGGCGAACAATGGCTTTTCATTGCCCAAGCCGCCTAAAAGTCCGGGTAACCCGTCTCGCTGGGCGGAAAAGCCCAACCCCGGTGGGCGACTACACCCATCGTCGGGTTGAAAGTGAGTGCTGGCGGGTTCAAGTCCGGCAAATTCGAGCAGCTTTTTCAGCGTAAACTCCTGATCTAGCAGCGCACTGCCCCGTTCGCGCGCGTCTTGCCAAAGCAGATTCTTTGCTTGGCACGACTCCTGCCTTGGCACTACAGCGAGCCTCGCGCTCAACCCAAGAAGCAAAGTCGTAAACAAAAGATCGAAGAACCTATGAAGCTGTCTCTGCCCTCTCACGGCCCGTTAGCTGTTTTAGCGAGCCTGCTATTAACCAGTTCGTTTTCACGAGCACAAGACTCGGGCTCCGTAACGAATCCGCCCCTGGTCGTCGTCGTGGCCCCCGATCCCACCGCCCTCGAAGGCACTAGTTCCGGCGCATTCACGCTCATTCGTTACGGTTCCACCGATGCCGATCTCGCCGTCAATGTGCAACTGTCCGGTTCGGCCTCGAATGGTGTGGATTATGCCACGATCGGCAACGTCATAACGATTCCCGCCGGATCATTGGCGACGGACATCAAGGTGGATCCGATTCTCGATACGGTTAACCGCGGCAACAAGACCGTCATCCTGGCCGTGGAGACCAATTCGAACTACCGTATCGGCGAGCATCATTGGGCGGCCGTGAAGATCATTGATGACGCTTTTGACCTGCTGCCACCGTCGATCACCTTAACCGCACCTACCAACAACAGCGCTTTCACCAATCCGCCCTCGATTACTCTGTCGGCCGATGTCACGGATGCGGATGTGACGGTGCGCAGTGTGAGCTTTTATGCGAACGACTACTTCCTGGGGCGCGCCACGAACAGCCCCTATTCGCTGGTCTGGAGCAATCCGCCGGCGGGCCACTTCAGTCTCTTTGCCCGCGCCGTGGACCAACTCGACCGCTCGGCCCTTTCTGCCCCGGTGCATGTCACGGTCACTCGCTTCCTTCCGGTGGTGACGCTGACCGGCCCGACCAATGGAGCGAACTTTCTGATTCACCAAAACATTTCTCTGTCCGCGGATGCCTCGGATCCGACCGATGGCGATACCATTGCCAGTGTGAGTTTTTACGCGAACCAGCATCTGCTCGGCACTGCAACTACGGCCCCCTATTCGCTGGTCTGGAGTAATGCTCCCGCCGGCTTGTTTGAGCTGCGCGCGGTTGCCACGGACAGTTCCGGTGACAAGGGCTACTCCAAGCCGGTGTTCATCAATGTGTCCCCTTTCAAATTAAAGAGACTCTCCAAGTAAGACGCACATGACCAACCCCTCCGGCTGGGGTTCCGCTAGGAGAGGCGGAACAAAGCCGGATTCTCCTGAATGCACGGAGTGCGCCCGCGGTCCCGCCCGCGCGGCGCACTCTCGTTTTAAGGTGGATACGGTGGACTGCGAT
This sequence comes from Verrucomicrobiia bacterium, assembly GCA_035651635.1. Taxonomy (GTDB): domain Bacteria; phylum Verrucomicrobiota; class Verrucomicrobiia; order Limisphaerales; family UBA8199; genus JANXQE01. Next base: position 8,632 of record DASRFK010000043.1, on the reverse strand, counting down.
CTGGACGAGCCGCACGGAGCTCGTTAACGTCACCGCCGTGAAGTTTTGCTCTCGCGTTCAGATCCTCCCATGTCCCACCGGCATGAGAGCTCTTGGCCTGCTCTGCCTGGCTTTTTTCGCACCGCTCACTTTGCTTTTTGCGGCTGAGCCCGCAAACACCGCGACCAATTTGATCACCATCTCAACGGCTCATACCAGTTTGTCGTTCGGCGTTGGCCCCGATGGCCGCCTTTATCACGCTGGCTATGGGGCAAGTGAAGCAGCCGCCTCTTTGGAGAAAACACCGCCGCGAGAAATCGAATTCTATCCACCTTCCGGTGACGGTTTCATCCTCGAGCCGGCCCTGCAGGCGATTCATTCCGATGGCAACACTTCCACCGACCTGATTTTCGAGAAGCAAACATCAACCTCAGTCGAGCCGGACGTAAAGGTGACGCGCGTTGAATTGCACGATCCCTTTTATCCGTTTTTCGTGACGCTTTGTTTCAAAGCGTATCAGGAAGCGGATGTGATCGAACAATGGACGGAAATTCGTCACGACGAAAATCGGCCGGTGACGCTCGGTCGATTTGCCTCAAGCGCCCTGCTGGCGCCCAAAACCCCTGCGTACTGGCTGACGCAGTTGCACGGCGACTGGGCCGATGAGGCCCAATGGATTGAAGAACGCCTAACCCCGGGCATCAAAGTGCTCGATTCCAAAATCGGAGTCCGAGCGCATCAATTCCGGACGCCGTCATTTCTGATTGCGCTGGATCAGCAGGCTCAGGAAGAGAATGGAACCGTAATCGGCGGTTCGCTCGAATGGTCTGGCAGTTTCCAGTTCGCGTTCGAGATAGATCAAAAAAGCCGTCTTCGGGCGCTGTGCGGGATCAATCCGTTTGGCTCGGAGTATCACCTGTTGCCCCAGCAAACGTTCACCACGCCGGGCATGCTCTGGACGTGGAGCGATCGGGGCAAAGGACAGGTGAGTCGTAATTTTCACCGCTGGGCGCGCCGCTACGGGCTGCGCGATGGCGGCAAACCGCGCCCGGTCCTGCTCAACAATTGGGAAGCCACCGGGTTCAACTTCGATGAGGCGCGAATCGTCGCGCTCTTTGACGGCGCCCGAGTGCTCGGCGCCGAGACGTTCTTACTGGACGATGGCTGGTTCGGCAACCGCCACCCGCGAAACGATGACAAAGCCGGCCTCGGAGACTGGCAGGTCAACACCAATAAGCTTCCGCATGGATTATCCTATCTCGCGGATGAAGCGAAAAAGCGAGGGGTCAACTTCGGGATCTGGCTCGAACCGGAAATGGTCAATCCGGCGAGCGATTTGTTCGAGCAGCATCCGGAGTGGGCCATCGGACAAAAACATCGCGAGCCCATCCTCGGCCGCAACCAGCGAGTCTTGGACCTGAGCCGGCCGGAGGTGCGCGAGTTCACCTGGAAAGTTATCCAGGACACACTGACGCCCAACCCGGGGATCAGCTACGTGAAATGGGATTGCAACTGCTACGTGACTCAACCGGGTTCGACCTGGCTTGGACCAAACGAACAGTCCCACTTGCTGATCGATTATCAGCATTCGCTCTACGAAATTATGGGTCGGTTCGCCACTAATTACCCGCAAGTGATGAGCATGCTTTGTTCCGGTGGCGCCGGACGCCTCGATTATGGGGCGCTCAAGTATTTTCATTCGTTTTGGCCGAGCGACAATACCGACCCGGCGCGGCGGGTGTTCATCCAATGGGGTTTTAGCCATTTCTTTCCACCGAGCTCGATGGCGACCCACGTCACCCGAATGGGTGATCGCCCGATCAAATTCACGCTCGACGTGGCCATGAGCGGCGCCTTGGGCCTGGATCTGGATGTGCGCAAGCTTACCCCGCAAGAACGCAAGCAGATCGCCGATGCGGTTGCGTTGTACAAGACAGAAATCCGAGACCTGGTGACACAGGGTGACCTCTATCGGCTGGAGTCTCCTTACGCGGGCCCTCGAGCAGCCCTGGATTTGGTGTCCCCGGATCGCTCTCGGGCCGTCCTTTTCATTTACCAGCTGAAAGAAGGACCCAACTCACCGATCCGCTTGCAGGGGTTGGATCGAAGAAAAACATACCGGCTTAGGGAGGTGAACCTTTCTCCGGGAGAAACCTCAAATCCTGGCGCTCAAGATCGGACGGTGCCGGGAGAGTTCTTGTCGAGCGATGGCCTGCTCGTGCCGCTCGCGGGCTCTTACCGCAGCGCGGTCATCCAGTTGACGGCCGAGTAATGTGTTGCTGCTCGCTCGGAGCGAGCGGGAGGGAAAGGGTGAAGGATGCTCCTTTGCCTGGGCCGTCGCTGTGTGCCAAAAGAGCGCCGCCCATTTCTTTGGCGGCCAAAGCGCCGCTATGCAGTCCAAAACCGTGCCCATCCTTGCGGGTGGTGAAACCGTGATTAAAAATACGAGTCAGGTTTTCCGGCGCGATCCCGACGCCGTTATCGGTCGTGGAGATGTTGACGCAACCGTCGCCTTTGGCGACACGGACGATTAAATGTTTGTCGCGGCGCCCGGACTCGTCGCAAGCGTATTTGGCGTTGCGAATCAAGTTTACCAGGATTTGAAGAACCTTGTGGCGTTCCACAATGATTTCCGGCAGGTCCGGGGCATATTCTTTGGTCAGCTCAACCTCATGGCGCGCCAGCGTTCCCGAGTTCAAGCGCAACGCATCTTCGACCAGGTCCGTGACTTTGACCTTTTCGGTGACGCCAACGATGCGGGCATAGCTTTGCTGCATCGCGACGATTTCCTTGATGTGCTCGATATTTTTTTTGAGAATCTGGAGCTCCTGCAAGGCGGAAGCTTGCTCGCCGGCAAGGCATTCGGCTAATTTCGCCAGATAGGCGGTCAGCTGTTTCCCCCGCGGGTCGCGGGCAAAAAAACCGGCGAGATCCGCCTCTTGTTCCCGCAGCAGCGCCACCGCTTTGGCCAGACCGGGCGCTTTGGAACGCTGAAGATTATCGCTGACCAGGCTGGCGGAAACATTGACGCTGTTGAGAACATTGCCGACGTTATGCAGCACGCCGGCGGCGACTTCGGCCATTCCTGCCTGCCGGGAAGCGTCCAACATCGCCTTCTGCGCCTCTTCCAACCGGCTCTCAGCTCGTTTGCGCTCCGTGACATCCCAGAAGATGACTTGAATGCCCATCAACATCCCGCTCGCATCCAACAACGGGCTCTTTATCACCTGAACAAAGATATTCTCACCGCTGGCATTGCGGCTTTCTTCGACAGTTTCGAACAGTTTGCGGCTGGCGATGACCCGCTCGTCATCGGCTCGGAATTTGGCGGCCAGGTCGGCGGGAAAGAGGTCGAAATCGCTCTTGCCCAGGATCTGGTCGAGGGGCTTGCCAATCGTGCGGCAGAAGAAATCGTTGGCAAAAGTGAAACGGCCCGAGAGATCCTTGCGGATAATGTTCTGAGGCAAACTTTCAACCAGGGAACGCATGAAGCGCTCGGAAATTTCCAGCGCTTCCTCGGTCCGCTTATGCTCCGCAATTTCGGCATGGAGCTGTTCCGTGCGCTGATGGACCTGGTTGCGCAGTGAACTGGCCCAGGTTAAAGCGACCAACAGGATCGAAGCCAAGGCCGCCGAGACCCAGAGTGTGTGGCGGGCCGTCCACCAGGAGGGCTGAAGCAAGATCCTGATGTCTTCGGGGCCGTTGAGATACATTTGAAAAGCCGTCGGAATCTGCCCGAGATCCGCCAAGGTCTCGGATTCCGAGCGAAACACCCCCGTCACCTCCACTCTGCTGCCGAGCGGCATTGCCGGAAGCGCCTCGGCGGCTACGGGAACAAGAGCGGAACAGGCTTTGCCGCCACGAATATCATTCAATTCGAGCACCTGAACCATTTTGCCGGATTTAATCCCCACCAATGTCGCCTCGAGCCTCACGCGCGTGGCATCTTGATCCGTAACGTCGGGTCCCATGAGGTCGATCGGCTGGGCGGGGGGCAGTCCTTCCGTGCCGATCTTCCGTACAATCGCCTGCGCCAGGCGCGGCGAAAAACCATCGGGTTCCGCCAGGCCAACTGCCTCAATCCGGTCCCCGGCGTGTACTGGAGAATCGGCGCGCAGAAAAACGCGCATGCCGTCATTGCCGTCCTGGATGAACAAGACGCGCGGTTCCTTGTAGGTGACGGTGCCGGCAGTTTTGACCAACCGAATGGTCAAGTTAGTGCTGCGTGATCGCTGATCGTCCAACTCGGCAATTTTGCGCAAGGTTTGGTCAAAGGGATCTTCGGGCGCAGGCCGAAGGACCTCGATGCAATCCATATAAGGCACGAGCAACTGCAACCCGACGCGCCGGTTGCGGTTGTCCCGAATGGCCTGGCACACCCCATTGATCCGAACCAGGCTCCCCAGCAGGCGTTCCTGTTTTCCCTGATCGAAATCGTTGACGACTACGGCCAGGCGGCCTCCGACCACAATCAAGGTCAGCCCGGCTTCGGTGCAGGCGCTGACGATCCCCTCTAATTGCACCCATTGCGCGTCATCTTTGCCGGTCACCAGGTAATCCCAAGAGTGCCGGCGTGCTTCGGGCATTCGTCCTTTTCCAAGAACCTTCACAAACCCATCGGGAACGACGGCTTTATAGTCCGGGTCCATCTGACCGGTCACTTCGACATAGGAACCCTCCTGCCGAACCAAGGGCGCCAGTCCGGCATCGATCTGGTTGAGGACCTGAATCCCGTCGGTTTCGTCCTGTAAGTAATAGGAATCGTATTCCAAATCGATGTAGGTAATAACGCCGCGCAGGTGGACAGGAAAGGGTTTGCCCGGTTGGGTCTCCAGCCGATCATAAGCCTTGCGAATCTGGGTGGTAGATTGGGAAAGATCGGTCGGCGTCGTCGACTGGCGCAGCGCATCGGAGCTAAAACGCGGAGCCGCGCGGAGATGGGCGCTGCGCAGAACAGGCGTTTGGTTCTCACGCGCTAAAAAGCCGATCGCCTCGACTCGCGATCCAACGGGTAGATTCGTAACGCTGGTGGCGCAAAAAACCCGCAGGAGGTTGGTCGCGCGATCGGTTAACAGAAAACAATCCGCTTCACGCCGCAGCAGGATTGCCATAATACGGACCTGCTCACCCGGGTTTACTGTCGAATTGGTCCGGCTCAATCGCGCGATCGAACTGAGGGACCATTCGCTCCAATCCCTTTCACTTAAGTCGAGAAATTCGAGACGGGCGGTGTCATCCACCCACGCTGTACCGGCAACGCGATTCCCGGTTTCGTCCAGAAGCGGCTGAATGACTCCTTGGATTCGCAAGCGGCAGCCCGGAAAGAAGCGCGGCTGCGCGGGCTTGCGCCCGACCTTGGCTTGCATTCGCTCGGACCCATTTTCAGGAGCCAGCCCCAGGGAAAGCCAGCCCGCCGAATCCTCCGAAACACTGGTGACTTTGGCCTCAAGTGTTCCGATGAAGAAATCTTCATCGTTCGACAAGGCCTGTCCAACCGTGATGGGATGCGGCCCCGGCAACGGCTCGACCGAGCTGAGTTCGGCGCGCGAGATGGAAGGCAACTCGCGACCGAGCTCCAGCTGGCCGGCGAGATGGGCGCGCGTTCCGACAACCACCGCGTTGGTGTAAGCTCCGAGTCGAAAACTCTGGAAACCGGTCTGGTCGACAAAGCCAAGCCGTTGAGAAGTCGGATCCCACGATACCACCACACCTTGCAGGGAGAGCTCAACTGAAAGCGGGCGGCGGCGGGCCTGGAGTGATTTTATCCAGCGCAGATTAATCACAGCCGGGTCGCCATCGGGCAGATACTCCCACTGCACCCAACTGCTGCGATTGGTATTCTCATCATCCGTGAAATCAAGCCACTTGGTGCGAGGCTTGCCGTCGAAGAGTTCTTCCACGGCTTCCAACGGCGGATTTTCGCCTTGAGCAGACGCCACAATGGAATAATTCCCGCCGGAATCCCTGGGCGAGTACAAGGGTTCAATCTCCGCCAACTGCACGCTGCTGGCTCCGCCGGGCAATCCGCTGGGAACGCGAACAGAATCTATTTGGAGTCGATACAAGGAATAAGGCGCCTCGTTGGTGAGTAAAAAGGTACGGCGCTGAAACCGTTGGGGGAAAACCTCGTCGCGCCGCAGGTCCAAAACCTGCCAGGTCTGGCCGCGATCGTTGGAGCCCAGTAAACGCCAATCGCGCGGATCGCGGTTCGCCATATCGTTGGCGGAAGCCAGCACATATCCGTTGAGGATCCGCGCCGGCCGGTCAGCCGGGTTGGTAAAACTGGCCAGAACTTTCGGACCTCGTTGGCCCAGCGGACTATGTGCCGCCAGGCGCCGGGCTACGACCGCCAGCTCACTCACATTGGTAACGAGTAAATGGTACTGTCGCGTGTATTGGCACTGCAACCAGCACGTGTTCTGCCCCGTCCCGAAATCAATCCATCGGCTGCTGGGATCGCTATCGAACGCTTCCGCCGCCGTTCCCAGGAGCGGATGCTCTTTCGAGGAGGAGGCGACGATCTGCACCTCGTCTTCGTTGGTTACGCCCACCCATGGCCCGCTGAACTCCAGTTCGGCTAACTGAGCGCTGGAAGCGCCTTCGATCAACAGCCGGTAGGTGCTGAATGCCGTTTGATTGGAAATATGAAAAACCCGCCTCTGGGATCGAGCCCGGAAGACCTGGTTGGTCCGCGCATCCAGCAGCGTCCAATTCTGGCCGCCATCGTTGGATCCCAGTAACCGCCAGTTCCGTGGGTCAGGGTATTTTTCCCGAGCACTAGCCGACGTAAGAGCGTATTCCCGCACGATCCGCGCCGGGCTGGCAAAGTTTGCCTGGGCGAACACGGGCTGCGGTAACAGCAAAAGCAATAGCCCCAGGAGTTCAAAGCTCCTGAGCATCAGGTTTTTAAATCGATGGCCAGCTTCGTTCATAGGGCGCGCCGCCCGGGACTTCGCGCCACAACGGAACAGAAGCAACTTTCAATCCAGACCATAGCCTGCCGCGGAGTTTGTTTGAGGCGCAGCCTTCCGTTGGCCACGGGTTTAGTTCAACCTGTGACATGTTCAAGCTTGGGTCTTTCGTCGTTCTCGTCGGGGCACTCCTCGCCAGTGTGCCGAGCTGGGTAACAAATGCCGCCGCCAGTGTGGGTCCATTTGAGGTCGTCGAGAACCCCGATGAAATTCGGATTTCATCCGCGCAACTCGGTGCCGTTATCCACAAGCGTGGCTATGTAACAGGGGTCGCCGGTGGCAGTTTCCTTGATAAGAAAAGTGGCTTCCACGACGCCGGCTTCGGCTTGGATATCGTCGACTGGATTATGGAGCCCGGCAGTGACGCCGAGTATCGAAGCCAACTTCAGGGGGATTTGGCTTATGACTTCAACAATCTTTATCACGGCAAACGGCCGAAACGCTCAATCGAAGGACCTCAGATCTGCACTCAGGCTAAAGAGCTGTCCCCGCGCCTCATCCAGGGCCAGGATTTCCTCGCCGTCCAAACTAGTTTCCAGTTCCGGCTGGCGGCGCCGGGCAAAAAGCCGGGCTCAAAATGGACCCAAACCATCGTCTTTCCCGCCGGCAAACGCTATTTTGTGTCCAGCGACAGCATTACCAGTGTCAATGCGAGTGAAGCGATGTTCCTGCGCCTGGATATGCCCGGACACATTCGTCACCAACAGGGCGATACCTTCACGGAAGTCTATCTCAGCTACCTAGGTCACGTGAATGCCAGCGAGTTCTTCACGAACTTTCCCCCGGACGGAAGATTCATTTATAGGCGCGGGACAGAGGAGCAGCCCAAACGATTCATCCGGGCTTATCACCTCCGTAATGCCCTCACTGGCCAACCAGGGCCATGGTTGGCCGGGATGACGCTGGACCCATCCATGGTCAGCGAGGCCTGGTGTCACCAACGCGATTACGTCTGCATGATCGAAGAGGTCGGTGGACGTCCCATCCAGCCGGGACAATCCTTCAGTGCCGCTTTCATTGTCGGCTTCTTCGATTCCATCGAGGAGATGCAGCGCGTCTATGATCAATATGCCGGCACTAATGCGCTGTACGTGGATAAGAACGGCTGGAAGCTCTCGACCAGCGTTGCTGAGCGGAAGTGACCCTCTGTCGCAGCTACCGTGATTCGCTTTGGGGATGCTGGCTCGGGGCGCCTGACCCAAGTTGCTCAGAAACCTCGCGGTTCCATTGCTCGCCAAGGTCTGGCAGGGGATGCCCGGTGCGCTGTTGCCAAAGTTCGTCCGAGTAGTTGCCCTCGCGCATCGCAGCGTTCAAGTGGCGGACCAATTCTTTGTCGTATTTTTCGGTGGTCCAGTTCAGGAAATTGGCCGTGATACGATACCCCGCATCGTACCGGAGTTGGGGGTTGCGCCGTTGTCGCAACCAGACAACGTCCGCGCCGTGGCTTTGGGGTTCATACAGGAACCAACGGACATAATCGGCCAGGCCTTCCACCAGCCAACCGGGTGAGCGCCGGGCGTTGGGATTGGTGCGGCGCGCGCGACCGTATTGCTGCACGACATGCACTAACTCGTGAACGACTGAGCCAACCGCCTCGCCCTGGAGATTGGCGCGAAACCATTTGGCCGCACATGTCACGCGTGTGCCGCCGGTCGCAGCCACTCCTCTCATTGTGTCACTGA
>DASRFK010000042.1:0-20294 GCA_035651635.1 Verrucomicrobiia bacterium | reverse complement strand
CGCATCCGCAAGCCGGCTTGGACGGGGCAGGGGACCCGTTGCCGCTGGGGGGGCTGTGTCCCAATCGACCCAGCACCTCGGCCACGACATCGCGGATCAAACCTTCATTGATGGCGCTCATAAATTTCTACTGTTTCGCGCTGTAAATCTGCCGTCCCAGCACATCGACTGTGTCGACGATTCCAATAATGACCGCGTCCACCGGGGCGTCCTTCAAGTTGGGCGCCAGCCGCGCGGAACTGCCCTGACAAAACAGCACCAACTCGCCTAAACCCGCTCCGACACTGTCTACGGCGATGATGGTGTTCGTCCCAGGCCGGAACTTCGTTGGATCTTTGTCGTCGACCAGTTGCGGCCGGACCAGCAGGAGCTTGCGGCCGTTCATGGACGGGTCTTTCTTGGTTGCGACCACCGAACCTTCGACTCGGGCGAGGAACATAGGCTTGGATTTCTAAGTGGAAATCGAATGGTAGCTTTGTGACTTCGCGGCGCCTTGCTGGGACGCCGCACGCACCGCCAGCCTCCGATTTATTGCTTCGGCGCCGGTTTCTTCGGCAGCACCGCCTCGACGTCCGGATGCGGACGGGCGATGACGTGCACGCTGACCAGGTCGCCTTTGATGGCTTTGATCGCCTGCGCCCCGGCGTCGGTGGCGGCTTTGACTGCCGCGACATCGCCGACCACCACCGCGGTCACGAGCGCGTTGCCGACTTGCGTCATCGGTCCGGCCAGTTCCACATTGGCGGCTTTGAGCATGGCGTCAGCGCCTTCTACCAGCGCGACCAGGCCGCGCGTTTCGATCATTCCAATTGCTTGATGGGCCATAAGAGAGTGCTTTGTTTCGAGTTGAGGTTGAGAAATTGTGTGAAAAAGACGCTGTTTTAGTGTTTCGCAATTAATTTGGCTTTTGCGTGCGCGAGTTTGGCCTTCGCCGTTCGTCTACCTTTCTGATTGGCCGATTCGGCGGCCCGGTCCACTTCTGATTTGTCCAGCAACCGTTTCACCTCGCGCGCGACGACCAGTTCTTCATTGGCGGGGATCACCAGGACTTTCACGCGCGACTTGGGCGAGCTGATCACCGCTTCGCGCGCTTTGACAGCCGCGTTTTGCTCTTGGTCCAGGACGATGCCCAGTTGATCCAGGTTGGCGCAGATGGCTTCGCGTATCGCGCTTCGGTTTTCTCCAATGCCGGCGGTGAAGACCAAAGCGTCGGCGCCATTGAGCTGTAAAACAAAGGAACCGATCCAGTGTCGCGCGTGGTAGATGAAAACGTCGAGGGCCAGTCGCGCCGCCGCGTTTCCTCGGTCCGCCTGGGCCTGGATATCCCTGATATCGTTGTAACCGCCGGACAGAGCCTTGAGTCCGGATTCCTTGCACAGGAGCCGCTCCGCTTCCGCGAGCGAGAGCCCGGTCTCGCGCAGGACGAAGGGCAGGGCAAAGGAGTCCAGGTCGCCCGCGCGATTGTTTTGCGGCAAACCGGATTGGGGGCTCATGCCCATGCTGGTGCCAATGGCCACTCCGTTGAGGATTCCGGTGATCGAAGAGCTTCCGCCCAGATGACACGAAATGACGCGCAGGTCCGGTTCCCGAACCGCGTTAGCGCAGCCGGCCACATACAACAGCCGCGCGCGTTCAGCTACATCTTCCCGATCCAACAACTCGGCCGAACGTTCCGCGATGAACTTGTGGCTGGCGCCGTGGAAACCCCAGCGGCGCACGCCCAACTGGTGCCACTCCGCGGGAACCGCATAACGAATGGCCGCTTCGGGTACCCATTGGTAAAATGCCGTTTCGAACAGTCCGACCAGCGGCACTTTTGGCATGCGCTGGGCAAAGAATCGAATCCCATTAATGTAAGGCGGATTATGGGCCGGGGCGATGCCGCTGAAGGCTTCCATTGCTTTGAGCACATCCTCGTCGAGGCGCACGCAACCGTTAACGCCGCGCGCCATGATCGTTTTAAATCCCACCGCCGCCAGGTCGCTTTCGCTGGCAATGTGGCCCGCGCTTTTTAATTCGGCCAGGCAGTCCCCAATCGCTTTCGGGTAATCCACTACCCGCTCAAAGCCGCCCTTGTGCAGCATCTGCTCGCGCCCGACGGCGAAGCTGAACAGCCGCCACTTGAGCGAAGTCGAACCCAGATTTGCGACGAGGATTTTCACCTGGCTATTGCAGCCACTTGCCCAACACGGACAACCCTTCATGCGGCCGCGGGATCACTTGCACGCTAATTACCTGCCCGACTTGCGCCGCCGCGGCTGCACCAGCGTCGGTCGCGGCTTTTACGGCCGCCACGTCGCCGCGGAAGAAGCCAGTCACATAGCCGCTGCCGATTTTTTCCCAGCCGACCAGCACGACATTAGCCGCCTTGAGGGCGGCGTCGCACGCTTCGAGCAAGGCGCACAGGCCTTTGCATTCGATCATTCCGATTGCTTGTTGAACCATAGGATATTTGAGAGTTGAGGATGGAGAGTTGAGAAATTATTTAGGCTTGGCGTTAGCGGCGTCGCCAAGGAACGATTTCAAAAGATCGTCGTGTGGGCGCGCCAGGATGTGTGAACTGACCAGTTCGCCCACTTTGGCCGCCGCTTTGGACCCGGCATCAACCGCGGCCTTCACGCTGCCAACATCCCCTTTGCACAACACCGTGATCAGTCCGCCCCCGATCGGGATTGTTTTCACCAGGCTCACGTTAGCCGCTTTGACCATCGCGTCGCTGGCTTCCACGCTGCCGACGTAGCCCTTGGTTTCGATCATGCCTAATGCTTCGCTCATAATGTTCGTTATTGGATTTGTTAAAACTGGTTAGAAATTCATCAGTTGTCTATTTGCTCAATTCACAGGGAGTCTCCGGCTGCAGGTTGCAGGCGTTGCCTTCGTCGGTATCGATGTGCACCTCCAATTTGAAACTCTTGTCCACCCGCACCAACATCTTCTCCAGGGACAGGCCGCACGGCCCGCCAATCTTCAACTGCATCTCCTCTCCGGCTTTGACGCCGTAAAAGGACGCGTCGTCCGGTGACATGTGCACATGCCGCAACGCCCGGATGACGCCTTCCTGCATTTCAAAAAACCCGGCTGGGCCCATCAACATGCAGCCCAGGGTTCCTTTGATGTCACCGGAAATCCGTAACGGCAGCTCGAATCCCAGGGCAACGCCGTCCGTGTAAGAAAGCTCCACCTGGTTCAAGCTGCGGCAGGGACCGAGGATGCGCAGATTCGAGATGACTCTGCTGCGGGGGCCGATCAGCGTGAGGGTCTCTTTCGCGGCAAACTGCCCCTCCTGGTACAGCCATTTGTGGACGGTCAATTGGTGCCCCTTGCCAAACAGCGTCTCGACAGCTTCCGGAGTGAGGTGACAGTGCCGCGCACTGACATTCACTACTAGAGGGTTTGGCGCGGTTGCGGGCTTGGGAAGCGGTTTGCCCAGTCGCTGGTAAACCGCCTGGCGCACCATGTGTTCGACCACGGCGCGATGCAATGTTCCAGGACTCGAAGCAACCATACGCGCCAGTTTTTGAGTTTTTCTGACCAGATGTCAATAAAAAACTTGCAATATCATTCAAAATCTCTCAAAATCTGTCATCGCATGCAGGCTGAAGAGCGACAGCAACGAATTAGCGAATACTTGCAAAAGGCTGAGTTTGCGTCCCTTGAGGAGATTGCGCGCCATGTTGAAGCCTCCGTTTCGACGGTGCGCCGCGATCTGACGGTACTGGAAACAACTGGATCAGTTCGAAGGACCCACGGCGGTGCGCGAGTGATTGTTCCGCGCTCGGATGAGTTTACTTTTTCGGCCCGGGACACACATCAATTGGCTGAAAAGGAAGCCATCGGCCGGGCTTGTGCTGAACTTATTCCGCCCAATCAGAGCGTGATTGTCGATGCTGGAACGACGGTTTACCACGTGGCGCGTTATCTCGAGAGCAAAGCGCCGCAGATCGTGACCAACTCATTACCCGTCGCCAATCTCTTTGCTTCGGCAAATCGGCTCGAAGTGGTGCTCTCGGGCGGCGTGATTTATCCTCGGCTGGGTGTTGTAGTCGGACCGCTTGCGGTGGAAGCCTTCCGAAAAATTCATGCCGACGTTGCCGTGATGAGCGCCGGCGGCCTATGCCTGGATGGCATCACGAACTCTCATGGTCTTTTAATTGATATCCAGAGGGCGATGATTGAGGCGGCGCAAAAAGTGATTTTCTGTTTCGACCATACCAAGTTCGGACGCCGATCTGTTTTGCCGCTCTGCGAGCTGGACTGCGTTGATGTGATTGTTGCTGACGCCGCCGCCCCTGCGGAATTGGTCGACGAATTACGTAAACGCGACATAGAGGTTGTCCTGGCTCCGGTTGCGAACCTATCCTAGCGAGCCACGCTCGCATGGGAAACGCAAGCAGCTCGCAACTCAGGCCCGCGCCCGTCTCCACACCGGCGCCCGTAGCCGGCCACTATCGCTGGGTGATCTGCGCCCTCCTTTTTTTTGCCACGACGATCAACTACGTCGATCGGCAGATCCTTTCGCTGCTCAAGGAGATTCTCGACCAGAAAATCGGCTGGACCAACGAGCAATTCGGCCTGGTCAATTCGGTGTTCCAGGTTACGTATGGGGTCGGATTGCTCGGCTTCGGCTGGCTGGTGGATCGGTTTGGGACCAAAATTGGTTACACCATCTCGATCTGTGCCTGGAGCATCGCCGCGGCAGCTCATGCTTTGGTAGGCAACTTTGCCGGGTTTGCACTAGCGCGCGGAGCTCTCGGATTGGGTGAGGGTGGCAATTTTCCGACGGCGATCAAGGCCGTTGCCCTCTGGTTTCCAAAGGCCGAACGCGCTTTTGCTACGAGCATTTTTAACGCGGGCACCAATGCCGGCGCGCTGCTTGCCCCGGCGGTTATTCCCTGGCTGGCGTTTACCTACGGCTGGCAATGGGCTTTTGTGGGGGCTGGAATTGCCGGCTTGATTTGGCTGTGCTTTTGGCTCGCCTGGTATGATGTGCCGCAAAAGTGCAAACGCGTCGGCAACGCTGAACTCAGCTACATCCAAAGCTGGTCGGACGACCATACCCAAAAGAACCCCCGAATCCATCCAAGCTCCAGCCAAGGCTGTCATTTCCCCCTCTCGCGCTCGGGAGAAGCGGGTAGGGGAGAGGAGGCCCTTTCGAGTACACCTCAGCCGGGTGATCGCTGCCACGAGCAACTGTCCTGGGGAGGTTTACTTCGTTGTCGCGAGACGTGGTCCTTCATCATCGCCAAGTTTCTGACCGACCCGGTCTGGTGGTTTTTCCTGATTTGGTTGCCGGACTATTTCAAGCGGACGCGCGGTCTGGACATCAAACACAGCTGGGGGCACATCGTGACCATCTACGGGATCGTAACGGTCCTGAGCGTCTTTGGCGGTTGGATTACGGGATATCTGGCTCGGTCCGGTTGGTCGATCACCCGGGCGCGCAAGACCGGGATGTTCCTGTTCGCCCTCTGTGTTTTGCCCGTGCTGGCGGTCACCGCGGTTGGCGATTGGGCCGCGGTGCTGCTGATCGGTTTGGCCGCTTCCGCTCACCAGGCCTGGTCCGCCAACCTTTACACCACCGTCTCGGACATGTTTCCCAGAGACGCGGTTGCTTCGGTCATCGGGATTGGCGGCATGGCCGGCTCCGCGGGCGGTTTTCTGTTCCCTATTTTGACTGGATGGCTGATTGACCTGTTTCAGGCCCGCGGCAACGCTACGCCGGCTTATACGATTCTGTTCTGCATTTGCGGTTGCATGTACCTCATTGCTTTTGCTCTGAACCATCTCTGCGCTCCACGCTTTGAACCTATTGCCATCCACCCAGCTATCTCGCCCGCTCCTGCGGCATAAATGCAGCGTTCCGGACAAGAGGCGGAACGCCGCATTTATGCGGCAGCTGGCAGATACCTGGCCGCACGTCACGCTGCACCCTAGCGAAGGTGCTCACTTCTTGATAACCTGAAAAACCTGATAACTTGATAACGATTTGCCAATTGCTCGCAAAAATGTTCGAAAGGTCATCGCGGGTCTAGCCGCAGCCTTCCTGTTGCTGATCGCCGCCGCCCTGTTGTTCCCGCAGCAGGTTCTCGTCGTCGATGACGGCCAGGTCCAGGCCGACGTGATCGTGCTTTTGGGTGGGGGCTCAGGCGAACGGCCGACTCGCGCGGCCGAGTTATTTCGCGCCGGCGCTGCTCCGAAGATTCTGGTCAGTGGCGCGGGTGACGCCGATGGCAACCGGTTGCTGCTGATGCATCGCGGGGTGCCGCCCACCGCGATTTCGCTCGAACCGAACTCCCGCACCACACGTGAGAACGCGCAATTCTCGATTCCGCTGTTGCGCGCGATGGGCGCAAAGAAAATTATCCTCGTGACTTCCTGGTACCATTCACGCCGCGCGTTGAAGTGTTTCCGACACTACGGGCCTGGCCTTGTTTTTGATTCATGCCCATCCTACCACGGCTTCGCTCGGGCCGATTGGTCGGAGGAACATCTGCGCCGCCGGATCCGGGTCGAGTACGTTAAAATGGCCGGCTACTGGCTCTACTACGGTGTCTGCCCGTTTTGAGACCTACGTGGACGAGTTCCATGAGCCTCCTTTGAATCTCGGATGGGTTCGTCGCTTCCGCCGCATAAATGCGCTGCCCGCAGGGCCTGAATGGTTTTGAGCCGCTCTCACTGTGCCAAGCCTCCGGCTTTGCCAAGGTCGCTGACATTTCCAAATACTCCCACATTTGAAATTACCTGAACTCGTTTTGCTCGATACCGGCTCGTTTTAAGAGCGCTTGGAATTTCGGGAGACCTCTTACTTCATTCAAAAAGGGGTCGCACAGGAATTCTTCGGGAATGCCGTCTCGGTCAATGGCTTTTTGGAACAGGTCCACTGCGTGGTCATAATCGCGCAGGCCCAGGTAAACAAAGCCGATGGCCCCTTCTATGGGTTTGCCTTGGGAGCAGAGCGGCTCGAGTTGCGCTACGATTTGATGCGCTTCATTGGTCCGGCCAAGCCTTGCCAGGGCATAGCCGCGAAGCTCGAGACAGAACAGCGGGTCCTGAGCCTGCAAGGCACGAAGGCTATCGACCTCCTTGAGCGCTTGTTCGTAATCGCCCTTGAGGAAGCAGGACATAACCAGTGCTACGTGCACCGGCGGGAAATCCGGGAAGGCGTCAATCACTTTGCGGGATTCTTCGATGCAGCGATCAAAATCGCCTTTGAGGTAGTACCAGTTGGCTATGGTGGATCTAATCGACGGAGAAAGAGGGTCCAGCTCAACGGCTTTTTCGAACTCGGCGCGCGCCTTGTCGAATTGCCCATGGATCACCAGATAACGGCCGTACCAATGATGCGCCGTGGCGTAATTGGGATCGAGTTGCATCGCGCGGCGGAAATGCTCTTCCGCTCCGCGAAAATCGTGGGCCGGAGGGGCGGCTTGCAGCCCACCGAGGACCGCGTGGGATTCCGCGCAGGCAGGATCCAGGTCCAAAGCGCGCTCTGCGGCTGCGCGCGCCAGTGGAGTGCATTCCTTAAGAGTTGCGGAAGAGGAATACTCCGGCAGGACAAAGTAAGTGGCGGCCAGCGCGGCATACGCTTCCGCGTAATCAGGCTGGGTCTTGATCGCGGACTGAAACAACTCCACGGCCTTGTGCAGGCTGGGATCGGTTCGTTTATTCCAGGCGGCGCGCCCCTGAAGATAGTATTTATAAGCCTCAGGCTTAATGGCCTTATGCGCTTGCAGGCTCAAGGCGGTACCTCCTTGCAGGCGATCGGCAATCCGACGGGCAATCTCCTCCTGAACCTGCAACACATCATCGATTGACCGATCGTAGGTTTCCGACCACAGCCGAAACCCATCGACGACATTGATTAGCTCGGCATTGACGTGAATGCGTTTGCCATTTTTTTGAATGCTTCCTTCCAAGAGTTTGGTCACTTGCAGTGCCGCGCCAATTTTGCGGGCATCTTCCTTTTTGCCCTTAAAAGCGAACGCCGAGTTGCGCGCGACCACTTTTAGTCCCGGCAACCGCGACAACGCGGTGGTGATCTCTTCCGTCAGCCCATCACTCAGGTACTCGGTATCTGCTTCGCTGCTGAAATTGTCAAAGGGCAGAACGGCAACGGAATTCTGTGTGTCGCTTGGCCGGCCGTTTTTTGTTGCCAGATTCGAGCCGCTGCTGGACTTGACGTGGTGCGCCAGACCGAAGAGAGCCAACGCCAGCAGTAATAATACAAAAACCGTGCCGAGCTGTAGGGGTGTGACTTTTCGCTTCGTTTGAGTCAAAGCCGGGCTGGGCGGCGCGGGCCCGGTCGTTGCCGCTCCGGCACCGGGAACGGTGGTTGGCTTTTCCTGAGCATGATGTGCCAACTCAAGCTGATGTTTTACTTTGCCCAGCTCATCGGCCAGCTGTCTTGCAGATCCGTAACGATCGCCCGGTGCCTTTTGCAGGCAGTGCGCTATGATTTGCTCTAAAGCCGAGGCCACCAGCGGGTCCTGAACGCCGAGCGGTTCGGGGCGCTGATTGATGATGTTATTGATGATCTCGCCCACGGTTTTGCCCAAAAACGGTCTTTGGCCGGTGATGCCTTCGTACAGCACGACGCCCAGGCTGAAAAGGTCCGTGCGGGCGTCGAGTTCGCGGCCGAGCGCCTGTTCGGGGCTCATGTATTGCGGCGTTCCAATCAACATTCCGGTTTTTGTCTGAGGCACCGAACTGGTAGGAGCAGCCAATTCGTCCTCGGAAAACCGTTTGGCTAAGCCGAAATCGAGGACCTTGGCCACGCCGCGGCGATCGATCATGATGTTGGCCGGTTTGATGTCCCGATGCACGATGCGCAGTGCGTGCGCGGCGTCCAAGGCCTCAGCCACCTCGACTCCGAGCTTGATCGCCTCTTTAAGGCTGAGCCGGCGCTGCTGCAAGATCTTATCTAACGTTTGGCCCTGGACATATTCCATCGCCAGGAATGGCCGGCCATCTTCGGTTTCGCCGACGTCGTGGATAACGCAAACATTCGGGTGGGCAAGGCCTGAGGCCGCTTTGGCTTCCGCGCGGAAACGTTTGCGTTGGCTGACATCCTTGGCCAACTCGGCCGACATCACTTTGAGAGCGACCGATCGCTCCAATTCGGTGTCCTCGGCCAGAAACACCTCACCCATGCCCCCGGTTCCAAGGAGGCGCACGATACGATAATGAGCGATATTCTGGGCGTCCACTATCGCATCGTATCAGCCCGGCGGAGTCATTCAAGCCAGGACCATAGAATGCGGCGAAACCAGAGGGTATTCATCAGGTTCGCCGCCTGCGACTCATGGGGCGGCTTTGCCCGCAATTTCAGCGCATCGACCGAGTTGAGAGGCGAACTTATCGATCGCCTCGGCCGCAATTTGGATTTGCTGAGCGGCTTCTTCCCAATTTCGTTGTTCGATGGCTTCCCGTACTCCCGGGAGAGTTTTGACGCCGTAGCCGGTGTAAAATCCAGGCGCATAGATGACGTGCTGGTACCAAGGTCGGCGCGGGAGACCTTCGGCGTGCAAAAGGCTTCTTTCCAGCTGAGTTAGCGCCTGGTCCAGGGCAGGGGAATCCTCCGAGAGAGCAGCGTTTGCTGGAGCTGCTCGACGGGCGGCTTCAAAGTTCCTGACGCTGCCCTGAAGGCGGGTCAAGGCATTCCGCAACGGAGCGAAATTGAGGAACGGGACCTCCGGGTTGGGTTTGGGAGCAACGAAGGTCTGCTTGGGATCCGAAGTGACCACCAGAGTC
The DNA here is from genome assembly GCA_035651635.1 of Verrucomicrobiia bacterium. Lineage (GTDB taxonomy): Bacteria > Verrucomicrobiota > Verrucomicrobiia > Limisphaerales > UBA8199 > JANXQE01. Next base: position 10,544 of record DASRFK010000042.1, on the reverse strand, counting down.
TTCTCGGCTAACAGACGGTTGGTTTCAGCCGTGCCGGTTCGCATCTCTTCGGTGAGTCTTTCAACCTCCGTGACATACCTCCCAACCGTGTCCACAAAATTTGAGAATTCAAAGGGCAGCCTCTGACTATTGGCGATGCGAAGCACGATCCGCCCGCAAGTGCGTGCCAGCACGATGCCGTATTCGAAGTCCGGATCGCCGAACCGTGTGAAGTGGTCGAATGAGTCGTATACCGAATGATACGAACCGCCGTCACCCTCGCCGCCGTAGCCGAGGTTCAGCGAGGCGATGCCTAAATGCTGCAGAAACGGAGTATAATCCGAGCCCGACCCCAGCGCCTCAATGCGGAGGTCTGGCCGGTCCCGAATTTCTTTTCGATCCGCCATGGCCGCCTTGAGGATGCGCTCAGCGCGCCAGCGGGTCCCGACGCTCTCATGCGTTTCCGGGTCCGGAACGTCGCGGGCGACCTCGTTCATCAATCGCTCAAGCGTATGTGACCCCCCGACATTCAGAAAACCTCGCTCGTTGCTGTCGGTGTTGACATATACGGCGGCTTTCCGGCTCAATTCCTCGGCGTGTGTTTCGACCCACTCCGTTGAGCCCAGTAGGCCGGGTTCCTCTCCATCCCAGACGGTGTAAACAATCGTTCGCCGCGGCTGCCCTCCCCGGTGTGTCAATTCGGAGACCGCTCGGGCTTCCTCCAGCAAAGCCACGGTGCCGCTGACAGGATCGTCAGCGCCGCAAACCCATGCGTCCTGGTGGTTGCCGCGGATGACCCATTCATCTGGCCGCTCGCGGCCCGGCCACTTGGCGATCACGTCGTAGACGGGGGTTTGTTTCCAATCAAACTCGAGCTTGAGGTGAATGGTCGCCGGGCCGGGTCCGAGGTGATAAGTGAGTGGGAGCGCTCCGCGCCAGGGTTCCGGCGCCACCGGCCCGCGCAAGGCGCGCAGTAAAGGGGTGGCATCTCCATACGACATCGGAAGCACGGGAATTTTTGCCAGGCTTGGGGCTTCTGCCTGGCTCAATCGCTTCGCATCCTTGGTCGCCCCGACCCCCGGTGTTAAGGGGTCACCGGGATACAGCGGCAGATCGCACACCGAACCGCGTTGCGCTCCATTTTCATTGCGCCAGGCCCCGGCCGGATAGGTATCGCCTTGGAAATAACCATCGTCGCGCGGATCGGAATAAATCAGGCAGCCAATGGCGCCGTGCTCCGCCGCCACCTTTGGTTTGATTCCCCGCCAACAGCCCCCGTAGCGGGCCAGGACGATTTTGCCAGCCACGTCCACCCCGCGTTCGGCGAGCACTTCGTAATCTGCGGGCCTGCCATAGTTGACGTACACAAGTTGGCCAGTGACGTCGCCGTCTTTGGAGTAAGCGTTGTAAGTCGGCAGTTGCTCACTGGTTAGACTGGAAGTCGAATCCTGAGGAATGGGCGGCTCCGCCAGCCTGGCGGTAAAGTGTTCCGGAGCCGTCATCTCGAGGACCCGTGTTTTTGGCGTGGGGAAAAGAACTTCAAATTCCTCGATTTGCGTTTGGTACCCCCAGGAACGGAACAAGTCTGCAATGAATTCGGCGTTTGCTTTGTCATAGGGCGATCCGAGCTGATGGGGATGCGCGGTGAGCTGCTTCATCCAATCACGCAAGTTTTCCCGTTTGAGAGCGGAATCGAATCGAGCTTCGAGGTCCCTCTCTTTGGCCGCGGCCTCCGGACTAAAGCCCAGCATCGGCTGCGCATTGGTGAGGGAGTCGGCCCCCACGGCGCTGAAGGAAGCCAGCAGGAGAATGACCGGGGCATGTAAGTTCATATATTATGTTTATGAGTTGTCAGCCTGACACGCATTGATCGCGGCCCGCAGATATCCAAGGGCGAAGGCCATGCCAGCGTGCCAGGGTGCCGCGCAGCTCATTTGCGGAGCGTGATCGGGAATAATGACGCCTTCGAAATTGTTTTCTTTCAAAATCCGCAGCACGCGGGGCACATCAACATCGCCGTCATCGATGAAACTTTCTTTATAGAACGGCGCTTTGCCGCGCACGTTGCGCAGGTGCACGTAGGCCAGCTTGCCTTGACGGCAGTATTGTTGAACGGATTGATAAAGGTCGCCTTCAGTCATCTCGGCCAATGTTCCGACACAAAATTCCAGAGCGTTCGAGCGGCTTGGCTTTAAATCCAGGAGCTTTTGATACAAATGTGGTTGGTACACGAGCCGGGGTTGACTCCGCAGTGTGGGCATCGGCGGATCATCTGGATGGGCCGCCAGCACCACGCCGGCGTCTTCGGCGACCGGCACGACGGTGTCCAAAAAATCTTTCAGACGCTGCCAAAGCTCGTCGTGAGTGGCACTCGGCACAGTCTGCGGGGTTGCCGTTGGGCTGTAGATCATATTCCAAACCATCCCCGCAGGCATCCGCTCATCCAGTGGTCCATTCATCCCGACCGCTTCGGCTCCGCCTCGCGCAAAGGGTCCTTTGATCCGGCCGGCCACCCCGGCGATGGAAAAGTTATACCCAAGGATCGGCACGCCGGCGCGCCCGACGTTGCGGATGATTGTTTTCAGGTTGCCGAGCTGTTGCTGCTTTTTGGGGCCGCCCAGGAGTACATCGTGCCAATGAGCCGGATCGAAATTCTCTATCGCTTCGAGTTCCAGGCCGGCGGTATTGATTTGACGTTTTATTTCAAGGATCTCCTCGTAGGTCCACAGTCCTTCAGGATCCCCGGCCAGGCCCCAACCCGTGTCGTCGCCGACGGGTTGGTCACCCGGTCTATTGCTGCGCGAAGAACGAAAGTAGTCGACCAAGTGAACGACCAGGTGGGTGCAGCCACACTGCCGCGCGAACCGGTAATGCTCCTGATTCAGTTGGTGGCGGTATAGTCCCAATCCCAATTTCATGAGTTCGCAGGGTCGCTTTCCCAGTGTGCGAAGCGGGTTAGTCGGTTACAAGCCGATTGAGTGACGGTCGTGAACAGGAACACAATGACGTTCCCGGCCAGCGCCGCTCGGACGGCTCAGTCCTGTCCGACCTAAAGTCAAAGCTCTTTATGCCTTGCGAGCCGCCCGGTGGATTTGGTACACCTCTGGCGCCTATGGCAGCCATTGGTCGATTCCAGCAAGGTGACGAAATCTTTTTCGCCAAGGTCGTCGATGGCGAAGTGTTTCGGCTCCAGGGAGATCCTTTTGGCTCGCCTTCTTTTGAAAAGAAGCCAATCAAAGTCAAAGGGGTTCGCACGCTCACGCCGGTAGCGCCGACCAAGATTATCGCGGTGGGCTTGAATTATGCCGACCATGCGCGCGAATCCAATAAGCCTTTGCCCAAGGAACCACTCTTCTGGCTCAAGGCAACTACTTCCTTGCTCTGCGACGGCGGTAAAATCGAGGTCCCTTTTCCGAATCACCGCACGGACTACGAAGCCGAGCTGGCCATCGTCATTGGGCGCCGCGTGCGCAACGTGACTCCCGCCGCTGCCGCCCGTTACATTTACGGATACACCGCCGCGCAGGACATTAGCGACCGCACTATTCAAAACGGGGAAAGCCAATGGACCCGGGCCAAATCGTTCGACACGTTCACTCCGCTCGGGCCGTTTGTCGAAACTAAGATCGATCCCCATGAGCTGACGATTCAGCTCTTCCAAAACGGTCAACTGCGCCAGAACTCGAACACACGCCAGCTAATCTTCGATTGCTTCCGGTTGGTCAGTTTTGTTTCGACCAACATGACTTTGCTGCCCGGCGACGTCATTCTCACCGGCACGCCCAGCGGTGTGGGGCCGATTGAGTCGGGTGATCGGCTCGAGGTTAGGATTCAGGGACTCGCCCCGCTGGTCAATGGCGTGAAGTAGACCCGGCCCCGCCACCCGGGGCGGAAAATCCGAATTCCGAAGGCCGAAATCCGAAGGAAGGCCGAAAACCGAAACCCGAATTGTAGCCGCAAAGGAACGCAAAGGGAACAAACGGGTCCGGTTTAGATCCTCGCGTTCTCTTGCGCCTATGTTTTTGCTGCGTTGTGACTGGCGGACGCAGGGGATTCGGATTTCGAATCCTTCGGATTTCGACCTTCGGATTTCAGATTTTGGCGGGGTTTGGCGCCGCCCCCACTTCCGACTGGCCAACCTCTCTTCGCCTCTGCACACTGCGCAGCTCATATGCGTTGGTCACAGACATTGATTCCAACATTGAAAGAAACCCCGGCGGAAGCCGAGATTATCTCGCATAAGCTGCTATTGCGAGCTGGCCTGATCCGAAAGTTGACCGGCGGCTTGTATACCTTTCTGCCGTTGGGATTGCGGGCTTTAAGGAAGGTTGAGCAGATTGTGCGCGAAGAAATGAACCGAGCGGGAGCGCTTGAAGTGTTGATGCCCGCGCTGCAGCCTCCGGAGCTTTGGCAGCAGAGCGGCCGCTACGACATTATGGTGGACGTGCTTTTTAAGGCCCGCGACCGCGCCAAAAAGGAATGGGTGCTGGGACCTACGCATGAGGAAGTAATCACTACGCTGGTGTCCGGGGAAATTAGTTCCTACCGGCAGATGCCGAAGAATTTTTACCAGATTCAAACCAAGTTTCGCGATGAAATCCGCCCGCGCTTTGGCCTGATGCGGGCCAAAGAATTCATCATGAAAGATGCCTATAGCTTTGACGCCCTCGACGAGTCGGCCCAGGAAAGCTACCGCAAGATGTACGATGCCTACGCGCGCATTTTTAAGCGCTGCGGTCTGAAGACGATCGCGGTTGAAGCCGACACCGGCGTGATGGGGGGTAAATTCTCCCATGAATTCATGGTCCCGGCCGAAACGGGTGAAAACGAAGTGGTTTTCTGCGAGGCCTGTGAATATGCGGCCAACGTCGAGAAGGCGACCAGCGCCGCGCCGGGCTCGACTGCCCCAAGCGGGCCATCCCCCGCTGTGGAGAAATTCGCCACGCCTGGAGTCGTGACGATCGAAGCCTTGACTCGCACGCCTCACTCGGTGCCGGCGGAGCGTCAGATCAAAACGCTTGTTTATATCGTTGAAAGCAAGCCTGTGCTGATCCTGATTCGGGGCGACGATCAACTTAATGAGGCTAAATTGGCCGGGACGCTTGGCACCACGACCTTCCGGGCGGCCGAGCCGCCGGAGATCTTTGAAGCGCTGGGGGCGCATCCCGGCAGCCTGGGCGCGGTCGGCGTCAGCGCCCATGCAGTCTACGCGGACGAACGATTGCGCAAGGCCGATGGCATGACCACGGGCGCCAATGAAGATGGATTCCATTTCCGAAACGTCGACATTGGCCGCGATATCGTCGTCAAACAATGGGCCGACCTGCGCATTGTGCAACCGGGCGAACCTTGCGCCAAGTGTGGCAAACCCCTCAAGGTGCAGCGCGCGATCGAAGTCGGCCATGTCTTCAAACTGGGAACGAAATACAGCGTCGCCTTGAAGGCCTTGTTCCTGGATGAATCGGGCAAACAACAGCCGGCCATCATGGGATGTTACGGGATTGGCGTGACGCGCACTTTGCAAGCGGTGATCGAACAGAGCCACGACGACAACGGCATCGTCTGGCCGCTCAGCGTGGCTCCCTATATTGTTTGTATCACCCCTCTCTCGGTTGCGCCAGAAAGCGAGGTCATGAAACGCGCCGAGGCCATCTATAATGAACTCACCACTCGCGGCGTGGATGTGATCCTGGATGACCGTAATGAACGCCCCGGCGTGAAGTTCAAGGACTCCGAATTGGTCGGCTTTCCGATCCGGATTGCGATAGGTGAGAAATCCCTGGCCAAAGGCGAAGTTGAGCTCAAGCCGCGTGCCGGGACACTGGTGGCAGTCAAGGGGGAGGAAGTTGTGGCGCGAGTGATGGAGTTGATCGAACAGGGGAAGTGAGTTGGAATCTGAGAATTGCCAATTGCCGATCGTCAATTGCCAATGGTCGATTGACGCGAGGATCTGAGAGGCCAGGCTTCGCAATCGAATATGAGCCAGGCGTTGCCTAGCCAGAGCGAAATCCCTGGCCCGAAACCCTCGGCTCCCGCTCAGCGACCACAGCCCGGAGGCAACTTGCTTGCCCAGCTATGGAGTATTCCGGCCACTCGCGCGTTGGTAGCGCTGCTTTTCGTTCTGTTGCTCGGCATTGTGTTCAATGGCAATGGAGCATTTTTGAAGACCGACACGCACCGCGACGCGCTTCGCCAGGCGTCCGTTTACGGCATCCTGGCCTGCGGTCTGACTTTGGTCATCATCAGCGGTGGCATCGATTTGGCCGTCGGCAGCGTCCTGGCCTTGGTCGCCGTCAGCTTTTCGCTGATGAGCATCCACTTGGGCTGGTCGCCCTGGCTCTCGCTGCCGGTTTCTTTGCTGGTCGGAATGATTTGCGGAGCTGTTGCCGGTGGCGTCACCGCCTGGTGGGGAATCCAGCCGTTTATCGCCACTCTGGCGATGATGGTTTTCGCGCGCGGCCTGGCCAAAACGATTTCCGGCGGAATGAAGGTTTCGACCGCCGTAAAGAACCCTGACGGCACGTATCGGTATGTCGATGTGCCCGGCGTCTTCCGTTTGATCGACAACCGAATCCTGCACGGCCACCTGGCCGTGGTAAGCGTCATCTTCCTGGTTTGCGCCGGGCTAACCTGGGTGCTCCTCTCGCGGCATTGTTTTGGCCGTTACATATATGCCATTGGTGGAAACGAGGAAGCCGCTCGCTTATCGGGCGTCCCCGTCAAACTGACCAAGGTGCTGGCTTACTCCGCCAGCGGGTTGATGGCCGCGGTAGCCGGCATTTGTCAGGCGGCTCAGGAACAACAGGGCGATCCTGAAGCCGGAGCCGGGTACGAATTAACCGCCATCGCCATCGTCGTGATCGGCGGAACCACTTTGAGCGGCGGTCGCGGCGGGATTGGACTCACTTTGCTCGGCACACTTACCATTGGCTACCTGGACAAAATTCTGAGCATCAATGCCGTCCCCGAAGCCAGCCGCCTGATGTTGACTGGAGTGATTATTGTGGTGGCCGTCCTCGCTCAGAGGCGCAGGAAGTAAAATCCGAAGGCCGAAGGCGCCGAAATCCGAAAGGAGACCGAAATCCGATCTGAGGCCCCTAATTTAGCTGTGGCTGGCGCGTTTGCACGGGAAGGCCTACCGACTGAAAGTCGGCGGTACAGCAGGCGAGAACGCTGCGCAGGATCCTCAGAGCGCGTTTAGAATTCGGTTCGGAGTCCCGCCTTCAGGCGGTTTGGCACCGGGCCGCCTGAAGGCGGGACTCCAAACCCCATACGGCCAGGCCCCAGTCGGTATTTTTAAAACACGCTCTCAGTCCGTTTCTTTTTTATCCGTACAAGCCGTGGCTTTCCGCGGTGCACCTTTTCCAAAAATCACTTTTCAAGCTCCTCTCAAAGGGCTATCAAGGGCTCACACTTATGCCGCACTGCAAAAACCCTCTGCTGGCCGTTCTATTTTCGGGTGTCACTGTAGCTGGATTGCTTCTTAGCGGGTGTGGTAAATCCGAACCTGAATCAACCCCCAAAAGCGATTCGACCACCAGGAAGCCCAAGTCCAGTTACACCATCGGCATGAGCCAGTGCAATTTGGGCGAGCCCTGGCGCGTCGAGATGAACGCCCAGATCAAAGCCGCGGCTGATAAGCATCCCAACCTGCAGGTGATTTTTAAGGATGCTCAGAACGATACCTTGAAACAACGGGCGCACCTGGAAGAATTCGTCAGCGCCGGGGTCGACCTGATCATCATTAGCCCTAAAGAGGCCCAGCCCTTAACCGAACCGGTGGCCAAAGCTATGGACGCCGGCATACCCGTCATCGTCCTGGACCGCGCAGTCCTCGGCGACAAGTACTCGTGCTTTATTGGAGCGGACAACAAGAAAATCGGGCACGCCGCCGGGGAATGGATTGTCAAAAAGCTCGGAGGCAAAGGAAAAGTTGTCGAGCTCAAAGGGCTGATGACCTCCATTCCGGGGCAAGATCGCGACAGCGGATTTCGTGAAGCCATTGCGGGCACCAGCCTCGAAATCGTCTTCGACGCTGACATGAAATGGCTCGAACCCGACGCGCGCCAGGAAATGGAGAGCGCTTTGGCCCGGTTCAACAAAATCGATTGTGTCTATGCCCATAACGATCCCGGCGCGCACGGCGCTTACCTCGCCGCCAAAGCCGCCGGACGTGAAAAAGAAATGCTCTTCGTAGGGATCGACGCCTTGCCCCAGGAAGGCGTCGCCTATGTGCAACAAGGCATCCTCAGCGCGACCTTCCAATATCCCACCGGCGGCGCCGAAGCCATTGACACCGCCTTAAAAATCCTCCAAGGCGAGACTGTCCCGAAAAAAATCGTGCTCGGTTCCCGTGTCTTTGACCAGGAAACTATCGCCCAGGGCGGCCGCGCTTTGGATTAATCCCATGAAAAGCCATTTTCTGCTTCGTTCGAGCCTTTTGATCCTTGCTTGTTTCGGCGCCTTCACGGTGTCGCCGTCAGCCCCAGCGCAACCCCAGGCATTATCCTACGTCGATCTCGTTCATCGCATCACCGACCTCGAGTACCTGGCGACTTTACCCGCTCCGGGCGATCAGTGCGCCCAGTGGTCCAGTTACGATCGCAAAAGCCGATACGACGCGGCGACTGACAGGTACCTCAATTGGGACGCCAATGGCGATGGTAACGGCATTATCCGACGCGAAGGAGACAAGGAAGTTATGGCCGAGATGGAAGGTCCCGGATGCATCTGGCGGACCTGGTCGGCCATGCCGCAGGAAGGCCACGTCCGCATTTACCTCGATGGCGCCGCCGAGCCGGTCATTGACTTGCCGTTTAAAGGATATTTTGACGGCAAAAATGAGCCATTCACCCGCAAAACCCTCGTGCATACCGTTGCTCGCGGCTGGAATAATTACACGCCGATCCCCTATCAAAAATCGTGCAAGATCGTTGCGGATAAAGGCTGGGGCGCTTACTTCCATTTCGTTTACGAGACCTTTCCTAAAGGAACCCAGGTCCCGACCTTTAAACGGGAACTTGGCCCGGAAGATCTGGCCGCGCTCGACCAGGCTGACGTCCTCCTCAACAATGGCGGTGTGGTTCAAAAAAGCTCCGAGGATCGAGTGCTGCAGCGAACAATCGAAGCGCGCCCTGGCAGCCATGCCAATGTGGTCACCCTCAAAGGCCCCCGTGCGCTGAAGGGAATTCGGGTAAAACTGGACCTGCCCGCCGCGCCGGCCGACCTGGACTTCTTACGCGAGCTTTGCCTGCAGATCAACTGGGATGGCGAAAAGCAACCGGCCGTTTGGGCTCCGCTCGGCGATTTTTTCGGCACCGCGCCGGGCGCCAATCGTTATCGCTCATACACGCTTGGCTTGACGGACGACGGTTGGTGGTACTGCAACTGGTACATGCCCTTTGGCAAAGAAGCTAAAATCCAGCTCGTCAACAATGGAACCAATATCGCGCGCCGAGTCACCTTTGAAATAACCCATTCGCCTCTTTCACGTCCGCTCGAGCAATTGGCCAGGTTCCATGCCAAGTGGCATCGCGATGCGTTTCTGCCGACCGCCCCCGACCGCCAGATCGATTGGCCGGTGCTCAAGACCGAAGGCTCCGGCCGGTTCGTCGGCATGATGTTGCACATTTGGAACCCGCGGGGTGGCTGGTGGGGCGAGGGCGATGAGAAGTTCTTTGTGGACGGCGAGAAATTCCCTTCCACTTTCGGTACGGGCTCGGAGGATTATTTCGGATACGCCTGGTCCGATCCGGGTTTGTTCCAGCACGCTTTTCATAATCAGACCCATAACGATGGGAACAGCCGCGGGCACATCTCGGTCAACCGCTGGCACATCCCGGACAATGTGCCCTTCCATACTGGTTTTGAAGGCGACCTCGAAAAATATTATCCAAATCAGCGCCCGACTTTGTACGCCGCGATGGCCTACTGGTACTTGTCCGCCGATGGCAAAGATCCCTATGCCCCGGTCGCCTTGAACGAGCGCGTTGGCTATTGGACTCCCGTGCAGAGCGTCAAAGCGAAAGATGTCCTTGAAGGCGAAAGTCTCAAGGTTTTGTCCAAAACCGGCGGCGACCCGCAAGAGCAGGACATGACTGGCTTTGGCGAATCCTGGAGCGGAGACGCGCACCTGTGGTGGATCAACGCCAAGCCCGGCGACAAACTGGACCTGGCATTGCCGGTCGCCAAAGCCGGCACTTACAGGCTGGGCCTGCAGCTGACCAAGGCCCCCGATTATGGTATTGTTCAACTTTACCTGGACGGGCAAAAGCTTGGTGAACCTTTAGACCTTTATCATTCGTCGGTTGTCGCCAGCGGGCTGCTCCGCTTTGGCCAGCGCGAACTCAGCGCCGGCCAACACAAGCTCACGATCGAGGTGCTCGGGGCTAATGACAAGGCAATCAAAAATTACATGTCCGGCCTGGACTACGTGAAGCTTGAACCGGTGATACCATGAAGGTTACCCGGCGTGTTTCGCGGCGCGATTTCCTGCTGCGGCTCGGTGGCGCGTCGGCCGGCGCGGCGATACTTAGCGCTGGCCCGTTTGAGTGCAGTGGCGCACG
>DASRFK010000041.1:0-12734 GCA_035651635.1 Verrucomicrobiia bacterium | reverse complement strand
CGACAACCCAACATCGGTGCCATCCCGGTTATAGACCAGCTTCTCGCTGTTGTCTCCCGCATACATGGTCCAAGCCAAGGCCATTTGCTTGGTGTTGTTGAGGCAGTAGATGCCCTGGGTCTTTTGCTTGGCCCGGGAGAGAGCCGGCAGGATCATGGCCGCCAAAATGGCGATGATCGCAATGACTACCAGCAGTTCAATCAGAGTAAAAGCGCCACACGTATGACGCAACCGATGTGTATTTGAGGGCGAATTGAGTTTCTTCATAGCTCTTCAGGGGGCCGGCAACCGGGAAAATGATTCCTTCTGCAACTGGTAAAAGCGCTCTTTCACTGAGTGGATGGATACTCCTGAGCATCAGGAGCATTGAGCTTCGGGCCGGGCCATGACCAAGAGCCCGTTTTGGCCCGCTGCTTTTTGTTCATAGAGAAAATCTATTCGCCGAAACATATTAGTCAACAGAATTAAAGTGGTATATATAAGAATTACATCTAATCAAAAATTGAACAGGGTGCAGCAAAAAATGACCAGGGCCGTAATGAGAACTGGCAGAGTATTTGGGTGCCGATGCTGTCGTTTGGGTAATGCCCATTCGGCCCATGTCTCCCCCACAGGGGAATCTGGTCGTCAGGACTGGCCGATTGGGCATTGCGCAAAGGAGGGTTTCAAGGCATAAGGAGTTCATTGGCAGTGGGTCGGCGCCAAACCACATGACAACTGTTCCGGTCAGCCAACCAAACTTAGCATCGCAAGCTGCATGAGAGCATGGGAGGCGCCTTTTGAGGTCCTGGCGCACGCCCGCTGCGCGCGCGCTTTCTGCTTCCTTTCTCACAGCCACAGAAACTGGAGTCTCGATGATGAGGTATAACGAGCGTTTTATGGCGGTGTTCCTTGCGGCACTGCTGGTTGGGTGCGGCAAACAAGAGGAAAAAAACGAAGCGCCGAAGGAACCGGCTTCGGAAAAAACGGGCGGCGAAGCCAAGCTGCAACATGGGACCAATGGTGAAGTCATCGTCACGCTCGACACCAATCTGCAGCAGACAATGGGTCTGCAAACCACGGCACTGGAAGCGGCGCAAGTCAGCCCGGAACTCAAGGCCTACGGGCGGGTCATGGACACCTCGGGACTGGCCGCTCTGACTGCCGAGTTGGTTACGGCCGAGGCTGCCGAAAAAGCCTCGCAAGCGGAATTGCAACGGTTGAAGACGTTGGCAGCCCAAAGCAACGCTTCCGAGCGCTCGGTCCAGGCCGCCCAGGCGACGGCGGTGCATGATCAGGCCCAAGCCCAATCAGTCCGCTTGAGGTTGCTCGCGGCCTGGGGTAGCACCATTGCCCAACGCAAGGATTTACCTGAGTTTGTGCAGTCGCTCGGTTTACTGGAAAGTGCCCTGGTCGAGCTTGACGTTCCGGCCAGCGAGGCGCCGTCCGACCCGCTTACACAGGCCCGGCTGTTTACGCTGCGGGACGAAAGCAAGCCACTCCCGGCGCAGTTGCTGGGACCGGCGCCGGCGGTGGATCCGCAAATGCAGGGTCGAGGTTTTTTACTGTTGGTAAGCCCAAATCCTTTGCGACTGGTGCCCGGCGCGGCCCTCACCGGCTATCTCAGTCTGGCTGGCGAAGCGCGTTCGGGCATTTTGCTGCCGCGGAGCGCAATTGTAAGATTCGGTGGCAGCACCTGGGTCTACTTGCAAATCTCGGACGATGTCTTCCAAAGGCAATCCGTCGTTTTGGATACTCCAATGGAGGAGGGTTGGTTCGTTGGCACAGGCCTTAAACCTCACGATAAGGTGGTCACCGTTGGGGCGCAGCAACTGCTTTCTGAGGAGCTCAAAGGCCAGGGCGGCGGCGAGCAATAAGAGCCCAGCATGCTGCAGTCGCTAGTTCATTTTTCTCTTCGACACCGTGGTGTGGTGATTATTCTCGCCGCGGTGCTGCTGGGCTACGGCGTGCACGACGTCCTGACGGCAAAGATGGACGTGTTCCCGAGTTTCGTTCAGCCACAAGTTGTAATCCAGACCGAATGCCCCGGGCTGGCGCCAGAGCAGGTGGAGCTTTTGGTTACCTTACCCCTTGAGACGATGATCAACGGCTTGGGCGACATGGAATCCTTGCGTTCGGAATCCATCCAAGGTCTCTCGGTGATCACGGCTGTTTTCAAAGAGGGGTCGGATATTTTTCGCGCGCGCCAGACCTTGAGTGAGAAACTTGCCGAAACCGCCGGCGAACTCCCCACTAGCGTCAAGACGCCCCAAATGTCCCCGTTGACCTCTTCCACCATGGACCTGCTGAAGGTCGGGTTGGTGTCCGACAAACTCACTCCGATGCAATTGCGGACCTTCGCCGATTGGACGCTGCGTCCGAGGATGTTATCGGTGCCCGGGGTCGCGCGCTGCATTGTCTTCGGTGGCGAAGTGCGGGAATTTCAGATTCAGGTCATCCCCGAGCGGTTGGTAGCCTACGACCAGGCTATATCGGACGTGCTGGCCGCGGCGCGCATCTCCACGGGCGTTTTGGGGGCTGGTTTCGTAGACACGGCCAATCAACGAATCACGCTTCAAACCGAGGGCCAGGCACTCACGGCTCAAATCCTGGGCCAGGTGGTTATTGCCCATACGAATGGTTTCAGCGTTCGGCTTAAGGACGTGGCGCAAGTCGTCGAAGGCGCTGAACCCAAGTTCGGGGATGCGGTAATTATGGGACGTCCGGGAGTTTTACTGTCCACCGCGAGTCAATATGGCGCCAACACGCTGGAAGTGACGCGGTCTCTGGAAGCTGCTTTGGAGGACATGAAGCAGGTGTTCCAACACGAGGGCATCACGGTTTATTCCCGCCTCCACCGACCAGCCACGTTCATTGAAACGGCTCTGCGGAATATGAGACATTCGTTGTCGCTGGGCGGTATCCTGGTGGCAGTGGTCTTGTTTTTGATGATTGGTAGCGTACGGACCGCCTGCATCTCGCTGGCAGCCATCCCGCTATCGTTATTGGCCGCGGTCGTTGCCTTGGACAAGCTTGGAATTACCCTGAACACCATCACCTTGGGTGGCCTGGCGATTGCCCTCGGCGAAGTGGTGGATGACTCGATCATTGACGTTGAAAACATCTTCCGGCGCTTGCGCGAACACCAGGCGGCCCGTGAGAAAGCCTCACCCTCTTCCGCGGGTGAGCCTGCCAGGCCCAGACGGTCGATTTTCCAAGTCGTCCTCGATGCTTCCCTCGAAGTGCGGCGGGCGGTGGTTTATGCCACTTTTATTGTCGCTTTGATCTTCGTACCAATCCTGACACTCACGGGATTGCAGGGCAGCTTCTTTGCCCCACTCGCCCTCAGCTACATCCTGGCCATCATGGCTTCGCTCCTGGTTGCCTTGACAGTCACGCCGGCGCTGGCCTACCTCCTATTCGGCAAAGGGGTCAAACACGCCAGTGAGCCCCGCGTGCAACGCTGGTTGAAAGCAGGGTATTTGCGCGTGTTGGGATTTGTCTCGCGCTGGCCTCGGGCGGTCATCGCCTTGGTGTTGGTGATTTGCGTTCTGGCCGCGACGCGAATGCAGTTCTTTGGTGGCGGCTTCTTGCCGGAATTCCGGGAAGGGCATTTCGTCCTCCAGGTCGGAGCCGCCCCGGGGACGTCGTTGCAGGAAATGATGCGCATCGGCACTCGCGTTTCCGAGCAACTTTTGCGCAATCCCAACATCGCCAGTGTCGAGCAGCAGGTTGGGCGAGCCGAGCAAGGGGAGGACACGTGGCCGCCCAGCCAAAGTGAGTTCCACGTCGAACTCAAGGCCATTCCCGGCCTGGACCAGGGAAAAATTGCCGACGACATTCGCGCGCTTCTGGCCTCGTTTCCCGGCCTTCAATTCGAAGTCCTGACTTTCCTGGGCGATCGGCTGAGCGAGACAATTTCCGGCGAGACCGCGCCGGTAGTGGTAAGTGTCTTTGGCGACGATCTTGATGTTCTGGACGCCAAAGCTAAAGAAGTGGCCAAGGTGCTCAACGGTGTCCCGGGACACGCGGACGTGCAGGTCAAGGCGCCTCCGGGCACCCCCAGGCTAATGATCAGTTTGCGATCCGAACGGCTGACGCAACTGGGTTTCCGGCCGGTCGAAGTACTCGAGGCGATCCAAACAGCATATCAGGGAACGGTCGTCGCGCAGACCCATCGTGGCAACCAGGTGGCTAATGTCGCTGTGATTCTTGACCCGCAAAGCCGGCGCGATCCCGAGAATGTCGGGCAATTGCTCCTGCGCAGCAGCCAGGGCTTGCGCATGCCCTTGCGCGAGTTAGCCGATATTGAATTGAGCAGCGGTCGTTACTCTATCCTGCACGAAGGGGCGCGTCGTCGGCAAACTGTTACCTGCGCCACCAGCGGGCGGGATGTCAGTTCATTCGTCGAGGAAGCCAGGCGCCAAATCTCGCAAAAAGTCAGTTTACCGCCTGGCACGTATGTGGTGTTCAGCGGCGCAGCGCAGGCTAAGGAAAAAGCGCAACGCGAACTGTTGCTGCATTCGGCCATTGCTGCGGTGGGAATTCTCATTTTGCTCTCAATCGTTTTTCATACCTGGCGCAATCTATTGCTCGTGCTGATCAATATCCCTTTCGCGCTCGTCGGTGGAGTGCTGGCGGTGTGGCTGAGCAGCCGGCTGAGCCCGGACCAGAATTCGCTTACGATCGGATCTTTGGTCGGTTTTGTAACTCTCTTTGGCATTACGACCCGCAATTCCATCATGATGATCTCCCACTTCGAGCATCTTGTGACTGTGGAAGGCATGACCTGGGGTGCGGAAGCCGCCCTGCGCGGCGCATCCGAACGCCTGCTGCCCATCATCATGACGGCTACCGTAACGGCGCTCGGGCTGTTACCTCTGGCAATTGGCACCGGCGAGGCCGGGCGTGAAATCGAAGGCCCGATGGCCATCGTAATCCTGGGCGGCCTGGCGACCTCCACCGCGCTGAATTTGCTGGTGCTGCCAACGTTGGCGCTGCGCTACGGCCGCTTTGCTCCGCCCGTCACCCAGCCGGCTTAGCCAGGCGGCTCTTGAGCAAGTGCATCAGTGCTTTAACCGCCAGCTCGGTTGGCACGATCGGTTTCGAGATCAGATCGTTTCCCCCGCTCAGCTCGGATTTCGAATGCGTCTCAAAATCCGAATGGAAGGTGACATAAATGACAGGCGTTTTGTCGTAGCCGGGCAACTGGCGAATTCGCTGGCACACCTCAAACCCGTTCATCCCCGGCATTTCGATGTCCAGTAACACCAGGTCATAGGATTTTTCCTTTAACCATTGCAAGGCCAACTCCGGGCTCTCGGTGCCGCGCGCCTGCAATTGCGCGTTGCGCAAAGCGGTGACCACCAAGCGCGCGGAGAGCCGATCGTCGTCGACTACCAGAATGGCCGGCGTGTGATGAATGCCGGCCGGCAACGCCGCGGGCTGCTGCAGCAGCTGCTGCAAAAATGCCACTGCCTGAGCGGTCGTCAGTTCCATTGACGGTTGCGGCTGGGGCAGCTTGTCCATCAGCCCAAATACCATCGCTTCAAAAGCACTGGCCATTTGAGCCAGGCCTGGATAATCGGCCAAGGCGGCGAGACCCGTCAGAAAATGAACTTTGCGGTACAGGTCTTCCAGGCGCAGCCTGCGTTCAAGCGGCTCGCGGGCCTGAGTAAACAAATCCAGACACTCCCGCAGTTGCCGTCCGATTCGCTGCGAGCACACCCCGAGCTCCTGGCGCGCCACTTCTTTGGTGTCCAGCCCCGCCGGAGTCAACGGCGCCGGGCTTTGATCCATGTGCGGCGGGGGTACAGCCGCGGCTGGTGGAAGTGGCTCGCGGACGCGCGGAACGGGCGGCGCAACCTTCACCGGCGCGGTTTTGGGGGGAGGCGGATCGCTCGGTACCGCCAGCAGTTGGTCGATCCCCCCGCTGACCGAGCGGCCGGCAAGCACCTCTCGGATGGCCGCCGCCAAAGAGTCCGCATTGCATTTGATCTTCAGCAATGCCTTTTGCACGTCCATCCTGGATGCGTCCTTGGCCAGGCTGTCCATGTAGGCATTGGAAAGCACGATCACCGGCAGCGACTGCAACTCCGGCTGGCTGCGCACAAATTTCAGCACTTCGACCCCCGATAGCTTCGGCATCATCAAGTCCAGCACAACGACTTCAGGAGGGCTGGTGCGCAATTCTTTGAGGGCCAGCAGGCCGTCCGCGGCCGTGGTGACGGCGAATCCGCGCCGGGCCAGGCCATCGCGATAAATGCGCATTGCAACTGGGTCGTCGTCAACCAACAAAACTCTTCTGGGTGTTTCCGATTCGTTCACGGGGCTTGGATCTTGCTCAGGTATCAGTCCGGATATCCGTTTGGATGTTTTTGATGCCAGGCCCACGCCGTGGCGACAATGTCTTGAAGCTTAGGGTAAGCAGGTTTCCAGCCAAGCTCTTGAATAGCCTTGGCGGCCGAGGCCACCAGTTTCGGCGGGTCACCCGGCCGTCGCGGACGCTCGACCGCCGGGATTTTGCAGCCCGCAACCTTTTCACAGGTCTGGATCACTTCCCGAACCGAGTAACCATCTCCGTTGCCCAGATTGAAAAAACCTCTTTTGCCTGGTTGCAACGCCAGAATATGCGCCTGAGCCAGGTCCACTATATGGATGTAGTCCCGAATGCAGGTGCCGTCCGGCGTCGGGTAATCGGTGCCGTAAATCTCGCATTGCTTTGCCTGGCCCAGAGGCACCTTAAGCACGTTGGGTATGAGGTGGGTTTCGGTGCGATGATGCTCGCCATAACGTTGGGTGGCGCCGGCGGCGTTGAAATACCTGAAAGCGACGAATTCCAGTCCGTGCAACTGCCCATACCAATGCAGCATCCGCTCGAACATCAGCTTCGACTCACCGTAGGGATTGATCGGGCGTTGCGGCAAATCCTCCGTCATCGGTACACGATCCGGTGGTCCGTAGGTGGCACACGTCGAACTGAACACGAATTTCTTCACACCGGCAGTCCGGGCGGCCTCCAACAACTTCAATCCATTGCACACATTATTGCCAAAATATTTTCCGGGGTGCGTCATGGATTCGCCCACCAGGGCGTTGGCCGCGAAGTGCAGGATCGCCTCCGGTTCAGCGCTTTGGACCGCCTTGAGGATGTCTCCCTCGGCTTCCGGACGCCCGAGAATAAAACGCGCGCGCGGGTCCACCGCCGAACGGTGTCCCTCGCTGAGATTGTCATATATCGTGACGTCGTGTCCGGCCTTGAGCAACTCCTCCGCGCACACTGATCCGATATAGCCCGCGCCGCCTGTCACAAGCACCTTCATTCGGCGCTAACCTAAACGGGGCCGGGTGCTGACTCAACGGGAAAATCCCGGGGCATTATCACCATTAGCGGGAGTAACTGGCGCTGAGGCGGACTTTTCGTTGCGGAAGCGGACTTTCACGGGGTACTTTTTGCCATCCGCAAAAGATTTCGCCAGCCAGTTCTCGACGAAACTTTCCGTCTGTTTGCGGCCGGTCTCGCGCACCAGTTCGATGTTGGCCTTGGCTTTCTGGTAGCACATCCAGGTCATCGAACTGCGCAGGTTTTCCATTGCTTCGGAGGTGTTGCGGAAATGGCTGTCTTTTTTGACTTCATACGTAATGTGGGAGACATCCAGCGCCGGTTTGTTGAATTTGATATCCGGCGCGGTGACCCAAATGACCCCGTCCCGCAGGACAAAATCCCACGACGCATTCAGATCCAAATAATACGTGTAGGTCACCGGAGCGGAAGCCTCGACGATGACGTCCGGCAAAGGGATGTACCCGAAGAGCAAACTTGATTCATCGGTACGGGTAAAAGTCTCGCGTTGGGAGAGGGTGGCAAACTGCAGGTACTGGCTGCCGCTTAGGGTGGTGGCATAACTGGTGAAAGTGGTGGTGATCGTACCTTGCCTGAAGGCGCTGGCCACTTGCAGGACCTGTTGTCCGATCGATTGGACCAGTTTGCCGCTTTTTTCCAGCGTTTCGCCCGGCAAATCGCGGCAGGATTTAAAAACGTAGAGTCCGCCGCCCACCATGAGCGCCACAATCGCGATCCAGGTAATCGGCCAAGCCCGGGAACTGCCCGCTCCAGGCCGTGGCGGGGGCTGTGCATCAGTGGGTGCCGGACCCTCGGAGGACGTCATACGGTTCCACGCAGTACCTTGCCCGCGAAGGACTATTTGGCAAGCTTCGAATAAAATCGCGCGGACGCGCGTCCGAAAAGAGGTTGGGTTCTTATAACACTGCCTGGGGGCAGCTAATAAAACGGTACGGAGCTGCCCCGCTTTTCATGGTAGCTGGTTCAGTTGGGTTGAGCGGCTCGGTGCATACCGGGCCGCTTTTTACCTGAAACTCTTCATCCTGGCGGCCAGCCGAGCTGTCGTCCGCCGATAATATGGCAGTGCAAATGCGGGACGGCCTCGCCGGCATCAGGTCCATTGTTAAACACCAACCGAAACCCCGACTTGGTCAGGCCCAACTTTTCGGCCACCTCGGCCGCCTTGAGTAACAAGTGCCCGAGGACTTGATGGTCTTGCGGCTTGGCTTCGGCGATCCGGGGAATGGGCTTTTTCGGCACGAGCAGGACATGAACCGGCGCCTGGGGCTTGATATCCCGAAAGGCCAGCACCAGATCATCCTCGTAAACAATGGCGGCCGGAACTTCGCGCGCGCAGATTTTCTCAAACAGGGTTTTACTCATGAGTGTAAAACTCGGGCTCGCGCCCGCGCTCGTCAACCGAAACCGCTGGCCGGGTTTCGGGGGCGGGCTTTGCGGGTCGCTGGGGTGTGTTCGCCTAAAGATTTCCCCGCAAATTCGGGGCGACCGCGGATTCGAGTTCACGATTTGCGATTTGCGGGCTCGGATTTAACTGTGTCCAGCCGTGCGGTATCGCAGCCTGGAAAGTGTGCGATACGAGCTAAATCGACGTCGCCGGGCGGGCCCTCGGCGCGGCGCTGGGCAAATAACTTGCACTCGAATTTTTGTTTGAGGATGCTGCGCGCTTCTATGTTGAGTTTAAAACGGCTTTCGGTGGTCGGCTTGGGCAAGCTCGGGGCGTGCATGGCCGCCACATTCGCCCAGCGCGGATTCGAGGTCCTGGGCATTGATAATAACCCTGAGGTCGTGCGAAAGGTCAATGCCGGCCAGCCGCCCCTGGACGAACCACTACTCGCCGAAACGGTTGCCGAAGCCAAAAGCCGGCTGCGCGCGACGACGCAGGCGCGCGACGCGGTTGAGACCGATGCCTCTTTTGTGATCGTGCCCTCGCCCAGCCTGCCCGACGGAAGCTTCTCGAATGAATTTCTTATGCGCGCCTTGCAGCCGATTGCGCAAGCTGTCAAGGAAGCCGGTAAAAAGACTCACTTGTTCGTGGTCAGCTCGACGACCACTCCGAGCGCTTGCCGAAAAGTCATCATCCCAATGCTCGAACAGCAAATCGGGGGCGCTTGCGGCAAAAAATTCGGATTTTGTTACAACCCCGAATTCATCGCGCTGGGCAATGTGATTCGCGGATTGCTCGAACCAGACGTGGTCCTCATCGGTGAATCGGACGAGCGCAGCGGCGACCTGCTGGCCAAACTCTATGCCCAGTACAACACGAATCGGCCCACCATTGCCCGCATGTCGATTACCAGCGCCGAGTTGGCCAAGATTTCAGTCAACAGCTACATTACGATGAAAATCAGCTTCACCAATCAGTTGCGCATGATTGCTGAACAATACGAGGATACCGACGTTCATTCCATCCTCGATGCGATCGGCGCGGACTCCCGAATTGGCAAAAAGTACCTGCGCGCCGGCCTCAGTTACGGCGGACCGTGTTTCCCGCGCGATAACCGGCTGGTATCTTACGCCGCCAAGCAGGTCGGCTTGAGCGCCGCCCTGGCCGATGCCACGGACGCGGTGAATCAGCTAGCCAATCAACGACTCGCCGAGCAGGCCCAAGCCTGTCTGAAGCCGGGCGACACTGCGGTCGTGCTGGGAATGGCATACCGACCAGGAACTTACATCGTCGAGGAATCCGCCGGCCTCCATGTTGCCAAGGTGCTGAAAAGCGGGGGCTGCCGGGTCCTCGTGCATGATTGTGCCGCCACGACTCAAAACAGCCCGAGCTTGTTGCAATTTGAAGTATTGAGCGATCTCGCCAAACTCAAGTCGGAGAAACGCGTTAAAGCCGTCCTCATCTGCTGTCCTTGGCCTGAGTACAAAACGGCCGCCCTGCCGAGATTCGCGAGATTATTTGATCCCTGGGGCGTGCGCGAGTAGCGGAGACTTTCAGCCTGCTCGCAAGTTCGGAGTCCCGGCTTTCAGCGGGAAACTCGAGTGGTGTTCCATTTTTTCGGAAACCAAAAGCCATTCTCATGCGTCATATAAGCATGAACTGTTGGCAACAGGGGGCAGCCCTCCAGAGCGTTGCGCCATCTTGGCAGACCGGTCGCCCACCTCACTCGTTCACGGTCGTTTACAATGACGTCAGGTTGTCGGCCCGGCGCCTTTTTCCGTCAAAACCTCCATCCTGGCCGAACCGTTCCTTGAAGCGCCATCGGGTTGTGCTCCAACGCTGGGGCGAATCGTCCTTCCTGGTCCCGGTAAAGCGGATCGATCGTCGCTGACTTGCGGTTCAAACCGCCGCCAGGCAACGGTCCGCGGAGGCGCTACACGTCGGATCGGTCGTTAGATCTAACAATTCAAGCACTTCGTCACGGGTGAGTGTTTCCCGCGCCAGGAGAGCTTGGGCCAGCTTGTCAGTTGCTTCTTTTTGGGATTCGATAGTCGCCAAGGCGTGGCGATCGGCGGTGTCCAGGAGCCGGTTGATTTCGGCCTCGGCATCGCGCTGTTCCGGTTCATAGTACAGCTTCTCACCCATGCCCCATTCATGAATCATCTTGCGGGCGATTTTGCGGGCCATGTCCAGATCGCCGGCAGCGCCGTTGGTGGTCGAATCATAGAAGGTCTTCTCGGCCGCGCGTCCACCCATCAGCACGAAAAGCTCTTCGAGGAGGAACTTTTTGCTTTGGAGATTCTGGTCTTCATCCGGCAGCAGCGTCGTGACCCCGAGCGCCTGGCCGCGCGGAATGATGCTGACTTTGTAGAGCGGCGGCAGCAAATGGGTCTGAAGATGGACAATCGTATGGCCGGCTTCATGGTAAGCGACCATTTCACGTTCTTTGTGCTTCAAGACCATAGACTTGCGCTCCTTGCCGAAGCGGACTTTGTCACGGGCCGATTCGAGATGAACGGAGGTGATCTGGGACTCGTTCTGCAGAGCTGAGAGAATGGCCGCTTCATTCAACAGGTTCGCCAAGTCGGCGCCGGACATGCCGGGTGTCGTTTGGGCAATGACATCGAGCGCCTTGTCGAGGTCGACAATCGGTTTGCCTTCCGCGTGCGTGTTGAGGATGGCGCGTCGCCCCTTCATATCCGGGAATGGCACGTAAACCTTGCGGTCGAAACGTCCGGGTCGCAACAAGGCGGGATCCAGATCCTCCGGTCGGTTGGTCGCGGCCACCACGACAATACCCTGGCTGCTTTCGAAGCCGTCCATGGCGGCAAGCAGCGCGTTAATTGTCTGCTGATGTTCCCCATGAGTGTCGAATTTGCGGTTTTTTCCCACGCAGTCGATTTCATCGATGAAAATAATGGCCGGCCTGTTGCGGTGGGCCATCTTGAAGAGCTGGCGCACGCGCTTGGCGCCGACACCGACAAAAACCTCGGTAAAGTCACTGCCGTGCGCGCTGAAGAACTGCGCTTTGGCTTCGCAGGCGATGGCTTTGGCCAGCATGGTTTTGCCGGTGCCCGGAGGGCCGATCAGCAGCACACCTTTGGGAAGGTTCCCGCCCAGCCGCTGGAATTTCTTGGGATCGCGCAGGAAATCCACGACCTCCTGCACCTCCCCTTTAGCCTCTTCAATCCCCGCGACCTCGCGGAAGGTGACCGTCGGCCGCTGATGCACTTGGGCGCTTTTCCCCCGGCCGAGATTACTTTGGAAATACATCAGCCCCACCACCAGCCCGACGACACTCACCGTGGAAAGAATGCTCACCCATTGTCCGCGCAGCCCTTCACCTGGCAGGGTCACTTTCAGGCCGCGTTGATCGAACAAGCGCTTGATCTCGCCTTCATCCAAATGGGTCGTGATGTAAACCTTCTCAGATTTGTTGCCGAGCTTATGCCGGCCTGCCACGTGGTAGATGCCGCCGTACGCCGAAGGCGCCACCACCGGTTCGGACAAGGCATTGGCGGTGAGAAATTGTTCGAATTCGCCTCGGCTGATTTCCCGTGCCGGGACGTGCAGGAACCAGGCCAGAATCATGGCCAGGCCGCCGACGATTAAACCGATGCCAACCACCACTTTGACGTTTTTGAAATATCTCATAGCTCTCGCGTGGTGACAGCCTCGCCCAAGGCCGTTTTTTTGAAATCGGTCCAGGGCTGATTCTAACGTCGGGGTTTGGACTACAGCAGTTGACCCGCATCAGCCCGCCAGTTAAGGTTCCGCCTGGAAAGGCCGCGCGAGGCCCAAAGAAGACCGCCGGCAGAACGCGCCGCTCTGGCCTCTCCAGTGCGTCCGTAGCTCAATTGGATAGAGCTTCTGACTTCGGATCAGAAGGTTGTAGGTTCAAGTCCTACCGGACGCGCCATTCTATCAACGACTTACGTTGACGATGCCTTCTTGAGAACCACGGAGTAGTCCATTTAGTAGTCCAGCAGCTTGATCCCTTTTGATGCT
>DASRFK010000040.1:0-6427 GCA_035651635.1 Verrucomicrobiia bacterium | reverse complement strand
ACGCCGGCGGAACCCGCAGACGAGGACGCCTGCGCTACGTAGCGCGGGCCTCTGGCCCGCGGGTCTTGGCGGCGTCTCGCCGCCAAGACCATTATTAAAACACGCTCTCAGTCCCTCGAGGGAATATTTTCATCTCTTGGCCGGTATGTATGGATGCAGCTCCACTACAAAACGCACCGCCCGGGAATAAAATCAGCCGTCACGCGGTCTGCACTGCGCAAACCAAACAAGACATCAAAACAATTAAATTATATGAAAAATGCTCCGAACAAAGTCCGGGAAGTTCGCCGTCTGCTGGCGCACACGGATCACATCGACGAGGATCACGCGCACGATGGCGTTGACCGGCGTGGCTTCTTGAGGTGCATGGCCTGGGCCGGCACCGGCGTGTTGTGGACCGTGAGCGGCGGCGTGCTCGGCTCAAAAATTCTCAGCCCGACCGCCGCGGCCGCGGCGGAGACTCCGATGATGGGCGACTTCAGTTTCGTGCAAATCAGCGACAGTCACATCGGTTTCAACAAACCAGCTAACACCGATGTCGTTAGCACGCTCAAGCAAGCCATCGCCAAAATCAACGCTCTGCCCGTTGCGCCTGATTTCATTCTGCACACGGGAGATCTCTCGCATCTTTCCGAGCCGGAGGAGTTCGACACGCTGGATCAACTCCTCAAGAGGGCGAAGGCCGGACAGATTTTTTATGTGCCTGGCGAGCACGACGTGATCAGCGACAACGGCAAGGAATACCGCGCGCGTTACGGCAAAGGAACGAAGGGCAATGGCTGGTTCAGTTTCGACCAGCGTGGCGTTCACTTCATCGGCCTTGTCAACGTCCTCAACATCGCCGAAGGCGGCTTGGGCATCCTGGGTGAGGAGCAACTGGCCTGGTTGAAAGACGATGTCAGCGGGCTGTCTGCCAGCACGCCGATCGTGTTGTTTGCGCATGTGCCATTGTGGTCCATCTATCCCCAATGGGGCTGGGGAACGCAGGACGCTGAACGCGCGCTCGGTCTTCTGAAACGCTTTGGTTCGGTCACAGTGCTCAACGGCCACATCCACCAGACGCTGAAAAAAGTTGAAGGAAACGTGACCTTCCACACGGCCACGTCCACGGCTTTTCCGCAGCCTGCGCCTGGCAGCGCGCCCAAGCCCGGCCCCATGAAAGTCGCACCGGAAATTCTTCCCACCGTATTGGGCATCACCGAAGTCAACTATGTGGAGAACTCCCACAGCCTGGCGGTGGTGGATGCGAACCTCGGCTAAAATCCAGGTCGCTTATGAACCAGGTCTTTTGGGCGCGTATGCATGGCGGAGCGACGCACGTTCCGATCGCGTTGCTGCTAGTGTCGGTTCTTTTTGACCATGCCGGATTCTGGTGGCGTGAAGGGCTGCGGCGACACGAGTTCCGCGCCTTTGGATTCTATTCGTTGCTCGTTGCCGCTGCCGCGTCGCCGGCGGCGGTGATTTCGGGGATCGCCTTGAGCAAAGGAGTCCTTTTAGGAACAGGCATGCTGGCGCTCCATCATTATTTCATCTGGCCGGCATTCGGCCTGTTGATTGGGTTGGCAGCCTGGCGGTTGGTCACACGCGAACGCGCATCGCGGCGAGCGCGGGGATGTTACCTCGCGCTCGCTTCGGTCACGCTCGCGGCGATGATGTCCGCAGGTTATTGGGGCGGCGAAATGCTCATTGGGAGATGAGGAGGCTGGCGTGAAACTATCTCTTGAACGAAAAGGAATCATCCTGGCAACCGTTTCCGGCTTGGCAGCCATCGGCATGGCTTTCGCCGCGGGCGAAATCATCCGGCTAAGGCAAGCCGCTGAATCTCCAGCAACGGCGAGCTCAGTAGCTCCACCCCCTGGCACGCAGGCGTACCAGGGCTATCGGTTGTTCCTGATGAATTGCGCTCACTGCCACGGCAGCGATGCGCGCGGCGACGAGGGGCCGGACCTGCATGGAGTAGCCAAATCTGATGCGCGTATTTCCTCCCTGATCAAAAACGGCATCAAAGGAGAGATGCCAAAATTTGGCGAGAAACTCACCAACACGGACGTGCAGGCGCTAATCGCATTTGTCAGGTCATTAAAGGATACATGACACGGCAACCAATCCAGCAACTTCCCTTCGCGTAACTTTGCTGTCCCCACACGATCGAGTCAGTACGCCATGGAAACTCGCTCCTGGCGCACATTCAGGGCGCTCAGGTCAGTTTGGTTGCGTTACCCAGGGCATCGGCCGAAGCGGCCTCAGCCCCGGGTTATATTCGGTTGCCCCGTTGGGGCAATCCAGGGCGGCGCAGTTTCCCAAGTGGGCAAGTAATAAAGTTCTCCCGATGCCTCCTCCAAATGGTCGGCTAGAATGCTTTCTACAGACCGCAACCTGCAACCTGTAACCTGCAACCTGTAACCTGTAACCTGTAACCTGTAACCTGTAACCTGTAACCTGCAACCTGCAACCTGCAACCTGTAACTTGAAACTGCGGAAGATCGTGTCACGCGCCGGACTTGGTCTCGGGCGAAGGCCGCTATGCCGATCTCTGCCGGCTGGCCTCGTATAGGAAGACAACGGCGGCGCTGCTGACGTTCAGGGAATCAATGGTCTGAGGCATGGGGATGGCGGCAGCTTCATCGCACACGGACAGGACGGCTGGGGATAATCCGTAACCTTCGCTGCCAAATACAATACAGGAGTCGGAGCGCAGATCCGCCTTACATACAGTATGCCCGGCGACGTGTGGATGGGCGGCGACGCATCGGATTCCCTGTCCCCGGAGCGAGACCAGAGTGGCTGCCAGATCGGTCACTTCAATAATCGGCAAGTGGAAGATTGCGCCCATGGAACTGCGCACTGCCCGCCGAAGAAACGGGCTGGTGGAAGTCGCGCCCGTGAGGAGAGCGTGCACATTGAAGGCGGCGCAGTTGCGCACAAGCGCACCAACGTTCTCGGCGCTGGAAAGACCGTCCAACGCCACCAACAAACGCGGCTTGGCCGCGGCGGCAAAGATTTCCTGAAGGGAAGGCTGAAGCGGTACTTTTCCGATGGCCAACAAGCCTTGGTACATCGAAAACCCGGTGAGGGTCTCCAACAACGACTTGTCAGCGACGTACACTCGCACCTGCTCGGGGCGGCGTTCCAGAAGAGGCGTCAGTTCAGTTAGCCACTTGTCCGGCAGCAGCACTGACACGACGGCAAACCGGCTCTGCAGCAAGCGGCGCACGACTTTTTCGCCTTCGGCGACAAAGATTCCCTGCTGGCGGTGTTCGCTCTGACGCCGCATCGTGCGATACGGTTGCAGGTCGGGGATGTCGAACGAATCAATTCTCTGAACCGTGAACATTCCGGTTCAGTTCAGCACAAGGGAAGCTGGACAGGCGTGCCAGTGGTCCTGAACCGCTCCTGCAAAACCGGCGGCTCAAGCGGCGAAGCCGGCAGCGTCTCAGACCGGCACAAGTTTAGAGTCGGGCAGGGGGCAGATTGAGACGTCAATTCCAGGCGCACGTGATGCGCACCAATCCTTTGCAGGCGTTGATTCATCACTTCGAAGGCCAGTTCAGGCCGATTACATTCCCCGCTCAGGTGCCCCAGAAACAATTGCTGCAACTCGCTCGAGATAATCTGTTCGGCGGCATCGGCGGCGGCTTCGTTGGACAGATGCCCATGGCGGCTGAGAATCCGTTGCTTTAGGCTCCAGGGCCGATGCGGGCAGTCCTGGAGCATTTTTATGTCGTGATTGGATTCCAGAATCAGAATGTTGGCCCGACGCACACGTTCCAACGCCAGCTTGGTGGCATGCCCAAGGTCGGTTAAGAACCCGATGTTTCCCTCGGTCGTGCGCAGGAGGAAACCGACCGGGTCCTGCGCATCGTGAGGGATGCTGAACGTTTCCACGATGAGGTCCTCGATCTCGAAGCTTGAGCCGGTCGCAAACAGCCGGTAATCCAGGCGGCATTTCAACTGGTAGTGCAGCGCGTCCTGCGTCGGACGGTTGCAATAAATCGGAATACGGAGCTTTTGGCCAAGCTGCGCCAGGCCCTGAACGTGATCGGAATGTTCGTGGGTGACCAGGATCGCAGTGAGGTTTTCCGGGGTGCGCCCGATGGTAGCCAGGCGTTTGCGGATCTGGCGCAAGCTGAACCCGGCATCAACAAGGATTCGAGCCTGGGAAGTCTCCAGGTACGCGCAATTTCCAGCCGAACCGCTGCCAAGAATCGTCAGACAAACAGGCACGGCCAACCTTAATGACAGCCGCCAACAGCGGCAACGTTTTTTCGGGCACGGGTAGCAGACGGCCAACTGGCGCCGGTGCGCGGGCATTCTGCCCGCAGCAACGGCCCAACGCCAAAGGCGTTATTCATACCAGCCCAGGCCGCAGGCCTGGGACAATCGGCAGACCTTGTATCCAAGCGGGCCAACGGCCCGCCTCATGACCCCGGTTAACAGTGCTCCAGGACAGGAATTGACTCCGTGCCCGCGCCTTTGGCGCTTGCCGGATGACACTTTGGCGGTGCGTCCTGGGGCTAGCCAGCGCCCCAGGCTGGTATGATGGACGCCCTTGGCGTCGTCGTGGTTTATTTCTCCGGCTCGATCTTCAACGTATGAGTGACTGGCACAAAGGCGGCGCGAATCGCTTGGGCTAATGGCTCGCGGTCGCGTTCGGTGCGGGTGGCCACGCCTTCCATGTCCGTCTTCGCTTCCGGGCTGCGGAAGCTTTCTTTAATCTGCCTGGTTTCGTACGCCTGTTTGGCGGCCACCGCGGCGTCGACTTTCCCAAAGGCCGCGCTGAACGGATTGAGCGGAAATTCCTCTGCCAGGTTTATGCCGCGCGCGAGTTGTCGGGCGGTAAAGGTCTTTTGCTGGGCGCCCCAGGTCACCAGATACGTGCGGGAGTTGCCGTGCTTGGCGACGAGCATCAGGCGGTTGAGTTGCTGATTGAAGGGGATCAGCGTCAGAGCTGAGCGAATGCTATTGTCGCTGGTGGGGTTGTCCTTGGCACAGGAAGGGTAGGAATCACCGGGATCCGTTTCAGCGACGCAGGCGCAAAAGGGATAACGCGAGCTTTTGATTTCGAATTGGCGGTCCCGAGCAGAGATGAGTTCGTGCCCGCGCGAGGTCTTCATCGTACCCCGTTTCAAATCGACCTCGAATTGTCCCAGATCGCCGTCCAACCCGAGCGCTTTGAGAAAAGCGTACGCCATGATGGCGTGCCCGGCCCAGGCCGGGTGCACACCGTCTTTGCCGGCGATGGCATAGTTGGTGCCCCATTCTTTGCGGGCGGTGACTCCAGCCTGAAGCATGGGCCAGAAAATGTCGGCGAAGGCGACATGCTCCGTTTGTGCGAGTTCAATGTCGATATTGCGCAAGGTGCAGAGGTTCAAATTCAAATCCTCGACGGTGCCGCTGGCGCTCTTCACCCAAAAGGGGATTTTGCCGACACAGCCGGGGGAGCCCAGAACGACGCGCACGTCATGCGCCTTGAAAGCCTCAACCATCGCCCGGGAAGTGTCGCGGTAGGTCTGGCCAATCCGCGCTTCGTAAGGACGGTACTCGTGGTCGTTCATGCCGTAACACGTGGTGGCCACGGTCGGGCTGAACCGCAGGCAATCATTGGTCATGCGGCCGAGGAAACCCGGCACCCGCTCGCCGCTCCAGCCGAATTGCCGAACCGTCACCGCCAGCTCAGGCACGCACATGGTCAGGTAATCCTCCATGATTCGTGAATACATCTTCTGCTCGGTAATGGAATCGCCGCAGATGGCGAGCCGGTCACCCTGGCGCAGCATCAAACCGGAATTCTTGGGCGCTTTGAGGAGTTTAAAATTTTCGAAAGCAGGGTCACGCGGTTTGGACTCATACGATTGAGCCAGGGCAAAGGTGCAGGTAAACAGGGCAACGAGAGCAATGAACTGTGAACGCATAAGTAGGGGCCGGATTGTTGAAGTTCGCCGGGACGTCGTCAAGCCGCACGTTCTGCCGAGGTAGATGACATCGCGCTGCGATGTCACCGCCCGTACAGCGAGCCGAACAGAACCAACGCGGGTGCACAATCGCTCATTCGTTGCGCCGCTTAACGCGGCGCGGACGGCGCAGCGCGCCATCCCCACCGCCAGAATCAAATGCGTCTGCCTGTGTTGGCGGTTGCGGCGCTTGCTCTCTTTGTTGACGCAACCACAAGTCACTGGTACAAAGCCTTCCGCGTAGCCGACCAACGTTGCCATGAAAGACAAGCCACGCCCGAAATACGGCCGAATTCTGCTCAAACTCAGCGGCGAGGCATTGGGAGGAGATACCGGCGTGAACATCTCGGCCGAAGCGGTCCAGGATATGGCCCGGCAGATTCGGGAAGTGCGGGAATTGGGTGTGCAAGTGGTGGTGGTCGTTGGCGGTGGAAATATTTTTCGCGGACTCAAGGGCAGTGAACGAGGAATTGAGC
>DASRFK010000039.1:0-4927 GCA_035651635.1 Verrucomicrobiia bacterium | reverse complement strand
GACCTGCCGGCCATGGACAACGATGACTATCGCCGGGGCAAGCTCACCAACCATAAAGTTTTCGGTGAGGGCATCGCCGTGCTGGCGGGCGACGCACTGTTGACGCAGGCCTTTGAAATTGCCGCCCAATGCCGTGCGTGGCCCCGTTACTCTCATCGGCAAATTATTTTGGAGCTGGCCCGCGCCTCCGGTTCCCTTCAACTCATTGCCGGCCAGGTTGCCGACCTCGAAGGCGAAGGCAAAAAGATTTCCGGCAACCAGCTCAAATATATTCACGAGCGCAAGACCTCGGCCTTGCTTTGCTGCTCCGCGCGCCTCGGCGGCATGAGCGCCAACTGCACCGCCGCCCAGCTTCGGGCCCTCACCGATTTCGGTTACCACGTCGGCCTCGCCTTTCAGGTGATTGATGACATTCTCGACGTCACCCAAACGAGCGAGCAGCTTGGCAAGACGGCCGGCAAGGATACCAAAGCCCAAAAAGCCACCTATCCGTCCATTGTGGGGCTGGAAAAATCGCGGCAAATCGCCAAAATACTCACGGATCGCGCGTTCGCGGCACTGAAGGTTTTTCGGGGAAAGGCTGTAGCGCTGGAGGCGCTTGCAGCCTACTTGTTGCAAAGAGACCGCTGACGATTCCTTAAAAAGGGCGAGAGCGAAAGCCCGGCTGGGCGTCTTAACCAGAGACAATTATGAGGAAGTCGCTGCGGCAACTTTTACCAGCTTGGTTCGGCAGCATCTTGTTGCCGCTGCCAGCGTTGGTTTTTTGGCACTCCGAGGATGGGCGAAGAGCGGCGTTGGGTTTATTCTTTATTGGCTGCGCCGGCATGGTGGCTTTTGCGTTTCGGATCGGCTGCAATTCACGGGCAAATGTTGAGCCTGAACCATTGAGGCTGGTTTGGCGCGAGCGGATAATGACAATTGGGGCGGCATTGTTTCTTGCCTTCCTTGCCTTTTCCGTGCTCTGGCTCACACTGACGGATACCCGCGATTTCTTGGGGATATTCCTCGCGTTCTTGCTCCTGATCCCATCACTTTGTGTCCTGCCTTACTTTACCCTGCTTACGGGCCGGCCAATCGTTGCAGTTGTGTTCTCGCTCTTTGCGGTGTTTTGCATGAAACTCCTTGGCTGTGTCGTTGTTGTCCTGGTTTATGGGTGGCATGCCGATGCGGACGTTCCACCTCACACGGATATGCCATGGCTGCATCCAAATCTCCTGGTCTGGATGTTTTGGCTTAACACCTGTTTGCTTTGTCTATGCCTTTACATTTTGGGAAGAAAAAGATTTCAGGCAATCCATGGCAGCGCACCGAACAGCCGATAAGAAGCGGAAATTTGATTGAATAATTTCAATGCCGGAACATCCAGGAACAGCCGTGACGTGCGATGCATCCATCTTCACGAACCGGTTCATGAAAAGCGGTGCTTTTTTAATGGGGCCTGCAGTTGGCGGGATTACGCCTGCCCTGAATAAAAATCTTCCACCTTCTTCGCCACGTCCTTGTAACTGCTGTCCACTTCGTAGATCAGCTTGAACTGCTCGATCGCCTCGTCGCGCTTGTTCATTTTTTCCTGCAGGCAGCCCAGCGTATAAACCAGGTCTTTCTTTTCGTCATCGAAACCCACCTTGTCCTTGAGGATCTCCTGCAATTTCCGCGCGGCCATGTCATTCATCCCGCGCTTCTCGAAACACTTGGCCAGGTAAATGCCCGACTGGACTTTGCGATGCGGGTTGTTTTGCGCCTTTTGAAATTCCGGAATGGCTTCGCTGATCTTGCCGGCATCAAAATAAAACTGGCCCAGTTCAAAACGAATTTGCAAATCCGTGGGATAACGCTCCGCCCGCTGCCGGCATTCCTCCACCTGGAAGGCCTGCTTCTCCGCCTTGATCTGCGCCGCCTTCTCGGCGTAGTCCACGGCGTTGGCGTCAAGCTGCGACAGGGCATGATTGAACTTCCGCACCCTGGTTTCCGCCATCTGCTTCTGCAACGCGGAGTCATTGCCGCCGTCGGTGGCCGCGATTTTTTCAAAAAATCCCAGCGCGCGGTCAAAATCACTCTTTTGCAGGTAAAGCTCGCCCAAGTCCCGCAGCACTTTCACATTGGTGGGCTCGGTCTTTAAGCGCGCTTCTTTTTCCAGAATCAGCTTCTCCGTCACGTCCTCCGCCTTCACCTGCCGCTTCTCCTGTTCCAGCGTCACCGACTCCGCCTTGTCCTTCAAGATATCGCGATACGAGCCCGTGCCTGACGCCAGCGCCCCGTAGCCTCCCTCATCCAGCGTCTTTCGCGCCGACAAGTCCTTCAGCTTCTGGAATATCGCATTGTCTCCCGGATGCTCCCGTTGCAGGGCCGTCAGGATGGTTTCCGCCCGGGTTTTCTCGCCCGAGCCCGCCAGCGCCTCCGCCAGCTTGTAGCTCAATTCCTTGTCCTTGGGCGAAGCCTTCACGAGAATTTCGAGCGACATCACCGCCACGCGCGGCATCTCGGCCACCAGGGCGGCATCGGCCAAGAGTTTGTGCGCTCCGGCATTTTGCGCGTCGGTGTTTAAAATCTGTTCGGCAATTTGTATGGCTTCCAGCGGACTCTTGCGCACCGCCATCTGGCCTTTGGCGATCATCGGCGAGGAGCTTGCGCTGCTGAAGGCGCGCTTGAAAAAACCGCCGCCGCCACTGCCGCTCTTCTTGGTCTGGGCCGTCCGCAAAGATTTCCGGCATTCAAAGACGTACGGTTCCTTGGTCAAAATCGTGGTGAACATTTCGATGGCATAATCGAAATTCTCCCGCTGCAAGGCGTCATAACCCCTGGTATATAACTGCCGCAGTTCCCGCGGCAGATCATTTAAAGTCTTTTCTGGCATACCAAGATTCTTGCACCTTTCGGAAAAAAATCCAGACCAATTCTGCGGAATGGCGGGGGAGTCTCCATGAATTTCATTCTCCACCAGGAATGAAAATTGGGTTATGGTGGGATTGTGCGCTGCGAGCCGGTCGCAAGTCGTTACCCTCTTTAGTGCTGCGAGCCTGCGGGGGAGTCTGACTGGGACGCTCTGATTGCACCACCGATTGTCGCCACGGTTCCCTCCGGGCCCGTGAGCACGCACAGTAGAATGATCTACTTCCGGGTGTCTGGCCGGCGCGGGGCGCTCATACACAAACTCAACTCATTAAATTTATGCAAGTGCTCCATCCTTGTTGTGCGGGTCTGGACGTTCACAAAGCCAGCGTTGTCGCCTGTGTCATGCTGACGGCGGCCGATGGCTCCCTGGCCCAGGAAACCAAAACCTTTGGCACCACCACGGCCGAACTCCTGGCCTTGGGCGACTGGCTCAAAAGCCAGGGCGTGACCGTTGCGGCCATGGAATCGACCGGCGTCTATTGGAAGCCGATCTACAACCTGCTGGAAGGCCAGTTGGAACTGCTGGTCGTCAATGCCCAGCACATCAAAGCCGTGCCCGGCCGCAAGACCGACGTGGCTGACGCGGCTTGGATTGCCGACTTGTTGCGCCACGGACTGCTGCGCGGCAGTTTCATTCCACCGCAACCCCAGCGCGAGTTGCGCGAACTGGTGCGCCACCGGACCAATCTGGTGGGGCGCCGCGCGCAAGCCGTCAATGAACTGCACAAAATCCTGGAAAGCACGAACCTCAAGCTGGGCAACGTGGTCAGTGACCTGACGGGCGTGAGCGCCACGGAAATGCTGCAGGCATTGGTGGCGGGCAAAACCGATCCCGCCGTATTGGCGGAACTGGGCCGGGGCCAGCTCCGGAAGAAGAAACCCGAGTTGCAGGCGGCCTTGCGCGGAGAACTGCGGGCGCACCACAAACTGATTCTGAGCCAGTTGCTGGCGGACATCAGCTGGTGCGAGGAACAAATTGCCGAGGTCAGCGCTGAGATTGCCGCGCGCCTCAAGGAACAGGACGAACTGATTGACCGCTTGGACGACATTCCCGGCGTCAACCGGCGCGTGGCGGAAATCATCGTGGCTGAAGTGGGCGGCGACGTGAAACGTTTCCCGACCGCCCAGCACTTGATCAGTTGGGCCGGCCTGTGTCCGGGCAACAACGAAAGTGCCGGTCGGCGCAAGAGCAGCCGCATCCGTCCGGGCAATCGCAGTTTGCGTTGCGGCCTCATTGAGGCTGCGCAGGCCGGCCGGCGCAAAAAAGGCAGCTACCTTTCGGCGCTGTTCGGGCGTCTGGCAGGCAGGCGGGGCAAAAAACGGGCGCTGATTGCAGTCGGGCGAACCATTTTGCAATCGGCTTATCACATGATTGAGCGGGGCGCACGCTATGAAGACTTGGGAGCGGATTACTACGAGCGACGTAATCCCGAAGGACTGGCCCGGCGCCTGGCCAAACGAATTGAAAAGTTGGGTTTTGCCGTCACCCTCCAATCCTTGCCTCAGGCAGCCTGATCTTCGAGCCATGCACTTGCAACATCCACCATAAAGCCCAGCCCCGATTCTACCATTTTCACAGTAGAAGGCCGGGATGAGGGAGTACAATCCCCTGATCTGACATGGGCTTTGCCAATCACCGTCACGCACCGCAACCCGGACGTAGCGGCGGGCGTCCCGCCTGCCGTGGAGCCGGCGCGTCCCGCCCGGCGGATAAAACGTGAAAATACAGGAGACGCCCGGAAAAATATTTCAATTTGGAAAAGTCTGCACATTTTTTCCGGGCGGCAGGATGCCGCCCTCCACGCCAAGCGGGGACGCCCGCCGCTACGCTAATCCGGCACCCGTCCGAAAATATGTCAGTTCTTGATATTGTAACTTTACTCCACCCACACCCGCTTTTCGCACTTCCGCCACGGTCGTAGCGGCGGGCGTCCCGCCTGCCGTGGAGCCGGCGCGTCCCGCCCGGCGGACAAAACGTGAAAATACAGGAGACGCCCGGAAAAATATTTCAATTTGGAAAAGTCTGCACATTTTT
>DASRFK010000038.1:0-27253 GCA_035651635.1 Verrucomicrobiia bacterium | reverse complement strand
TTACATTAAAAGCAACTGTCCCCCAGCGGGCACTGCGTACGATTTGGTCCCGCACTAGTGAACAGGGACACCAAAGCTCGAGGTTCTCCGGCATGGACGAAGACACCCGAGCCGGCGCAGGGAAGCTTCAGAAATTCAGCTCGAGCTTGACGAAAAACGTTCGGCTTCGCGGCAGATCCGGGTAGAGATTTATTGGGAAAAGCCGGTAGGAACTGTCGCTGAGGTTTAGCACACCGGTCGTGATCTCGGCGTGCCGGCGCGGAAAGCGATAGCCAGCCGAAATGTTCTCTTGCCAAAAGCTGTCTCCAGGGATCGTTGCCAGGTCGGCGCGCAAAGCCTGGGACCACCACACTGACTCAAAACCAGCGAAGAATCCACTGGGAAGCTGAGCTAACGCTTCCACGCCGGCGGAATGAAGCAGCCCTCGAAATGTGGTGCTCGTGCTGCCCAGGGAGGGATTCTCAGTGGGGTACTTCTGCGACAGCCACGTGTCAGAAAGGCGGTATCGGGCGCCCACACTAAACCAGTCGCCCAACAATTGATGCGCGGAAAGATCCAGAGAGCGTTCTTGAAATCTCAAGCGCTCATCAACCTGAATTGCCGGTCCCTGCCCGGTTAAAAGTTCGCGTTGGAATCCCCCTACATCGTGGTCTGCCCGCGACCTGAGTATTTCGGCGGCCACGGCGACATAGGTGCCCGATTTTAATCGGTACTCCGCCGAAAGATCACCGGTTTCAAAGCGGGCACCGCTTATTCCTCCGACAATCGAATCGGGAAAGAGGTTTCGATACACCTGAACAAAACCAGCTACCTGCGTCGGTTCCAGCCTGATACTTTGGTCGAGGTCGAAGCCCCCTAGAGAGCGCGAGTAAGCCGCACGTACCGTCGCTCTCTCCATCGGCGTCCAGACCACGCCTGCTTTCGGAGAAAGCTGCCGCTGAATTTCGTTACCTTGCTCGAGTGGTGCCAGGCGAGTGTTGCGTGGGACACTTTGGTAGTCATAGGATAGGCCGGCAATAAGCAGGAGGGAGCGATAGGCCTGCCACGACTCATATACATAGGGAGTCAAGCGCAACGAATGGGCTCGTAAAGACTGATTGGTAATTTCGGGAGAATTTCCAAAAAAGATCTCATTCCCGGCCGCATTTCCGACGTTTAAGACCTGAAGATTGGACAGCTGTTCAGTCCCGCCCAGAACACGCATCCCGGCAATCGTCTGGAAATGCGGCGTAACAACGATGTGTTGCAGCTCCAATGAGTCAATGTTCAGCCGGTTACGGTATTCTTGCGACAGGTCCACGGACTGGAAACCAATCGGGTTTCCCAAAGCTCTTTTCTCCAACAGAACGAAGCCCTGGGGATTAGTTACCTGCAAGGAATCATTAAAATGCCCAGCCAGCAGAAGAGTGCGCTGGGTTTCGCTCCACTTGTGATCAAGTCCCGCAACTGCGCTTGGCTCCCTCTTTTCTATCGCCTGATAGTCTCTGACCGCCTGAGTTGGGTCGTATCGTTGTGACAAATCCCCTGTCGTTTTGCTAAAGCCAACTGCCTCTAAATACAGGCCGTCCTCGGCAGTGAGCATTTGCTTGAACTTCAATGAAACATCCCAATAATCCAGGCTCGAATTGGGACTTTCGCCGCGATCGGACACATAATTGTTCTCGAGAGCGTAGCTTGTGTTGCCCACTGTGCCATATTGAGCGGCGTACTGATTCCATGCGCCGCGGCTGAGGTATTCGGTGCTGGTGCTCAAACCAAGGGCATCGTGCTCAAAAAGTCTCGTGTACTCCTGTTGGCTTACTGGTTGTGCCAGCAGGCGCCCATCGGCGGGACCAAGTAAACTGGCAATTAAGTATTCGCTGAAGCTGGGGGTTTCAAAGCGAAGATCCGCGCGATTGGCTCTCTGTATTTGAGCGTAACTGTCGGCCAGGAAAAGATGAGCCGAGTAGTTGGCGTAATCGGCGGCTACAGCGCGCGAAGCTTCACGCAAGGCGACATCGTCCAAGCCCGCCTCACCGTAGATACGCGCCAGGTTAGCGCTCCCCACGGCCCGATCCTGGTCCAATAAAAGACCCGAACGGTAAACACTCCGGTTCTCGTTGAGCTCCTGTGAATGTTCCAGGTCCCGTATCGCCGGATTAATGCGATTATGTTGTTCGTTCAGCAGCGCCGAATAGAGCCAAGCGGTCGGGTCGTTGGGATCCAGCTGTTTGGCGCGGGTCAATTCTTTGAAGGCGCGTTGATAATCGTCTTGTTCGCCATACGCCTTGCCGAGATAGCTCCGCAAGGCCGCCCGGAGAGGTTCGGTGGCGGCGGCGATCAGCAGATCTTCGCGGCCGCCTTCAAGGTCGCCGCGGTGGATGCGGCACAGGCCCCGGCCGAGCCAGGCGTTCCCGAGCGAGGCGTCGAGCTCAATAGCATAGTTGAACCATTGAATGGCCTGCTCGGTTTTGTTTTTGGCCGCGAAGAGGAATCCTTCGAGCGCCGCGGCTTGGGCGTTGCGCGGTGAGAGATTCAAGCTCTTTTCCAACGACTCTTCCGCGCGGTCAATGCGGCCGAAACTAAACTCCAATTCTGCGACGCGTTCCCAAGCGAAACCAAAGTCTGGCGAAATACCGGCCGCTTGCCGGGCCAGGCGCAAGGCCGCCTCGAGCGATTCGCCCTTCACGGCGCGCGATTGCTCGTAATAAGACTGTGCTAACAGCTCGGTTGAAAGCGGGGTTTGAGTTTGAGCGCCCAGAATTGAAGGTCTTTCCTCACGCCTGACGGCAGCGATCAGCTCGCGTAACGCCGCAGCTAGTCGTTGGAGCCGATCCGTTGCTGGACCGGCGGGCAAGGGTGCCAGTTCAGCCTCGGTTTGATCAACCTGGCCAACCGACAGGAGCAGCGCCGCATGGTACAGGCGTTCCGCATCCGAAGCCGGCGGCCTGCCTGGCGGATACAGACGCAGCGCTGCGAGCAGATCGCCCCTTCGATACGCCTGCAGACTTGCCGCCAGCGTCGTCTCTTCTGCCGGCGTGAGCGGCAGATCGCGCAGGTCCAGCACCCCGGGATAATAAAAGCACCATTGCAGCACATTATTGGCGATGAATCCAGGGGTTCGGGCCGGCGCCTGGCCCGCCACTGCTACGGCTTGTTCTCCGTTGGTGAGGATGAGCGCCGCCCCTTGCGCCCCCGAAAAACTAGCTTTGCCGTCGACGAGCGATAGGATCGTCCGTTCAACTCCTCCCACTGAGTCGACCTGCAGCACAAATTCAGTTCCCTCTAGTCCGGCAATGGCCGTGGGAGTCGTGAAACGAGTCTTTCCTGGCGCGTCCCGATGAAAGAAGGAAATTATCCCGCGGATTAAATTAAGCCCGAAGTTGGCTCCCGCCTCATGCGGCGGATGGATTTCCAGTTCTGTCTGGATGTCCATCGGCACGGCGCTCTGGCTGGACCAGCGCAGAGTCGCCCGGGTGTTCGGGCCCGTGCGAATACGGTATCCAGGGCCCAGGGACTGCCCGGCCGTGGTCCGGACCCAGGTGGTCGCCCCGGGAGGCGAGACCTCCACCAGGTCGCCGGCAACGGCCTGGATGATAATTCCGTTGGTCGAATCGCCGGGGCGGGCAGTCTGGGCAGTCGACACCTGGCCCCCGGTCGACAGTCCTCCTAGCACTGCAACCAGCAGTAGCGCCCGCCCTTTTGCCTGGCATAGGTTCATATGCTCGGCCCCCGCCGGAAAGTCTCTGGAATGGCATCTCTTCTACCATTCCGCGCCATTAATGCAAGGGAAACTTATCCGGCCTATTATCAAACCTGGCCCCTCCCCGCGCCGGCGAGGGCGGCCTACCATTTTTCGGGGCGTCACAGGAGGTTACGCCGCCGGCGCCCGATTCTTTCAACGAGACGATTGAATCATTCCGATCCAATCCAAATTTTTCCGAAAAAATTTTGAAAGATTGGGTTTTCGGTCCCGTAGTGCCCTGCGAATCAAACAAAACAGGAGAACATATGACGACTATAAGTTTGGAGAGAGACCTTGGAGCAGGGAGAAACGGGTTCGACGCGATTGACACTTCGAACGCGCAGGCTCGCTCGCTGGCTCAAGCCGTGGAGGCGGCGGTCAATAAAGTGAACGAAACGGCATTGCGCGAGGTCGCGCGCCTGGACACCGCGCCGGCTGTGCAGGCCAGGGCCTTACTGGCGCTGCTGGCCTTCTGTTACGCGCGCCAGGTCTATAGTTCGAAGACCATCGAGGCGCAGTTGCAGGAGTTGACCAGCCGCCGGTTTGCGGGAGATCGGCTCCCGGATGCGGCCATGCTCCAGCTCTTCCGCCTGCACAACCGGGGCCCGCTCAGCTTCTGCCTTAAATCGGCGCTTTCGTTCATGGCCGAGGAAAAGATCCGGCAAGGCTTTGTGACTCACGTCAAAGAAGCCCACCTGGTCCAGGAAGCGCGGCGGCGGATCGTCATGGCGATGTTTACGGATTCGCTTGAGGGAGAGGAACATGTGGGCGCCAAACGTCAATCGGCGGGCTGGCCTCGACGCTGGCTGCAGTAAGGTCTCAGAGCGTGTTTTAGAATTCGGTTTGGAGTCCCGCCTTCAGGCGGGTTTGGCGCCGGACCGCCTAAAGGCGGGACTCCGAACCCCATACGCCCGCGCCCAAATCGATATTTTTAAAACACACTCTCAGTTGGGTAGTAACGGCCGGGGTCGGCGCAACGCGCCGACCCTACCCGGCTCCAAAAACGAGCGAGCTTATGGCCGTGAGACAATCCGTTTTCTTAATCGAATGAAACAGTGTAATCTTATGAAATTGAAAGCCGAACTCATTCCGACGCGCGCGACGCTGATTGAGAAGCTCAAGAACTGGCAGAACCAGACCAGTTGGCGGGAATTCTTCGACACGTACTGGCAGCTCATCTACTCCATCGCGCGCAAGGCGGGCCTCACCGACGTTGAAGCGCAAGACGTGGTTCAGGAGACCCTCATGTCGGTGGCCAAGCACATTCCGACTTTCAAGTACGATCCGGCGCTGGGCTCCTTTAAAGGCTGGCTTCTCAATATGGCTCGCTGGCGCATTATCGATCAGTTGCGCAAACGCGGGCCTTTGAGCCGCCAGCGGCTGCACGGCGCCGATTCGGTTGCCAGCGGCACGGCTACGGTGGATGCCATCCCCGATCCCGCGGGCGCTGAGCTGGACAAGCAATGGGAAGAGGAGTGGCGCAACAACCTCCGGGATGCGGCGTTCGAGAAAGTGAAACAGCGTCTCGATCCGGAGAAGTACCAGCTCTTCGACTGCTACGTGAACAAGGGTTGGACACCGGCAAAGGTATCGTCCGTTTTTGGTGTCTCGATCGATCAAGTATACCTCGCCAAGCATCGCATTACGCACATGGTCAAAGAAGAGGTCGCGCGGTTGGAACACGAGCTGACTTGAATTCGACCATGTCGCCACTTGCGCGCGTAGCGATCGATCCAAGCCAATTCCCGGAGGCGGTCCGACGCGACCTGGTTGAATCGCTGCGCTCGCGCGAGATAAACCACAAGTTTCATTATGAGAGCCTCAGGCAAACGCAGAAATGGCTGGCGCTGCACCAGGCTTACTCGCCTTCAAAGGCCGACCCCAACTGCGCGGCGATTTACCAAATGGGCTTCGACGCCACAGTCGATGCCTTGAGCGCCCGATCGGCTCACTTGTTCGGCCTCTGCTGCGGCGGCGGCCAAAAAGATGCCGGTTTACTAGAACAGCTTCGCACTTCTGACCGGCTCGTTTGCTATTCTCCCTGTGACGGCAGCGTGCCAATGGTCCTGGTTGCGAGGCAAGCCGCTCTGGGTGCGATTCCGGCCGAGAACTGCTTTCCAATTGTGATCGATCTGGCCTCGGCCCTTGACCTGAGGCAAAGCCTCTTGCTCCACCCGACGCCTCTTCCCGCCGACCACGCGCGGATTTTCACTTTCTTCGGCACCGTGCACAATTTCGAACCGGCCATTGTTCTGCCCAGGCTGGCAAGCCTGATGGGGGCGGAAGATGTGTTGCTTCTGAGTGCGAATCTCGCGCCGGGGCCCGATTACCGGGCCGGCGTCGAAAGCGTTTTGCCTCTCTACAATAACGAGCTCACGCGCGATTGGCTGCTCATCTTTCTGCTCGATCTTGGCATCGAAGCCGCCGATGGCCGCGTCCGGGTTGGCATCGAAACTACCTCGCCGCCGCTTTCGCTTCAACGCATCGTCGCTACGTTTGAATTCGTTCGGGAGCGAGCGATCCAACTGGACTCTGAGCGCTTTGAATTCCGTTCGGGTGAGACGATTCGCCTGTTTTTTTCGTACCGATACACGCCGAGGGTGATCCGGGTGCTGCTCGATCAATACGGCCTGGACCTGCGCCAGCAATGGGTCACGGAATCGGGTGAGGAAGGCGTCTTCCTCGTACGCAAACAGCGGGGCTAGTCTTGGGTTATCAGGTTATCAGGTTTCCAGGTTTTCAAGTGGTGAGCGCATTGACGGTCGTTCACCTGACAACTTGAAAACCTTGACAACTTGATAACTTGCGCCCAGTGCGCTTATGTTCGCGACAATGACTCCTGTGCGCCGAGCGGTCATCGATGTGGGCACGAACTCCGTGAAGTTGCTGGTCGCCGAGGTGGACGAGCGGCAGGTGCAGCCATTATTGGAGCAAAGCAAACAGACGCGGCTGGGCCGGGGATTTTACCCGGAGCATGTGCTTCAGGCCGGGCCCATCACTCAAACCGCGCAGGCAGTCGCCGAATTCGCCGATCAGGCTCGGCAACACGGCGCGACCAAGGTCCAGGTTGTAGCGACGAGCGCTGCGCGCGACGCCCGCAATCAGCGCGAGTTGCTCTCGGCCATTGAAGCGGCTTGCGGTCTGCCGGTGCGCGTTTTAACGGGCGAACAAGAGGCGGATTACGGATTCCAGGGTGTGACCAGTGATCCCCGGCTGGCCCACGAATCTCTCCTGCTTCTGGATGTCGGCGGTGGCAGCAGTGAATT
This sequence comes from Verrucomicrobiia bacterium, assembly GCA_035651635.1. Lineage (GTDB taxonomy): Bacteria > Verrucomicrobiota > Verrucomicrobiia > Limisphaerales > UBA8199 > JANXQE01. The sequence continues at coordinate 20,263 of DASRFK010000038.1, read as the reverse complement.
CATCGTGGGGCGAGATGGGGAGAAACATCTCGCGCACAGCTTTGACCTGGGCACGGTCCGTCTGCTGGAACAGCTGCACCAGGATGACCCGCCCACAGACGAGCAGTTGCGCGATTGCCGGGCCAGATTGTTGGACTTCCTGGAAGCGGAGGTCGGGCCGAAAGTCTGGCCGGCCCTGCAACGGGAATCGAGTGGCCGAGAAGATGACGGCTCAATTCAGTTTGTCGGACTGGGCGGGACAGCGAGCGTCCTGGGATGTATCGAGGGGGGGCTGCGCGGTTTTGATCGCGAGCGGTTGGAAGCTACGCGCCTGAGTCCCGAACGGCTTCACTGGCACGTCCAGCATCTCTGGGGCCTCTCTCTGGCCCAGCGCAAAACGGTGCCCGGTCTCCCCCCCAATCGAGCGGACGTGATTCTCACGGGAGCGGCGATCTTTGAATCCGTCATGGGGTTCTTTGGTTTTCGGCAACTCCGGGTCAGCACCCGTGGGTTGCGGTTTGCTCTCGCGATGGAACCCTGACGGGAGCGCCGGCATCTCTGCGGCGGTTTAATCTGCACCTTTCGCAAGTCCGCGCCGATGTTACTGCACCGTCTCGGTAGCCAGGCCTACTTTGGTGATGCCGACTTGCTGGACAATGTCCAGGACGTTGATCACGTACTGGTAATCGGTATCGGCTGCGCCGCGCACGACCACGGCCGTCTCGGCGTCTTTGGCGTACATTGTGGTCAAAGTTTGTTTGAGAGCCGGCAACTCAAAAGGCTGGGCGTCCATCGTGATTTTGCCGCGGAGATCGACGAGGATCCTGGCGACCTTAGGTGGCTTGGGCGGCAGATTAGTTTTTTTGGCGGAAGGCAAGGTCATCTCCAGATCGTTGGACAACTGCGGCGTGGTGATGATGAAGATCACCAGCAGCACGAACGCCAGATCCAGCAATGGAGTAATATTCAGCTCGTTGAGCGAGCTGTGAGAACCTTTGGAAAACTTCTTCACTAGTTGAGACTGCTGACCTTGAGCACGTCCTCGGTGCGGGTCATTTCGACATCAAACCGCGCCGTGAACCGCGCCGGAAAGCCCGGGGGCGGGGCGGCGCCGATATTCCTGGTCGCAGCGACGGCCGACTTGACCGATTTGTCCCAGCGGGCATCCCCCGAACCGTGAATCCAGCGGGAATTGGTAACTTGGCCGCTGGGGTCGATCGACAGCTCCACTTCGGCCACAAAAGCGTCGTCCTTCACGTCTTCCGGCCGGTCCCAGTTGGCGCGAAGTGTGCGCTCGATGGTCGTTTTATAGAACAATTTCGGATCGGAAGCCTCGACCACCGTCTTGGCGCCATCGGTGAAAAAGCTGGTATCCAATGTGGGAGGCGCGACGGCCGGGGGCGCTTCGACAGCGGGCCCGGTGGTTGGTTGGGCCTGCGGCGGCGGAGTTGCCGCCACGGTCCTGGGCTGGTCGATGGGTTTGGGCTGCTCGACTTTGGGCTCTTCCTTGGGCGGTTTGGGCTGCTCTTTGGGTTTCTGTTGTTCGAGCGTGGCGACGAGGGATTTCATCTTATCACCCATCACACCTTGCCTGGCGGCGAAATAAAATACGCCGAGCACCAGAAACGTGTGGAAGATGGCGGAAATGATCAGATTAACCTTCGACGAATTGTTTTTGCGTTTGGGATTCATACGGCCTCCTAGTTCTTTGCCGGCGGCGTGCCGCCGCCTAGCGGCTCGGTAGCCAGGTTGACTTTGGCAAGATTAGCCTGCTGCAGCGCGTCCATAACACCGACCACGTTCTTATATTTGGTCTTGCTGGCGCCCCGGAGGATGATGCTGATGTCCTGGGTTTCATTGCGCTGAAAATTCTCGAGGCGCAGGGCGGCGACCCTGGCCTGGAGACTGGCCAGGTCGACTCGGTCTTTATTGAGATAAACGGCGCCATCGCGATCCACAGTGACGTAATTGACTTTTGGCTTGGGTTCCTTCGCGCGCGGGGCGGCCGAAGGCAAATCCACTTCCAGATCATTCACCACCGGCGTGGTGGTGATGATGAAGATCACCAGCAGCACAAACGCCAGATCCAGCAGCGGAGTGATGTTCAACTCCGCCAGCGCGTGATGATGGCTCTGGGAACATTTCCTCATGAAAAGGCCGGTTCAACCGCGCCCTCAATTTCAGGAGTGCCGCCCGGCGCCACCAGGGCCGGACGATTCAAGCCCGCTTGCAAGGCGCTGCGAATCTCATCGGCGATGGCGCGGTTATCGACGTATTTATGTTCCAACTGCGTGGCGTACTCGTTGGAGAAACTGTCCAATTCCTGCGTAATCGCGCGGATGGTAGTGACCATGTAGTTGTAGGCAAACATCGCCGGGATCGCCACGGAGAGACCGGCGACAGTGGCCAGCAAAGCCGCGGCGACACCCGGGGCCATCGCATTGAGACTGGCGGCATTGGCAATGCCGATGCCCGAGAAGGTCTCCATCACCCCCCAGACCGTGCCGAACAACCCGATGAAAGGACCTCCGGCCACCGCGGTCGACAGAACGATCATGCCCTTCTCCAGGGAGAGCGCTTCATCGCTGGCAGCGCGCTCCAGGGCGACGCGGACCGAGTCGAAGGAAGCATGGCTGATCTTGGTAGTGATCGAACGAGCCAGGATGTCGGTTTGAGCCTGGGTCGAGATGCCGGGCACGACTGGCTTAACAGTGTCGATGGTAATGGGATTGTTCTTGAGATGGTATTCGGCTTCCTCAGCGCCCGTATGGTACAGCGAATAGGCCGGAGCGCCATCGAACTCCTCTTTGCGGCGATAGATATCCAAGGGGTCACGGGTCGACCGGTAAGCGGTATAAAATTTCTTGCTCATCCTGCGGGCGCGAATGAGCTGGCGCGCTTTGCTGATGATGACCGTCCAACTGAAAATGGAGACGACGAGCAAAGCCAGAATCGTGCAAAACCCCTCCTTGGTCAGGTGCTTCCATGCAAAAGACAACGCATGACTGGAAGTACTGATGGCCAGGACCGGTGTGATTAAGTTCATAGACTCGTAAAAGTATGACCGAGTAAGGGGCCGAACGAAAGTTACGGACTGTGAATTCCAGATGACGATTCGGTGACGATTATGCAACATTAGTGTAACCAAGAGGTCGGACCCGAGTATTTCGTACAGAATGGAGGCCGTGGCCGGCTGTCCAAAACCTATTCCCTTGCATGACCACTAAGCTTCACGATCTGATTTACCGCCTCGAAGAAGGCGGTGGTAAGCTTGTGTTGCGATACGTCGCCGGGTGCCTGGCATTGCTCCTGTTCTTGTTCTGTTATAATTGGTTCTGCTTCCACAATATGGAGACTCAGGAAGCGATGGACAGCGCGCAGCTCGCCCGAAACATCGCCGAGGGCAAGGGGTTCACCACGCTTTTCATTCGGCCCTCCAGCCTGCGCCTATTGCAGGGAAGAGCTGCCCGGAACCCGGCTTTGCCAACCCCGTGGGAAAGGGCGGACCCGGCCAGGCTCGCGGGGATGCACCCGGACATAGCCAACCCACCTTTTTATCCGATGGTTCTGGCTGGGTTGATGCGAGTTCTGCCGTTCCGCTATCCCGTTGATCTGACGCACAGGTTTTGGAGCAGCCCGGGTATTCATCCGCCCGGTGATTCGGAGGAATGGGCGACCTCCAGGAGGTTCCGCCGTTATCAACCGGATTTCATTATTTCGGCGTTCAACCAAGCCCTGTTTCTAGCCTTGGCAGCACTCACCTTCTTTATTGCTCGGCGCTTGTTCAATGTGCGGACGGCGATGCTTTCGACGGGCTTGTTGCTCGGAACTGACTTGCTCTGGCGTTTCGCAGTGGCGGGATTGTCGACGATCCTGCTGATGTTGATTTTTAATGCTGTGGTGTGGTGCCTGATGCTGTTGGAAGGGGAAGCGGCCCGCTCGGAGGCCGGCGTGCAGCTTTCCAAGCAATCGAGCTTGAACACAGGACAAGCGGGCAACAGCCAGCCGCTCGGCCTTTCCGTGTTCGTCTGGGCGGCTGTGGCCGGAGGGCTGGTGGGCCTGGGCGCATTGACGCGTTACTCTTTTGGCTGGCTCATCCTGCCGCTGCTTCTTTTCATAGTGTTGTTTACCGGCCGACAACGCCTCACGCTTTCGCTCGCTGCGGCGACGGCTTTTTCAGTAACGCTGGGCCCATGGATAATCCGCAATTGGCTGGTAAGCGGCATGCCTTTCGGCACGGCGACCTACACGATTCTGGAGGCCAGTGCCCTGTTCCCCGGCGACAGCTTGTCGCGTTGGCTCAAGCCGGACTTGGCCGTGCCCGGGGTGGTTTTCGTAAGACTCGCCTGGTCCAAACTGTTGGCGAACGGCGGCCAAATCGTCCAAAGTGATCTACCGAGCCTGGGAGGGACTTGGGTTGGAGGCTTCTTTATAATCGGCCTCCTGGTGCCCCTGGCAGAGCGTCAAACCAGACGGCTCGGGTGCTTCCTGGCCATTTCGGTGGTCCTTTTGGCGATCGTGCAGGCCCTGGGGCAAACTCAACGTTCCATGGACTCTCCCATGATCAATTCGGAAAATCTGCTGGTGTTGGTCGTTCCAGGAGTTTGGATATATGGCGCCGGTTTTTTTTATCGATTGCTCGAAGAGTTTCATTGGTCCGTTCCTTCTGTGTGGTCGGCGGTGGTCGCCTGCTTCGCCGGATTGACTTGCCTGCCCTTAATCCTTGGACTGCTGGCCGCCAGGCGTTCGCCGGTGGCCTTCCCGCCTTATTTTCCTCCTTCGCTACAAGAGGCGGCCCGATTCGTTAAGACTGACGAATTGATGATGAGCGATATTCCATGGGCGGCAGCCTGGTACGGCCAGGTCCAATGCATTTGGTTGACGCAAACAAAGGGAGAGTTTCTCGCCGTGAACGATCGCCTCAAACCTATCCGGGCACTTTACCTGAGCCACGCCTCGGGCGGCGGAGCTTATCAGAGCCTGGCCGAATGGCTGCAGGCCGGGCGGGAGGGATGGGGAGCGTTTATGCTCGGCTGCGTCCTGAACAAACAGCAGGGCAAACCAGGGCCCCCAGCCGATTTTCCCCTCGAGTACTGGCAAAAAGGCTGGCCTGCGCATTTCCTGCTGACCAGCCGCGAAAAGCCACTAACCGAACCCGGCTTAAAGTGAGGCTTTGGATGAACTCCCCGCAGATTCAGGGCGACCGCAGATAGGAAGCAGATAGGCAGGCCGAAAATTGTGCCGATCAGTTTATGCCGCTCTTAGCCAGGCGAACCAGCGCTTGTTCTTCGGGCAGCAGATTGGCCGCTTCCGCTCGCGCCAGCGGCTCGCGGGCGGCCCTGGTATTTCCGGAGCGCGCCTCAATCAACCCGTAGCAAGCGGCGACCCAGGGAATTTGCAAAGCCTCGTGGTCGAGGCCGACGACCAGGTCGAGGGCATCCTGCGGGCGCCCCTGGAGCAGCAAGGAATAAGCGTAGGTGGAGGCGACCACCGGGTCGTGGGGCTTTTTGTCGTAAGCTTCCCGAGCCAGGCGGTGGGCGTTTTCCAATTGGTCGTTGCGCAGCAGGCAAACCCGGGCCAGTGAGGTCTTGAGGCCGGCATTCTGAGGATCGGCCGCGGAGAGCTTGGAAAAGAGCCGCTCTAATTCCTCGGTTTGTCCATCGTCACAAAGCTGTGAGATTAGCGAGTCAACGGCCCATTTTTCCTGTGGAAACTCCGCTACGATCTCAGTCAGCAGGTCGCGGCGTTCCATCTTCCAACCCCAGGCGCTGGTGACCCGGACCAGGCGGTAGAGACGATCGAGTTGTCGAGCGGACTGTCGGCGCGCGCGTTTCCAAAGTTCCTGGGCCGCATCCTCGTTCCCGAGAGACCGCCGTGCGAGTGACTCGATCGCCAGGCGCAAGTTTTCGGCTTCGCCCCATTCCTGCTTTTCGACCGAGGACAAAAGCCCAGGCCAGTCTTTAAGAGCAATCTGCGAATCCGTGAGCACCAGCGGGACTGGCTGATTTGTGCGAATGGCAAGAGGCAGGGACGTGAGCCACGCCATGGTGTTGGTCGGGCCTTCAGCGCTGAGCATCCAGCGCCCTAGTGTGAAGGCTTGCCCGGGAGACCCGGCCGCCTCCTGCTTGAGAACGGCGAGCCAGCGGGCTGCGCCAGAATCTCTCGTCTTGAATAACAAATTCAAGTAATCGATTTTGTCGGCGAACGTGGCGGCGTCATTTGTGGCGGCCGAGCGAGTGTAGCTTACGGCTTGGGGCAGATCCCCGTGTTTGGCCGCATCCTGGGCGAGGCGCCGCTGCGCGTCGAGCATGCAGGGGCCATTGGTAGAGGCTATCCGTTGCAACGCGACCCGGGCGCCAGCCGCTAGCTCCTCATTGGTGGAGACCAAACCGATTGTCCCCAGGTTGAGCAGATTGGAAGGATTATCGGGCTCCAACGCACGCGCCTGCTGATAGTGTTGTTCGGCCTCGGTCACCTTTCCCTGCCCCCAAGCCAAGGCACCTGCGATTTTGTGGTAACGCGCCGTGGCCTTGCTGTTTTCGTCCACCCCGCTCAAAGCGTCTTCGGCCGATTTTAAGTCGCGCAACCGTACGGCGCTTTCCGCCCAATTAAGGCGATTAGTCATATTTGCAGGTTGCAGTTGAGATGCGCGGATGCGCCAGCCAATGGCGGCAGAAGAGCCCATCGATTCGAGCAGCTCCGCCGTCAGGGCGGTCGCCGTAACGCTCGCTGGATTGGCCTGCAGGGCGGCCTGAAGACAGCGGGTGGCTTGCGCAAAATCTTTTCGTTCGAGAAACGCGGCAGCCTCAGTGATGAGACGTTTTGCCCGCGCAACTTTGACCAGGTGGCGCACTTGCATCGCGCTGGCTGCGGACAGGGCGAGAAACAAAAGAACCGCTAAAACTCTCTTTGCGAAAGGGTTCATTCTGAATGAGCGCCGATCATTAAGCGCAAGCTGCCCACGTGGCTGGGGTCAGAACCGCAAGGTCAAGTCGAGCTGAAGAATGTTGTAGTTGTCGATGGGATTGACCTGGGGGATATCCTGGTTATTACCGCCGGTGCCAAGCAACTTGTTGACGCGCCAGGCATAGCCGTAGCGGAGCGTGCCAATGACGTTCTGACTAAAGCCGTAGGCCAAGGCACCGTAAATGCCTTCCAGGTTCGCGCGCCCTTCGAAGAAATCCGAGTCGAGCAGGTTGGGATCCAGAGCATATTGTTCGACGTGCTGCCAGTAGGTACGGATTTCCCAGGCGTGCTTCTTGGAATCGCTGCCGTAGACCAGGCCCTGGATCGGCCCATACTTCAAGCCGGCTGAACCGACGCCCAAGCCAATCTGGTATGCTTTGACGTCGTTTCGTTGAGCCGCAAACGGTTTGAGGGTGGAAGTGGCGGGCAAAGCGGGATTGAATTGGACCGGACTGGCCAAGAACGTGGCATAGGCCTGGGCCGCTTCTTCCGCGCGCTCGGATCCCTGGAGGTTGTAGCTCACGTCGCCAAAAAGCCGCCAGTTGAGTTTGCTCATCCGGAAATTGACCTCGAATGGAAATTCCAGAATAGACAAATGCCGCAGGCCCATCTGATTGAGCGGATAACCAAAACTGGGATAAGCGGGAGTACCCTGGGTGGTCAGGTTGCCTAGATTAAGACCGGCGCCTCCCGGCCCGAGGGGGCTTTGGGGACCGGCATACGCGCCTTCGCCGACGAATACATCTCCGAAATACGGCGAGGGACCCGGACGTGCCAGGGTGCTCTGCCTTAGCCCCATGTATTGGTAGAACGTCGCCCCGACTTTAGCCGAAAGATTGGTTGTGAATTGCCAACTCATCCCGCCCTGCCAGGCGATTTGAAAAATCGCATCGCCAACATTGCCCGAAAAGCCATTGAATCCGAGGCCACCTGCCGCGTAAGCCGGGTTGACATCCTGGTAAACGAACTGGCCGAAATTGGCGAAGAACGTGGCGTCACCCACTTGGTAGCTGAATTTCTCCGCCGCGCCTTCTGGAGCGAAGTCCGAATCCCACACCATGGGGGTGGTGTAAAGCGGTTGTGGCATTTTGCCAACGGTGATGTCGACCCAGGACGTGGGCTTCCAGCCTAGATAGAGCTGCCCGACGTTGATGCCGGCCGTCGACTTTCCGTAGGGCCCTTGATACGGAACGCCGCTCGAGGAGGTGCCGAAAGTCACCCAGGGCGAGCGTGGGTTGGCCGCCGTATCGAGCCGGAGTCCGTAGTAAAAATCATCAAAAGCTTCTCCGCGCAAACCCAGACGGAGCGCGTAGCGGCCGCGATCCAACTCCAACCGCTCATTTTCGCCGGTGGTCGTTTGGCGATGTTCAAAACGAAGGCGGGCGTCACCAAAGAGTTCGATGTTTTTTATCGCCTTGCCTATTTTCCACTTGGACTCCACGGGCGGCATCAGGTTGGCAAATTCGTTGGTGCGAATGCGTTCGGACTCGGCCCGGGCTTTTTGAACTTCGGCTTCGGTGACGATGCCTTTCTGCAGCAGCAAATCGAGAACCGGATCGGACGGATCCGCCGCACGCGCAGTCAGGACCAAAAAGGCGAAGAGTGGGAAAAGCGAGACACGAATTGCACGAATTCTCACGGATTGGAATAAAGGCAATTTGTGAAAATTCGTGGAATTTGTGTCTACCGCCCGGTGGTGCCGGTTTAGCATCGCGCGACGCTAGTGACGTTGGGTGACAAGCCGATGGCTCATTTGTTGCGATCAGGTGACAGGGAAACACTGGAGCCGTGCCGATGCAAGTGGAAACAGCCAAACAGTCGAAACCACGGATGAACACCGATGGACACGGATTCGAGCGGCCGAGAAAGTCCGTTCGTGTAAATTCGTGAAATTAGTGTCTCGTTTCGCGCTTGCCGCTTTTCGTCTCTACCAGCGGCTGACGCGGTAGAAGCGCAGGGCTGGGGCGGAAGTTGGATCGGTCAATTGCACGAGGCCTCCGGTTCCCGCGTGAAGAGGAAGAGCGGTCCAGCGCGGGTCCGCGAGTGAGCTTTTGTATTCGAGGGCATAGACGTTTCCTGGCTTGGTCTGAACGCTGACCTGGAAACCATTGGTCCCGAGCGCCGGAGCGGTCAGGGTGGTGGTAAAGACGGGTGGCACGGTGGTGCTCAGGGCCAGGCTGTGTACCGCGCCGGCGGCGATTTGGACTACATTCGAGAGTCCAGGTGGGACGACATTTTGGCCGTAGACAACTAGGGTGTTGGTGTTCGGACCGCCCGCGCCCCAGGCGACAACTTTGCCATCTGATTTGAGAGCCAGGTTGTGCCACCCACCCGCCGCAATGGCCACAACGTTACTTAATCCGGCGGGCACGTTGGTTTGGCCGTACAGATTTAACCCCCAGGCGACGACCGTGCCATTAGCGCGCAGGGCCACGCTGTGGGCGGCGCCGGCCGAAACCGCGACAATGTTAGACAACCCGGCGGGAACATCCACCTGGCCATAATCGTCGCGTCCCCAGCCAAGTAACGTGCCGTCGGCTTTCAGCGCCAGATTATGCCAACCGCCGGCCGCAATCGCGACTACGTTGGAAAGGCCGTTTGGGACCAGAGCCTGGCCATAACTGGGATCGGTGCCGATTGTGTTGATGTTCGTGCTCGTTCCCCAGGCTGCGAGGGTTCCATCCGAGCGAAGAGCCAGGGAATGATAGAACCCTGCTTTGATTGATACAGCATTAGTCAGGTCAGCCGGGACATCGGTCTGGCCATAGTAGTCGTCGCCGGTTCCCCGCACAGCACCATCAGAGAGCAGGCCCAGGCTGTGGAGCGAGCCACAAGCGAGTGCAACATAGTTACTCCTCGCGGCCAGATCGGTTTGTCCAAGCGTATCATCTCCCCAACCTCGTGGCGTGCCTCGAGTCGTCGATGCCAGGCTGTGGCGCCAGCCCCCGACGACGTAAATCGCATTGGTGAGGTCATTCGGCACAATCGACTGTCCGTAATTGTTGAAGTCAGGCGGCGACGAAACAAAGGTTCCAGCACCCCAAGCCGCAACGCGCGACTGGCCCATGCACTGCCAACCTGCTCCGCAGATGAGGGCCAGGCAGGTTGTCGCTGCGGCTCGCATCATTTTTCGGAGATGAATCATAAAGCCGACCACGGTGAACCAGTTGTAGTTCTGCTGTCAAGGGCGTGGATGAGGTGATGAGGTGAAGGCGATACTTCGCGCAAATGATTGTCAAGATCAGCTGACAAAATTGGCGAAAACCCTAGAACGGCGGATGTCATATACGCAAATGGTTAATAATGAACGTGATATAACTCATGAAGGATTGTCTTTTTTTTTATGGTGCGTGTCCGAAAACGTTAGTCACACCCCTCGCGGATCTTTGTATTATTCGTTTCGCATTCCGCGAAGAAACACCTTCTTTGGCGGCAAGCACAGTGAACCGATTAGACCGTAACAATAGCGACTCGCTTCGATTATGAACAAAACCACCAAACTCGCCTTTAGTTGTGCAACAGGCGCGGTCCTGGCGATGAATACCGCCCAGGCGCAAGCGCCCGCTGGTGACCTGGTTCTGGGCTTTACCTCGTCCTCCGCGACGGCGGACTACGTAGTCGACCTGGGCAGCCTCGCCAGTCTCATGTCTGCTGGTGGCGTGAGTCATTTGGGAGGCACTATTAACCTCGGCCAATTCGGCACAGGCGGCGCTCCATCGATCGGCAGCATGAATGTCGGAGTGATGTTTGGAAGCAGTGCAGCGCAGAAGGGCGACTATGCCGGACTCAGCCAGCTGCGCGCCGGTGGCAACCCCGCAGGCACCGCCGGGACCGAAACGACGCCTGCCACGCCATCCAGCGGCAATTTCGTGACTCAAGCGGGCACCGATGCCGCGAGCTTTCTACTTGGGCTCCCTTCGAATACCGCGCAGTTTTCCACTACGGTCCAGGGAGATCCGATACCAGCAGGCACATTCGCAAATATACTTGGCCTGACTCCCTTGCAGGCGATGCCAGGCACGACCATTTCATTGGATTTGTTCGAGACCACTCGGCTGGCCCCAAGTGGCCGCACAACTCCCGCCAGCGCCTATGCCTATGAAGGCACGCTCGACATCAATCTGAGTGGTCCTAACGCGGTCGTGGACTTTACACCTGCGGCGGCGGTTCCGGAACCTACTAGCCTTAGCCTCCTGACGGGTGCGGGGGCTTTATTTGTCTTCTGGCGGCGCCGACAACTCCGCGGCTAACTAACGGTCTACGATTTCAACAACAAGTCCGCAAACAACACCTAGCTTACAATGAATAAACTACCGCTCATTACCGCTGCCTTAATGGCTGCGGGTCTGGTTTCCGCCAATGCCCAAACAGTCGTCCGCCTCACCGGCTCGACTGCGTATCGGGCCAACGTCAACGCGGCGCTGCACGCTGGCACTGGCATTTTTGATGCCCCTCCGAGCAACCTGGGGCCTGCCTACGCCGCCGGGGCCAACCAATTGGTCTTCTCGGGAAATATCAGTGGCAACCCGGTAATCGTGAAGACCTCCTTTACCGGTTCGGAAGCCGGTATCGCCTCCCTGGTGAATGTGGCAGTGCCCAACAATGTTTCGGGCCAGCCAGCGGCAAACCTCCCGGGAACTCCCCAACCGAGCTTTCTGGCCAACGACGGCTCGGCTGGTCCGGACGTCAGCTCACCGGATATCTCGATGGCTGATACCTCGCAGGCGGTCTCGCTGACCCAGGACAGCCGCGTGCATGACGTGGGCATAGTGGGGGTGGTTCAGTTTGTCTGGATGAAAGGCAAGAACAGTGGCCAGGCCAACTGGGCTCACCTTTCCAACGTCACCATTCCGCAAATCAACGTGTTGCTCTCGGGTGGCAAACAGGACCTGAGCTTCTTCACCGGCAATGGAGCCGACTTTGGCAGTCCCATCGTGGCGGTCGGACGCAACAAGGGCTCGGGCACGCGGGTCAATACGCTGGTTCAAGCGCTCTACGGGGTGGGCAAAGCGGTGCAGCAGTACGCGGTGACACCAACCTATACCGCTGGGGTTTTGAATACGGCCGTCTCGACGACTCCAATCAACGATGGTGCCATCGTCAATATCGGCAATGACGGGTTCGACAGCGGCAAGGGTGTAGCCCAAACGCTGCTAATGACCGCTGGCGGTGGAAGCTTGACCACCATTCCCATTGGTTACCTGGGTTTGGGGGACGCCAACTCAGTGCAGGCGTTGCTCAACGATGGCACAGCCAACGCTGCGGCACCTGCTAACGGTCAATACTTGACCGTCAATGGTGTCCTCTATTCCGATGCGGCGATCAATAACGGCACGTACGACCATTGGGGTCACGAGCACATCCTGACGGGTCCGTTCACCAGCGCCACCGGGACCACAGTCGCCAATCGCTTAAAATCGGCGATGCCAGCCACCGCGTTGGGCGGGAGCACCGGCCTACCGTATGCCCTGAACGTGACGCTGTTTGCGGATCGTCCGGCGGGTGGCGACACCGGCTTTGTTACGCCGCTCTAAAGAGTATACCGGTTGAAAAGGGCTCAGATTGTAGGTACAAGATCATACCAGCGCGGGTTTGACGATCCGCGCTGGTTTCTTTTGCATGGGGCCGCGCATGAGACCGAAAACTTTCCTGGCTTGTTCTTTCGTACTGAACCTGGCCTTGGCCGGAGCGTTGGTCTGGCGGGTTTGCTATGCGCGGACAGGCCGGCGTTCAAATCCGGAGTCCACAACGCCGTCTGCCGCTAAAGACTTTAGCTGGGCTCAACTGGAGTCGAGCGATTACCTCACTTTTATCGACAACCTTCGAAGAATAGGATGTCCCGAGCAGACGATTCGCGAGATAGTTAGTGCGGATCTCGACGATTTGTACGCGCCCAGGCGCCAGTCCATTCTACAGTCGTTGGCGTCGGGACAAACAGGACTAGTTGAACGAACCAGGGCCGAAGGCGTTCTCAGGCAATTACGAGAGGAGGAATCGGCGATACTACAACGATTATTTCCTTCGCCGGGGGCTCGGCAGGTGGCGGAGAGCCCAACCGGCGCGATCCAGCCCGTTCGCCAACCGCGTGAGCAAGTTGCTAATACCAACATTTCGGTTCCCGTGGTCTTTCAGCCAGTGGATACCAACCGGGTTACGCTTGGCGCGGACGACCTCGAGAGCATCCAAAGAGTCAGAAATTCTTTCGTGGCGGGTTTGGGAACGAACCTGGATGTCAGCTCACCTGAATATCTGCATCGCTGGCAAAAGGCTCAGCTTCAGGCCGATAACCTGCTCGAGGGTTGGCTTGGGCGGCAAACGGCCTTGCAGTACGAGCAAGCTGCCGAGCAAGTTGGCGCGCCTCAATCCGCACCGGCTGCTCAATAAATTGGCGGCCACCAAACTCTGGCACGGTGCTCAGCTCTGCGGCGCGCAGTCTCATTTTTGAGCTTCACTGCTCGCAGTCTGGGCGCGGCGGGTGCGGTCCAGAAAGTCAGCAATGAGCTTTTCCCCGCGGTCCAGCTCGGTCGGCGAAAGAAGCACGCCCACCTCGGGGGCGGAATGTTTGCCGTCCACATTGCCGCCCATATTGGCCAAGCTCAGCCACATATAAGATTGGACCAGGTCCCTGGGAACACCGCGGCCGGTGCGGTACATCTCACCCAGTCCCGCCTGCGCCCCGGCGCTGCCCCCCTCTGCCGCACGTCGGTACCACTTTGCGGCAGTCGGCGGGTCCATCGGCAACCCGCCCAAGCCATGGTCGTACGCATATCCAAGGTTGTTCATCGCTCCCACGTAGCCCTGATTCGCAGCCAGTTGCAGCCATTTGACTGCTTCCCCGAAATTGATCGAAACCGCCTTATCCACTCCGGTAAAGTAAATGCGTCCCAGTTCGCATTGTGCGGCTGCGTCACCCTGCTCGGCGGCGCGCTTAAGCCAGCGGATCGCCTCGTTGAGGTCTTTGGGGACAAGCTTGCCGGCCTCGTAAAAGCCACCCAGGGCATACTGCGCCATCGCGTCTCCACTCTCCGCCGCCTGGCGATACCACCTCAGTGCTTGTGGGTTGTCCTGCGGCACACCGACGCCGCGGCCGTAGAACGAGCCCAGCGCGGTCTGGGCGGGAGCGTAGCCCTTTTCGGCGGCCAAGCGGGTGTACTCGAGGGCCTTGGCCGCATCTTTCGCGACCCCCAGGCCTCGATGATAGGCGCGGGCGAGCTCAAATAGAGCTTTGGGATCACCCTGTTCTGCAGCTTTCCGGTTTTCCTCAAACAGTAAGCTGCCCGTGGCGCCGGGCGGCGTTTCGGATTTGGCGGCCTGAGCCGAATTCTCCCGGGGCGCCGAACTACCGAGCACGGTCAAGCTCGCGAGCAGGCACCAAGCATGGTTGAGAAGGGTCGCATTCTTCATAAGACAAGAGTGGCATTTAAACCGGCCCACGGACGGGGACAAGTTAAGAAACCTCGCGTTCTGTTACGGTTGTTTGTCATTTGTTACGTGTTTGTGTCAGCCGGTTTCAGACTGGCTTTAGTCAGGCATTGATGTGTTTTAATATGAACATTATCAGTTACTTACGTTTTAATCCGCAGATTCCCTCATGCGTTGGCTCTGATGCCATGGGGGCTTGCGGCATTGAAAAGACTCCGGTACGGTCCCGAGCCATTTTGGATGTTATGAATAAAGAATCTATAAGACAGCTAGGAACGAAATTGATTTTTGTCGGAGCTCTGGCGGTTCCTTCCCTCGCTCAGGCGCAGTACTTCAATATTCCCGGAAACGGCGATTTGATGGCCGGGTTCCGAAAGACGGGTGCTCACCAAGGCACCAACGAAATGGTGGTCTATCTGGACAACGTCACGAATCTGATAAAGTTGCCCATGAACTCGACCGTAACGCTCAAAAATTTAACGGCGACTGGTCAAACCGATGCCTTCTCGTCCGATCTCACGTTTTTACAGTGGTCGGTTTTCGGCGGTGTGTACCTTGGTGACCCGTGGAACACGTCTCTTGGCACTTTTCCGCACGCAACCATCTGGTACACCCTGCCTCGAACTAATTCTGCGGTGCCGAGCGTGCCCAAGCCGCGGATTGCCGCTACGGCGCAGTCCGGGGCGACCGTCAGCATGGAATCGATTGGCAATGGCGCCAATTATATCAGCAGCATATTGCCTGGTGGAACCAATGCCGCCAATAACACCACTTTGGTGGTCGAACCGTACCAAAAGTCTTACTCGCAGTTTTATTTGACCACCTTTATGGGTGACCCATCCAATCCAACCCTCGGCGATCTCGGCGGTGCGTCCATAAACTTCAATATCGAACAGACCACTCCCAGCCCCTTTACTTCAACCTCGCGGGCAGATTTATATGAATCAGCCCCTGCTCCAGGTGGACGGCCGGGAAACCTTACCTACTACCCCGACCCCATTACCGGCAGCACGACAAGCGTTTACTACGTAGGGCACTTTGATTTAAGCCCAACCGGCGTCCTCACGTTTACGCGCGAGCCCGCCGGCACGCAAGTGACGCCACCGCCACCGCCAAGCGTCAATGTGGCCTTTAATACAAGCACGAGCACGATTTCGTTCGGCACAACCAACGGGGCAACGTACACTGTTGTCTATACGAACTTCTCCGGTTTAACCGCGCCGCGCAGCAGTTGGCCGGTGTTGGGTGCTCCGATAATCGGCAATGGGGGGACGGCAAGTGTCCAGGACAGCTTTTCCCCTGAAGGCCGGGTTTACAGCGTCATCGCGCACTGACCGCTAAGGTCCTTAACCGCAATGGACGCGAATGAGGAAAGACGGGAGGGCCGAGCGCCCGCGAAGCCCTCATCCTCTGA
Source organism: Verrucomicrobiia bacterium (assembly GCA_035651635.1). Classification (GTDB taxonomy): domain Bacteria; phylum Verrucomicrobiota; class Verrucomicrobiia; order Limisphaerales; family UBA8199; genus JANXQE01. Next base: position 4,482 of record DASRFK010000038.1, on the reverse strand, counting down.
CTCCAACTCAAGGATGCTAATTCGAGCCTCGCTGGGGACCGCTGGCAAAATCCTGTGCGGCCACCGAAGAACCTTTGCGGCGATGTTTAAGTTGTGACAATGCTACGCCGTTAGTTAGCTCGGGGTGATGGGCTCATCCTTCAGCTTACGAGTGATTAAGAGTTCGGGGGTAGGATCACTGTCACGCGCCCGGTGCGGCGCACCAACCCGGAGCCGATCCCCTTCTTTTTGAGATCGTCGTCCTGGGTCGAATCGGTGAGTACTTTCTCGCGACTTTCGGTACTGGCGGTGCCCGCGGCCGAGGTGCTGGCGGCGGTGGCGGCAGCGGAGGTGCCCAGGGTGGAGGTGGAGGAACCGCCGTTGACAGAAACGTTTTGACCGAGAACCTGAGCGGAAACGCCAGAACCGCCAGAAACGCTGGCGCCACCAATACCAACAATCGTGCCGCTCACACTACCGGCCGCGGCGGTAACGTTGGCCGAACCGCCGGACAGCACGGCACCGCTGAAGTTTTGGGCGGCATTCACCGTGCTATTTTGCCTCGAGATTACCAGGCCATTGATATTGCCGTTAGCGGTTAGGTTTACAGTCCCCCCGATTACCCCGGAGTCTCCGAGGTTAATATCGCCCACGTGCGCGGCATGCCCATTATTCGCGCCGGGAAGAGTGCCGGCAATCAAGGTCACGGTGGGGCCGCCGGCAACGCTGCCGTTGAGCGCCTCCTGCAGGATGCCACCGCGGCTTGCGTATATATTGCCTTCGGGAGTTGTGACCAGAATATCACCGGGTTTAGTGGCTCCTCCGGGGACCTTGGATGGATCCACCAGAGTTACCGCCAAAATGCCGCTGCCATAAACTCCGGCCAAATACGAACCGGACTTTTTCGTGACCGGATCGACGTAATGAGTTTCGATCAAAGCAGCGGTTGTGCCGCCGGAGCCAGCATCGACGTTGCCAGTTTCCGAGCCAACACTGACTTTGCCCCCGTCGTACGCAGCGATGCGCGAACCGTCGACGTTCAAGTTTTTGTAGGCCGTGACGCTGATATTACCGCGGCCGGATACAAAAGCGCCCAAAGGCAACTGACGTCCTGAAAAGAGCACCACGGACGCGCCCAGATCGATTTCTCCGCCAGTGCTGCGGATATTCACGTTGCCGCCGCCCAGGGCGGCGATGGTGGAGGTCAATAGGTCGATATTGCCGTCGACGTTGACATTGACAGCGGCTCCGGCGGACGTAAAGGAGGCCAGGTTTTTGTATCGATCCGTTCCTCTTTCTGAGTAATCCAGGGCGCCGCAGGACAAAATTCCGTAAGAGTCGCCCAGCGAGATCGAACCGGCATGAATATCAAACTCGCCAGGGCCGCCGATCCTCAAGCCGTCGTTAATTGAGGTCGAGGTTTTTGCGCTGGCAGCGATCAAGTTGTTTACCGAGGTGCGATCGATCCAGGTGTACGTATCCGTAACGAAGTGGCCCCTGGCGTCAACCATGGGGTAGCCGTCACTGCCAAAGCGCACCACGGTCAAGGTCGGCTGCTGCAAAAGATTTTCGAGCTGCTGGCTCATGTGGCCCAGAAAGCTCAGCTTGCCCGACGCATTGTCATAGGCAAATCCTGTATTCGCGGTCAAATTATTAGCGGTTCCGAAAAGCAACAACGAACCCCAATAGTTAACCACATTCTGCCGCGAGGTACTAGGTGGAACCACCAGTCTTGTAACGGCTGCAGGATCGACGGCGAGTTTGAGAATCGTATCGAAAAAGCCGGTCAGATTTGGTGGGAGATCCTGAGCCGGCAGCGAAGTTGGACGCTGCTGAACAATCACGGAGGAAAAGGAGGGCGAATTGAAAATCTGCCCATCCACGGTAATCGTGGTCTTATCATTTGAATGCAGGTTCTGACCCGAAAAAGAGCTGTTGATCAGGTCGCCACCAATTTTGATTTGAGTTTCTTTTACTGTGATCAGCTTCACGTTTTGCACGCTGCCGGAAATGTCGATGATTACCGGGTTGGGGTTGTTTAACTCCAGCGGGGTGCTCGCATGGTCCCAAACGCTGAAGGAGCCCGTCTCGCCGGCAACGCTATAGTTCTTTGACGCGCTGTCGGCCATCAACAATTGTACGTTCGAGGCAGTGTCGTTGGCTGCGCCCATTAATCCGCCGCCGCCGGTGGTGGTAATTTGGAGCTCGCCGAAAGCAGAAGGAAACAAGGTCACCTGATCGGCCAGAAAGACACCACCCGGTCCGGCGTTGACATACAGACTCGGCGGGAATAAAGCGGGCACAGCAAACGGGCCGCGCAGCAGGTTGGCTTGAGTCGTTAGGAACTCGACCGAGTCTCCTGCATCGAGTGTCACCGAGGCGTGTGGGTCGTAATCAAACAGGTGAGTTGGACTTGGCCCGGTCGAGCCTCTTGGGAGCCTCGTCTCGTTGAAGGTTCCATTGGGGTTGCGGACCTCCTGTAGAAAAATGCTGCCGTGCGGCGCCCGCACGGTCCAAGTCCCTTTGGTCAAACTCAAGGCAAGGTTGTCACCAAGCGACGGACCCCCAGCATTCTTTTGCGCGGTGATTGTTCCATCCCCATTGGCAACAACATAGTGCCCGTAGACGCTGCCGCCGGCGGTAATGGTAAGGTTACCCGGTTGCGGGCCAAAAGCTCCGGCACCGGCATCCTGTCCTGGATCATTGTTTTGAGCACTAGGAAAGTAGCTGCGCACGTTGCCCCCCGCGTCAATGGTCACGTCCCCGCCGGCAGCGGTGCTAATGCCACCAACGGAATCCGAGACGGTGTGGTAAGGGGCGCGATTTTGAAAAAGGTATCCAGCCTGATTTCCGCCGGTATTCACATCGCCATAGAGGGCTGTGGCTTGAATGCTCCCGCCGCCGAGGGTGCGGATGCCGCTTTCCAAAGGGGTGGAGGCATAGGTGGGCTGAACGAGGATCTCGTTCGCCGCCCACAGATTAATGTTCCCGTTGCGGGATTGGATGCACGAGCCTCCCGAGTCTCCTCCGTTTAAATAAATTCCCGCTGTGCCGGCCGCCGGAACTACCGTCGGATTGGCCGGGCCGGCAAGGAGGGTGACACTCCAATTTTTTCCGGCGACCAGTGCCGCGCCGCTGTCCAACGTAATGTTGTTGCCGGCGGTCAGCGTTAGCGAGGCTTTCGGGTCCTGGCTGTCCGGCAGGCTCCAATAGGCGCTCAATTCGATATTACGCGTGGCCTGCAGGCTGATCTGTGAAAGAGCGTTTTGCAGGATCAGGTTGTTAAATGAATTTACGTTGAGCGTCAGCGTGTCGGCGCTTCCCGCGCTGGGCAGGTCGCCGGCATTCACCGCGCCGGAGGACGGCGCGTCGTCTCCGGAGCCGGTCAGCACGATGTTCGCCGGGTCGATGAAAAGCTTGCCGCTTTTGAAGCCGGGCAGCGCGCGGCCGCTGACGCTTGTCTCGATCGCGCTCATCCGTGGCGCCGAGATTTCCACCTGGCCGCCATTGCCTCCTTGCGCGCCACCGGCCACATTGACTAGTGAACCGGCCTGATCGGCAAAACGGTTGTCGGACTTCATGGTCACAGAGCCGCCTTGACTTATACCTTGCGCATCCCCCTTTGCTTCGATCACAGACGTCCCCGCAAGATTCACGGCGTCGGCCGCGACTAATTCAATTACCCCATTAACGTCCCGAACGGAATTGGCCTGGATCAAGCCGCCCTGGTTCACCACTTGCGCGTTCAGGGCGATGGTCCCCGCGTCGGCGACCAGTTTGCCGGAATTGTCCACCGAGCCATCCGGCAGCTTCACCTTGGCGCTGAGCCCGCGCCCGTCCGGCCGCTGCGAAATCAGAACATCTTTTCCAGCATAAAGGCCAATCTGCCCCTCAGGCGCGGCGATGGAGCCGTGGTTTTCAACTGTGTGCGCGAGCAGGAAAGCCGATCCGCCCCGGCCGGTGTTGATTTGACCGTAGTTGATGATGCTGGCGGTCGGGGGCGGCGCGTTAAAGTCCCACGCACCGGGGCTGAACAGATCGGGCATAGGAATAGGCGCTGTCGTCAGCAACAGCCCGTGCGTGCTGATGGACGCCTGGCCTCCGATAAAAAACCCCGACGAATTCTGCAGCACGATATACCCATTGGCATTGAGGTTGCCCAAAATCTGCGAAGGATTTTGATCGTGGATTTGGTTCCAGACCAGGGATGAAGATGACTGCTGGAGGAACGAAGTAGTTTCGCCAAGGCCAATATTGAAGCTTTGCCAGTTGATAAACGCCCGATCGGAGGTTTGGATCGTCAACTGCGGTCCTTGGGACCTGAAAGAAGCATTCCCCTGGGCGACCGTCGGGCCGACAGGATTAGCCTGAGCCGAAAAGATAAAGCAAGCCAAGCCAGCAAGGGTGGTCAAGACAAACACGGAACGATGAGCATTCTCGAATTCATCCAAAATGGAGACAGCCATCACACGGAATTTCACGGAGAGATAGTAGCGCCGCCGG
>DASRFK010000037.1:0-59001 GCA_035651635.1 Verrucomicrobiia bacterium | reverse complement strand
CCTGCTGGCAAAGTCCTACGTCGCACAACTGGTGATCCGGGGTTGGTTCAAGCTAACCGCAACCCGGCCCGTGGTTAATCCGGACCCAACCGGGGCGATCATTCGTGACCTCCAAAAGTACGTCGCAGCCAAAGGTGCGACTTTAGTCGTCGGGCTGACCCGTTCCAACCCACCCCTGGAAGAATTCCTTCGGTATTTGCGGTTGCCGTACGTCGATCTGTCCACACCGTTGCGATACCCTAACTTCGGAGGCCATTGGACTCCTGAAGGGCATACTTTCGTCTGTAACAAAATAGACGAGTTTTTCGCCGCGGGGAAATTCATGGAGAGCAGCGAAAAAACTACGGCGGCCGCAGTTCAAACCGTGCCGTCGCACTGAGCTTCAGGGGCGAAACGGAGCTTGGGCCGGGGAATTGGCCTTTTACCGGTGGCTGAAGACTTCGCGGTAAGGTTTTCCCGACTGATATAATCGTAACCGTTCGTGCATGGCCTCGAGGCGATTTGTTTGCCCGGTGGCGTCGGCCCGCTCGACTGCTTTCTGCTCAGCCTCACCCGCATCGGCGAAACGGGCGCACTCTGCATAGGCCATGGCTAATGTATCGAGGACAACCGGGTCGCCGCCTCCGGTCAGCGCGTCGGCTCGCAAAGCAACGGCGAGGGCTTGTTGGCCATTGCGGACTGCTGGATCGGGGTCAGCCGCCAAAACGCTGGCTAATTGCAGCAGTGTTTCCGTGTCGTTCGGGTCCAGCCTCGCGGCATTTTGGTACTCTGCCACCGCGGCCGCGCTGCTCCCTTGCCAAAGCAAGGCTTGCCCCCGCCAAAAATGGGGTCTGGGGTCCGCGGGGTCCATTTGAGCGGCTTGGGTGAACTGCTCCATCGCTTCACTGAATCTGCCGAGACGGGCCTGCGCTGCGCCCAGGTTCAAATGGGCGATCGGCCGCGGCTTAAGACGCAAGCCTTCGGCGTAGTAGGCCAAGGCGTCGTCCGGGCGGCCCAACTGGCTAAGGACATTGCCAAGATTGTTCAACAACTCCGGTGAGTTGGGGCTAAGCCGCAGAGCTGCTTGGTACTGGCTGAGCGCCTCGTTGAAATGGCCCGCTTGCTCCAAGGCGATCCCAAGATCGGTATGCGCCACCGCATTGTCCCTGGTTACAGCAATGGCATGGGTAAAGAGGCTTTGACTGTCCCTCCAGACTGGCAGCTGATATGCCGTGGCGCTGGCGAGAGTCATGAGGATGACTCCTGCGGCCAGGCTCAAGGCGAGCGGGCGCAATTGGAAGCGATGGCTCCAGATTCGTGCTTCAAAGACAAGCGCCAGGGCAATGCCGATGCCCGGGATGTACGTGTATCGGTCTGCCAGGGCCTGGCCACCCACCTGCACTAAACCTATCACCGGGACCAAAGTCCCCACGTACCAGAACCAACCCACGAGTAAATGTGGGCGTTGCCGGCGGTACCGCAGCGCCACCCACGACAAAGCAACTAAAAAAACGGCCGATGCACATACCTGTGGCCAGGGCCAATGCTGGGGAAGTGGATAAAGGACGGCCAGGTTGGACGGCCAGAACATCATCAGAAGGTAGCGCGTATAGGAGACGATCGCGTTGGCTAATCTCAAGCCTGCGGGCGTTGATTCCAGGCTGGCCATCGACTCCTCCCGCTGGGACAGGAAGGTGACCATGCACGAGCCGATTGTTAGCAGGAAAAAGGGCCATTTCTCCCAGGCTAACTTGAGCCAAATTGACCGGGAGTTTCGGTTGAAGATTGTGCCAGCCCGTTCCAGGGGCCAGTAATCCAAAAGCAGAAGGACAAAAGGCAAGGTCACCAGCATCGGCTTGCTCATGAGCCCAGCGGTGAAGAACACCAAAGCGGCCCAGAGCTCTTTAAAGTGGCAAATACGAAACGTTGGAATTGGGGAGCCAGAAATCTTTGCGCGATCTTCATATCTCCCTCGATCTTGTTTTGCCAGTTTTGATGCTTCGGCTGCGCTCGGTCTTGCTTGAAACAGTTTTGTGTAAGCCAACAATGTGAGCAAAAAGAAGAACGTGCTGAGCACGTCCTTGCGCTCGGAAATCCACGCAACCGATTCAACGCGCAACGGATGCCAGGCAAAAAGGGCGGCGACCAAAGCACCCGCCCAAAGGCAGCTCGTCAATCGGAACAGCAAAAAAGCCAGCAGACCCGCATTCGCGGCGTGCAAAATCACGCTGACCAGATGCGCAGGCCCGGGATCCAGCCCGAAACACTCACAATCGAGCATATGCGACAGCCAGGTCAGTGGATGCCAATTGCTGGCGTGCCAACCCGCAAAGGCCCATTTAATGCCAGGCCAGGTTAGGCCAGCCTGTACGACTCGATTTTGCGTCACATAATCCGGATCATCGTAAATCACAAACCCGTAGCGACGCACCGGCGAGTAAAGAAAAAGCGTTCCGAGAACAAGAACCAGGCTGACAAGTCGGGTGGTGGGCGTCCCAGGGGCCGACCCTGACGACGGGGCGGGGACCCCTGGTTTGATGTCCATGCCGGCAGTTTGACCGCCGCAAGGCGCATCGTCAATTCAGTGAGAGGCGCCTCTGGCGCTCGGGCGGTCACAAGGCAAGCCCAATGGCAATGGCTCGAGAAGAGTTGTGCCGGGCGCGTCGAAATCCAACAAAAGAGTCCAGATGGGACTGTTGCTCTTCAGGGCATACTGATGTTTAGCATACCCTAACCCAGGCCATCGGCCTTTGGCCTCAGGCCTGGGCTATGTTCGGTCGGCGCGTTGGGCCGAGCAGCACTGGCTTCTAAAAGGCGGCTGACCTGTCCTCGCCAGAGTCAAAGGGCTGTCGTTGGTGACGCGTGAATTTCACGCAAAAGGCGTGAAATTCACGCGTTGTTCTTTGCGCCATTCAACAAGAAAGCACGATTTCCTGGGCATTCTCGGCAAAAACCCGGATGGCATCAGGCGTGCTTGAGAGAGCATTAAATACGTTGACAGCCGGATCGGGTTCGTTGTAAATCTCCAGTCTGTCAGCCACAAACAAACTCAAAAACCAGCAGAGACTATGAAGAACTTACGTAAAAAACTCAGTGCATTCACGCTGATCGAATTGTTAGTCGTGATTGCCATTATCGCCATTCTGGCGGCTATGTTGCTGCCGGCGCTGGCCCGGGCTAAAGCCCGCGCCCAACGCATTAACTGCACCAACAATCTCAAGCAGATCGGTCTGGCCTTTAAGACCTGGGCTTTGGATAACGGCGACGCGTTCCCGACGCGCGTCCCGGCGGCCAACGGAGGATATTCAGATTTCGTGGGTTCGCGCGTGCTGGCCAATACACAGACCGCCAGCCGTGGCACCTTCGGGTTCTTCATGGTGATGTCCAACGAGTTGAGCACTCCCAAAGTGGTGATTTGCCCGTCGGAGAACGAAGCTCGTATGCAATCCAGCACCTTTGCCGGAACTATTCCACTCAATTCGGCGGCCATCGTTCCCTACACCAACGACCTGAATACCAGCTATTTCGTTGGCGTCGATGCCGTGGATACCAACCCGCAGATGTTCCTAACTGGCGACCACAACATGGGATCTGATGGCCAGGTGACCCCGGTGCATGGTTTCGTGACCTATCCTTCGAGCTACGCACCTGCGTTTAACGTTTCGCTGGGCACAAACTTTGACCCTGTCGCGGGCCCTGGTTGGTTAGATAGCATGCATTCCAAGCAGGGCAACGTTGGCTTGGCTGACGGCAGCGTGCAACAGTTCAGCAAGTCGCGTCTGCAGGAAGCACTGCGTAACTCAGGCGATGGCGGCAATACCGGCGGCATTGTTTGGAAGAATCCGACCGGTTGTACCGGGCTTGGCTACAACCGGCTTCAGTTTCCCTAACCAAGCTTAAGGCAAAGCTCTTTCCTTTTCAAAGGCATCCGCAAGGATGCCTTTTTTTGTTTCCTGGTTCCCCGTAGTCAGTCGTTAACCTTGACCGTGCGCGTGGCCAGTTTGTAAGATGTCGATGAGCGGCCGAATTATGAACCAGGACGAAAACCCGGCTGGTATGATGCGCTTGGTTCAGGTTCAAACCAGTCCGACCCGGGCATCGACTCCGAACAAAACAACTAAGTGGAGCACGGCTACTCGTCTCATCGCTTGCGTGGCGTTGGGGGTAGCAACCCTGACGACCTTCTGGCCTGTTCTTCACGCCAACTTTATCAACTTTGACGATGGCGAGTACGTGCTCCAAAACCCCCACGTTGCGACGGGATTGACCCCTCGTAATATCGTTTGGGCATTTACTGCCAGCTACGCCTCCAACTGGCATCCATTGACTTGGATTTCCCACATGCTCGACGTGCAAATGTTCGGCTTGGACCCGACCGCACATCACGCGGTTAACCTGCTGCTGCATATAGCCAATACCACCATTCTGTTTCTGCTGCTCTTGCGGTTGACTGAGGCACCATGGCCGTCGCTTGCTGTCGCCGGCCTTTTCGCTTTGCACCCGCTGCACGTCGAGTCCGTGGCGTGGGTGGCCGAACGGAAGGATTTGCTCAGCACTTTATTTTTTCTATTAACAATTTGGGCCTATGCCATGTACGTGGAGGCCACGGAAGGAGCCCGCCCTCCTGAGCCTGGTGGAATCGGCGAGGACGTGGCAGCCACGCAAAGTCTTCGCTCAGCCGGTACGCGCCCGTACCGATTTGCATTGGTGTTCTTTGCGCTTGGTTTAATGAGTAAACCAATGCTGGTGACGCTGCCGTTTGTCCTTTTGCTGTTGGACTATTGGCCACTATGCAGAATCAAACCGGAGCCGACCGGATCTTCCGCCCGGCTCCTGCTCTTGAAGGAAAAGATTCCCTTTCTCTTGCTGGCCGTAGTTTCCTGTCTGGTCACCTTTTTCGTTCAAAGCCGTGCTCATTCGGTCAAGCTCTTCCTGCCAATGACCCTGCGTTTGGAAAACGCCGTGGTCTCGTATGTCGCATATCTGTCAAAAACCGTATGGCCAGCGCGGCTTTGTGTGTTCTATCCGCATCCTGACACGCGCTACGGGCTGTCGCACCTCGATCCGGCCCATCCAGCTTCCGAGCAGTGGCCGGCGTGGACGATCCTGGTCGCTGCGGCAGGTTTACTGGCGGTATCATTCCTCGCGTTCCGTTGGCGCAAGAGCAGGCCCTGGGTATTCACAGGATGGTTCTGGTACTTGGGAACACTGGTCCCGGTGATCGGGGTGGTGCAAGTCGGTATGCAGCGGATGGCCGACCGTTACACTTACATCCCTCTAATTGGAATCTTCCTCTCGCTGGCATGGTCGGGTGACTTTTATGCCCAAAACCTGAGACAGGCGCGATTAGTGTCCAGCTCTCTGGCCGCAGCGGTCTTGTTGGCGTGTGGACTTGCCGCGCACACCCAAGCTGGTTATTGGCATGACGATGAAGTCCTGTTTGAACATGCCCTGACCGTCACGACGAATAATGCGGTGGCTGAATCCCACGTTGGCGCGGCTCTAGCCAATCGTGGTCGGCTCGATTTGGCCGAGCAAAAATTCAAAATCGCGCTGGCCGACGACCCTTTCTTCTATTTCGCTCATTCCGCTTTGGGGAGTCTCTACGAAGCGGAAGGCCACCCGGAGCAGTCGATGCAGGAATACCGAAGGACGCTGGAATTGCGGCCTTGGGATGAGTTCGCCCATCTGCACCTGGCCGGTGTCCTGCATAAACTGGGCCGGGACGAGGATGCAATCGCCGAGTACAAGAAAAACGTTCAAGCCAACCCCGATAGCGTGGAGGGAAATTATCAACTCGGGGCAATGCTGCTGGATCGCGGCGAACTCGCCGACGCCAATTACTACCTCAGCAAAGCCGTCGAACTTAAACCTGACCATGTCGACGCCTTGCTCTGCCTGGCCGATTTACGTACCCGGCAAGGAAAGCTTCCGGGGGCCGAAGCGGCTTTGGAGGCACTCGTAAAAATCTATCCAACCAATGCTGAACTCCGGATTAATCTGGCCTCGTTACTGTGGCAAGGTGGTCAGAGGACTGAGGCCTTGAAACAGTACGCTCGGGCGGTGTATTTGCGGCCCGGCGAGCCCATCGGCCATTTCGATCTGGCAATTGCCCATGCCGGCAGCGGAGAGTACCAGCAAGCGACTAAGGAGCTCGAGGAAGCAATTCGGCTGAAACCCGACTACCCTGAGGCACTCAGCGAGCTGGCCTGGCTATTGGCCACCAATCCGCACCCGGACAAACGCAACGGCAAACGCGCGCTGGAGCTGGCTCGCCGATCGCTGGAGCTGGCCGGCGCCGCTGACCAGGTTCGTACCTGGGCCGCGCTCGATGTCGCCTGCGCCGAGAACGGCCAATTCCGCGATGCGACCACCGCCGCTCAGAAAGCAAAGGATCTCGCTACCCGGCAGGGGAAAACAGACCTCGCTCAAGCGGCTGAAGAACGCCTCCTTCTATACCAGGCCGGCAGACCATACCATTTGCCTTGATAGATTATGGCGGTTTGGGCCTGCCGCGACTTAGGGCTCAATCTGCCACGCGGCAGGTGGTGAGGTGATTGCCACGTGCGCCAGTTTATCTATTCCGTCCACGCCGTTTCCGTTTACTCGATTTGGGTTTGCAACGCTGGCCGGGGTCCGTATCATTAAAAGGGCAATCGAAAATGAAGAGAAGCACGCCGGCTAAATAACCTCTTGTTTGCAAACCGGACGTAGACCGGCGCCTCGAGACTTGTTCGAGGCGTTTTTGTTGGAAGGGCTTTACCATGCAATCCGAACCAAACCAGCCAGACCGTAAGTCACTTGAAGAGCGCAACCGGATGGGAGAGTTGGAGCGCCTTCGGCACTCCTGCGCTCATGTGATGGCCACCGCGATCCTGCGCTTGTGGCCGGAAGCCCAATTCGCTTCTGGGCCGCCGGTGGAGAGTGGATTTTACTACGACGTCGAGCTCCCGCACCGGATTACGCCGGAAGATTTCCCCCGGATCGAAGAGGAGATGAAGAAGGAGATTAAGGCCAATCATCCTTTCGAAAAGCGCGTGGTCGAGAGGGAGCAGGCGCTGAAAGATGCTCAAAGCGGCCGGCTGGGTGGTTTAAGCGAAAGACCCGCTGCCAGTCGTTATAAGTTGGGCAACCTGGCTGATATTCCCGAAGGCGAACCAATTTCTTATTACCAAAACGGCGATTTCCTCGACCTGTGCGCCGGACCGCACGTGATGCGGACGGGCAACATCGGTGCCTTCAGGCTGACCAGCGTCGCCAGCGCCTACTACAAAGGGGACGAAAAGAACCCGCAGCTGCAGCGCATTTACGGCACTGCGTTCAAGAATAAAACCGAGCTGGAGGCGTACTTCAAGATGTTGGAGGAGGCCAAGCGCCGGGACCACCGCAAGATCGGCGCTGAAATGGGCCTCTACGTCATCGATCCCGAATATGTGGGCCCGGGTTTGCCGCTCTGGTTGCCCAAGGGCGGAGCCATCGTCGAGGAACTCGAAAAGCTGGCCAAGGAAACCGAGTTCGCCGCGGGTTATGTGCGGGTAAAAACCCCGCACCTGGCGCGTGAAAAAATGTATCAGACCAGCGGCCACATCCCGATGTACATAGAGTCGATGTTTCCGCCGCTGGAGTTGAAGGAGAACGCGGAATCAGAAGTTGCCGAGCGTTATTACCTCAAGGCGATGAACTGTCCGCACCATCATCGGATCTTTGCGGCTGAACCGCGCAGTTACCGGGATCTGCCCTTGCGTCTGGCCGAATACGGCACCTGCTATCGGTACGAACAATCGGGCGAACTGTTTGGCTTGATGCGGGTGCGTTCGCTTAACATGAACGACGCGCATATCTACTGCACGCCCGAGCAGTTTGCCGATGAATTCAACGCCGTAAACGAGATGTACTTGAAGTATTTCAAGATCTTCGGGATCGACAAGTACGTGATGCGTTTCAGCACTCATGACCCCTCCAAACTCGGGCAAAAGTTTGTGAATGAACCTGAGCTCTGGGTCAAAACCGAGAACATGGTGCGCGAAGTGCTCGACAAATCGGGCATTCCGTATGTGTCGGTGCCGAATGAGGCGGCGTTTTACGGCCCCAAAATCGATGTCCAGGTCTGGAGTGTTATTGGCCGCGAATTCACGCTCGCCACGAACCAGGTCGACTTCGCGGTGCCTGCGAAGTTCGGATTGGTTTACCGGGATCGTGACAACACCGAGAAGACGCCTCTTTGCATTCATCGCGCCCCGTTGGGCACGCACGAGCGTTTCATCGGATTTTTGATCGAGCATTACGCGGGGAATTTTCCCCTCTGGCTGGCTCCCGAGCAGGTCAAGGTGCTGACCGTTGGCGAGGATGAAGCCCTGGTTAACTATGCCAAGGCCATCGTTCAGGAATTGCGCGCGCACATGGTCCGGGCGGAAGGTGACTATGGCCCGGATAAGATCAACGGCAAGATCCAGCGCGCCGAGCAGGCTAAAGCTCACACCATGCTCGTGGTTGGGCCACGCGATCTGCAGGCTAACGCGGTGAGCCTTCGTGTCCATGGCAAGGGAAGCCTCGGGGCCAAGCCACGGAACGAGGCGGTTGCGGAGATACTCACGGCGATTCGGGAGAGAAAGGCCAATTAAGCGGGCTCAACGGGTTGCACCGTGAAGCAACTGCGCTTTCCATGAACCTCCGCAGATTCGGGGCGACCGCAGATGGGAAATCGAAAACTGAGGCTCCTCGTGAACCTGTGTTCAGCCTCATTCTCTTCCTCGTCCCTCGAAACTGCAGAGGAAGAGTACGAGAAAGAGGACGAAGAGGAAACGGCCTCATAACCTTGCCACCATGACTCATCACTATGGGCAGACTTTTCTTGAGCTAATCCGGGCGCCGTTCATGGAGGTCAACCTGATTTGGGGCATCGTGCCCCTGTACTTTGCCCTGCTTCTCAATGAATTAACCTCGACCAAAGCTAATTTCAGAACCGCCATCCAGACCGGATTCAGCTTTCTCTGGGCTTCGGCTCAATGGTTTTATTTCTTCGCCAAGTCCCATGGTGCGCCGAATATTCCCGCCGCGACGGCCAGCACACGCCCAATTAACTTGTTCGTCACGGTGGTCGTTTTTGCCCTGGGGCTGGTTGCGTTGTATAGCGGACTTCGGCGTCGCTATCCCAGATATGGTGCGTTCCTGGGGCACACCCGCTTTAGTAACTACTTTATGATCAGCATCTTTCCCATGCAGGCACATTATTTGGTATGGACGTGGGAGCGTCTGATCGCCATTGTGCTGTTTGCCGCGCCGATTTGGCTCGTATTGCATTTCGGCTTGATGCCGTTGCGTGGCGGGAGATGAAAGGGCGATCAAAAACGGGCCATCGACGAATCAACAATTCTGCGTCACATTACATTATATGTCTTTGTATCAGCACGAACTCTTCACAATCGATCTCAACAAGGTGATTGCGGTAAACCAGGAAGAAGACGAAACGACGGTCACGATTCGCACGGACGATCAGCGCAAAATCGAAGTCGTGGCGGAATCGACTGAAGCGGCGGTCGAACTGCTGAACGATCTGGCGGCACAATGGGAAAAAGCGGTCGGGCCGCTCCTGCGTCATGAGCGCCACGTGTTCCTCACCGCCGCGATTTACAGCATCCAGGTCGAAGGGGCCGAGGTGTTCATTTATTTTCGGGACCACAGCGTAAGCTTCACCGTGGCCGGAGCCGAGCAAGCCTCGGCGCTGCTGGCTGAGCTGAGCCAACGATGGGAAGCCGCCATCAGCGCGGAGGCAAGCCGTTAGCTCAGTCCCGAGGGACGCGCGGGCCAGGAATTCGGCGATACCGCTCGGTCTTCACTCGATTGGTTGGTGGATTTCCACCAGACCCTCGGCAATGGCAAAGCGGGTCAAACCGGCGATGGAATGGATTTTGAGTTTGCGCATGATGTGCCCGCGATGAGTCTCGATGGTCCTGGCGCTGATGTTCAGGTGCCTGGCGATATCTTTATTGCTGAAGCCTTCGGCAATCCCCACCAGCACTTGCTCCTCGCGCTCGCTCAATACTTTGGGTGAAGTCCCACATCCGCGTTTGTTGGTCAGATCCTGCAAAGCCTGGCGCGCCGCCGCGGGACTAAAGCAGGTCTGTCCCGCGGCCACTTTGCGGATGGCGGCGACCATCTCGGCGGGCTGGCTGTCTTTGAGAAGAACCCCGCGCGCGCCGGAACGCAGAATGCGCGGCATCTGCCCGCTGTAAGGGTACATTGAGATTAGCAGGACTTTGATTTCCGGGCGTTCCCGGTGCAGGATTTCGGTCGCAGCGAGCCCGTTAAGTTCGGGCATGCTGATGTCCATGAGGATGACGTCGGGACACAGTTCTCTGGCTTTGCGCACCGCTTCGAGGCCATTGCCAGCCTCGCCGATGACCTCCAGGTGCCGCTGCGGGGCCAGGTAACAGGAAAGCCCCCAACGCACGACCGGATGGTCATCGGCAAGGAGCACGCGGACCGTGCGCCTGGCTTTGGGTTTGCTGGTTCTGGTGTGCACCCCGGAATCCAACCTGGTTGGTTTGGCTCCCGTGTGCGGAATGGATCTCACCCGGTTCATCACGGAAAGTTTAGCCCGGCCTCAGACAGCCACAATCAGGGCCAGTCGGGTTGCGGCCCCGGGGAAAGGATGGGGTGAAAGATCGGGGAAGGTACTAAGTCCCCGGAAGTCGTATTTGAACTGGGGAGCTTTAGAGCGTGTTTTGAATTCGGTTTGGAGTCCCGCCTTTAGGCGGTTTTGGCGCCGGGCCGCCTAAAGGCGGGACTCCGAACCCTTATACGCCACTCGCAAGTCGGTATTTTTTACAACACGCTCTTAGAAGCGGAGGATGGCAAAGTTCGGGCTATTTGAGGCATATTTAAGTGATGGATCAACCGGTCAAACCAAAAGGGTTACTGCGGGTGCGGTTGCCTTGGGCGAAACCGAGGGTGAAAGCCTCCGCCCCATGGCGGCCGGCGGTGCAGTCCTTCCTCAATGCCCGGCCGCTGGTGATTGGGCATCGCGGGTATTCCTCCTTTGCGCCGGAGAACACGCTGGCGGCATTTCGGCTGGCGCTTCAGGCGGGTGTGGATCTAGTGGAGCTGGACTATCGTCAAACGGCCGATGGCCAGTTGATTGTTCTGCATGATGCGGACCTGGACCGCACCACGGATGCGCGGCTTCGATGGGGCGGCAAGAATATCGCGGCGGAAACGAAAACAACCGCCGAAATCCGCAGCCTCGACGCCGGCAGCTGGTTTGACGCGAAGTATGCCGGGGCCCGCGTACCTTTGCTGACCGAAGCCCTGGACCTGATCCACCCCCGAGCCGTAGTGCTATTGGAACGCAAGTCTGGAGACGTGGAAAGCACGGCACAGCTATTGGAATCGAGACGCCTGGTTGGGCGAGTGATCGTCCAATCATTCGATTGGCCATTTCTGCGTGCCTTGCACGAGCGGTTGCCTCTGCAACCTCTGGGAGCGCTCGGGCCTTTGACGGGCTTGCCGGGAGTGAAAAAGGCGCCTGGGGTATTTGGCCAGCTCACTGGGCGATCGTTGAAAGCCCTGCGCAAAACCGGTGCGAGCATTGTGGTGTGGAATAAACAGGTTTCCAAGTCGGCGGTGCGCCAGGCTCACGAACAGGGACTTAAAGTGTGGGTGTATACTATTAATCGTGCCGAGTTGGCGCAGAAGCTGGTGGAAATCGGCGTGGATGGGATCATCACGAACAATCCCGCGATTATCTGGAAAAGCATCGCCAGGACCGGTTCATAGAAGATTGAGCAGTGAGCATTTGTCGTTGCTCACTATTAGCGGAAGAAGGGAGAGAATAACGAAGAGGAAGATCGAGGCCAGACCTTCATCCGTCCTTTTTGGGAGCCTTGATTTCGAGATGGAGGTCGCGAAGCTGGCGAGCGGATACTGGGGTGGGAGATTCAGTCATGAGATCCGTGCCTTTGGCGGTTTTGGGGAAGGCGATAACATCGCGAATGCTCGGGGTGTTGCACAGAATTGCTATCAGCCGGTCGAAGCCAAGGGCGATGCCGCCGTGCGGCGGCGCACCGTATCTGAAAGCGTCCAACATGTAGCCGAACCGCACTTTGGTCTCTTCGGGGCTAATCTGGAGGACCTCTTCGAATACTGTCTTTTGCAAATCAGGCTGATGAATCCGGATGGAACCGCCGCCCAATTCCATGCCATTGACGACGATATCGTAATGTTGTCCGCGGACCTTTTTTGGGTCGGTCTTCAGAAAAGAAATATCCTCAGCTACGGGCGCCGTGAAGGGATGATGACTCGAGTACCAACGATTCTGTTCCTTGTCGAAACTCAGCAAAGGGAAGTCCACTACCCACAGGAGATCAAATCGGTCCGAGGGGATGTTTAATTTGCCCTGGCCTTTGAGAATATCGGCGCAATACAGCCGGATTCTGCCCAGAATTTCGCAGGCATTGAGCCATTGGTCGGCCGCAAACAGAATCAGGTCCCCTTCTTCGATGGCCAGTTTTCTGGTCAGTGCCGCTTTTTCGACGTCATTGAAGAATTTTACGATCGGCGACTTCCATTCGCCGCCTTCGACCTTGATGTACGCCAGTCCTTTAGCCCCCAGGCTTTTGGCAACCTCGGTCATGGTGTCCATCTGGCCCTGGGTGGCGCCAGCCAGACCCTTGGCGTTGAGCGCCTTTACGACGCCGTGGTTAGCCACGGTGCCGCTGAATACTTTAAAGGTGCTGGCCCGGAAGTCCTCGGTGAAATCCTGCAGTTCCATGCCCAAGCGTGTGTCGGGCTTATCGATGCCGTAGCGGTTCATCGCTTCCTCAAAGGGCATGCGCTTGAAAGGTGTGGGCAAGTCGATGTTCAGTGACGTTTTCCAAATCCGCTTGAGCAGCCCTTCAATCAACGCGTAGATATCTTCGCGCTCGATAAAGGACATTTCGATATCGATTTGCGTAAATTCCAACTGCCGGTCCGCCCGTTGATCTTCATCGCGAAAACAGCGGGCCAGTTGGTAATAGCGTTCCACGCCGGCGACCATGAGAATCTGTTTAAATTGTTGCGGCGACTGCGGGAGGGCGTAGAAGGTGCCCGTTTCGCGCCGGTTCGGCACGAGAAACTCGCGGGCGCCTTCGGGCGTGCTCTTGAAGAGGAGCGGGGTCTCGACTTCGAGGAAGCCCTGTTCGTCCATGAAGACGCGAGTGGCGGTGGCGACTTTGCTACGCAGGCGCAGGTTGCGGGTCATCTCCGGCCGCCTGAGGTCGAGGTAGCGGTATTTCAAACGCAGCTCCTCGTTCACTTTGCTGGCGACTTCAGGGTCGTCGACCGGGAAGGGAAGCACTTCGGCGGCGTTCAGGACGTCCAGGACGGTGACCGCCACTTCGATTTCACCGGTGGGAATTTTGGGATTGTTCGTGCCGGCCGGACGCTGGCGGACTTTGCCCGTCACGCGAATGACGCATTCGCTACGCAACGCGGCGGCTTGTTCGAACAGTTCTTTGGGCAGGTCGGACGGGTCAAAGACTGTTTGTGTGCGTCCTTCGCGGTCGCGAATGTCGATGAAAATCAATCCGCCAAGGTCGCGACGGGAATGGACCCAGCCAGATAGGGTCACGACTTGCCCGATGTGAGCGGGGCGCAGTTCGTTGCAATGATGCGTGCGTTTCATGGTGCTGAGGGAACAACCCAAAGCGAACGCGGATGTTGCCGAGGATTACGGAGCTAATCAACGCTAATTGGGGAGGCAACCGCGAATGAACGCGAATGAACGCGAATTTTAGGCGGCGTCCGAAAGAAGAAGGCCCAAAAGCACCCGAGCCACCCCAACCTCGGATTCGGGGTTCGGCCTTCGGATTTCTTTCGGCCTTCGGATTTCGAATTTCGGATTTGGAGCGAGGGGAAGCTATTACTGCAACGGCCTAAACCCCACCGGCCCATTTGGGCGGGTGGGTCAGGCGGAAGAGCATTTCACCGGCTTTAGGGACGACCAGGACGCCTTCGGCCTCCCGTTCCGCGAAGTGGTCCAGATGAATGCTTTTGGGATCGCGATAGCCGAGATTGATTCGGTGGCAGGTTTCCTCGGGGATCTGAGTGGCCAGGGTGACAGTGGCGCGGCAGCGTTCGACCCCGTTCTCGTAAGCGCCAATTCCCCGCACGTGTGAAGAATGAGCCAGCACGCCCCACGGAACGTCTTTAAATTTGTCCCACTGTTTCAAAAAGTAATCGCGGCAATGATAACCGACTTTTTGGATGTGGCAGCCGTGGCTGACACAGACCTCGCTCAAGTGCGGCGCATAGATGATGAGTTCGCCGCCGTCGGCCAGGACCGGTTCAAGTTTGTACATGCATTTGCCGGCGGTCCAAAGCTCGTCATACATGGGCGGCGCACAGGACAGGATGGTGTGGAAAGGGCGCTCTTTCCAGGTGATGTGGACCTGGCGGGAAAGTTCACTGGCCTGGTCCCAGGCGACCTCGGGTGTGCCGGAGAAGAGGCCCAGGAGGTTCTTCTCCGGATCCACGACCAGACAGAAACACAGTTTATCGACGTTCACCATGGCGGCCGCACGATCGACGACTTTACGAACCGGGGTCCATTTGTGGCCAATGATCATCGGGTTGGTCACCACCGCGCCAAGCCAGTGGAAAAAGTTCAGGATTTGCGGGCCGCTGACTCCCGGGAACAGGTATTTATTGCCTCCGGAAAAGCCGACCACCTCGTGAGGAAAAACCGGACCGATAATGATGATTTGGTCGTAGTCGAAGATGCGTTGGTTGATTTCGACGGGGACATCCATTGCAAAACGCCCTTCGGTGAGTCGGCTGATTTCATCGGCTTCGAGTGTGCCGATCTGGCGCAGCGCCGAGGGACTGTCCCAGGCGTGGTTGAAGAACTTGACCTCGGAATAAACACCCCGTCGGTCGCTTTTGGAGATTTCGAGCCGGCGGCAAATGGCCTCCTCGTTCATGGGCTGATGGGTGCCCAGCGCAATCAGCACATCGAACGATTTGGTCACGGCGCCGATCTGTTGAAATAGCGCTTCGAAAACAAGGCCGATCGGTGCGGTGCGGGTGCCGTCCGGCACGATCAGGAGCACGCGTTTGCCGCGGTAATTCGGCGCAGCGCAGACTCGCGCGACGATCTGGCCGACGTCGGAACGGTTCAAGGTTTTGGGATGCATCGCGCTGGGAAAACTGCTCAAATCGTCTGGGCGAGAAACCCGCCGTCCACCCGGATATCGCTGCCGGTAACAAAGCTGCTGGCGGCGTGACTCGCCAGGAAGATGGCGGCGCCCACCAGTTCGGAGGGTTCACCGAACCGCCGCATGGGGGTGTGATTCCAAATCGAGTCGGTACGCGCGGTGGGCGAACCGTCCGGGTTGAAGAGAAGTTTACGATTCTGTTCGGCCGGAAAGAAACCGGGCGTAATGGAGTTCACGCGGACGCCTTTAGTGGCCCACTCGCGGGCAAGGAACTGCGTCAGGTTGAGCACGGCGGCTTTGGCGGCGGAGTAGGCCACAACGCGCGACACCGGCAAATGACTCGCGACGCTGGCGATATTAATGATGCTGCCGCGCCCGCGGGCGACCATTCCCGGGCCGAATTCCTGACAAGGCAGCAACACGCCCCCGACCAGGTTCAAATCAAAATTGGCATGCCAGTCTTGAAGGGAGATTTGTTCAAAGGCGCGTTCCGCGCTGACGGTGACTTTGGGATCATTACCGCCAGCGGCGTTGATGAGAATATTTGGCGAGCCCAGCGATTGCTCCAATTGACGGTGCGCTTTTTTCAAACTTTCCCGGTCGGTCGCATCGGCGGAAAAAAATACAGCCCGTCCGCCGGCGCCCAAAATGGATTGAACGCGCGTCTCGCCGCGGGGGGCATCGCGGCCGAGGACAGCGACTTTTGCGCCGGCTTGGGCCAGGCCCTGCGCGAGGGCGCCGCCCAGCACGCCCGTGGCGCCGATCACCACCGCGACTTCATCGGATAGATCAAAGAGTCCTCGATGATTCACCATGACAGTTTGTGCGAAACCGTCCGTCGATTGAAGGAAAATTGTGACGCAACTGCGGCTGCTGCGCAATTCTACGAGGAGGCCCAGAGTAAGCCTGGGCTACGTGTTGTGGCGGCGAGTTTGAACCTCGTCCAGAATTTCCCTCACGTGCCAAGCCGCGTCCGGCGCGTTTTCCTCCTCTAAAATGCTTTCGTGATCGCCCTCGCAAATTCTGACATTCACCCCGCCGGACGCGAAACTGCCCCACCCCATTTGTGGATCGAAGGAGCAAATCAACGGGTGCCCTTGGGTGCGCAGCAGAACAATTTTGCCGTCATACGGCTTTGGCACAAAGCGCAGCCAGGCACGAACGTGCGTAAGCCAAAGGCTTCGGTCAGGCTGCGAACCCGGCCGCAAATCTTCGAGCTTGTCGCCAATCACCCGCTCTTCGTTTTGAGAGCAAAACGCGGCGATCCTCCTGTGCAGCCAGGCGGTGCGCCATTTGAAATAGTGGTTTGGCCGCTTGGCGATGTAACGCATTTGAAGCCGCAGGCGCACGGCCAAATTCCAGAAGAATTTGGCCAAAAACGTTGGCGTCCAGATCACTCGGGTGTAACTGGAGTGGTTTGGCCAGCAGTTCAGCAATAGCAGCAGAGCGGTTTCGTGGCCTTGCGCTTTCAGTTGCCGGGCCATTTCGTATGCTACAAGGCCGCCAAAGCAATAGCCCCCCAGGTAAAAGGGTCCAGCGGGTTGAAATCTCAGGAGGTCGGCCACGTACTGCGCGGCCATCTCCTCGATGGTCGTGAACTCCTCAAGACCGTCCAAGCCGCGCGACTTGAAAGCGTAAACCGGTTGCTCGGCACCCAAAGCACGTGCCAGGTTCGCGTAGCCCCATAACATTCCACCACCAACGCCATGCACCAGGAACAAGGAAGGCTTTCCTCTTCCACGCTGGATAGTGACGAGCGAAGAAGTTTCGAGTGCCTGGTGGCGCAGTTCCAAGACAAAGCGGGCTCGGACCCAAGCTTCCGCCAGGGGGGTAGCTGCTCTACCGCTGATCATTTCGCCCTCACTTCCCGCCAAGAGCGCACCCGCGTCCCGCCGCAGTGTGACTGATCGACGCGTTTCACAAACTTTCGTTATATTGTCATCGTAATTTGCCCATACGTTCGCTGGCCCTTAGTGTCAAGAGAGATGGGTTGACAGTCTCTGGGGTTTTACCCTACGCCTCTAATATGGAAATCAAGAGAGTTGGTGCACAACCATCCAGCCAGGGCCCGGCCGACTGGTTCACCGGCGCTGTCCGAATTGACTCACCATTCAAGGGAACCAATCCCGCCCGGGTCACCGGCGCAATCGTAACGTTCGAGCCCGGCGCTCGAACTGCCTGGCACACCCACCCGTTGGGCCAGACGCTCATCGTGACCGCCGGCTGCGGACGGGTGCAACGCGAAGGCGGTCCCATTGAAGCAATCCATCCCGGCGATATCGTCTGGTTCCCGCCAGGCGAAAAACATTGGCATGGAGCCGCCCCCACCACAGCCATGACACACATTGCTATCCAGGAGCAGCTCGATGGAAAGGCCGTGGACTGGATGGAAAAGGTCACCAACGAACAATACGGCGCCTGAAACCTTACCTCATGTGCCTCGGCCGATCTTTGTCGCTCGCCGGGCAAAGTCCTATGCCATCTCGTTCGTTACATGCCTGACCACAAGGCTTCGAGGTCAGAGGCACCATACATGCCACAGCCGCTGGCCGACCAGACCTTACTCCCAGGCAGAAGCCTCTTTATTGCCCGCCCGTAATCGGGTTTCCCTTTGGTCGCGAAGGGATTTCTGCGCTTCGGGCAAGTTCACGATGGATTCGAGCCACGCGCTCAATCTGGCCTTTGGCGGGAAAACGTTCGTAGAATCCCTCGTTGCGGAATATCCGTACCTGCTCAACCCAGGGCGCTAGTCGTTCACTCCAGCGTTTGACCCGGTTGTCTTCCGGCTCGGCGTCCTGTGCGGCGAGGTCCGCGCACACTCGGAGCATCGCTTTGAGCGTGACCGGTTTGGTAACCATGTAGTTGGAATTCCCCCACGCGTCAGCCCAGACTTGAGCCGACGCTTTCAGAAAGTCGCGCACCACACCGTAATAACGCGTGGCGGCCCGCTTGTCGGTGCCCTCCTTTTCGATGCTTTGCCACGTCCGCTTCACCCAACGATGGATCTCGTTGAACAACTCGGCTTGGAGAATCCATTTCTCCTGTTTGCTGCGACCGCCGAGGCGGTTGATCCGGTAGCGCAACGGGCTGTCCGGCTCACGGTAGAGCATCTCGGCAATTTGCGCCGCGAACCGGCGATCCGGCTCGGCCCAGGAAACACGCTCGTACAAATCAACCAGATGGCTTTTGTTGATCCGTGTCGGCGTGGAGTTGATGATCACGAACATCTCGGTGGCGAAATCCTCGCTCCGCCCGTCAAAGATCACGCACGGGACATTGATGCTCTTGGCCTCCTCGGGATGCGTGCGCTCGTAGAACTGCAGCGCCGCCAGCCGGTGTTGGCCGTCAATGATCAGGTACTTTTCCTCCGGCTCGCGTAAACGCCCGACGCCGCTCCCATCGGTCCAGGCTTCGAAGTGCAATTTCTGCGGTGTAAACAGCAGGACCGTGCCGGGAATCGGTGGCTGCGAAATTGCCGTTTCGTAAAAATTGCGGATGGCACGAACTTTGGAGCGAGACAGCTCGCGCTGAAAGGCTTTGTCGCTTCGCTCAATGCGGGCGATGAATTGGGCGACATCGTCCTCTTCCTGAACTTGTTCGGCGGCAATCACTCCGCCTTCCTCGTCAAAGTAGCGGCTGATAAACCGCACCCGGGTAAGCAATTGTTCCGACGGGTAGGAGGCAAAATAGAACACCGCATCTTTCTGGCGAAGTTGCGTAGCGATCATGCAAATGACGTTGGTTCGTGGGCTCCCGGCGCGAATCTGCGCGAGCCGACGCCAAGCTACTTCGCATCAATCTCAAAGACAAGGGACCAGGGCGCTTAATGATCAACCGCGAATGAACGCGAATAGACGCGGCGTCCGGGTTCGCAACCTCAATTTCGCGCGCGGTCAGCCGCCTCAAGCCGGGTCTGCTGAGATGCGTCCCATAAAGGCCGATAAACGCGGCGTTGCCGGAGCTGACGATACCAAACGTCGCGCGATAATTCATTGAACGAAGGGCCGTTCGTGTTTCAAACTGGCGGCCAGTTCCGCAGCATGGCGCGGGTCATTTTTCATCTCGATATGGATGCGTTTTACGCGTCGGTGGAGCAGCGCGACAATCCGGCTTTGCGCGGCAAGCCCGTTATTGTTGGCGGTCCCCCGACCCGGCGTGGCGTGGTTTGCGCCGCCAGTTACGAAGCGCGCAAGTTTGGCGTCCATTCAGCCATGCCCAGTGTCACCGCCGCCCGGCTTTGTCCCCAGGGAATATTTATCCCACCGCGCATGGAACGGTATAAAGCCGAATCGGCGGAGATCATGAAGCTGCTCGACGAGACCGGTGCGGTGATCGAGCCAACGTCCATCGACGAGGCTTACCTCGATATGTCCGCGACCGTCGCGGCCAGGATGCTTTCGCCTGATCCAACTCGAAGGCCAGGCAGTTTGTTGCCGGACGAAGAGGGCGACCGCGCGCTGTATGTCGCCGTAGGAGCGGCGCGCGAACTTAAAGGCAGAATTCTTGCCGAGCGCCACCTTACAGCGACGATCGGCGTCGCGGCGAACAAGCTGCTGGCCAAGCTGGCCAGCGATTTCCAGAAACCGAATGGCCTGACGCTCGTGCCTGAGCGGGACAAGGTGGAGTTTTTGCGGCCTATGCCGGTGCGGGCCATCCACGGGGTGGGCCGTGCAACCGAACAGGTTTTAAATCGGGCGGGTATCGAGTCCATCGGCGATTTGCAGGATTACGCCGGCGATCTGCGTGCCCTGGTGGGTTCTTTCGCTGCGCGGTTGCGTGGTTTTGCCTTCGGTGACGATGATCGTCCACTGGAATTAGACGAAACCGTTAAGAGCATCAGCAGCGAAGAAACCTTTTCAAGCGATACCGAGGACCGGCGCATTCTGAAAAAATCGTTGCGGGACCAGGCGGCGGATGTCGCTGCCACCCTCAAGCGCCGGCAATTGGCGGCCCAAACAGTGTCGGTTAAATTGCGCTACGGCGACTTTACCACGCTCACTCGTCAGATCACTGTGGAAGAAGCCACGGCCGACCCGGAGGAAATTTACCGGCTGGCCTGTTTTCTCCTGGCGCGCGAAAAATTGGTTTGCCGGCCACTTCGCTTGCTCGGGCTGGCTGTCAGCAACCTGGATCTTCCCGCGGGACGGCAGTTGGCTTTGTGGTAGGATATGCGGGAGCGCGTTTTGCTATGATCGAAGGGACTTTGGACAAATCGACGAACCTGATAAAAATGAGCTATTCGGGGCGCGTCGATCCCGAGCAGACCCAAGCGTATGTGCCGCGAATGCAGGCGATGCTCGCTGAGGTGCAGCCGGGCTTTCGGTTGCTGACGGACCTGCGCCGGCTGGAGACGATGGATCTCGGGTGCGTGCCGTTCATCGAGCAGGTTATGGATCTCTGCGATGACCGCGGTATTAGCATGGTCGTGCGGATAATCCCGGATCCTCACAAGGACATCGGCTTGAATATTATGTCCTTGTTTCATTACCGGCGCGGAGTGCGCATCGTGACTTGTTTGACAATGGAGCAAGCCGAAACTGCGCTCGCAAACCGCGGCTAGCGCCCAGTTCCGACTGTCCTCCAATTCCAGGGCCGTGCGGTTATTTGGAAGCTTTGGGTCTCAAAAAAGAATTCTGGAGACGAGTCCGTACAGCCCGAGGGTCAGGGCTGCTAAAGCATCGCCTGCGATCAGGCCGCCTCCTAGTAGCGACACCGTGCTCATGTCGGCGGGAAGTTCTGTTCCAATCGCTTTGGGTTTTTTGGCAGCCAGCCGCTTCTGAGTGACTTCAAGCAGCGAGCCCAGCAATCCTCCTGCGGTCCACCAATACACTGTTAGAATGTCAACGAACCCGCCGAAAGATGAGGCATACGGGTTTGGCAGCAACACCGCGTCGAGGAGGAAATCAACAATCTTACCCGCGGTGGAACTCGTGGAAAAGCTTCTGTACCCCGGGATCTTTTTTATCAGTCTGCGAAGCACCTCAATCCCAAACCCAATGAGGATGCCTAACTTCAGCGCGGTTAGAACGTGTGGCTGCGCGGTCGTGATTCCGCGCAAGGCGCCCACGAACTTGAAGGTCATCGCCGACTGCCATTTTTCGGAGCCTGGCAAATCCGGATGCGCAAATTGATCTTGTCTCAAGATCGGATACGCCTCCATGAATACCCTGGCAAGCACCACGGCCAGGACCGCACCCATGGCAATGCCGATGACCTGGTATCGGAATTGCACGACCCGATTAGTGCCAAGGCGCCAGCCGGTGGACCGGTCCTGCTGCATGTCGCCCCCTTCGCTGGTGGCAATCAGCAGAATTGCGGCGCACAACAGGCCGATTCCCGGATCGTGCAAACCCAGGGCTGCGAGAATGAAGACCGTCACGACGAAGGCGGATGAGATTGGGTTCCAGTCCGAGATCCCCTGTGAGATGCCGTTGATCAGCACGAAAATGAAAGAAAGTCCTACCGCAACCAAAAGGAATTTCACCGGTTGGTGGAGCAGGTGACTGCCTACCAGGACTACGCCCGTCCCCCAGAAGGCAATCCAGAGGATCAATCGAAACGTATTGACGCGTTTCCAATCCTCTTGTTCCTGAAGTTCCTCGTGGGTCTTTTCCATGAATTTGCGGGCCGCCTGCCATAGAATCAGGCTGATATCCAGGATTGCGGCTCCCATAATCGTTCCCAACGAAATGACAAACCCGATTTTCTTGTAAGGCTCACCGGGGGCGAGCCAGTGGATCTTCACCAGGTATGGCGTTAGCCACCAACCGATTAGCGCAACCACCAGAGCCGGGATGGCAATTCGCGCCCCAACAATCATTCCCGCTCCCACTGTGGAAGCCGACATGCCAATTTTACCAAGCCTCGCGATCTTCAAGGAGGCAAGTCCCACCCCGTAGCCGCCGAGCATGCTCGTACCCAGTTTCAGGATCGAGCGCTTCAGGAGTTCCGTGTCCGTAAGCGCGCGTAAAATGTTGGCCACCGCGTAGCCGGAAGGATAAGCCAGGCGCATCCGGTCCACGAGGATGGGGGTGTACAACATGCCGACTCCGACGCCGAACATACCAATGCATAGGAAGTACAAAACCAATTGCCACGCTGGAGGCTCCGGTAGACCCATCCAGACCATGGCCTGGACCAGCACCGCCATGGCGCACATCCCCGCAACCGAGGCGGCCATGGTTTGCATATAATTGGCGCCGTGCTTGCCTTCCGGGCCGTACGGCAGCGTGACGGTGCTTCCCAGAATGCCCGCCAGCACCTGGCCTCCCACGAAGAAGCCGATCGAGAAGTTCATGAACGCCGAGGAAATCCCTCCCAACGGGCCCAGGATCAAGATCGCGACTAGCGAGAGCAAGAGGTGGTAACCGGGCGAGCCGATCCGCGGGAGGAACCGTCTGAATCCTGATTTTGCATTAGCGTTCGTGGATCCAGCAACGGTCGTGGGTTCGGTCATGATGGCAGCAATCGCTGCCGGTCAGCATAAGGGGGCGCCCGATCACTGTCAAAAGCAGGGTTGCACACGGATGCGATCAGAAGCGTCGGTCTTGGCTGGAAGCCGAAAAAAGCGGCAGAGAATTCCCCGAAGAATTCGCGCATTGAACCCCTGAACCTCGAAAACGTGCAAGTGCTTAGTAATCAACGAACCAATTTTAAGGTTCATGGGGAGGACTGCCGCAGTCCAAAACGCAAGCGCGGCACGGGCGCGGGCCTCGAGGACCGAAGGTTTTGGAGTGCGGCAGCCCTCTGCCGCTTTTTTCGGCTTCCAGCCAAGACCGACACTTTTAATCGCCCCCCTCCCTCCGGCTTGACTTCCCACGACGGTTGGCGAAGAATTAGTCCTGTTGACAGCTATTATGAAGAACGTGAAAGCTAAGAAGCAGTGGAAGAAGCCCGCCGTCAAAGCCGTCCGCCTCTGTTGCGAATGCACGGCCTACGTCCAGGCTGTTTAATCGCCTCTTTACACCACCCCGGGGAGGCCCACCATTCGCGTCCGTCTTTTAGGCACGGCTGCGGGCGGCGGCTTGCCTCAGTGGAATTGTTCCTGCCCTAATTGCCGATCAGCCCGGCAGGGGCTCATCCTTTCCAGAACCCAGTCGTGTGTCGCGATCGGCGATGCGCGGTCTGGTTGGTACCTAATCAATGCTTCGCCGGATCTGGGCCGTCAGGTCGAAACCTTCCCGGAGCTACAGCCCCGGCCCGAGCCTCCCCGCAATAGTCCCATCGCCGGGGTGTTCCTGACCAATGCCGACCTGGACCATGTTCTGGGACTTTTCTCTTTGCGCGAAGGAGGGAGTTTCGCGATTTACTCTACCGCGCCGGTGCGCGCGATAGCGCAGCAGGTTTTGGGACTGCAGAGCGTGCTCGAGTGTTTTTGCGCGCCTCGCTGGGTCGCGGCGAACTTCGAGGACTTCGTTCCCATCGATAGCCGGTTGAGCCCGGCGCTTTTGTACCGGACCATTGAACTTCCCGGCAAGCCGCCCCCTTTTGCCAGTTCGCCCGTTTCCACTACGCAAGGCGGCCACAGTGTGGCCTACCAGTTCTTAGACCAGCGTACGGGTAGGAAACTCCTGGTCGCGCCGGACGTGGCGGCGGTCAACCGCGGGTTGGACGAGGCGCTGAGCGGCTCGGACGCAGTTTTATTCGACGGCACTTTTTGGTCGGCGGACGAACTGGCCAAGGTCAGGACCGGCGCGAAGGAGGCGGCCGATATGGGGCACTTGACCGTCCGGGACGGCAGCCTCGATTTGCTTGCGCGATTGTCAGCGCGCAAAAAGATCTATATCCATATCAACAATACTAATCCGATCCTGGCGGCCAATTCAGAGGAACGGGCGGCGGTCGAAAACCGCGGCCTCATCGTCGGCGAGGACGGATTGGAGTTCGAGCTATGAACGACCCAGCCTGGGACCGGGAATCCTTTATTGCCAACCTGCAAAAAGTGGGCGCCTCGGCCTACCACGACAAACATCCTTTCCACGAGCTGATGAATTCGGGTCGGCTCGAACGCCCGGCGCTTCAAACCTGGGTGGCTAACCGGTTCTATTACCAAATCAACATTCCGATCAAAGACGCCGCGATTCTTTCCAACTGTCCGCTGCGCGAAGTCCGGCGGCTGTGGCTGCATCGGATAGTGGACCACGACGGCACTCGGGACGATGAAGGGGGCATCGGCGCCTGGCTGCGGTTAGGGGAGGCCTGCGGGCTCGACCGCGAGGCGATGTTGGACAGCCGCCAGGTCCTGCCCGGGGTCAGGTTCGCGGTCGATGCGTATGTGAATTTCGCTCGGACACAACCGTGGCCGATCGCCATCGCGTCGTCCCTGACGGAACTGTTTGCCCCGGACCTGATGGCCAAGCGCCTTGAAGCATTTGAGCGGTTCTACCGCTGGATCGAGCCGCGTGGCCTGGAATATTTCAGGAGCCGGCTGACTCAGGCGCGGCGTGATTCCGGTGAAGCGCTCGAGCTAACCGTCAGGCACTGCAAGAGCCGCGAAAACCAGGAAGCGGCCGTGCGCGCTTTGCAGTTCAAGTGCGATCTGCTCTGGGCGATGCTGGACACTATCCATTTGAGCGTTACGCCAGCCGGCGCGCGGGCATCCTTGCCGGCAGCAACGAATGACCAATGCTGACGATTAAAATGCTTTCTGCACCAGATT
Source organism: Verrucomicrobiia bacterium (assembly GCA_035651635.1). Taxonomy (GTDB): domain Bacteria; phylum Verrucomicrobiota; class Verrucomicrobiia; order Limisphaerales; family UBA8199; genus JANXQE01. The sequence continues at coordinate 34,170 of DASRFK010000037.1, read as the reverse complement.
CAAATCGGGGATCTCTGTGGACTGGGAAGCTCGCGCCGGCGCGCGGGCATTCTTGCCCGCAGCAACGGCCGATCACCACCTGACATCAAACCGCTCTATGCGCCAGATTCGGTTCGCGGATCCCTGCGGACTGGGAAGTCCGCGGGCCGGCGCTGACTCCGGAACGCCGCATTTATGCGGCAGCGGCTCAAAACCGCCCCTTGTGGGGGCCGGGCCGGTCGCCTTATGAACGGACAATGAGTATGAACGAACAAAGCCGTCCGGCCCTGGCTCGCGGCGTGCGTTTGCAGACCGAGCCGGCCACCGGCGAACCCATGTTGCTGTTTCCCGAAGGAGTTCTTTATCTAAGCGAAACCGCGAACGAGATCGTGTGCCGTTGCGATGGCTCAAACTCGATTGCGGAAATCCTAGCCGCTTTGGCTGAAGAGTACCAGGCGGAGCCCGAAACTTTGCGGCAGGATGTGCTCGACTGTTTGCACGATTTATACCAGCGTAAGCTGGTCGTGGTATAGGCATGCATCCTCGCCCTTACTTGCTGTTGGCGGAACTGACTTATCGGTGTCCCCTTCACTGTCCCTATTGTTCGAACCCGCCGGTGAGTCGAACGGCCGAGGAACTGTCGACTGCCGATTGGCGGCGCGTCCTGCGGGAAGCCGCGCAATTGGGCACTTTACACGTCGGTTTTTCCGGCGGTGAACCGTTAAATCGGCCGGACCTCGAGGACCTGGTGAAGGCCGCGCGAACGGCGGGACTTTATTCGAACCTGATCACCAGCGCGGTCGGGCTCTCGCGCAGCCGCGCCGAGGCGCTTAAGGCCGCCGGCTTGGATGCCGTGCAAATCAGTTTCCAATCCGATCTGCCTGGACTGGCCGACCAGATTGCCGGTGCCCGGGCGCATGCGAAGAAATTGGAGGCCGCGCGACACGTCCGCGAGTTGGGTTTTCCTCTAACCATGAATGTGGTGTTGCATCGGGCCAACATCGATCGCTTGCCGCACATTCTGGCGCTGGCCGAAGAGATTGGCGCCGACCGAATCGAGCTGGCCAACACCCAATTTTATGGCTGGGCTTTTCGCAACCGCGCGGCCCTGTTGCCGAGCCGCCGTCAGATCGATGAAGCGCTTCGCATCACGGAGGCCGCCCGGCAGCGCCTGATTGGCAAACTCGAAATTCTGTTCGTAGTTCCCGATTACTACAGCGACCGGCCCAAGCCTTGCATGCACGGCTGGGCCAGCCGCTATCTCACCGTCAATCCGATGGGCGACGTGCTGCCTTGCCCGACGGCCAGTGAAATCCGGGATCTGCGGTTTGATAATGTGCAATCCAAATCCTTGAGCTGGATCTGGCATGAGTCCGACGCGTTCAATCATTTTCGCGGAACTGAATGGATGCCCGAACCTTGCCGCAGTTGCGAGTTCCGTGAAGTAGATTTCGGCGGATGCCGCTGCCAGGCCGCCTTGCTCACGGGAGACGCGCGCAACACTGACCCCGTGTGCGGCCTTTCTCCCGAGCACCAGCGCCTGAGCGCCTTCGTCGAATCGATCCGGAACAACGGGACTGGCGAATCTGCAGACCAGGTTTTGGAAAACGTCGCCTTCCGCCAAAACCCCGCCAGGTAGGGACGGGCGGGCCTGTGCCGCCCCCGTTGGCGTCCAGCGGCACAATGGGAGTGCCGTGGTTGTGGCCCGACTACCTAATGTTCCGCCCGCTGGGGGGGGCCCCTCGCAGCGCGAGGTTCCCTACCTGATGAAGCGCTAAACGATTGAACAACTTTCCAAAGCCAATACAATCAGCCTTTTGAATGAGCAGCCAGAATAAGCCCCGCCGGAGCGCTGGATCCAGAGGCAAGAAACGATCTCAACTTTGGGTCATCCCGCTGGTTGTCCTGGTCGCTACGGCTGGCATCGTGCTGATGTTTATGCCGAACGACATGCTGAGGCCTCAGCCGGATCGGAGTTCTCAGCCAAGGCCGGGCTCCAGTCTGGCCGTCGGCGCCAATACAGGCTCCCCATCTCCCGATCCCCTAGTGGCTACAAATCTAAGCGGATTGAGCGACGCCGAAAAGGCCGCTTATTACCAAAACCTCGGCAGTCAACTGCTCGAGCAAGGCCGGTTCGCCGATGCCATTGCCCAGTACAAAGCAGCGGTGAAAATCAGCCCGGAAGATGAAGATTCTCACTATAACCTCGGCCTGGCGCTGGCCAAGGCGGGCGATTCCGCCGGCGCTGAGAAGGAGTACCTGGAAGCGTTGCGCATTTATCCTGACTACCCTGAAGCGCATAATAACCTGGGTAATTTGCTTCTGGAGCAAGGCAAGCTCGACGACGCGGTAACGCATTTCAAAGCCGCCTTGCAAACCACACCCGAAGATGCCTCGCTGCATAATAACCTCGGCCACGCCCTGGCGCGGCAAAAGAAAATTGATGAAGCGATTCCCGAGTTCAAGGAAGCCCTGCGCCTCAAACCCGATTACGTGGATGCCCGCTACAATCTCGGCCAGGCATATCTTTTACAAAAGCAAGGCACCGAAGCGGCCAATGAATTTAGCGAGGTTTTAAAGGCCCAGCCGGACTTCGAGCCGGCTCAACGAGGTCTTGCCAAAGCCCGCCAACTCGGGGGCAAATGACGCAACCCGTCCGATATAGTTAAAATCTGGTTGGCAACGCGGTCGGGCGGATTACGTTCACCGAGATGAAAAGCCTTACGGAACAGCTCTGGTTTGAAGTGCCCAACCGCCGCGGGTTCGTGAACATAACCGATACCGTGGCCGAACTGGTGCGCAAGAGCGAGGTTCGCGAGGGCCTGTGTTTGGTCAATGCAATGCATATCACGGCTTCGGTTTTTATAAATGACGCCGAGGAGGGACTGTTGCATGACTACGAGGTCTGGCTGGAACGACTCGCCCCGCACGCGCCTGCTTCGCAGTACCAGCACAATCGCACCGGCGAAGATAACGCCGATGCCCATATGAAACGCCAGGTGATGGGCCGCGAAGTGGTCGTGGCCATCACCAAGGGCAAACTGGATTTCGGTCCCTGGGAGCAAATTTTCTACGGCGAGTTCGATGGCCGCCGGAGAAAGCGCGTGCTGGTTAAAATTATCGGTGAATGACTCAATCTGTTTCGATGTGACCGATATTTATGCGAAGGGCCCAATATCCAGGGCGGGGCTTAGCGATGCGCGAGAGCTCGGGTTGGTAGCGCCGGCGCCAGCTAGCCGACTGAAAGTCGGCGATACAGCAGGCTGGAAAGCCTGCGCTACTACCGACATTCGCTTATCGCAGGCCGCCAGTCTGGAAGCTCAGAGCGGAGCGCTGGACCAGGTATTCGTAACGGGTATCGCCGTAGGAGATTTCGGCGGAGATCAGGTTCAGTTCAGCCTGGTTCAATTCGACGATGGAACTAATTTGCTGTTTGTACCGGGCTTGTGCCAGGTCATAGGATTGGCGGGCGTTCTCGAGGAGCCGGCCGGTGATCTGGTAACGGTCAAAGGCATTCTGAGCGTTCAACCATGCCACCCGCACGTCGCGAATCACGTTGTCCTGGAGATCGCGCAAGGTTTCTTCATCCACTTGCGCCTGGAGCAAGGCCGATTCGCGACGCGCCGAATAGTAGCCCCCGGCAAACAGCGGCACGCTCATGACCACACCCGCCGCGGCATAGTTGTCCGGCAACTGCGGATCGCGCACGGGAACAACTCCGGCGCTGGCCACCGCTGAGATCGTGGGATAACTCAAGGCGCGTTCGGCTTTGGCGAATTTGGTGGCCGCCTCGCCCCGGTTGCGCAAGCTCAGCAAGTCCGGCCGACGGGCCAAGGCTTGTTGTACAAAATCCGTGGCATTGGTTGAGAGCCGTTCAGGCATAGGAGTTTCGACGAGGCGATAATTGATTGGCTCGGTCACGCCCATCAACGTTCCGAGCTGCGCAAAGGCGGCCTGTAGATCATTCTGGGCCTTACTCAAAAGCAATTGAGCTTCTTCGAGGTTGACGCGGGCAAAACTGACATCGAGGTCGGACCGCAATTTCACCCGCGCCAGTTCAGTGACCTGGTCCAGAAACGCCTGCCGGTTGGTGATCGTTTGCCCAGCGACGCGGGTTTCGGCCTGCGCCTGGAGAGCCGCATAGAACGCTTCATCGACCGCGAGCAAAATCTGCTCGCGGGTGGCCTGGGCGTTGTTGGCGGCCGCTTCGGCTTCGAGCCGGGCGCTGCCGGTGAGATTGGCCGTACGGCCAAAATCGGTGATCAACTGGCTAATCATTAAGCCCTCGGCGTTGCGATCAAAAATAGCGGGGTTATTCAGCGCACCAATGGCCGCCAGGCGTGTGTTGTCCTTTGTCGTGCCCACCGCCACTACATTCGCGGAGAGATTGGGAAAGAATCCCGAGCGGACTTCTCGCAAATTTTGGCCTGCAATCAGAGCTTTGAGATCGCCAACGTGGATCAGCGGATGATTGCGCAGGGCAGTTTCGTGAGCCTGTTGCAGGGTCAGTTCAGGCGGGTCGGCGGCAGCGCAGCGCGCGACGACCGAGCCAAACAACAGTATGCCGCCAAACGTCGAGAGTAGCTTCATAAACCGCCTATGCGGAAACTGCCGGATCCAGGCCAGTGGGAGGCGCGTCGGGCGGCTGTATTTGCTCCTTGTTGCGGTAGATCAGGTAATAAGCGCACGGCACGATGAACACAGTCAAAACGACCGAGACGGCGAGCCCCCCGATGATGGCCCGCGCGAGGGGTGCGTAAGCTTCGCTGCCGGCGCCGAGCTTGGCCGCCATGGGGAGCAAGCCGATCAAAGTAGCCAGGGAGGTCATGAGCACCGGGCGCAAGCGCACCCGACAGGCCAGCGAAACCGCCTGGCGCAACGGCCGGCCTTCAGCGCGCAGTCGATTGGTAAATTCGACGATCAAAATGCTGTTGGAAACCACAATCCCCACCATCATCACAATCCCCATTAGCGACATCACGTTGAGCGTCGTGCCGGTGGCAAACAAAACGAGCAGCACGCCGGTCAATCCCGTGGGAACAGCCAGGAGGATCAGGAACGGATCGACGAAGGATTTAAACTGCGCCACGAGGATGAGATAGACCAGCAGCGTCGAGAGAATCAGCCCAAGGCTGAAGCTCTTGAACGACGCGTTCATGGCTTGCACCGAGCCGCGCACCGTGATCGTCGTGTTCAGGCGGGTATTGGCTGCATCGGCCGCTTTTTGCAGCTCGGCGACTTTGGCGTCCACGATATTTTGGACGGCGTCATAAATGCGGTTAAGCGCCTCGCCTGTGGGAGCCACATACACATCAACCGTGCGTTGAATCTGGTAGTGGTCGACCTCGGTCGGGGCGGCGATATGCGAAATGCGCACGACCGAATCGAGGCGGGTTGGGCGCTTGAGGTGAGCGGCGCGCAGCGGCATGCTGCCCAAAGATTCGAGGTTCTTAACGTACTTCTCCGGGTATTGGACCGTCAGCAGATAGTTATTGCCGGTTTTCGGATCGATCCAATAGCTCGGGGCGATCATACCGTTGGAAGTCAGGGCGGTGATCAAGCTGTCCACGATTTCATGGGCGCTGAGGCCTAATTCGCTGGCGCGCTCCCGGTCGATATCGATCTTGAGCGCCGGGTAATCGACGTCCTGCGGCACCAGCACATCACCCACTCCAGGGATGGCGCGGGTCTTTTCGGCAATCTCGCTGGCAATGGCGTGGGCGTCTTTGAGGTTCATCCCGGTGACCTGGATATCCAAGGGGGCGGGCACACCTTGATTGAGAATGGCGTCGACCAAGCCACCGGTTTGGAAATAAGCGCTGACTTGCGGCAACTCGCGCCGGAGACGCTCCCGGACCAGGCTCATATAGGCAAAACTGCTGAGTTTATGATCTTCGTTGAGGCCAACCTGAACGATGGCGGTGCTGGGGCAGGAATTCGGGTTGAGAATGGAATTAAAACCGGGGGTGGTGCCAATGTTGGAAACGATGATCTTGAGATCGTGTTCGGGAACAACTTTGCGCACCACATCCTCGACCTGGCCAATCAACTGGTCGGTCAATTCGAGGCGGGTGCCGGAGGGCGCCTTGACGCTTACTACGAATTGGCTGGGGTCGGTGCGCGGAAAGTAGGCTTTGCCGATCAGCGGGTAGAGCGCCAGGCTCAGAATAAACATTCCGGTGATACCTGCGACCGTGGCAATGGGCCGCACCAGGGCGAGGTTGAGCGTGCCTTCATACCGATCGAGCAAGCGGTGGAATCGGACATTGAACCAATGATTAAACCGTGGGCCCCACCCTTTAGGTTGAACCGCGCCGCCGTGGCCGGTGTCTGCGTCATGGCCCTGAGGGCCTTTGATGAGCTTGGCGCAGAAGAGCGGCACGACCGAAAGCGCCACGAAATACGAGGCAAACAGGGACAAAACCACTGCCAGTGCCAGCGCTGTGAACAGGAACTTGCTGACACCGTAAAGGAAGGTCACGGGGAAGAACACGACCACTGTGGTGAGCGTGGCGGCCAGCACCGGCAGAGCCACTTCCTGACCGCCGCGTTCAGCGGCAATCTGTGGTGATTCGCCCAATTCGAGATGGCGAAAAATATTCTCCAGCACGACGACTGAGTTGTCGATCAGGCGGGAGAAAACCAAAGCTAAGCCGCCCAGGATCATCGCGTTGACCGTGCTGCCTCCCAGCCCCAAGGCGATAAAGGCGGCCAAAGCCGACAGAGGAATGGAGAGGAACACCGCCAGCGTGGCGCGCATGCTGCCTAAAAAGACCAGGATCATCAGCCCGGTCAGCACCAGGCCGATGGCGCCTTCATGGATCAAGGTCTCGATGGCCGTACGAACAAAGACCGATTGATCAAAAACGACCTCGGTGATGAGTTGCTTGGGGACATAAAGGAGTTTGGAAACGACCGATTTAACCCCATCGACGACCGCGATGGTATTAGCATCACCGCCTTGCTTGAGAACGGGGATGTAAACCGAGGGTTGGCTGTTGATCCGGACCTTATTGTATTGAATTTGAGCCGCGTCCTTGGCCTCGCCAACATCCGCCACGAGCACCGAGGCGTCCCCAACCGTTTTCAACGGAACCAGATCAATGTCTTTCATCGCGTTGATCTGGTTATTGGCATAAATATTGTAATCGAAGGGCCCGAGTTTGACGTCACCTGCCGGCAGGATCAGGTTGGCTTCGTTGACGGTTCGGACCACGTCCATGACGCTGAGGTCGTGAGCTTCCAGCTTTAAAGGGTCGACATAGACCATGATCTGGCGATAGCGCCCGCCAAAAGCAGGCGGCACCGAAGCGCCTGGAATACCGGCCATTTGATTGCGCACAGTAAACTGGCCGTAATCGCGCAGCGTGGCTTCGCTCATGCCTTCGCCTTTGAGCGTGACGAGACAGACGGGCAAACTCGAGGCGTCGAACTTCATCACGATTGGCGGCAAAGTACCTTTGGGCAAATAGCGCAAGCTGGCCATGGCCAGGTTCGCGATGCTGGTCACGTCCGAATCCGGATTGGACCCGGGCTGAAAGTAGACTTTGATCAGGCTCACCCCGGTGAGGGATCGTGATTCCATATGGTCGATGCCTGAAGCCAGGGTGAACATGCGTTCGAACTGGCCGGTAATATCGTTTTCGACCTGCTCCGGTGGCATGCCGGAAAAGAACGTGGCGACGACGACAACCGGGATGTTGATCGGAGGAAACAAGTCGACCGGCATGCGCAGGAGGCTGGTGACGCCCACCACGCAGACGATCAGGCAAACCACGACGATCAGGTAAGGGTAACGAATCGAGAAACGAGACATGGAGGCGCTGAATTGGTTATCAGGTTATCAAGTTATTAAGTCACCAGCGGGTGTTACTCGAAGGATTAGTTTGTATGTTCAGATTTTTTCGCGGCCGACGGCGGCGCGCAGTTTGTCCAAGGAGAATTCGGGCGAATGGCACAGTTCGATCAGCGCGTGCTCACGCTCAATGATTTTTGCAGCCACCGGCGGAATGCTCGGGGCAAGGTCCAACGGAATGGTCTGGACACCATGCAAATCGCCATGGAGCAAATCGCCAGAGCTGATCGCGAGCCCGCCGATGCTCACCGGCCGACCGAATTCGACAATGTGAACATAGGCGTGGGAAACGGCCACGCTGGCGGCGAAGAACTGGAAGCGCGCTTTTTCGGCGGCAGGCAGGTCGCGCACCGAACCGTTGGTCACCACCCCGACACATCCCAGGGCCTGCAAAATATTCAAGTGGACCGCGCCGATCAGCGAACCGAGCCCGCGTTTAGCGCTGGCGTCGTCAATAACCACGACTCGCGGCTCAGGTAAACTCAAGATGTAATCCCACCAGTCGGTTCGATCGGGGTAAGCACCATCAGTGGTCGGCGGGGCAGACCCGCGGATTTTAACCGTGGCAGCGTATCCAACCATCGGCGGCAGAGACGGGAGCAGGCAACGGACGCTCGGATCCATAAAACCTTCGTTGCGCAGACGTTGATGGAAGGTTTCGATAGCATTGGCCACGGTGGGAGCGTCCAAGTGACGTAGGGCTTCCAATTGATCGGGGGTGAGGGAGGAGTTCATTCCAGGGCGAGCGGGCCGATGAGTTTGGTTTCGACTTTTTGACCTGGCTTAACCGCCGAGCGCGCGCCAATCATTACCAGGTCGCCTTCCTTCAAGCCGTCGAGAATCTCATATTTAGTGGGGGTTTCGATGCCCAGGGTCACGGGACGCACTTCGATTTCCTGGGCCTGGTTTACGACATAGACCGTAGGTGGCTGCTCCTGCGAGACGGCTTCGAGGGGAATTGCCAGGGCCCGAGGCCGGCGTTGAACCTTGAGCAAGGCTTCGGCATACATGCCGGGCACCAGCTCCAAATTCGGATTGGCGACTTCAATTTCGGTAATCATGGTCCGGGTATCTTCATCGACTTTTTGAGCGCTGCGTGAAATCACGCCTGTGAAAGTCTTGCCTCCGAGCGATTGCACCCGCACATCCACCTGATCGCCCACATGGATGTCTTTGACATAGGCGACCGACACCGGGAAATCCAGGCGCAGGTGGTAGTTATCGGAGAGCCGCACCAGGGGCATGGATTGAGTATCGGAAGTAGTGCCGGCTTGAATGAGAGAACCCGGGTCGGCATAGCGATGCGTAACGACGCCGTCGAATGGGGCGGTAATTTTGGTGTAGGCGATGAGCGTTTGGTACTTCTCCCGTTCAGCCTTCGCTGCCGCGATGGCGGCCTCGGTCGTGCTATCTTTGGCTTCGGCGGCATCCAATTCCTGTTGAGCCACGAGGTTGGGATGATCCTTTTCCACCGCCTGCAGCCGGGTATAAACCAGGTGCGCGTCCTTGTAGTCGGCCTGCGCGCGCTTCTCCGCAGCGATACTGCGGTTAAGCTCAGACTGAAGCTCCGGCACTTCCAGGGTCGCCAGCAATTGGCCGGCTTTGACTTGGTCGCCAATGTCGACGTTAATATGATCGACATAGCCAGACACCTTCGCATGGAGCTCGACCTGTAAGTAGGGACGGAATTCGGCCGGGAAATAAACTTCATTGTAGAGATCTTCGCGGCTGGCCCGGGCTACCGCGACGGTAGGCAAGGCGGAGGTTTCTGGCTGAAGCGTATGGGCGCCGGCTTTAGTGGCGACCAGGCGCCAGATCAAAAAAATCGCCGCCAGGAAGACCACCCCTGCCACGACGCGCCAGGTAAGAGGCGAGCGCAGGATAAGGCGTGTTTTGGGGGCAGGCCTGGGTGGCGCCTCGGGCTGCGATTCAGGATTGGGAGGTTTTGCGGCGAGATCAGTGCTCATGCAGCTTGCTGTGGTTATGATTGTTCTGAGGCGCCGAAATCAGCGGCAACTCGACGCGGAAGCGGCTGCCCTGGCCAGGTTGGCTGGTCACGGCGACGCCGCCATGATGCGCGGCGCAGATGGACTTCACGATCGATAAGCCCAGCCCGGCTCCGCCTTGTTCCCGCGAACGGGCCTGATCGACGCGGAAAAATCTCTCAAAGATTCGCGGCACCGCAGCCGCGGGAATACCAATACCATTGTCCGAGACCTCCAGCACAGCATGTCCGGCCTCGGCGGCGACGCTGAGGGTGACGGTGCCTCCGTCGAGTGTGTACTTGATCGCGTTATCGAGCAGGTTGACCACGACTTGTTTCAAGCGGGCGCGGTCGCCCGCGACCCACACACCGGCCGATGCGTGGCACGTGACCTTGATGCCCTTGTCCTCCGCCAATAACGACATCTGATCGGCGGTAGCGCTGGCCAATTCCGCCAGGTCCAGCGGCACCCATTCTGCCGTGGCCTCCCCGGCATCGAGTCGGGAGATGGCGAAAAGACCTTCGACGATATGCGAAAGGCGATCGACTTCCTCCAACGCGCTGCCGACACGATCGCGCCACTCGGGAGTGAACTGCGGCTGCTGGACCAGGCTTTCCAGCTCGCCTTGCAGAACGGCCAGGGGCGTGCGCAGTTCGTGTGAGGCGTCGGCGACGAATCGGCGAGAATAACTGAAAGCCGAATCAAGCCGTTCGATCATTCGGTTGAGGGCCACCGAAAGCCGCTCCAACTCATCGCCCGTTTGCGCCAGAGGCAGGCGCTCGCTCAAGTTTTGCGAGCTAATCCTCTCCGCGCTGGCGGCGATCCGGTCCACGGGGGAAAGGGCGCGTTTAACCAGTACGAAACCGCCGGCCACCGCAATCAGCAACACGATCGGCAGCATGGCTGCCAGGAAGAGAAGCCAGTGTTTCAAATCCGCCTGCACCCCGTCCATCGGTGCACCCGTTTCAACCAGGTAACTGCCGCCGTCCGGCACCTTCAGTTCATGGGCAGTCAGCAGGAGGGTCCGCCCGCCCAAAAGAGCTACCTGCCGAGCCGCTTCAGTGCCCTGCGGCCAACTCGGCGGCGGAACGGCCGCCGGATCGAAGCTTTGGCTGGGCGGGGCTGGGGACAAATAGACCCGGACGCCGTCGCGTTGAGTGATCCGGACGAACCGATCATTGACGGCCGGCGCGTAGCGCAGCTCGACTTCCTGACCCACTTTCTGCTGCCCGCGATGTTCGACTTCATCGCGGACGAGTTCGGCGATTTGGCGGGCGCGGCGGAGTTGGTTCTCCCTAAGTGCCCCCACCAGGGAACTGCTCAGGGCCAGGTAAGTCGACAAACCCAACAAGGCGAAGACGCCCAGCAACAGCCCGGCATACCAGCCGATAAGTTGGAATTTGAGCGACCGCATGTTCATGAGCGGGAGGCGTCATTCAGACAGTACCCGGCGCCGCGAATGGTTTGTATCAACTTCGTGGGAAAAGGGTCGTCCACCTTGGCCCGGAGGTGCCGAACATACACATCAACAATGTTGGTCAAGCTCTCAAAGCTTTCGTCCCAGACGTGCTCGACAATCATGGTCCGCGAAAGCACGCGACCGGCATTAGCCGCCAGATACTCCAGTAGGGCGTACTCCTTGGAAGTCAACTCGATGGATTTGCCGCCGCGCCGGACCTGGCGGGTAAGCCGATTGACTTCCAGGTCCGCCACCTTCAGTTCGTGGCCATGCTGTTGCGGCGGCCTCCGCAGCAGCGCTTTGACCCGCACCAGCAGTTCGGCAAATGCGAATGGCTTGGTCAAATAGTCATCGGCGCCGGCCTCAAAGTTTTCCACCTTGTCGCGCGTCGCGTCACGGGCGGTGAGCACCAGGACAGCTGCCGTGCTGCCTTTGCGACGCAGCCGCCGGAGCAGCTCCGTCCCGCTCAATTCCGGCAGCATCAAATCGAGAATGACCAGGTCGTACTCGCTGCCGGAGGCCATTTCCCAGCCCGAAGCGCCCTCATGAGAAACATCGACGGCAAAGCCCTCCGCGCGAAGCCCGCGGGCAATAAAATCCGCGAGCTTTTTTTCATCTTCGACCAGCAGCAGACGCATAAAATGCAATGGTGGAACTATAGTCCGATTGCATTAAACGAGCATTAACTCAACATTAAAATCCTTTCATAGGGCGTATAGGACCTATAGGGACCTATAGATTACCGCCACTGGTGCTTGGGATACTTGCGCTGCAGCTCCTGTTTAACCTTGGGATAGTGATCGCGCCAGAAACCCGCTAAGTCGCTGGTGATCTGGACCGGGCGCAGGTTGGGCGCCAGGATGTGCACTGCTACAGCTACTCGCCCAAGGCCGATTTTAGGAATCGAACTGACGTCATAGAGCTCCTGGATTTTTATCGCGATGTGCGGGGGGGCGCCGGTTTCGTAGATGACCTTGGGCGTGCGCCCATTGCTCAAGGTTAGGCGTTCGGGAGCATACTTGGCCAATAATGCTTCCTGCGCTGAATTGAGCCAACTTTTGACGACCGGCTTGACCGGTTTATCCTTAATATCCTTGTAACCGATGCCGCCATGGCAGATTTGGGCAATGAGATGCCGCCGGCCCTCGTCCGTGATGGGGGGCAGTTCCAGCTCTGGGCACCATTGGTTGAGCAGATTCAGGCGCAGGATCCATTGTTCGATGGCATGATCCCATTCCTTGAGGACCAGGCGCCCAGCGAGGACTTCCTCGCTGAGCAACCGCGCCGCCTCATTGGCGGGAGGTGGATCTACCCGCCGCGTGCCGATGCTCAAATCGCGAAACCGAAGTTGTTCCTCGGCATAAACTCGTTTTGCCGTCGTATCGTAAAAGACCCGGGACGCCGCCACAATGTCCTCCGGAAAAAGTTCTCGCAGCCAGGCCTCTTCGATCGCAGTTGCCAGGCTCAAAATCGTGTTAACGCTCTTGTCCTTTCCTTCGACCTCCCGAACCTCGGCCACGACGAGCAAAGGGCTGCTTTGCACCGAGCTTTCCCGGGCCAGTACGCCACGACGCCCGTGCACCAGGTCGCAGCGCAACGTTCCGCTATCAACCCGACGCGCCACGCGATCGCTGAATCCGATCAAAATACATTTTTGCAGGGCCTGCTCGGCGGCTTCGCTGGGTTTGGTTTGGAGCCCTTCCTTTTGGGCGATGTCGAGGAACTGCTGGAACAAGGGTCCGACCTGCCGGGCGGTAACCATGTGCACTCCCAGACGACGGCAGGCATCCAGCCGAAATTCATTTCTGGCGGCGTAATTCCAGGCTCGCATGAGAATCCAAAAGTCGCTGCTGGCTTTGTCTCCCAAGAGATCCTCGCGCCACCGGGCGGTGTCTCGGTCGACATTGCGCAGCAAAAGGTCGCGTCCTTGCGTCAAAGCCGCCACCAGGCAGGCTTGGTGCACGCAACCATATTGTTGGGCCGCCAGCAGCATTCGGCCGTAACGCGGGTGTAGCGGGAAAGCCAGCATTTTGCGGCCGACGGGGGTAATTTGAGCCAAGCGGGACGAGGGGCCGGTGATTTTGAGCGCTCCCAGGTCCACGAGCAACTCTTCGGCGTGAGCCAGAGCTCGCTCCTCGGGCGGTTCGAGCCAGCGAAATGTGCGCAGGTCCTCAACGCCCGCTGCTTTTAAGGTCAGCACGACTTCCGCCAGATCCAACCGCTTAATTTCGGGCAGTTCCTGAGCCGGCCGGTGGGCGTGTTCTTCCTGCGACCACAATCGGAGGCAGGTTCCCGGCGCCGTGCGCCCGGCGCGTCCGGCGCGTTGGTCAGAGGAAGCGCGGCTGATCTTTTCGACCAGCAGCGTGTTGATGCCGCGCTGGGGGTCGTACCGGGGAATGCGGGCCAGGCCGCTGTCGATCACACAACGGACTCCGTCGATGGTGAGGGAAGTTTCGGCGACGTTGGTGGCGACCACCACCTTCCGCTTGTCATATCGAGCTACCGCCGCGTCCTGGTCGCGCGGAGGCAATTCGCCGTGGAGCGGCAGCAGAATGAACCCGCGCGATTCATCACCATGCTGGATGGCCTGTATGGTTTGGGAGATTTCATAGCTGCCGGGCATGAAGACCAGCACGTCCCCCTCGCCCCCCGAGGTCACGTACTTGCTGAAGCTCTCCGCGGCCTGTTCCCAGATCGGCCGCTTATCCAGATAGGCAGGCGAACCGGAAAACCTGATCTCGACCGGGTACGTTCGGCCTTGCGATTCGAGCACGCGGCAAGGAGCGAGGTATTCTTCCAGACGCGCAGCCTCGAGCGTGGCCGACATGACCAGGATCTTCAAGTCGGGCCGGATGGATTCCTGTAAGTCGAGTGCTCGTGCCAGTGTGATGTCGCCGTACAAATGTCGCTCGTGAAACTCGTCGAAAATCAGGGCGGTCACTCCCGGCAGGGCCGCGTCCTGAACCATTTGCCGCAGCAAAACGCCTTCCGTGACAAAGCGGATGCGCGTTTCCGGACTCGTCACGTTTTCAAACCGGATTTGATAACCCACCTGGCGGCCCAACTCGCTTTTGCGTTCCCAGGCAACACGCGCCGCAAGCAACCGCGTCGCCAGGCGGCGCGGCTGCAAAACGACTACCTGCCCGGTTCCCAGCAAACCGTTGTCGAGCAGCATCTGAGGCACTTGGGTTGATTTACCGGAACCGGTAGGCGCCGAGACAATCACTCGCCGATGCTCGCGAACACTGGCGAGAATCGCCGCTTCAATTTCGTAGATTGGTAACTGGTCCGGCATTGAAAATTCGCGAGTTCCTCGAAGTAGCGCAGACTTTCCAGTCTGCTGTACCGCAGACTTTCAGTCTGCTCGGCAAGGTTCCAAGCTGCTTCAGCGTCTGGCGCGAGGCCGACTGAAAGTCGGCGGTACAGCAGACTAAAAGTCTGCGCTACGGGTTTGCGCTACGGCTTGGCAAAGCCCTCCGCCAGCGCCACCGCCCTGAGCATGGCTTGCGCCTTGTTAACCGTCTCCTGTCGCTCTCCTTCGGGTGTTGAGTCGGTGACCCAGCCCCCGCCGGCCTGGACGTAAGCCTTGCCGTCCTTGAGCAAGGCGGTCCGGATCGTGATGCAACAATCCAGGTTTCCGTTAAAGGAAAAATACCCGACGCATCCGCCATAGGGACCCCGCGCAGTTTGTTCCAGCTCGGCAATGATCTGCATGGCGCGAATTTTGGGGGCACCACTCAGGGTCCCGGCCGGGAAGGTGGCACGCATTAAATCGTATAGAGTGCGGTTCGCGCTGAGCTGGCCGCGCACTTGGGAGACAATATGCATCACGTGACTGTAGCGCTCGATCACCATTAAATCCTTCACCTGCACCGAGCCGAAGTCACAAACGCGGCCCAGGTCGTTGCGCGCCAGGTCGACGAGCATGACGTGTTCGGCGCGTTCCTTGGGATCGGCCAGCAATTCGGTTTCCAGGGCTCGATCTTCTTCGGCATTGGCGCCCCGTCGTCGCGTGCCGGCAATGGGCCGAATCTCGACCTGTCCCTCCTCGCACCGCACGTGGATCTCCGGCGAGGCGCCCACGAGTGAAAAACCGTCCAGTTCGAGCAGGAACATGTACGGGGAAGGGTTGATGGAGCGAGCGGCCCGATAGATATCCACCGGTGAGGCCGAAACCGGTTTTGAGAAGCGTTGTGAACCCACCACCTGAATGATGTCCCCCGCCAGGATGTATTCCTTGGCTTTATCGACATTGGCCAGGAACTTCTCTTTAGGCACGTTCGATTCAAACTCGAGGGGAGGCACTTCGGCGGGAATGCTGACGGGGGTATGTTCGCTCGGTTGTTCCAGGAGCGAGACCAGGCGCTCGATCTCGCCGACGGCATTGTCGTACGCTTCCGCCGGGCTGGCGGCATCTTCCAGAACCGCGTTCACCAGCACTGTCAAAGTTTGGGAAACCCGGTCAAATATGAGCAATTGATCGGCCACTAAAAAGTACATCACCGGAGTTTGAAGTTCGTCTTTGGGGGGCCGAGGAACGACCGGTTCGACATCGTGAATAAACTCGTAGCCAATAAAGCCGACCGCGCCGCCGGTAAACCGAGGCAACCCGGCCAGCGGCACCGGGCGGTACTTTTTCATGACTCGCTCAACGACTTCGAGGCCATCGCGCACAACGGCCGACTTGGAGGTGGGCTCCGGGCCGGAGTCGGGAGAGCCCCCGGCGCGGCCGATGTAAAAAGTCTCGACGACCCGGCCGTTTTCCCGAACTTCAACCCGCTGCCCATTTTGGCGAATAACCGCGCGCGGATTGCAGCCCACAAACGAGTAGCGCCCGAGATGCTCACCGCCTTCAACGGATTCAAACAGAAAGGACTCACCCGGACCGCGGATTTTCCGGTAAGCCGAGAGGGGTGTTTCGATATCCGCCAGCAATCGACGCGTCACCGGGATCAGGTTGCCCTGGGTGGCCAATTTTTGGAACTCCTCCAGGTTAGGGCGATACATAGGAAGGTCGCTGCTAGCGCGTTCTCATTAACACCGTGGCTTCAGCCCGGTGTGCCAAACGACCGAATCCGAGGAAACCATTTGAAACGGTTTCATTCATTATGCGCTGAGACTCACCGGGCTGAAGTGCCGGTGTTAATGAGACCGCGAATTGCGTCGCAATCGAAGGTTGAAGGAAGTCAAGGTTCACGGTCGGAAAACTTCTACCGGGTGAGCGGTTCCGTCACCAGGTTGCGGGTGGCTTCGCGCTTGTCAGCCCGACGCAGGCGCATGACGCCGAGCAAGGTAAAAAAGGTTACCGCCAGGGCGTAGGCAATGATGCCCAAGCCGATCGCTAAGGCAATCGGCTGGTCCTGTTGTCCCCCGTTGGTGGCGAGGATCACTCCGAGACCGACTGCGCCAATGAGGATGGTTTGGCTGAACAGGCAAAACAAATACAAGGTGATGTTGGTTTCCTGGATGCGCTCAATGTGCCACGAGCGATAAAGCTGTTCACCCAACGAGCGCATCAGCCACGCGGACTGGAAATTACGCGCGGCCACCAAAACGCTGGTCGTGCTAATCACGATGGCGGGCAAAGGCCAAAAGGCGAATCCAAAGCACAGAGCCAGGTTCACCGGTATGCCCCATTTCCAGCCAAGCTTCTTGGCCACGGGATTGCCTTCGAGGACCATGTTTGGTGTGGCGATCCAGGTGCTGAGAAAATCCATCCCGCGCGCCACAAACAGCACCAGCAAAAGCTCGCCATACAGCCGGCTGCCGAATGGAATCAGGTCATCCATTACTTCCGGCCGTAAATCTGCTCGGGACTTTCGAGCTGTTCCTCGGTGATCTTGAACCCGCCGTCCCGCCCCTCCGCTTGCACCGAGCGGAAAAAGCAGGATTGATAACCTTCGTGACAGGCCGCCCCGATCTGCTCGACCTGGATCAAAAGCGTGTCGCCGTCGCAATCGAAGGCAACGTCCTTGACTCCTTGCGTGTGGCCGCTGGTTTCGCCTTTCATCCAGAACTTCTGACGGGAACGGCTCCAGAAATGAGTTTTGCCGGTCTCCAGGGTTTTTTCCAGCGAGGCGCGGTTCATCCAGGCCATCATCAGGACGCGGCCGGTTTTGTGTTCCTGGATGATGGCCGGAATCAAACCATTGGCGTCAAATTTCAACTGGTCAAAAAAACTCATAAACTGTGCGCATCTCCCGGGCAATTTAGCAGATCACCAGGAAGCGACTAGAAAAATGTCCTTAACTCAGTACGAGCAGGAGGAGCAGACCGGCGATGCTGGTCAGGATGGTTACCGGTATGCCGTATTTGGCGTAATCCCAAAAACCGATCTCGGTGTGCGCCCGGGCGGACTCCACCACGATAATATTAGCGACTGAACCGACGATCGTCAGATTGCCTGCGAAGGTGGTTGCCAGGGCCATGATTTTCCACATCAGCTCGGGATTGGCGAAATTGCCGATCCATTTCCCCGCGATGAGCACGAAAGGCACATTGGAGAACACGTTTGAACCAATTTCCGAAAACCAGGCCAGGTTCCACGCCTGTGTTCTGGCTGAAGCGCCGAAAAGCCCACGCACTTGGTAGTAAATCTGGTCCGGCAAACCAGTTCCGCCCAGACCTTCCACGACCACGAATAAGGCGGCAAAGAACACCAGCAGATGCCAATCGACCAATTTCAATACCGGATGGGTATCGCGCCGCGCCAGAACCATGAGCAGCGCCGCCCCGGCCATCGCTGTCCACGAAAGATTCAGCCCGGCGACGAATCCGACAAACACGCCACCGATTACGGTAAATGCCAGAACCAACAAAGGCACGTCCACTTTGTGGGGCGAGGCTTCCGGCCGGTGAATGACTGTTTGAGCCAAAATCTTTCGGAACCCAAACCACAGGACCGCGTACTGAATACATAAACCCACCAATGCTACCGGCACCAGCGCGGCTGAAAACCGGAGAAAGGGGATTTGGGAAAGGTGCCCGATAATCATGTTTTGGGGGTTGCCGACCAGAGTGGCAACGCTCCCGAGATTGGCGCTCATCGCCAGAGCCAGGAGGTAAGGCGGCAACGGCAGTTTGCCGCGGACCATCACCGCGACCACCAGTGGAGTAAGCATCAGACAAACGATGTCGTTAACCAGCAGCGCCGAGAGCACGCCCGAAGTAAAAATGAGATAGCCCAGCAGCGATTTAGCGCTTCGAGCCCGGCGGAGAATCCAATCCGCAGCCCAGTCGAAGAATCCGGCCAGGCAGAGGTACGCCGAAATGATCATCATCCCCAACAGGAGAACCAAGGTGTCATAATCCACCGCGTGATAAGCCTGTTCAGGGGTGAGCACACCGCAAGCCACCATCAGCACGGTGCCGAGCAGAGCGGCGGCGGGACGGTTCAACGGCAGCACCTTCAGCTGACGCCCGCTGATCAGCAGGTAAGTCGTGCAGAAAATCGCAGTGGCGAGGACCTCCTTTTGCCCCGTTTTCATCCCGCGCAGCAGCTCAGCTCAAACGCACTGAAATGCCTTTGGCCGCCAGGAACTGCTTCACCTGCGCCACGGTGTACTCGCCAAAATGGAAGATGCTCGCCGCCAGCACCGCGTCGGCTTTGCCTTCCTCCAGCACCTCAGCCAGGTGTTCGAGTTTGCCGGCGCCTCCACTGGCGACGACCGGCACCCCTACGGCCTCGCTGATCCGGCGCGTAATCACCAAGTCGAAGCCGGCTTTTGTCCCATCGGCGTCGATACTATTAAGCACAATTTCTCCAGCCCCTAAGGATACCGCCCGTTGCGCCCAGCCTACCGCCTCCAGCCCGGTCGGCTTGCGTCCGCCGTGTGAAAACACTTCCCACCTGTCCGGCGCGACTTTTTTAGCATCAATAGACACCACAATGCATTGGCTGCCGAACTTCTCGGCACCGGCCCGAATCAGGTTTGGGTCGGCCAAAGCCGATGAATTGATGCTGATCTTGTCAGCGCCGGCGCGGAGCATCGTGTACATGTCCTCGACGGCGCGCAGTCCTCCGCCCACCGTCAACGGCATAAAGCACTGGTCCGCGGCGCGCTCGATGACATTAACCATGGCGGCCCGCCCATGCGCGCTGGCGGTAATATCGAAAAAGACCATTTCATCCGCTCCCTGGTCGTTGTAGCGCAGAGCCAACTCGACGGGGTCGCCGACATTGCGCAGTTCGCCCGCTTCGGCTTTGCCGAATTGGACGCCGCGGGTGACCTGGCCCGCATGAACATCCAGGCAAGGTATGACGCGTTTGGCGATCATGTTCCGAGTATGGAACCTTTTTGCCGGATGCGACGCAAGAGCCATCCGGCGCCAACGGCGTCGACCACACCAGGCCGAGGCGACAGGGCCCGGATTTCCTGTCCCAGCGCCAAAGGCGGTATTCATACCAGCCTGGGCCGCAGGCCCGGGAAGATTGGCAGGCGTGTCTCTGGGCGGGCCAACGGCCCGCCTCATGACGGCGGTTAAATTAAATCAGGAACCTTTCCGCTCGTTGTGCCGAGAGGGCAAAAATGCGACCTGAAGTGGAACTTCCCTTGTCGGACGGCCCGTTAAACAATCGTATGACATGAATGCCGAAGTGCTCGTGCGGAATTTTGGAAATGATTATCCCGCCGCAGTGGTAATGAACGGGCTGCGAGTGACAATGGCGTTTGAAAGGCGGTTCTGCCGGTACTACCACTCTCTGGATGGCACGAACGGATATTGGCCTCTTTCGAAATTTATGGACGCTTCAGCATAAATTTCCGCGATGGAGCTAAAGCGGGATTGGCCGACCTGGAGCGATGAGGACCGGTTGGACTTTTGCGTCGCTTGCCGATGGTTGTTTAACCAACCCGATTTTGCGGATAGGCTTCGCTTTGTCCTTAGCAATGGAGAGGCCGACGAGTGGAGGTGCATCGCTATGTTGGTCGCGCAGTACTTGCCCTGTGAGGAGGCGTTTCGACTTTTGAGCGGTGCCTTGAGCACTCTAGAAACCGGAAACTTCACCAGCTATTGCCGCACGGTAGAGGCCAAGCGCACCTCCAACGACAAAAAGAAAGGGGCCAACAACTCCAAATGCGGCAATAAGTATTTGGCCTGGGCGTTAATAAAGAGAGTTTTCCGATCGGGCGCTAGAACCAGATGGGTGACTGAACGGATCGCCTCCCCGAGCACTGGCTCACCGAGGGAACGGTCCGGAATCAAAAGACGAAATCACAGGTTCGAGTAGCAGCCTGTACAGCGCAGCTCGGCGGTAGGCGTCAGCCCAAAGAGAAAAAAATTGGGAACGTAAACTTTTTTACCTGTTTGACATCCGCCTTAATGGGTGACCCCTTTTCAACCTTGCAGGAGCGACCATCAACCCCGTTAAAGCATCATGAACACCCAAATCACCTTCATCCCAGACGGCACAGACCATTGTCTTTGGACTGACGCCATCCGTTACATGAATTTGGCCACCTGGAAATCACCCCGGGCCAGCCAAATCGAATTCAACAAGACCGCGCAGCAATGGGAGGTAGTCGACAAGGAGGGCAGGGTGAGGTTCATCGCCCGCCTCCCGCTCTGCTTGCCTGGAGTGGCAGCAAGAAAACATCCAGCCAGACTGACAGCCTCGAGCCATAAACTCGGGGAGCATCAATTTCGGTGCAACCGATAGAAGGCCGCTTCGACGTCCATTTTGTTGGTCAAAACGAAGCTGTTACGATCGATTGCGATGTCATTGGTCAAGGGTTTCCAATTTGCCGGCGAGGAAACCGCAGCACTCTCTTCCAAGACATACCCTGTTGCCGCCATAGGCCATTCGACGATGAATTGGTTACTGAACGGGGTCCCCGATAAAGGGGGAGCTGTCCAACCCTGACGAATCGTTCCGTTAAGCATGTCGGCAATACAAAGCTGACCCGCAGCGTTAATGGCGAGACCGAAAGGGTTGTTGAATCTCGCAGCGGTTCCCGCTCCGTCAATGTTACCAGAGATCCCGGGCAATCCGCCAACAGTGCTCACCACCCAGTTTGTCCCAAATAACGTGATTTTGCGTATCGTGTTGTTGCCAGAGTCGCAAACGTTGAGTTCGCCTGAACTTCCCAGCACAATGCCGTCAGGAATATAGAACCGAGCATCGCTGTTTGTTCCATCCAAATTCCCTGTGTTTCCCGGCAGGCCGGCAATCGTGCTTACTATCCAGTTGGTCCCGTCGGGGGTTATTCGTCGAATGATGGCATTTACAGTATCGGCTACATACAATTCACCCGCCCCACCAATGGTGATACCCGAGGGACTGGAGAACCGAGCGTTGCCATTAGTCCCATCAGCACTTCCGCTGCTTCCAGCTAATCCAGCTACAGTGCTCACCATCCAATTTGTGCCTGAAGGCGTCATTTTCCGAATTGTGTCATTGCCCAAATCAGCCACAAACACCTCACCGGAAGCGTTGACCGCAAGAGCCAAAGGAGCGGAAAAACGAGCATAGCCGTTACTACCATCATTGCCACCCACGGAATAAGGGAGGCCTGCCAGTGTTGTCACCACCCAATTGGTTCCGACCGGCGCAACTTTCCGAATTGTGCTGTCATCGGTATCGGCCACGTAAAGAGCGCCTGCATCATCCAGGGCGATACCCCAAGGATAATTGAACCGAGCGTCCCCATTAGTACCATCAGCGTAAGCGTATGCTCCCGATCGTCCGGCCAGGGTAGTGACCACTCCAGCCGCATCAATTCGGCGAATTGTGCAATTGAAAGTATCTGCAACGTACGTATTACCAAGCCTGTCTACGGCAACCCCAGCAGGGCGAGAAAACCTCGCATCGATGTTTGTCCCATCGGGACCAACTCCACTCGGCGCTAAACCAGCTACCGTGCTTACCACCCAGTTTGTCCCGCACGGTGCGATGAGCCGGATCGCGTTATTGTCCGAATCTGCCACAAGAACGTTCCCCGCGGAGTCGAGCCCAACACCTGAAGGTTCGTTGAACTGTGCATTGCTATTCGTTCCGTCGTGATCACCGTTGGAGTAGTTTCCTGCCACGGTGCTGACTACCCAATCGGTACCAACGGCTGAAACCTTTCGAATCACAGAGTTATCGGAATCTGCTACAAAAACATTCCCTAAGGAGTCCACTGCAACCCCTCGGGGAAAAAAGAAACGAGCTGAACCGTTGGTGCCGTCGTTTCTTCCAACACTTCTTGCCGAGCCGGCAAGCGTTGTCACTACCCAGTTTGTCCCGATGGGACTGATCTTTCTCACCATGCTGTTGAAAGTGTCGGCTACAAAGAGATTGCTCCCGTTGTCCGCTGCAATGCCGTGAGGCCAATAAAAGTGACCGTTGCTATTCGTCCCGTCATCACTCCCGTAATTGCCGATCGAACCAGCCAGCGTCGTCACGACCCAGTTGGTGTCGACCCTTACTATCGATCGAATCAAGTTGTTCCAATAATCTGCCACATAGAGATTCCCTGCCTTATCAACCGCCAAGCTTGCGGGTCCGTTAAACCGGGCACTGTCGTTCGTGCCATCTGTGCTGCCAGGCACTCCGCTTAGGCCCGCAATTGTAATCACTCTTCCTACTGGCGAAATCATTCGGATTGTTGAATTGCCAAAGTCCGCAACAAAAACGTTTCCAGAGGCATCCGCAGCGACCCCCATGGGAAGATTAAAGGTAGCGTTTGAAACGGGGCCGTCTACCCCACCGGAAGTGGCCGCCAAACCAGCTATCGTGTTCACCACCCCCGTCTTTGAGATTTTCCGGATGGTGTCATTAAAGGAATCCGCGACGTAAATGGCTCCGTCCTGGCCAACAGCGACCGACGTTGGTCCGTGGAATTGTGCATATTTGCCGGCACCACCATCACTGCTCCCATAACCTGCGTTTCCAGCAAGGGTCGTAAAAAAAAGTGGTTGGCAGCCTGCGCGAAATTCGCTGAAAACCAGAAGGATGAAACCAAAGTAGACGACCGGCAGCAGTGTCTTCGCTTCCATAACAGCGTCTCAATGAGGCGCTTCCGGGGGTGAATTGTCAAGAGAAATATAGATAAATTGATAGGAAATTGCTTTCTTCTTATCGAGGGTACTGCAGGCTGCGCAGGTAAGCTAACCTGATCACTGTTCCCAAAACAAAAGGGGTCAACCCATAACATGGTTCCTTCCGCCCCCCCTTGGCGAAGGCCGAACTCCCCAGACCGCACTCGACCTTCCACCTGACGGGTTGCCGGACGCCTCCTGACGGGTATTCTGACGGGTTGACCGTTCAAAATCACCCGTGTTTACCGTGGTCCTGACGGGTTGACGGGTAAAATGCCCCCTATGTGTGTGTACCTCATCTGTCTTTCCCTTTCTCCTCATCCTCGTCCGCTATTTTCAAGCCCGAGCCGGCCGCCGGCTGTTCTAAGATTTCGATTGCGAGGGTCAGGCCATTCCAACAACATACCCCGCGCGAAGTTACTTCACGGCAGTTCTCTTGGTTTTATGAAAGCAAAGATCGTCATTACGCCCAAAAAGGCGGTGCTGGATCCTCAGGGTAAGACCGTGCAAAACGCCTTAGCCCATATGGGTTACGAGGGCGTGGGCGCCGTACACGTAGGCAAATACCTCGAAATCGAATTGACGGGCAGCGACACCCTGGCCGCACGCAAACAAATCGACGAAGCCTGCCATAAATTCCTCAGCAACCCGGTCATCGAAGATTACCGGTTTGAAATCGAATAGAAAACGCTTAGTCTGTTTTACACTATGAATTTCGCGGTTCTCCAGTTTCCGGGCTCGAATTGTGACCAGGACGTCGTTCATGTTTTGCGGAACGTCCTGGGCCATTCAGCGCGGCTGCTCTGGCACAAGGAGAATTCTGTGGGTGATGCTGACGCGGTCATAATCCCGGGCGGCTTCAGTTATGGGGATTACCTGCGTACGGGCGCCATTGCGCGCTTCAGTCCGGTGATGGAGGCGCTGCAGGTTTTCGCGGCTAACGGCGGACGTGTTCTGGGCATCTGTAATGGCTTTCAAATCCTGTGCGAATCAGGGCTGCTTCCGGGCGCGTTGATTCGCAATCGCTCTCTCCAATTCCGCTGCGAGCACATTTTTCTTCAAAGCGTCACGACGGAATCGCCTTTCACCTGTCAAATTCCCGACGGAACCCTCATGCGCGTGCCCATCGCCCATGGCGAGGGATGTTACTTCGCTGATGACCAGACGCTGGCGCGGCTTCAGGCCAATGACCAGATCCTCTGGCGCTACGTCGATGCGCAGGGCCGGCCGACCGAAACAGCGAATCCCAATGGGTCGCTGGATAACATCGCCGGTATTTGTAACGAAGCGCGCAACGTGGCCGGGCTAATGCCCCATCCGGAACGCGCCAGCGAATCCATTCTGGGCTGCGCCGATGGGCGTTTAGTTTTTGAAAGCCTGATCCATGCCCTCCAGCAGGCACATCGTTCAACTTCCATTCGCTCTCCGGAGCTTCAACCAGCGGCTTAGTTGTTAACCGCAACCGGTTGCAAAAACCCGGACTGCTTCCAGGCGCCGATTTCCAATCGGTTAGAGCGTGTTTTAGAATTCGGTTTGGAGTCCCGCCTTTAGGCGGTTCTGGCGCCCGGCCGCCTAAAGGCGGGACTTCGAACCCCACACGCCGCTTCGCGTCCTCCAACTAATCTTGAAGTATCACAGTTTTTAGGTATTCTAACTCTATGAAGCTTGTCCACGAGATTCCATTATTAATGGCAGTCACCCTGGCAGGCCTGCTTTCCTGGGTCGGCTGTTCGGACCGTAGTGAACATTCCGGCGGCGCAGCAAATATCCCAATGCAAATCGAGCCAAATGTTGCAGTTGGCCCGGTTCGTGCCGGCATGACCGTCCAACAGGTTCTTGCTCGCCTGGGCGAACCAGAGCGCCGCACTGCCAATGCACTGGAGTACACGCACCTTGGCTTTGCGGTCATGCCCAATGCCGAAGGCATTGTTCAAGTGGTCATGTGCGGCGATGTTACCGGCATCAATGGGCCGTTGGTAAAAGCGTTTACCGGTCGCACCCAGGAGGGGATTGGTTTGACCTCCACTCGTGAGGAGATCGTGAAGGCTTATGGCGCACCCACTTCGAGCGAAAAGATGCGCGGTGGCACGGAATCCATGCGCTACGACTCGCTGGGGATCACTTTCACGATCGAGGCCAACAAAGTTTACCACATGATTGTGCGATTGACTGGGCCACCAACCCCCGATCGTTCGGTTTCACTTGAGCCAGATCCCAGCGCGCCTAAAAAATAAGCCCTGCGCCTTGAGATCGAAAACCCCACCACGGGCGAAAAAACATACTTAGGCTGCCAATGGCCCGGACAGGAGATCGGGCCGGTAGGTACCCCAGTGGCGCGGCCGGCGCCGGGCCAGCGAAGCCTTTCTACGCACAGGCTCGCGTCATTGCAGGCCTTGCCTGCGGAAGCGGGATTCAGGGTACGTAGTTTTGCGGGCACTCGCAAAGTAAACGAGCGATTTGCGCGGTGGCCGGAGAGTCTTATAATGAGCATGTGAGTAACTTACAGAAAGGCCGTTCCGACCCATCCGGGTCCGGCCAGGATTCTCCGTCCCCAGCACCCCAGGAACCCACTTGGGCAGAATCTCCGGAAAGCGTTTCAGCGTTGCAAATGCTGGATCGCGTCAGACTTGAACTCGCCACGCAGGGCTCTGCTCCGTCCATGCCGCTGCTGCGCAATCGGATTGCCGAAATGGAGGAACTCCAGGACCAGGCCAGAACCGCACTCGAGAAACTGAACGATGCGGTTGAGAAGTTGCGGGCACCGGCGTTGCGCCTGGGCACTTTGTTGCAAGCTTTGCCCAATGATCGCGTCCTGGTCTGCGTTAATGGCACCGAGTACGTCTGCAACCTGGACCCGAACGTTCCCGAAGCCTCGCTCGAAACCGGCACTCGCGTTCTGCTTAACGAGGCGTTCGCCGTCACCGACGTTTTCGGATTTGAGAAAAACGGGCCGGTAGTCCGGATTAGCGAAGTGCTGGCCGACGGGCGGCTGCGAGTAGGCAATGAAACCGGCATCTCCGACGCCGTGGTGGTGCGCTCGTCCCTCTTGGCCAAAGACAAATTGAAGATGGGCCTGGATGTGCGGTTGGACAGCCAACAACGGGTGGCGGTGGAAATTATTGGCGCCAGCAAACGCCTGGATCGCACGCTCACGCGCGTCGAGCCCATTCCCTGGAGTGCTATTGGCGGCCAGCAGGAAGCGGTGCAAGGCATTCGCGATTCGATTGAGCTGCCTTTCCTTCACGCCGCTCTGTTCCGCAGGTTTCATCATCCCGTGCCGAAAGGTTTCCTGCTCTACGGGCCCCCCGGCTGCGGCAAGACCCTGCTGGGCAAAGCCACCGCGCACAATTTGCGCCAGCAAATCCTGCAGGAGACCGGCGAAGACCGCCCCGAATATTTTTTGAGCGTCAAAGGCCCGGAGATCCTCAATATGTGGCTGGGGGAGTCGGAAAGGCAGGTCCGGGATCTGTTCGTGCAGTGCCGCGAGAAGGCAGCCGAAGGCCATCTGGCGTTTATGTTCATTGATGAGGCGGAATCCATCCTGGGCACTCGCCACGCCGTTCGAGCCGGAACCAATATCCTCTCGACACTGGTCCCGATGTTCTGCAGCGAAATGGACGGCCTCGAACCGCTGCAGAATGTGGTGGTCATTCTGGCTTCAAACCGCGCGGATTTGATTGATCCGGCTATTTTGCGCCCAGGCCGAATCGACCGCAAAATCCGGGTCCGGCGGCCCGATAAAGCGGCCGCTAAAGAGATCTACGGCATTTACCTGGTGGAGGATTTGCCACTGGCGGAGCCACGGGAAGGTCTCATTGAAGCCATCGTTGAGGCGCACTATGCCCCCGCGGAAAACAACCGGTTCCTGGATATTACCTTCCGCAGCGGGCGCCACGACTATCTGTACCGGGGCGATCTCGCCAGCGGCGCAATTATCGCCGCGATTGTTGAGCGCGCCAAGGAAATGGCGATCAAACGTTCGATCAGTCAGCGGGCCGAGGCGCCCATCACCCGGCAGGATCTGATCGATGCGCTGGTCAAGGAATACCGTGAGAATGAACTCTTCCCGCCCAGCGACATCACTGAGGATTGGTTGAAGCTGACCGATTTTGATCCGTCCAACGTGGTGCGGCTCGCGCCTTATCGCACTGGCGAGCAGGGGTCGTATTCTGTGGCGGTTTAGCCGCTTCAAGGTGAAACTATCAAAACTCACTGACCCATGCAGGAAAGATTAGATATCCAGTTTGGCACCGAGACCGAGATGGGGATTACCCGGGAGCATCCCGAAGGATTGGACGTGGTGGCCGAAGCCATCGCGCTGGTAGGGGCGGCCACCGCGCCGGGCGTTCGCCGCCGGTGGGATTATCAATGCGAGGACCCGCACTGCGATGCGCGCGGGTTTCGGGTCAAAGAACTGATGCAGGATCATGACGAGGTCAATTACTTCGTCCAGGATGCCCAACGCCGGCTCTCGACCGACGCCGTCCACAGCGACCTGGTATTGCGCAACGGCGCGCGCCTGTACAACGACCACTCGCATCCGGAGTACAGCTCGCCTGAATGCACCACCCTGCTGGAGCATCTGCAACAGGATTATGCGGGGGACCAGCTCTTGATCGATTGCGCGCGTAACTTGAACCAGGGCTCCGACAACCCGGTCAAGCTGTACAAGAACAATACCGACTTTTGCGGGCACAGCTATGGCTGCCATGAAAACTACCTGTTGCCTCGGCGACTGCCCTGGGAATCCCTAAGCACCGGGATCATGCCTTTTCTCGTCACCCGCCAGGTCATATGCGGCGCCGGAAAGTTCGGCTGGGAAGAAGAAGACAAATACCTCAATCCCGGTTTTCAAATCTCGCAACGCAGCGATTTCTTCTTCGAACTGCAAAGTATCGACACGATGCAGCGGCGGCCGATTGTCAATACTCGCGACGAGCCCCACGCCGATCGTCAGTTCTATCGCCGCTTTCACGTGATCCTCGGCGATTCAAACCTTTCTCTCTATTCCACTTATCTTAAAATCGGCACCACCGCCCTGGTCTTGCAGGCCCTGCTTAACGGCGCGCCGCTGGCGCGTGTCCCGGTTTTGGCCGATCCACTGGCCGCACTCAAAGGCATTTCACGCGACCGCTCCTGGAAATGGCGCTGCCTGCTGGGCACAGGTCGCGAGACCACCGCTATCGAGATTCAGCGCCAGTACCTGCAGTTGGTACGGGATTTCTGCACCAGCCTCGGAGAAGAATGGCGCAACCTCATCGTGGCCTGGGAAACAATCCTGGCGGACTTGGAACGCGACCCGCTGAGCACCTCCGATCGCCTGGACTGGTCGGCCAAGTTCAAGTTAATCGAGCAATTTCGCCAGGCCGAAAAGCTGCCAGAGGATGATCCCTGGTTGCCGAGCCTGGATCTGTCCTATCACCTGCTCGATCCTCAGCAGGGCTTGTTTTACGGGCTGATGGACCAGGGCGCTTTCGCGTTGCCGTTTCCTTTGGCCGAGATTAAGGCCCACAGCCTTTGTCCGCCTTCGAGCACCCGGGCGGCGGTGCGCGGCCGCTGCATCGAAAAATTCGGATCAGCGGTGCAGGCGGCCCAATGGGACCACATCCTGTTGCGCGGCAGCCAGGCCACCATCAAACTCGACCTTTGTAACCTGTTCGATCCGCGCCAGATCAAACAAGGCCTCGAAATCATTAACGCCGCCCGCACCGTCGACGACCTGGCGCAGCTGGAATTTGCAAAAATTGTCAATGGACATAATTTCTCATATGCCTGATCGCATTCAAAAACCTCACTTGCCACCGGCTTCGCCGGGCGGCGGGGGCGAGGGCCCCAGCGCCCCAAAAGTCGAGAAACCAAGCACGGAGGAACTCTTAAAGCGCATGCGCAAGGTCGATCCGGACCAGGCCAGACGTTATCGCCAACGGACTGGCCAATGACGGGCGACTTTTTGGACCTGCTGCCAAAGACCCCTTTCCCAAACGTCACGGGGGAAGGTCGTAAGCTCGAAGGGCTGGAAGCGACGACGGTTTTCGCTTTCCACTGCGCCGACGGCGTCCTCATTGGAGGGGACCACCGTGCCACGGCGGGTCATGCCATTTTCTCCGACCGGACCGAAAAGATTCTCGAATTAGACTCGCACTCGCTGATGGCCATTGCCGGCGTGCCGGCGATGGCTTTCGAAATGGCCCGCACCTTGCAGACAGCGTTTGAATTTTACCGCCGCAGCCAGCTTCAAGCCATGAGTTTGGCGGCCAAGGTCCGGGCACTATCGCGGTTATTGCGCGAGAATCTTCCGGCCACGTTACAGGGCGTGGGCGCCGTCTCACCGGTTTTTGCCGGCGTCGAATCAGTGGACGAGCACGCCAAGCCCGTCATTTACTTTTACGATCCGCTCGGAGCTCATTTCGAGGCGGCCGCATATGCCGCCTCGGGCTCGGGCTCCAACACGATCAAAAGCGTTTTGCATTACCTCGAAAACTGGGGACACCCCCATCCGGCCGAAATGTCCCTCCAGGAAGCCGTGGTCCTGGCCAATCGACTGCTGATGACGGCGGCGGAATTCGATGCGGCCACCGGCGGCGTCCACGCGGAACAGCAGGAATTTGCGACCATCAAATTGCTTTCGGCCAAGGGGATTCGGAGCATCTCGACGCAGGAGCAAACTGGGTTCTGGAAGGATGCGCGCCCATGACGGAAGAACCTTATCGTTGGCTCGAAGCCATCAGCAATCGGCGCGAGTACATTCGCGACCAGCTCAAAGGCGGCACGCCGGTTTTTGCCTTGTCCCGTCCGGAAGGCATCCTGCTGCTGGGGGTTGGGCAAGGCCAGTCCAAGGTCTTTGAGATCTATGACCGGCACGGCCTGACGGCACTCGGACATCCGGTGGACATCGAAAAACTGCGGCAGGCGGCCATTGAAGCCGCGCACCTGGAAGGCTTTAATCGCTCATCCCGAGACGTCACCCTCCGTCGTCTGATCAGCTTTTCCATGAGCAGCATGCTCAAGAACGCTTTCGAGCAAGTCTTTGCCCCGCCCCTCATTGTTGAATCGATCTTTGCCGAGTTGGGTGAAACTCCGGCTCAGGATACTCTGGTCAGGCTCCATTATGACGGCGATCACCAGTACGTGACCTCTCGCGTCGTGGTTGCGCACCGGGACGCCGCGCCTGAAGCGGACGCGGCGGAGTGGATCAGCAAGAACATTGCTCCAGGTGATGCTTTGCCCAAAGTCGCGGGGGTGTGTCTGGCCGCCTGGCAAATGCTCAACGAGGGCAAAGCCTTTGCCGGCGCTGCCCCCCCCGCCCACACGGCTTTGCAAATCCCTGGCAAGGTCATCGAAGCGGCTTTACTGGACCGCAACCGTCCCGGTCCGGTCCATTACCACCCGTTGGCTCTCCAGTAGGCAGGCTTGCTCCTGTCCTGACGCCATGCGCCCCCGTATTACCGGCTTGGAAACCGAATACGGCTGCCTGGTTCAGCCCCCTTTGCGCTGCGACGAAGTCGTCCCCCGCGTTCGCGATTGGCTGTTTGAGAACCAGCGCTATGGCCTGATCGACCTGCACCCGCGGGGCTGGGATGAACCAGCGGGCAATGGCGGATTCCTTTTTAACGGCGGCCGGGTTTACATTGACATGGGCCACCTCGAATATTGCACTCCGGAGTGCGCCTCGGCCCTCGATGTCGTGCGGTACGATCGCGCGGGTGACGCGCTTTTGCTTGAAGCCCTCCGCGCCTTGGGCCTGGAAGGTAAAGCGGCTTTCATTAGAAACAATGTCGATCATTACACCGGCGCCACATTTGGCTGTCATGAGAATTATTCCCTCGAACGAACCGATGCGGTGACCAAAAAAAATTGGGCTTCGCTCCTCGCCTTTTTGACTTTGCGCGTGCTCTTTACAGGCGCCGGGCGCGTCGGCGGCAGCCTCCAGAACTTCTTCACCCGGCAGGAGAACTCGGGAGAACCGCCCGTGCCTTTTCAAATCAGCCAGCGGGCCGATTTTATCCTCAATGACTGTTTCGAGTGGATTCAGCACAACCGCTCGATTCTAAACCTGCGCGACGAACCCCTCGCCGACGCCCGCCGGTTCCGGCGCCTGCACCTCATTCATGGCGATACCAATGTCTCCCCGGCCGCCCTGTTCCTCAAAGTCGGCTCGACCCGCCTGGTGCTGGACTTGCTCGAACTCGGGGAAATGCCGCCCGTGGCCCTGGCCGACCCGGTAACCTCGTTTCGCGCTCTGTCGCGCTGTTCGACTTCGCCCTGGCAGGTTACCCTGGCCGACAATACCAGTGCCGATGCCCTCGCGCTCCTGGGCCAGTACTATCGCAAGGCAAAGAAGCTGTTCCACGGCCGCAACCCCGAAACCGATGCTCTGCTGGCATTGTGGTCCCGCGCTCTCGAGGGCCTGTCCTGCGACCCGGATTCCCTGGTCGGGATCGTTGACTGGATTAGCAAGAAGCATTTGCTCGACGCCTTCGTCGCGCACGAGAAACTTTCCTGGGAAGATCCCTGGCTCAAAGCCCAGGATCTCGAATTTCATCAGATAGATCCCGCCCGCGGTTTTGGCCTCGCCCTCGCTCAGAAAGACGGTCTCTGGCACCAAACCAGCCCGGAGTCGGCCAAGCTCGAGCCACCGGGCAACTCACGGGCCCACGCGCGAAGCCGCCTGATGCGCGAGATTCAGGGCAAAGAATGCTCTTACCATGTCGACTGGGCGGAAGTCTGCGGCCCGGATGAAAAGCATTCGCTGTTGCCCAATCCGTTTCAGAGCTGAGAAGCCTGTCTTAAGGCATGATGCCGGCAGTTGGCCCGCTCCGAAACGAATCACGCTAAAGAGATCCTGAGATTCGTCCGATAGATCCGGGATGACGTGTCTGCATTGCACTGCCGGCTTCACGTGGCCTGACTCCGGATGCTGATTAGGTGGCCGGTTGCATGAGCGCCATGAAGCATTCAGGTTGCCTGGCAGTCCTGCTGACTTGGGGGCTTTTACCTTCCTTTGCTGCCGACCGGAGCAGCACGGCCTTTACCAATGCCGCCGACATCCATCCCCTGAGCCGAGATGATGCCACTCTGGGTCATCCGGCGCTGATTCGGGGAATAGTCACCTACAGCGACCCGCGCTGGAACCTGCTGTTTGTGCAGGATAGGACCGCCGGGATTTTCGTGGGCCTTTCCGGAGATGCTTATCCCACTAATGGCGAAGTGATTGAAGTTGCTGGCTCGACCGGAGACGGCAGTTTCCTGCCCGTCATCACGAGCGCCTCGTGGAAGCATTTGGGGGCTGCCCCAATGCCGGAGCCCCATCAGGTAGGCTCGTCGGAGCGCTTTCTGGGCGATATCGATTGCGAGTGGTCCGAGCTCACTGGCGTCGTTCGGCGGGTTGTGCCCGATGTCGATCAGCGCCATATCGAGATCGATCTGGGGGGAACTGGCTGGCGCTCGCGAACCTATCTGCCGCTGCCGGAGGGATTCAATCCCGCTCAGTGGAATGGTCTAGTCGATGCAAAAATTCGTGTCCGGGGCGTTTGTGGTCTGGACTACGACGATTCGCCAGGAGGGCTTCGCCTCAAAACCTTCATTCCCAACCGAAGCTGCCTTCAAGTGCTGGTTTCGGTCCCAAACGACCCCTTCCTGAGCCCTTTGTTGCGGGTCGAGCAGGTGCGCAGCTTCCTGACGACCAACCCGCCAATGCACCGGGTCCGCGCTCGCGGCATCGCTACTTACGTCGCTGGGTCAGCATTGATCTTGCAAGAGGGGCAGAGCGCCTTGCGCGTCCAAGGCCTGAGTAATGTGGAATTCAAAGTGGGCGATTCGCTCGAAGCGGTTGGCTTTGTTACGGCGGGTGTGTTTTCGCCTGTTCTTGAGGAGGCTCTAATCCGACCCACATCCGTGGTAACGTCGGTCGAAACCGCTCCAGTCGCGCCCGCGACGGTACTTTGGGGTGACTATGACGGTCGGTTGGTTGCGCTGACCGGCATGTTGCACAGCCAGAAACACTCAGCCACCAATCATACGCTGGTATTGGTTCAAGACGGTATCGTCTTTGGAGTTTCACTTTATGCAACCAATGCGCAAAACGCCTGGAATCATCTCAACCAGGGGGACCGGCTGCGGGTGACCGGTGTCTGCTCGATCCAGGGCAGCCCGACCGGAGCTCCGCAGTCTTTTGGCGTCTTGCTTCGCACAGAAGGGGATGTGGTTCGGTTACCGGCCGTGCATATGTTTTCCGGCCGGCAGGTCCTGGCCATTCTAGGGCTCGGCGCCGCGGCGTGGGGCCTGGTCCTGCTCTGGGGCGTGATGCTCCGGCGCAGAGTTTCGCAACAGACCCACGAATTGGCCCATTCTCTTTCCCTGCTCACGGCGGCGATCGAATCGACCGCGGATGGGTTTCTGGTGGTGAATCATGACGGCCAGGTAACGGTGTATAACCAGGTGTTCGCCAGGATGTGGCAGGTACCCTGCGAGATGATCAAAACGAGCGAGGATGACTGTCTGATGTCATCCATGGCAGCGCAGGTGAAGAACGAAGATGAATTTCGCGGCAAAGTCCGCCAGCTTCAGGACGAACCGGAACTGGAAAGTTTTGACACGATCGAGTTAAAAGATGGCCGCGTGTTCGAACGATATTCCCGGCCACAACATCTCAACGGCCAGTGCGTTGGTCGCGTCTGGGGTTTTCGCGATATTACCGCGCGCAAGCAGGCGGAAGCCAAACTTCAGGCGGTTCACCAGCAATTGCTTATGGCTGAATCAGTAATCAGGTAACCATGAGGGGTTGGAGACAGTTACGAGCTTGAAGGCTTTATTGCCAGTCTGAGCGGACATGAAATCGTAAAAGCCGCTCATGGAGGCTTGGCGCCGGTCCT
>DASRFK010000036.1:0-38770 GCA_035651635.1 Verrucomicrobiia bacterium | reverse complement strand
GCCGTGGAAATTTCACCCGGTCAGTCCCAAGGGGGAATACCAGAAATTCACTCACGGAATCGGCTGCGGCGACATCAACGGCGACGGACGTATCGATATCATCGAAAAGGACGGCTGGTGGGAGCAACCGGCATCGCGCGCCAACGATCCGGTTTGGACCAAGCACCCATTTCATTTTGCGGATGCCGGCGCACAAATGCTCGTTTACGACGTGAACGGCGACGGACTCAACGATGTGATTACGGCCATCAATGCGCACGGTTACGGCCTGTCCTGGTACGAACAGGTCAAAGACAATGGCCAAATCACTTTTCGCGAGCACGTCATTCTTAATAAAAACGCCACGCCCGATGCGTATGGCGTCGCCTTCTCCCAACTCCATTCACTGGCTCTCATCGATGTTGACGGAGACGGCTTAAAAGACATTGTCACGGGAAAGCGGTTCTGGGCTCATGGCAAGAACGGCGGCGACCCCGACTCTAATGGCCAGGCCGTACTCTATTGGTTCAAACTGGTTCGCCCCGCCAAGGGTCAGGCCGAGTTTGTGCCTCATTTGATCGACACGGACTCGGGTGTGGGCACCGAGGTGACCGCCGGATTTGTGAGCAACAGAAAATATCCCGACATTGTTGTTGGAAACAAAAAGGGGGTTTTTGTTTTTGAGCATCAGGTCAAATCCGTGAGCAAAACCGAATGGGAAGAGTCGCAGCCGCGGCGGCAGGGTCAGACCAGCGCCGCGCGCTGACTTGACAGCCCGCGATTGCATCGGCGGCCATTTTCAGCTTTTGTTCTGACGTGAAACTTAATTTTAAGCAGGTTGAGCTTAATCTGACGCATGTTTGGACGCTGGCTCGCACCAGCGGCACCACCCAATCCAAAGTCGTGGTGGTTGAACTAACGGGCGCGGACGGCACCGTCGGTTTGGGTGAAGCGGCTCCCACAGCGCGGTACAAAGAATCAACCAAAACAGTCGAGGCCTTTCTCAAAAAGGTCGATCCGCGCGGGCTTTCCTTCAGTGATGTCGAAGGGAGCATGCAGTACCTCGATACACTCTCGCGCCAGGACATGTCGGCCAAGTGCGCGCTCAACCTGGCCTTGCTGGATGGCGCCGGCAAAAAAGCCAAAAAGCCCGTTTACGACCTGCTGGGCCTCGGTTTCCGCGAAAATCATCATTTAACCTCCTTCACCATCGGCATCGACACCGCGGAAGTGATCCGGAAAAAGGTAGCATTGGCCGAGGCATACCCGATTTTGAAAATGAAGGTCGGCGGCCCGGAGGACAAATCGAACCTCCAGGCGCTGCGCGAGGTTGCCCCGGCCAAAGCCGTACGGGTGGATGCCAACGAAGGTTGGAAAACCAAGGAACAGGCGCTGGAGATGGTCGAGTGGCTCGCTCAGGACAAACACGTCCAATACGTAGAGCAACCCCTGCCGGCCAGCACCCCCACCAAGGATTGGATCTGGCTCAAGGAACGGTCCCCGCTGCCAATCTTTGGCGACGAATCCTATCACCAGGCGGAGGACATTGATACAGCCGCGGAATGTTTTCATGGCGTGAACGTCAAACTGGTGAAAACGGGCGGAATCAGCGGCGGCCTGGCGGCCTTGATGGCGGCGCGCAAAGCCGGCCTTCAAACGATGATTGGCTGCATGATCGAAACGAGCATACTCATCAGCGCCGCCGCTCAACTGGCTGAATTGTGCGATTACCTCGATGTGGACGGAAACGTTCTGATCACCAATGATCCGTACGCGGGCGTTTCCACCGAACGCGGGTTGCTTTCATTCGTCAGCGCCACGGAGAAATTTGGCCTGAGAACAAGCGCGCGGAGTTAGTCTACCGATTCCGTATCCCTTTGTACCAGGGCGTCTGCCAATGCGGGATCGTGAACACGGCGATCAGGCTGCCCACAACTCCGCAAACAATCATAATCACCAGCGGCGCCATGGAATTGTTATGTGAAAAGGACCTGAGGATGCCTCTCCAGAACAGGACGAAGCATGCCAAACAGCCCAACACAAAACCGCAAACAAACCGCACGGCAACGGTCAAAAGAAAGTCCGGCCACTTGCTGCGCTTCATAGCTGTCGATACTGCTATACGGCGGCCGGTCCCCCAGTGGCAAGTCGCTTTTAGCGGTCAAGTCACTCGCCACTTGAAGGGAGCTTGCTAATGCGCTGATCTGATTTACATAAAGGCATGGTCATTCGAAGGGCGCAGTCTCGGGAATCCCATGCGCAACCGCCACCCCAGGCGCCGAGTTTCTCGGCGCTCAAATCCGTCCAATTAATCGCTGGTATAGGCCTGACTCTGCTGGCGGGATCGGCCCGCGCGGCCGAGGCGCCCGCAGAAACCCCGGCCAACGTCCGGGCCGTTGTCGAGACCGCCATCGATCGGATGCGCCCGGCTCTGGTTCGAATCCGTGTGGTCTTTACTGAGTACCACGAGGGTCGCGAGCTCAAAACCCAGGCCGTTGGCAGTGGGGCGATTATCTCTAAAGACGGTTACATCGTCACCAATCACCATGTGGCGGGTCATGCAGCGCGCCTGATTTGCACTTTATGGAACCGCGAAGAAATCGAGGCCGAGCTCATCGGCACGGATCCCCTGACGGATATCTCGGTCATTAAACTGCGGCCGGAGCAGCCGCGTGAATTTGTGCCGGCTGTTTTTGGTGACTCCTCGAAAATGGTCGTGGGCGATTCCGTGTTGGCCATGGGCAGTCCGATGGCCCTGTCGCAATCGGTCACGCTGGGCATTATTAGCAACGGCGAAATGATCATGCCCCGGATGTTTGGAACCATGGGGCGGATGCGGCTGGATGGCGAGGATGTGGGTGCCCTGGTGCGCTGGATCGGGCACGACGCCGCCATTTACGGCGGTAACTCCGGCGGCCCGCTGGTCAACCTGCAAGGCCAAATCATCGGGATCAACGAAATCCGCTTTGGCTTGAGCGGAGCGATTCCCGGAAACCTGGCCCGTTACGTCTCGGGCGAACTGATCGCCCACGGAAAAGTGAAGCGCAGTTGGCTGGGCCTGGACGTTCAGCCGCTCTTTAAACACGGCACGGATGAGAAAGGCGTGCTGGTCAGCGGGGTGGTGAAGGATTCGCCCGCAGCTCGCGCCGGCTTGCAAGGCGGCGATCTGCTCATGCGCATCGGCGACCAGCCGACCAATGTCCGTTACGATGAGGAAATGCCGGATTTCATGCGGTTGGTCACCAGCCTGCCCATTGGAAAAGAAGTGACCCTCACGGCGTTGCGCGGCGGTAAAGAGATGTCGTTTCGTCTGCAGCCCGTCGAACGCGGGGAGGTCAATCCGCCGGAAACCGAACTCAAACAGTGGGGTGTCACCGCGCGCAACCTTTCCTTCCTGGCTGCTCGCGAAATGAAGCGCACCAACGAGTTGGGCGTGCTCGTCACTTCCGTTCGCCCGGGCGGCCCCGCCGGCGAAAGCAAACCGGCCTTGGAACCCCACGATGTCATCACCGGCATCAATGGCTCCCCGATCGAACATGTCGAAGACCTGGTCGCATTGACCCGCAAACTCACCGATGGCCGGACCGAACCTACTCCGGTCATTGCTACGTTCGAGCGCGATTCACAACGATATCTGACGGTCATCAAAGTTGGCATTCAAGAGCTGCGCGATCCGGGCCTCGAGGTGACCAAAGCCTGGCTACCTGTGGAAACCCACGTCATTAGCCGGGACATCGCCCAACAACTTGGCCGGCCGGATTTGAAAGGTTTTTACGTCACCGAGGTCTACGCTCACAGCACCGCGAAAGAAGCCGGGCTGAAACCGGGCGACTTCATCACTGGGGTCGATACGGAAAAGCTGAACGCTACGGGACCGGAGGACGAGGAGGAACTGGCGGCGTTGATCCGGCAATATGACATCGGTACCAAGGTCCAGCTGACGATTCAGCGCGGAACGGAGCAACTCAAGATTCCCGTCGAACTGGTGCGTTCTCCCAAGCTCAAACGCGAGATGAAGAAATATCGAAACGAGGATTTTGAGTTCACCGCCCGCGATGTGGCGTTCTTTGATCGGGCCGAAGAGCAATGGCCGGATGAACAACGCGGCGCGGTGGTCGAGGACGTTAAATCCGGCAGTTGGGCCGAACTGGGATCCCTTTACGTCGATGACCTCATTGTCGAGGTGAATGGTCAACCGGTTAAAGACGTGGATTCCCTCAAGAAGATCATGGCGGAAATTGCCGAGACCAAAAGGCCCACCGTGGTCATCAAAGTTTTACGCGGTATTCACAGTGCCTATCTTGAACTTGAACCGGCCTGGAAAAAATAGCCACAAAGTAGCTAACCCTTATGACCAAAAAGCACAATTCCTCGACTTGCCCACTGGGCCTGAGTTTCATCCTGATGTTCGCGCTGGTGATCCCTTTGTCCCGCGCCGACGAGATATCCGAAAAAGGCCGGGACGTATTTAAGAAGAACCAGCATTCGGTTGTCACGGTGCAGATCGTGGTGAAGAGCAAGTTCTCGATGGGCGGCATGGGGGGCCAGGCCAACGAAACGCGCCAGGACGTAACGGGAACGCTCATCGACACGGCCGGCCTGACCGTCTTATCGCTCGCCGCGACCGATCCCGGACAAATGGTGCAGAACATGATGTCCGGCTCGGATGACGATTCGAAGTTCAAGATTGAAACCGAACTGAGCGACGTAAAAATTCTGCTCGAAGACGGAACGGAGATTCCGGCGGAGGTAGTCTTGCGCGATAAGGATCTGGACCTCGCGTTCGTGCGGCCCAAAGCCAAAATCACAGCTGAACTTACCCCGCTTGACCTGACTCAGTCCGCCAAGGTGGGAATGTTGGACCAGGTCATTGCCCTGAACCGCCTGGGCAACGCTGCGGGCCGCGCCTACGCCGCCTCGGTGGAACGGATCTCGGCCATCGTCGAACGCCCTCGCCTGTTTTACGTCCCGGAGACATCTTTTACCACGACCGCCCTGGGCGCGCCGGCCTTTACTTTGGATGGAAAGGTCGTGGGACTGTTCGTTATGCGCGCTCTAAAAGGAAGAAGTGGCGGCGGTGGGATGATGGGCATGCAGGCGGGCAATATCACCGGAATTATTTTGCCCGCCGATGACATCATCAAGGCGGCCAAGCAAGTCCCCGCCCCAGCCGACCAGAAGAAGGATCAACCATAGCCGAGACGCGCGCACAGAATATGAACAATTCAACGGCGTTGCGCACGGCTGCCCTGTTGGGATTTCTGGCGGTAGCCCTGGGCGCCTTTGGCGCACACGGCTTGAAAGATCTGCTCATCCGGAATGGCACCGCGGCTATTTGGGAGAAGGCCGTTTTTTACCATTTCATTCACGCGGTCATGCTTTTCGTGTTGGCACAACGACCGACGGTTCAGGCAGGACCGTGGTTTAGCTTTCTAATCGGGATCTTTATTTTCTCAGGATCTCTCTATCTTCTGGCCGTCACCAATGTGCGCGTCCTGGGCGCCATTACGCCGATCGGTGGACTCAGTTTCCTCGCTGGCTGGCTCTGGCTGGCCGTCCAGCCCTTCCCCCGTTAAAGGATACCTTCGCCGTACGGCTCCGTTTTCCCTTCACGGCGGATTATCATTAACACCGCGGCTTTCTAATTCGCGTATCTCTGCGGACTCCGAAGTCCGCGCGCCGCCCTCCGGAACGCCGCATTTATGCGGCGCTGGCGCGCGGGCATTTCTTGCCCGCAGCAACGAACCACCTCTGCGGACGCTGAAAACTCCCTGCTGCGCTCCATCCAATTCGCGTATCCCTGCGGACTCCCAAGTCCGCGCGCCGCCCTCCGGAACGCCGCATTTATGCGGCGCCGGCGCGCGGGCAATTCTTGCCCGCAGCAACGAACCACCTCTGCTGACGCTGAAAACTCCCTTCTGCGCTCTATCCAATTCGCGCATCCCTGCGGACTCCGAAGTCCGCGCGCCGCCCTCCGGAACTCCGCATTTATGCGGCGCCGGCGCGCGGGCATTTCTTGCCCGCAGCAACGAGCCACCTCTGCGGACGCTGAAAACTCCCTTCTGCCCTCCATCCAATTCGCGTATCTCTGCGGACTCCGAAGTCCGCGCGCCGCCCTCCGGAACGCCGCATTTATGCGGCAGTCCGCCGTCCCTGCCACCGCAATTTCTTTGAATGCTTCCCGTTTGAAACTCGTCAGTACAACACTTGGCTAACAGGGGCGCACCAGAATGGTTTTGCTGTTGCGCTCCGGTGATCCGGGCTTTACAACCAACTTGGCCGCTGCCGATTCATTTATGTTAAACCGCCGCTTATTCCTCAAACGCGCCGCTCTGGCTGCCGGCACCTTGTCCTGCGCCAGCTTGCCTGGTCCGAACCTATTCGCCGCCTCCGGCGCCAGTGACCGGCTTAGATGCGTCCAGATTGGTTGTGGCGGGCGCGGGTTGAGCGCGCACATCGATTGGATTGTCAACACCAGCAAGGACAACCTGGTCGCGATTGTCGATCCGGATGAGAAAGCTCACGCCCGGGTTAAACGTTGGCTGCAAAGCAAGCAGCAGGACCCCGAAAAGCTGCAGGTCTTTACCGATTACCGCGTCATGTACGATAAGATCGGCAAGGAAATCGACGCGGTCTTTATCGCCACGCCCAATCATCATCATGCACCGGCCGCCATGCTAGGGATACAATTGAACAAAGGCGTGTATTGCGAGAAACCTCTGACTCACGATATCGCCGAAGCGCGTAAACTTCGCGAAATGGCGCGCAGCTCCAAAGCCCCTGCGCAAATGGGCAACCAGGGCCACTGCGAAGATGGTTACCGTCGCCTGTGCGAATTCATCTGGGCGGGCGTGGTCGGCAATATCACCGAAACTCATAGCTGGACCGATCGCGCCAATGGCGGCGTCGGGCCGCGTCCACCCTCGGAGCCACCTCCGGCCGGGATGCACTGGGACGAATGGATCGGCCCCGCTCCCTATCGGGAATATCACACCGATCTGCACCCGCATGAATGGCACGGCTGGTACGATTTCGGCAACGGCTCATTGGGAAACATGAGCTGTCACGTGCTCGACGGTGTGTATTGGGCGCTCAAGTTGGAACACCCGACCTCGATCGAAGCCGAAGAAATTCGCGACGGCAGCGACGAGCGTTATCCGACCGGCAGCCGCCTGCGCTGGGATTGTCCGGCGCGAGGGGATATGCCCCCGGTGAAAGTTTACTGGTATGAAGGCCTCAAGAAAGGCGCCCCTGCCGATGCCGCCATGGGGAGCCTCAAGACCGTGAAAGGCAATGCGCGCAATCTTCCTCCGCGCTTATTGGAGCTCCAAAAGCAGTATCCGGATGAGGAGTTCGATTCCAGCGGAACCATTTATATCGGCGAAAAGGGCATCCTGTACACCGCCACTTATGGCGGCCACATGCACGTGCTGCCGCTGGAAAAAATGCAGACCATGAAACAGCCGCCGCGCACTTTGCCGCGGCCAAAAAACATCATGGCCGATTTCCTCGATGCCTGCCGCGCCGGCAAAACCGAGACCGCCGCGCCTTTCGAATACGGGGCTCAGCTGACGGAATTCTCAATCCTGGGCAACCTGGCTCAACATGCCGGCGTCGGCAAAAAAGTGGAATGGGATGGTCCGAATATGAAAGTGACCAACCTCCCCGAACTCAACGAATGGGTGAAGCGCCCCTACCGAAAAGGCTGGCCGGCCTGAGGCGGGTAACCTTCCCTATCGATCAGCAGGAGCAGTTCTAGCTCAATTCAAAGGGGCGATACCCGACTCTTCTCGATTACCGGAGCCCCCGCGACCAAATTCCCATTCTGCAACGTCAGCGTTCCCGAGCGCAGGTGCAGATCGCGCTGCGGGAAAGGAATCTCAATTTTATTCGCTTCGAGGCATTTATGAATGGCGTAGTACAGACGGCTCTTAAAGCGCAAGGGCTTCTCCACGCTAACGCTGGACCAAACGGCCAGTTCGAAATTGATTGCGCTGTCGCCGTAGCCGACAAAGAGCAGCTCCGGTTCGGGGTTTTTCAAAATATCGGGATCGGCGGCGGCCACCTCCAGCAGCAGCTTGCGCAGGTGCTCGACGTCGGTGCCGTAGGCCACACCAATGGGCAGGCGCGTCCGCACGGTAGGGTCGCCGTGGCTCCAGTTGATGACCGTGCCGGTGATTAGATTGCTGTTCGGCACAATGATGCAGATGTTATCGGTCGTGACAACGGTAGTGCTGCGCAGGTTAATTTCAGTGACGCGGCCCACAGTGCCGTTCACCTCGACCCGATCGCCCAACGCAATCGGTGCTTCTGCCAAAATAATCAAGCCGCTGATGAAATTGCTGACGATGTTCTGCAAGCCGAATCCAATTCCGACACCCAAAGCCCCCGCCAGGAACGCCAGTGAATTGAGATTGATCTCGACCGCCTGCAGTGAAAGGTAAATTCCGATGACCAGGAAGGTGTACCGGGCAATTTTGGTGATGGCGAACTGGACGGACGGACGGAGCCGGGAGCGACTCAACAAGCGAGCCAGAAACATTCGCCGAAAGACCAACTCCGCAACCCAGACGATCGCCAGGAGGATGACCAATTCAATGAGGTGGCCAATGGTGAACTGGACTCCGCCCGCGCGCACGAGCGGGAAATCCAAAAATTCTCTCCACCGGGTCAACAATTCTCTCATAGGTAAAACTAACGGAGGCGGGGCCCGCATTGAGGGCATTCCACCAATGCCAAGACTATCGGGTCACGAAGGCATGCGCAATCTTTGTCGACTGGCGAACCGAGGGCCGAATGTTGTCGCTCAGTGATCGCGCATGAACGCTCCGGGCTAACTGCCTAAGACGAGCGCAAAATCGTTGCTGCTTTTGGCCACCACGCCAACGGCTCGCCAGCGAGGCTAAGGAGCGCTCAAGCCGCCAGAAACGCAGCAGTTGGCGCAAGGCCAATGGCGCATGGGTGGAAGCAGGATAGCCCGCTTGATCGTGAACTTCCGCTCAGTTCTTACCGGAACCGCCGACGATATGGTATCGCATG
The DNA here is from genome assembly GCA_035651635.1 of Verrucomicrobiia bacterium. Taxonomy (GTDB): domain Bacteria; phylum Verrucomicrobiota; class Verrucomicrobiia; order Limisphaerales; family UBA8199; genus JANXQE01. The sequence goes on along the minus strand of DASRFK010000036.1, from coordinate 29,752 downwards.
CCGGTGCCAGTCCGGGTGATACCTTTCCCAGCCGTGAAACCGGAACACGATGGCAGGCGGAGCGGCAACCCAGACACCTCCGGACCAATAGACATACGACCCGTTTACGACACCAACGTATTCGTTCCCATCCCAAGTGTAGTAATCCGGCGCGTAGGCCACGTATGCTCCTGGAGGTGGTGCCGCGGGTGCCGGTGGCGGGGTCATTGGGGCCTCGACAGCAGGGGCGGGTGCTGGTGGTGTTTGGGCGTCCGGTGGCGGTGCTGCTGGGGTAGTGGCGACATTGCCAGGCTGGGCTGCAGGAGGAGGTGGCGCGTATGCCAGTTGGGACTGGGGGACGTATACAACTCTGCGCTCAACGCAACCTGTCAGCGCCATCAAAAGACATGCGGTCGAAATTGTCAGATTTCCTATATTCATATCATCGTATTGACGATTGCAGTGATTCGCTGTTCGAGTGAAAACACAACGAAATATTTCATTCAGGTGTAACCAAATCTCTCTCCGCGTCGTCTCGCCGTTCTTGCGCTTGCAGCCTCGGGTCTAGCCGGCGTCAGCCGGTGATCGGACGTTGCTGCGGGCAGCATGCCCGCGCGCCCGGCGCGCGAACTTTTAGTTCGCAGAGATCCATGCACTGTTTCTAACACCAAAAAACAAGTCGTACCTCAGCCGGGGATCGGGCGTTGCTGCGGGCAGCATGCCCGCGCGCCGGCACGCGAACTTTCTGTTCGCAGAGATCCAGCGCTGTTCCTGACACTAAAAACGAGTCGCACTCAAAGAACTAAGAACTAGCCCTCTCTGTTCTGAAGCCGCTCCTTCAAAAACAATCGCCCTCGCCCGGTGTATTTAGGTCATGAACCTCGCCACTACGCTTTGCGTGGCCCTCGCCTTCACCGCCGGCTGCACCACCCAGTCCCCGGCGCTCTACCTGCACTTGTTTACCGCTGAACACGTCGTGGCTACTGCACGGGTCAGCTCGGGAAGGCATTTCTCGAACGGCGGTTTGTCTGGCGTGGTCGAGCGACGCGGTGAGACCTTCTACGTCAATGTGAGCGGCAGCTGCGAGGGCACCGGAACTACCTTGGAGGGCGAGATCAAACTGGAGACGCCCAGGCTTCCGACCGCAATTGCTGGCTCGGTGCTTACGCTCGGCCTGTTCGTCCTGTCCACTAACGCGGATTTCCGCCCCCTCCCATTGAACCAGCCTTAGAGCGTGTTTTAAAAATGCCGACCCAGGCGTGGGACTATGGGCTCGGAGTCCCGCCTTTAGGCGGCCCGGCCCCAAAACCGCCAAAAGGTGGGACTCCAAACCGAATCCTAAAATGCGCACTTAGGTCTTGGCGATTAAACCATGACTGGTGTTGTCCGCTGTTTTGTGTAGGGTCGACCCATTGATGCCTCTTGACCTGACCCCGCGCCCGCTGAAGTAAATCCTGGAGCTTGTTTCTATCGAACCATTCAACAGGATCGAACTCGCGTAGTCAGTGTCTCATTGACGGAAATACAGCGACCTTACAACCACGACGAGCAGGACAATGCCGGCGAGAAGGAAGCCGATATAAAGTAACCCAAATCCAACAGCCTTTTTCTTCCCCTCTTTCCTGAGCTTCGGGTTCAGCGCGTAGGCGATGCCTTCCAAGGCCACAAAAACCAACTGGAACACGCCGAGCGGGTTCATGAAGCCCGACGAATAAATTCAGGCGCTCCGGGCAACTGGGTCAGAACCAACAGAATGGCGGAACCGGAGTCGCGTTCACGATATTGTTGAGACTCCGTCGTCATGGCCTTTGAGCCTCATCCAGTAGTTTCTGCAAACGCTCCGCAGCAGTGGAGCGACTACGGTGGCGGGCGCACCGGGCTGCGCCCCGGGAACGCCGGTTCACTTCAGCAGGTATCGCGGGAGTTGGTTCTCCGGTTCTCCACACAGTCTGATCACCTCATGTTCATCGCGAACATCCGCAGCAGTTTGTGAGCGCGTCCCGGGTTCTCACGAAAAGAGTCGGCTGTCAGCCCCTCGGCGAGGAAATTACCGACGTCCTCCGTGGCATCCGGTGGCAGAGCGTCCACGTTCTGAAACCCCATGGAAAAGTTTGAAAACTCGCGCTTAATGATGGGGCGTTCGAGCAGCTTGTAAACTCCCGTGTGACGCGGGTCCTGCCGAATTTTTTCGAATAGCTCATGCACCCGTTCCTTTGGCCCCTCGATGGCTTGCATGAAGTTGCCCCCTTTGTAGAGAAGTAAACCCGTAATGTTCGCCCGCGCATTATTCTCTCGGAAGCTCTTAAGCATGGGCAAGAGTTTGCGCTCGTCAAAGGAGCGCGAGGCAGAACTGACATAGACGATGCAGAGCACAGGGGTTGCGGCAACGTGAATATCCAAGCCTATTCCGCCCTCGCGAGGAGTCAAGGTTTACACGGCCAACGGTTTTCCCTGAGAGCTATACCCCTCGATGCGAGCAGCTGTCACTGACCATCCGCCATTGCGGCGGCGGGCCTCGTAGACTGCCTGGCCTGACCACGTATCATTGCTTGGATACACACCGACGAGCGAGAGCTATTGCAGCGGCTTCGTCCACGGTGCCAGGCTGGAACGTGCCCGGAAGAAAAACCTCCCGCCTCCGGGGCTCGGCCTTCCCTTCCTTCCGGCATCCAAGCACCGCCATCGAAACGATGGTGAGGAACATGAGAACCGAGAACACGCATAACGTTAAGAGCCCCTTAACGATGCCCATAAGCAGCCCGCGCCGACGGCCTCCGGCATGAAATGAAGACGTTATCGCGGTTCGGCTGGGTGAGGCTTGTTCGGCCATCCTACCATCCTACCGTCGGTCAGATTCTCACACTCTGCTTACTGGCTTAACCGAAAAAAATGCTCGGCACTGGAGATTGGATTCGTGACAGCAATCCAACCGCCGGCCACAACTGGAGGCGGAGTATTCTCCCAGACAGGTGAGCCCAAATTGGTGGTTGATTGCAACGTGAACCCAGTATAATCGAACCCTGCATAAAGAGCTCGCCAGGACACAACAGTGGTGCCCTCCGAGGACGTAATCGTCAACTGGGGTGGGAACGAAAGACTGAATACCGTGCCATTGCCACCGCTGCCGTGCATAAGCGTTGTCCCGTAAAGAGTACCGCCTGTGAATGACAAATCGGAATAAAACTGGTGAGGCTCACCGTCAGGACGAGGAAAGTTGTAAATCGTTGTAAACCCCATGCCGTTGGTGCTAAGGGCGAATACCGTCCCAAATCCTGTCGTGCCGCCAGAGTTCGCAACTCCATAGAGCGTATTGCCTGATAATACCAACGCCGTTCGCGGCTCAGATCCGTCGCTTGGACCAGTGAAGTGATGAAGGCTAGTAAAGCCCGTTCCGTCAGTGCGAAGAGCGAATACTGTGCCTCCGCCAAAAAAACCTCCGAAAGCGGTTGTCCCGTAAAGGGTGTCGCCGGACAGGACCAATGAAGCTCGGGGGATGGCCCCATCGCTGTTCGTGTTCTGGTAGCTAGATGGTGTGGTGAAGGTATGAAGGATGCTAAAGCCTGTACCATCCTTGTTTATGGCAAATACCGTTCCATTGCCCGGCACACCTCCGCTCGAGGTGGTCCCGTACAACGTATTACCTGACTGGGTCAAAGCACCAAGTGGCCAGGCTCCATCATTATTGGAAAAGGGCGACGAAACAGTAGTGGGAGTGAAAGCATACAAATTGGTAAAGTTTGCACCATTAGTACTCACGGCAAATACCGTTCCGCTGCCAGAACCGCCGCCACCCACTGTGGTTCCGTACAACGTATCGCCTGACAACACTAAAGCGGCGGACGGGAAACCTTCGTCGCTGAGACCAGTAAAATGATGAAGGGTGGCGAACGCCGTGCCGTCGATCCGAAGAGCGAACACGGAGCCAAAGTTTGAGCGTCCGCCGAGAGTTGTTGTTCCATACAAGGTGTCGCCGGATAAGATCAACCCGGCCCTAGGACTGGCTCCTTCGTTAAGACCAGTGAAATCATGAAGAGTGGCAAGACCGTTGCCATCGTTTCGAAGGGCGAACACGGTTCCGTTTCCTGAACCGCCGCCACCCGATGATGTCCCATACAGAATATTACCCGATGAGAGCAACCCGGCGAACGGATTCGCACCGTCGCTGTTTGTAGACCCGGAAAATGAGCTGAAACTGTGCAGGGTGGTAAAGCTCTGTGCAGTCACAGAAGCGCATAACATTAAGCCGATGGTTGACCAAATCGCCAAGGAAAACACGAGAAGCCATCGCATGGGAGTTAGGAGTCGCGCCCTCATAAACTGTAACATTATCCAATCATTAGCATAGCACACGCCAACCAAATTATCGGCGAAATCCAAATGAAAGACTTAGTTCGAGCTAGGCACCAGTCTTCCAGCTCGCGTGATTCTCACGCAAAACGCGTGAAATCCACGCTACAAGGCGGTCGACATTGGCTGAACCGAATTAGTGGTGACGTCGTCCAACGTTCCGGTCACCGGTCGCCGCCGTTCCTTTGTGTCCGAACTGCCCGTTGACGTGCAGGGCGGCGGCTCGGTGAAGCGGATGGCGCGGTGATCGCTTTTCGCGCGAGTTGTTCAAGAATCTTGCGACGCTGCCGCAAATCGGACGCCCGGTAATTGTTAGTGGCCCACCGACGGACAGAGGGAGCGTTCTTGGTCAGCGTCTCGTATAGTCTCTGGATGAGGGAAATTTCAACCCGGCGGTGTTTTATGGCGTTCTTCCAGTCCTGATCAAATTCGAAGAGAAGTGCGAGGCTGCCGTGATAACAAATGCACTTCCCAGCATCGGGGTCCCGCCCGCACCTCCCCGAAAGTTTCCTGAGGGGGGAAATAGTATTCGACGAAAGCTTTCCACCTTGCCGCTGCCTCAGTGCCTTCAATTCAGCATCTTTAAGGTCTCGCCACGGAACTCTCATAATGCCTGGGTGAGTATCACCGAATGGTTCCGGCCAGCGACTCCGCGCCAGTGACCACCTTCTTGAAAAACCAGAGTGGTCGTGGAGTTACCTGCGGCGGAATGGTTACACATTAGTTCTTCTATTTGCCTGGATATTTGAGGAAAGCTGTCTTGCAGTCTCGACATATATGGCCTTTCGCAGGCTGCGGGAAAAGATTCCAGCGCTTGGCAAGCCAGACCATGTCCTCGGCAATGACACCAAACTTTGTTTTGACTGCGGCGGGCGTCCATACGGTGTTGTTGGGCAGTGAAAAATTGCCTGGTTCCATTTCCTTATTGCAATTTGGGCATTTCATGCTGGTTCTGAGTGAATCGTGCGAGTGTAAAATTAAGCTCAGCCGCCGCATCCTCGCGGTCAGCTGAAGCGCTTGGGCACGGAGTCCATGTGTCAGTAAATTACGTTTTGGCGACCGAGGTTCTTGGCGCGTCTCCGCACTTCGGTTCGAACGTCCCGCTCGATCTCTGCAAGAATTGTTTCGCGTCCCTCCAGCGTGGCATCCTTTAGTTCAACTGCCCTCTTCTCCAGCGCGGCCCTACGAAGATCATTCGCGAGAATCTGCAATGACTGCTCCCTTGAAATTATGGCGCTTGGCTTCATTAGGTGCCTTGCACACGTATTACCCAACGCCCCAACTCAGGCAGCGCCGCCGAGCGGGACGTGGCCTGCAAAATCAGCGTCCGCATTTTCATAAAACCATCAATCGCGCTGCGGGCGGCTGTTGACTGCAGTGCCGGGCTGGTCGTCTTCGATTCCGAGGTCCTTTGCCGCGGCTCGGAGAAGACATGCTTGCCTGAAAGCTATCCGTGCAAGAAAAGCGAGAAGGGCAAAAGTAATCGTGATCGAAAGTGCAGTGATCCCGACTACGCTCCGAATCAATTGGCTGTCCCACACCGGCTGCACTTTTGAGCCGAGCTTAAATAACACCTGCAAATCGGGGGTTTTCCCTTCGAAATAGATCACAATGCCAACATTGACAGCTATGCCGACCATGACGATGAGAACCGGATATACGAATGGCAAATATGCCCAGATTGTCGGTGGCGTCTTGCGGACCAAGCTGCGAATCCGAGTTAATTCCTCACTAGTCATGCATCACACTTTGGTTCGGCCAACGAACAAGACCACGAGTGAGCGGCGTTCCTCGGCGTCCGAATTTCAAACTGATGTTATCGCCGCTCATTCGGCGCGTCGCTTTGTTATGCATTGTTACTTTTCTTGTGTTTTGGACCCAGAGATTTGACGTAGGTATCATCGGCCATGAGCTGGAGACAATAAGAAATCGGCGAGCCGGCTGGCTCAAACGTCCACTGCTTCTTCATCGGCTTCATGCCATAGATTTCGATGTACTTCGCACGCGGGGGCGCAATGTCGAAGACGCGGGCCGGCGCACCAAACTCGCGAACGAATCGCTCTCATCCTTTAGGTCCGCTATCCTTGCCCACGCTTCCTCATAGTCCGACTCGGTGGGGGCTTCGAAAAACGTGTGACGGAGGGATTGCGGGGGATTTCCACCACAAGCGATGCAGTAATAAATCTGGTGTTTTGCACTTGGATTGGATTCGAGGAAGTGAAACTCATTCATCTCTGAATCGAACTCCAGTAGCTGAGGGTAATCTTTGACAAGTGCGTCCATCACTCCGCATTCACAGCGGCGATTGCCGCGGTGGGGCCGTCCGTGCTCACCGCAGAAGGGACAGAAGTGAATCGTGAGTCGCGGATCATTAATTGAGCCGTTCCCAAGCAGGTATTCACCGTCGCGCTCGAGGATTGGCACGTCTGGGTCCTTGGTCTTCTTAGCAAGAGAGCCGCATGTGCAAGGCGCGATCATTTCTTCGCATAACTTTAAGTAGTGTATCCTCCGTACCGGCCTTCTACAAGCAGCCAAATGAGGTCTGACGTGGTGGCCGCCATGGAGGATACACTACAGTTGAACTGAGCCGCTGGGCCCCTGGCGTAACACTACAGGGGAAAGTAACGGGATTGTCTTGTCCGTGCTTCGCCGGCAAATTCTTGGGACTGCCTAAATGGGCGGGGACAGAGGGCTGTGCGTCATCAGCATTTGCCGATGCCGTCTTCGTCCTGGGCCACGCTCAACGCCTTCTGAGCCCTGGCCTCGGTCCGTCGCTTTCGGACCCAACCCAATCCCGCCAGGCCCCAGCCAAGGAGGGCAAGCGCCGGTGGCTCGGGGACTGCCGTGAAGTTGGCTTGCCAGCCGCTGTTTTCGACAATGCTTCGCACCCCGGGCAGGTCTTGAATGACCTGTGGAGGCATCATGGTGAAGTTGAGCGTTGGGATGGAGAAGAAACTGTTGAGGAGTGATACGACCTGGCTGGTGTCAGTCGAGACGTTGCCCGAAGAGTCCATTAAAATCTGGGTGAAGATGAATACATTGACCGGCTCCCAGCTTTCAAATGAATCACCGGCTTGGGGCACAGCGGTCATTTGGTAGGTTTGCCCCGCCTGGAGCAACTGTCCGCTTTGAAACGGCGTTATGCTACCACTCCCGTTAGTGAACAGGAACAACGGGGCCAAAGTCCCTTGCGCGTAGCCGCCGTTATTACAGCACAACAGCGCCGCGAGGACCGTAGCCATGAACATTCTCATGCGCCAAAGCATGCCGCGAAGTCTGTCGGTTGTCTACGGACACCCTCCTTGCCAGTCTATACACCATAGCTTGCGTCCGGCTCGCTCTAAGAGGTATGGCAACGTTGGTGCCGATTTGACGCACGGCATTGGCGGCTGCAACACTTTGGGGAGCTGCCCCATTCGGTGCTCTGGGCCAAGCGTTGCCGGGATCATCGTGATAAATCTCCCGCCAGTTCGGCAGGGAATACCCGGCGAAAACGGATCCACCGTCGTGGCGGTGGGTCCTCATTATCGGAAATATTGGTGGCGAAAAACCTCGGTAAAACAATGGTCGGAGCGACAGGATTTGAACCTGCGACGTCTTGGTCCCAAACCAAGTGCTCTAGCCAGGCTGAGCTACGCTCCGACGGTTGAGACTGGATTATCCCACAACCCGCCGGCAGCGCAATGCCTTTCTCCCAATAGTTTCTTAGAGAGTGTTTAGCATTCGATTTGGAGTCCCGCCTTTAAGGCGGACCGGCGCCAAAACCGCCTGAAGGCGGGACTCCAAACCCAGCTGCCCACGACCAGGCAGGGCACCCATTTTTGGACGAGCGCCCGGCCATATTAGATAGGCCTTGCAAAGAAATGGCGGCTTTCTCACTCTCGCATTCATGCAATCACACGAAGTACTGCGCGAAGTTTTCCAGCAGTGCAGCCCCAAGCAAGTCGCTTCCCAGCTTGGTTTGTCCCTGTCCATGATTTACAAGTGGGCCGAGCCGCCCGACGAGTCGGCCGGCAGCGGCAGCACCAACCCGCTGGACCGAATTGATGCCTTGCTGCGCTGCACTAACGATAGACGGCTCGTGCAATGGATCTGCCAGCGCGCCGGCGGGTTTTTTGTGCTCAATCCCAAAACGTCAAAACCACATCCTTCCTATCTCATCCCGGCCACCAATGCGATCGTGCAGGAATTTGCCGATTTGCTGGCCGTGGTCGCAGCCGCCGCAGCGGATAACCAAATCACGTCGACGGAGTCCAAGCAGATCCGCACGCGTTGGGAGAAGCTCAAAGCGGTTACCGAAAGCTTTGTGGCCTGCTGTGAAGAAGGCAATTTCCTGCCGCTCAAGACCGATCAACCCAATCTCGATGGCGCCAAGCGCTAGCGTACGGTAGCAGGAATGCCTCCTCTCCCCTGCCCTCTGCTCTCGAAGAGGAGAAGGAGAAGTCTCCTCGCTTGATGGCAAAGCTGTTGCTCAAACCAGACACAAGCGAGGCGGTGGCCAACTTGCTTAAGAGCGTGTTTTATTAATAATCTTGGCGGCGAGACGCCGCCAAAACCCGCCGGCCAGAGGCCCGCGCTACGTAGCGCAGGCGTCCTCGCCTGCGGGTTGCGCCGGCGTCTCGCCGCCGGAATCGCGCCGCGGACCCATTTTTAAGACACCCTTTAAGGCAGCAGTTCACTGCTCAGCCGCACGGTCAAAGTCGAGCTTCTGCCCGGAGCCACGGTCAGTTCGTTTGAAGCCACATTGCCCGATTCGATGCAAAGCATTCGCTGGTATTCGTCGTTGCCGAAATCGGGCATTTGTTGAGACTTGGCGATCCAGGGGTTCCAGACGACCGTTGAAGCCGAGCCCTGTTTCTCGATGCGAATCTTACGTCCAAGACGCGGGTCCTGAATCTCGACCGTTGCTGAGGTGTTCAGGTAAATCCGGTCGACTTCCGATGAAACCCGCAAGACGTCCTCGGTTTGGGTGCGGTGAGCGAAGTTGGCGACCTTATCCAAAAAAGAGGCATTTTGCAGGCCCAGGATGGAAATGGCGGTCACATCACCCACATTAAAATAAGTGTGAAAACAATTCTCGAACGCCAGGGGTTCGTCCTGCGACTGATTGGTGACGATCAACTGAAGCGTTAGCGATTCGCTGACCGTAATCACGTAGTCCGCGGTGAACGGCGGATAAGAAGAAGCCTCGGGGCAGTCCGGCAGCCGGAAACGCACGCTGACGCTACCGTCGGGAGCGGGGGCGAACTCTTTAAGTTCCCAGGTTTTGACCCGGGCAAAGCCGTGATTGCCCATGCCCTCGCGCATGCCAAACCAGGGAAAAACGACGGGGATCCCGCCGCGGATGGCGTGGCCTTCGGAAAAACGACTGCACTGGCTCATAAAGGTCAGCGGAGTTTCGCCGTGTTTGCGGAAGGTGGTGAGGTGCGCGCCTTGCAAGTAAACCTCAGCGCTGCTCCAGATCGTGGAGATACCGATCATGGGCAGTTCCCCCTGCCCGTCGAGGAACATCACGCGGCCGGGAGTTTGAGCTTTCGGCGGCGTTTGAGGATTCTGGTTAACCATAGCTCGGCTGGTGCTAACACCAAAGGATAAAGACCTCGCAAAGGCGCTGTCAAAATGATTTTGCTTTCCTGCCAGGGTCGTCTGGCTATTGTCAAACGCACCTATGCCAGCAAAACAATATCGATTCTGTTTCGGTCCGTGGAATATCAGCGAAGGCCAGGATCCCTACGGGCCGACGACCCGCCCGGCCCAAAGCTTTGATTGGAAGCTGGGGGAGCTCAAACGACTTGGCTTTGAGGCCATGATGTTTCATGACGACGATGCCGTGCCGGATATCGATGGCAAATCCAGCGAGCAACTTCATAAAGAGGCCAAAGCTCTCAAAAGGAAGCTGGGGGATGCGGGAGTGGCGGCGGAGATGGTTGCACCCCGGCTTTGGTTCAGCCCGATGACGATCGATGGCGCGTATACGAGCAACGATCCCAAGTGCCGGAAGTATGCGATCGAGCGCTCCTTGCGCTGCATCGACATCGCCAATGACCTGGGCACGGACTTAATCGTGCTATGGCTGGCGCGTGAAGGAACGTACTTGCGCGAAGCCAAAAACGGGCGCCGCAGTTTCGAACTGCTGGTCGAGGCGCTGGACAAAATGCTGGCCCACGACAAGGGGATTCGCCTGGCGATCGAACCCAAGCCCAACGAGCCCATGGACCACGCCTATCTGCCAACCATCGGGCATGCCCTGGCCATCGCTCAATTGACCCGGGACCCAAAGCGCGTCGGCTGCCTGATTGAATCGGCGCACGCGATCCTCGCGGGATTGGACCCGGCCGACGAAATTGATTTCGCCATGATGTTTGGCAAATTGTGGTCGCTCCATCTCAACGACCAGAACGGCTTGAAATTCGACCAGGATAAACCCTTCGGCAGTTCCAACCTGCGCGTTGCCTTCAACCAGGTTCGCGCCCTCGAACGCAACGGCTACGGTAAAAAAGGCGAATGCGTCTGCTTCGACGTTCACCCTTTCCGCACTACCAAAGTCGAGCATTGGCTGGCGCACCTGGAAAACAGCCGCAAGACCTTCGAGCACTTATTAGAAAAAGCCCGCAGCTTCGATGAGAAAAAGGCGCAGGCACTCATTGCCGAACGCGATTATGCCGCGCTGGACCAAATGGTGATCGAACATCTGATGGGCGGTTAGTTTTGATGCCCCGTTAGAATGCCGGCGTAACCACGGATGGACACGCGTGAACACGGAAAAAGGAAAGACCCACGGCAGCAGGTCGGCACCCTTGAATTCGAATCACTACTAGGCGGGCGCAGCAGAGTTTACGTAGATTCCTGCTCGCCGCTGTTTCATCAGTGCCAATCGGGGTTCATCGGCGGTTTCCGATTACATCGTTCAGGTTGGACCGATCGATATTAGCTTAGAAAACTCACGACCAGCACAGCCAACGAGACGAGCGCCAAACCCAGCCAGACCAGGTGTTCGGTAGCCTCAGCACGGAGGACCTCGCGGCGAGCCAGGCGCAAGGCGGCCGCGCCTGACAGAGCCGGCGCCCGATTGGGAGCATTCGCGGCCGCGCCGCGCCGCGGAATCGGCAACGCTAAGCCTGGCCGGTTGAAGAGGTCGGTTTCAACTTGAATGTGCATGGGAGCAAGCTAGCGCGGGTTTGGCCGCGGCCTAGATGCAGCTGCGCATAATTCCGACCGATACAGTTGTATCGGAAGTCAAAACTGTACTGGTCATCTTTCGGTCAAGGTGTAACTATACTCAAAATCAGTTCGGTTTACGTTCCAGCATGATCACGCAAGACCTGGCTTCCCACACCGCCGCCCTATTGGATTGCGAAGATACGCTCTACAAACAGGTCGCCCTGCGCATCTCGGAGTTGATCGAACATGGTACTCTGCGGCCGGGCGATCGCGTGCCATCGGTGCGCCGGTGCAGCGAACAGCAAAACGTAAGCATCGCCACGGTGATGCAGGCTTATCGTCTGCTCGAAAACCGCGGAGTGATCGAAAGCCGGCCGCAGTCCGGGTATTATGTCCGCGCCCAGCGCTGGTCGATGCCGCCCGAGCCTGGCCGGTCGAAGCCAACCCCGCGGCCAGTCGAGGTGCGGGTAAGCGATTTGATCATGCAGGTCGTCAAGGCGGGCCGGGATCCCAGCCTGGTGCGACTCGGAGCCACTTTGCCCAGCCCCGAATTATTTCCGATCCGTGAATTGCACCGCGCGATGTCGGCGGTCGGGCGGCGTCTGCCGGTGGCAGCCAACAGTTACGATCCGCCGCCCGGCAACCACGCTTTAAGGGTGCAGGTGGCCCGGAGAGCCATGGAGGCCGGGTGCACGCTGGCGCCGGATGATATCATCACGACCGTGGGCGTAACCGAGGCGCTCAACCTGTGTCTGCGCGCCGTGGCCAAGCCCGGGGATGTGATTGCCATCGAGTCACCCGCATTCTTCGGGATCCTTCAGATTATCGAGTCGCTCGGCATGCGCGTTTGCGAGATTCCGACCTACCCGCGGGAGGGCATTTGCCTCGACGAATTGGCCCAGCGGCTGGATACGTGCCGGATTAAAGCCTGCGTTTTCACCCTCAATTTCAGCAACCCGCTCGGCAGCCTGATGCCGGATGCGAAAAAACAACAGCTGGTCCGAATGTTGGCCGAGCGGAAGATCCCTCTCATTGAAGATGATCTTTATGGAAATCTCGCTTTTGGACCGGGCCGGCCGAAAGCCGCCAAGGCTTACGACGAAGAGGGTTGGGTCATGCTGTGTGATTCCTTCACCAAGACCCTTTCCCCCGGCTACCGCGTCGGTTGGGTCGCTCCCGGCCGGTTTCAGGCACAGGTGGAATTCTTGAAATTCGTCAGCACGGCGGCCAGCCCGTCGCTGCCCCAAATGGCCATCGCGGAATTCCTGCAAAATGGCGGTTTCGATCATCACCTGCGAAAAATCCGCCGTTTTTACAGCGACCAAATGCAGTGCATGAGCGCGGCCGTGAGCCGATACTTCCCACCGGGCACTCGCGCTACCCGTCCCAGTGGCGGGATGTGTCTGTGGGTGGAATTACCGGCCAAGGTGAACGCTCTGACGGTGTATCACCAGGCGATGGCGGCAAAAATCAGCACCGCGCCGGGACCTATTTTCTCGGCCAAAAGGAAGTTTCAAAACTTCATCCGATTGAACTTCGGCAATCCCTGGACTGAGCGGATAGAAAATGCCGTGCGCGATTTGGGTGCGATTGTGGGGCGATTGGCCGAGTGATAGTACATCCTCGCGCGCTCAACTCTAAAATCTGAGATTGGGCACTCGGGTTTTCGGATTTCTTTATGCGTTACGAGGAAGAGGAAGGGGAAGACGAAGGGCAAAAGCGCGGTCTTAACTTAAAACTCAAAACTTAAACCTATCGCGGCTTTAGGTGGCGCACAGCGTCCCTGAATTCCTGCAAGTCGAATGGTTTGTTCAGTACCAGGTCCACCGCCAACGGGAAGGTGCCGGCCAACCGGAGAGTTTCAGCAAAGGCCGTGATCATCATGACGGGCTGATGGGGGTCTTGGGCTTTGATAGCCGCCGCCAATTTGTCGCCTTTGATGCTGGGCATCTCGTAGTCAAGGATGACCAGGTCGAACTTGCCCGGCTGAAAAGCCGCTAATGCGTCCTGCGCGGTTCCCGCGACTTCCACAAAATGTTGATCAAGAGCAAGGATGCGCCGGATGGAATCGCACACCAGGGCCTCATCGTCCACCACCAGAATCCGACGCGCCTTTTCAGTTGATGCGGTCACTCAGGTGCCGAGGATACCAGCCATCATTTGAGATTTCCAGCAAATTCATGATTTGGGACAGAAGTGGCGCAGGTTGTTCACGGCGTGCGATTTCTAGCGCCCGGAAAGCTCGTGGAACCTTCGTCATTCGACTCATGGTATCGGCGGATTGCAAATGGCAAATCGGGCGATTGCAGATGGCAAATTCCGCCATTGCATTTGCAGCGCGGCTACTGGACAAAGTGTTTCGGCCGCAGCTTTCCTGGCAGGCGCCGGTCCACGAATGAGTTTTAGACTACTCGTTGCGAGCGGCGAGGTAGCGTTCGGCTTCGATGGCGGCGGCGCAGCCCAGGCCTGCGGCGGTGACCGCCTGGCGATACACGCGATCGGCGCAATCGCCCGCGACAAACACTCCGGGCACGTTGGTCGCAGCGCCGTGCTTGGGGATGATGTAACCCTGTTCGTCCATGTGGATCGCACCTTTGAAGACTTGAGTGTTGGGCGTGTGTCCGATCGCCACAAACACTCCAGCGCATTCGATGGTTCGCTCGGCGTGGGTTTTTACGTTCTTAACCTTCACGCCGGTGACTTTGCCGGCATTCACATCCAACACCTCAGTGACGACGGAATCCCAGAGCGGCTTGATCTTGGAATGAGCGAGGGTGCGTTCGATCATGATTTTGGAAGCTCGCAACGTGTCCCGGCGGTGGACCAAGTAGACAATCGAGCCAAAGCGCGTCAGGTAAGTAGCCTCTTCGCAAGCGGAGTCGCCGCCGCCAACGACGACCAGCGGTTGGTTGCGGAACATGGGCAGCGCCCCGTCGCAAGTAGCGCAGTAGGTCACGCCTTTGTTTTCCAATTTCAGTTCGCTTTCCAGGCCGAGATGCTTGTGCCCTGCCCCGCTCGCGATGATCACGGTTTCCGTCTCGATGGTTTCTCCGTCGACCGTCAAGCGGAACGACTCACCAGAGAGATCAGCCGCTTCCACAACACCGAATTGGACCCGCGCGCCGAAACGCTCCGCCTGTTTCTGCAAACGGACCATCAGTTCATAGCCATCGATGCCATCCGGGAACCCGGGAAAGTTTTCCACGACTGTGGTAGTGGTTAGCAATCCGCCGGGTTGACGGCCGGTGAGGACCAAGGGCTTCAAGTTGGCACGCGCCGTATAAAGCGCGGCGGTCAAGCCAGCACAACCAGACCCAATGATAACAACTTTTTCCATATAACCTGCGAGACGTTAGGAGCCAGTAGCTGGATTATCAAGCAAGACTCAAGCCGGACCGGGCGTCAGCGCGGGGATTTCAAGGCGGCACGCTGCGCCGTGTGCCAAGAGATTGTGCGGCAGGGAACTGAGCGTGTGACGCAAAAACTCAAGCTTCAGGGCCGGCGGCGGGTTTCTGTTCAAGACTGGCGCGGCGGAGTTTCGAGAAGCGCCAAAAAACCACGCCGAAGAATATTGCTCCACAGGCGTTTACGCCGGCGGTATAGCCGATTTTGTAAGCCACGCCCGTATTATTCTGGGAGTAAATGGTGATATCACGGCCTGCCAATAAATTGGGCAGAGACATTGGCATCAACGCGCCCTGGATGATTCCACGCCCAAAGCCCGCGGGATGAGAGCTTTTCTCCAGCGATCCGGCGACTCGATTAAGGACACCGCCAATAATGGCTGCCAGGAGAAGGAACGACCCGATTCGCAACGCGATTTTTTGCCAGCGGCGGGCCGGGGGGACTTTGACTTGAGTAACGGTCATGAATTCCGTAGAGCAGTAGCATGTTTTTGAGTCGCCGCACCACGCAAGCAGAATATTTCGACTCAGAGCGGCCGAGCGCGGAGGTGGCGGAGTTTTTCATCTCGCTGGGACGAGTCAATCAGCTGTTCGATTTCAGCGAGCCGTATCGCCGACTGGTGCCGCTGCTGCTCGACAGTTCAAACTGCAGGTCGTTATCTATTCTGGACCTGGGGGCCGGAGACGGTTCCCTGGGCAGGACACTGCAGCAGTGGGCGACCGCGCGCGGATGGACCTGGCGGGTAGTCAATCTGGACAATAGCCTTCCGGCCCTGGGTCTCAGTCCGCGAGCGCACAATGTCGCAGGTTCGGCATTCCAACTGCCTTTCCGAGACAATAGCTTTGACGTTGTGATAGCGTCGCAAATGGCCCATCACCTCGCCGAGGTTGAGGTGACAATGTTGTTGCGGGAAGGGTGGAGAGTCACACGTCAAGCCCTGGTCCTGTGTGATCTGCACCGCAACGTCGGATTGTATTTATTGCTTTGGCTGCTGTTCCGTTTTCAAAAACACCCGCCTTCGTTCAAAGCCGATGCTTTGCTGTCAGTTAAGCGAGCCTGGAGAGTCAGTGATCTTGCGCGAATGGCAAAGGCAGCGGGACTAGACACCGCGAACGTGGACCTGTCCTTCGGCGCCCGGGTTATTTTGCACGCTCGTAAAAGAACTAACCCTGGTGCAAGCAGCGTCGAGGCGCCCGCAGGCTCAGAACGCCGCATTTATACGGCGGTAGATTCCGCAGCGACAAAATCGTAGTTTTGGTTCAACTCAGGGGGATTGGAGGTTTCCAAAGGGGCCATAACCTCAAGGGGCGAACGCCGTTTAAAGCCAAAATCGACGGTGGCCAGCGTCGTGAGCAAGTTACGGTGTTTCGGCGAGTCTCTGGTGCAAAGGGTGTGGCACCAGAACCCAATGAGCTGGGTGAGAGGACCGCGGCTGGATCCGGGGGGTAACCTGCCGCGCAGGATACCTGCTGGCCTTCTCCTGCAAAAGCCGCTGGTTCTGCCCCTCTTGTCACCAGAAGAACGTCCAATCCACCGCCCGTTTCATCCTGGACCACCTGCTGGCTCCAGTCCCTCACCGGCACTATGTCCTGGCGATTCCCAGGATGCTTCGGCCCTATTTTCAGCGCCACCGCCGCCTGCTTAAGCGTCTCTGTGCCTTGGCCCACGAAAGCCTGGCCGAGCACCTGCGGACCGCGCTCGGCTGCCCTCAGGGGCTTCCCGGCATCATCCTCACCCTCCACACCTTCGGCGAATACCTCGATTTCCATCCCCATATCCACGCCCTGGTAGCCGACGGACTCTTTTTGCGAGAAGCCCTCTCGTCCGCACCGGCTCCAGTGGATGACGCGGCCATTGTCCGGAACATCCTGCGACACCTCGGGCTTTGGATTGACCCGCGACCGCGACCGCCCCCGGCCCCTATTGGCGGTTGCTACACCTATGAGCCGTGTGAGGACGTGGACCCACCCCCGACTACGAAAACGCCCTGACCGACTGACGAGCGCCGGCCACAGCGCCCCCGCCCCGAGTTGAGCCTTGTCTCGCCCTCGGCTCACTTGATCGTGTCTGCCAATGCCCTCCGGCAGTTCCGACCTGATTTCATGTTAAGCGCACCCGTTCAGGACACCTCGTGCGCTAAGCGGCGAACACTTGGCTATCGACGCGCTCACTGCTTCCTGATACCTTCAATCCATGGTCGATGAGGGTCCAAAAAGCGATTCTCCCTTACCCGCGGAGCGCTCAGTACATGAGGATGCAAAAAAGCAAATTCCTATCAATATAATGCTCCGCTCTGTTAACTGAGCCCAGAGTCCTTAGCCTCCATCTCCCGAGTATATGAAATCAGCTTTTCGCATGTTTCTTAGTATCGCCTTAGGCGCCCTTGCTTTTGGGCCCGGCCTCGTTTCCGGTGTAGACAAACCCGAGGACATCGATGAGGCAGCACGACAACGCCGCCTGCGGTGGAATCTCGACACCTCAGTGGGTGATTATGAACAGCACGGGCACCATAACGCCAGGTGGGACAGTTCTGCCAAACTCGCATTGCAGACCTTTGCGCGCATCCGCGCGAGCGGTGCCGCCGATGAAAAACTCATTTCCGATCTCGCCGTCGCAACCAAATCTGCGGTGACCAACGGATGTGACGATCCAATGATTAAATATCTCTACGCCCGTTTTGTATCTCTGCCGCAAGACCACACTTCTCAGGATCATGCCGAACTATACCGCTCCGCTGCCGAGGCCATGAGCCAAAGTGAACGCGCGCCTATTCGTAAATTCTATGCCGCGCTGCGCGCTGCCGAGTCTTTTAATATGGGCACCGCCAGCACGTTGTCCGAAGTCCATAAATGGCGCGGCGAAGCCAAACGTTTCCTCATCGAAGTCGCCAAGGACAGAGACACTCCGGCCGGCGAAGTTTACGACGCCTGGGATGCTTTACTTCAGGATACGCCAAAAACCAAAGCCGAGCACGATGACCTTTACCTCGCCCTCGATCCGTTGGTCTTTAAAAACTGGCCCTCCGATCCGTCTCTCTTATTGCTCAAAGGTCAGTTTTATACCGACTACGCCTGGAAGGCACGCGGCACCGGCTTTGCCAACTCCGTCAGCAACCAGGGCTGGCAATTATTTGCCCAGCGTTTGGAAATCGCCGAGGCGGCCCTGACTGAAGCATGGAAACTCAACCCGAAGGACCCGCGCATAGCCCGCGAAATGATCACCGTCGAGTTGGGTCAGGGACATGGCCGGCCGCGCATGGAGCAATGGTTCCAGCGGGCCATGTCGCTCGACACGAATTATTATGATGCCTGCTACGCCAAGCTGAATTACCTGCAGCCCAAATGGTATGGCTCGACCGAAGACATGCTTGAGTTCGCGGGAGAATGCGTGAATTCCTCCAAGTGGGGAGGACATATCCCGCTGATCCTTTTAGACGCTCACGAGCTGATTTCCGCGCCCCTGAATCGGGAAGCCCGTAGAAATTACTTCAGACGTCCCGAGGTGTGGGCCGATCTGAAGCAAGCATTCGATAAATTCTTCCGTCTTAATCCAGGAGCAACCGGATGGCACCATAACTACGCGTGGTACGCCTACGTGGCCGAGCAATGGACCGATCTTAACCGAGAATTGAAGCTCCTGGGCCCCGTTAATTACAACTACTTTGGTGGACAAAGTGAATTTGATAAAATCGTCCAGGCGGCCAAAGATCATTCGGCGACTCCGAAATCCCAGTAAAATGGTTCTGCAGGTTTGAAAAGCGACACGAGTGCCGGCCTTCGTTCTTCCGCTGGGCCACACGTGTGGGCGCACGGCCTGCAAGCCCAAAAGGAAAAGGGGTCAAGCCTCTACCTTGATCCTTGATCGGCAATTTGCATTTACAGGTTGCTGGCTGGTTGGCAGTGTTGAGGGTATACCACGGCAGGTGCGCATTCAATACCCAGGGGCCATTTACCACGTCATGAGCCGAGGCAACCGGCGCCAGGAAATTTATCTGGACGACGTGGATCGGCAGGGCAACCGGCGCCAGCAGTCACACAGCTCCGAATCTTAGGCCTTGGGGTCGTATCTTGTCATTTATGCTTTCCAGAGCTGGCCCGGCTTGGTTTGGATGCCGGCCATTGCATTGCGAGTGTCCACGATACACGGCGACCACTCCGCCAGTTCGCGGTAATTGACGCTGGCGTGGTTGGTTGAAATCAGTACCAGGTCGAACCCGGCAACGGTTTGTTTGTTCCACTCGACGGATTTGGTTCCCGCCCAGTGAGCGTGCTCGCGCGTGGGACGGATGATGGGAACGTAGGGATCGTAATAGGCCACCTTGGCTCCGCGAGCACTGAGCATTTCCATCAGGAAATAACTGGGTGACTCGCGCTCGTCGTCGACATTCGGTTTGTAAGCCAAACCGAGCACCAGGACTGAACTGCCTTTGACGGCTTTTTGGTGATCGTTGAGAGCGTCGATAACCCGGTTGACGACATAGGCCGGCATGCTGGTGTTGATTTCGCCGGCCAACTCGATAAACCGCGTGTGCTGACCATATTCCCGGGCCTTCCAAGTCAGATAAAAGGGATCAATCGGAATGCAGTGTCCGCCCAGGCCCGGACCGGGATAGAAGGGCATGAACCCGAACGGCTTGGTTTTGGCGGCGTTGATCACTTCCCAAACGTCGATGTTCATCGCGCTGTACACGAGCTTCAGCTCATTGACCAGGGCGATATTGACGCCGCGGAAAGTGTTCTCGAGCAACTTGGTGGCTTCGGCCACGCGGCAGGAAGAGACCGGCACAACGGTCTTGACTGCTTTGGAATAGAGCTCGACCGCCTTTTGCAAGCAGGCGGGCGTGTACCCGCCAACGACCTTGGGAATGATGGCTACTTTGCTGTCCGGGTTGCCGGGGTCTTCGCGTTCCGGTGAGAAGGCCAGGTTGAAATCCCGGCCGGCTTCGAGGCCGGAGCCAATCTCCAGGACTTCGCGCAAGTCTTCATCGGTCGTGCCCGGATAGGTGGTGGACTCGAGCACAACCAGGCAGCCCTTGGGCAGATAGCGGCCGATGTTCTTGCCGGTCTCGAGGATGTAAGAAATATCAGGCTCGCGGTTCTTGTTAAGCGGGGTGGGGACGCAAATGATGATGGCGCTGACCTCACGAATGCGACTGAAGTCGCTCGAGGCTGAAAATGAACCCGAGCGGACAATCTCGGCCACGGATTCCGAGGGGATATGTTTGATATAACTTTTGCCCTGATTGAGCGCATCGACCTTCGCGGTATCAATGTCCAATCCCAGCACGGTGACACCCGAGCGCGCAAACTGGAACGAGAGCGGCAGACCGACGTAACCCAGACCAACAATTGCAATTTTCATTTGATGAGCACAGTTTTTTAAGATTTTCCCTGCGGCTTACTGCCGCCGTTGTAATACCTGATGGAGGTCGTCTTGGCAACGCCATCAAGTTCCTTATTCGACACGGGTGGAGGAAAGCTGGAGTCCAAGCCGACGGCGCCCTCGCCAAGACCCGCAACAACCGGTGCGGGTGCTCGAGCGAGGGCGCCAGGTGGCCTTGCCGTTAAGCTGGGATGGCCTGGCTGGGAGCAACGGCGATCCGTTCAGGATGCGCGTGGCCGTTGCTATGTCCATTGGCATGGCCGTTGCCATTGCCATTGGTGCGACCATGGTGGGCGCTGTTCCAGGGGGTGCTGGCGCAGAGATTCACCGCCGCGCCGTGCTGGCGCAGAGATTCACTCGAGGCTTCCAAAATTTTGACCACTTCCAATCCCAACCGCCCGTTGGTGATGGGCGCCGTGCCTTCGGTAATGCATTGCAGGAAATGCTGGCATTCCAGTTTCAACGGTTCGTCCTGCTTGATGTAGGGCACGTACGAGTCACCGTAGTGATAAGAGTAAGTGAACTCGGCAAAACTGTCGTAATGCGGCGGCACTTCTACCCGCGCATCGTAAATTTTAATCTTCTCCAGCGGCTCGGTATCGTCATAGACGATCATGCGCTGCGAGCCCACCACCGTCATCTGGCGCACTTTCTTGGGGTCGAGCCAACTGTTATGAATGAAGGCGCAGAGGTTCTTGCGGAAGTTCAGATTCATCATCGTCACGTCCTCGATCCCGCGGGTCACGTGACTGCTGCCCTGGCAGGAAACGCTCAACGGCGATTCATCCAGCAAATGCAGCAAAATGGAAATATCGTGCGGCGCGAGGTCCCACGCGACATTGATGTCCTTCTGGAACAATCCCAGGTTCAAGCGCCGCGCGGCGATGTACTGCACTTCGCCGATATCGCCGGCGTTGATGATCTCTTTCATCCGTCGCACCGCCGGCGAGAACAGGAAGGTATGACCGACCATCAGTACCAGCCCCTGCCGCTCGGCCAGTTCCACCAACTCGATCGATTCCGCTTCGGTGCGGGCCATCGGTTTTTCGATGAAAACATGTTTGCCGACGCTCAGGGCGGCTTTGGCCATGGTGTAGTGGAAACGCACTGGGGTGGCGATGACGACCGCGTCCAACTCGCTGTCGTTGAGCAAATCGTCGAATTTGTTGGTCGTGGCGAGCTCCGGATAAAGCCGGCGCATATGGCCCAGGCGGGTGTCGCTGGCGTCGCACAAGACCTTAAGATTACAGTCGGAGGATTGTCGGAAATTACGCACTAAATTGGGACCCCAATAGCCGCAACCGACGACGCCGACGTTTAGAATTTTTTTAATTGTACGCATGTTGTTTATGAACTGAAAGATTCCAGAGCCGTACCGACCTGAGCGAGGGTTTGGGGGCGGCGTGCAGCCTGCACGTCGCAGTACTGGCGCCACAAAGCGGGCAAGGTTTTAACGATGATTTGCAGATCCAACCAAAAGTTCAGGCGCTGTGAATACTCGATATCCAGCCGGACCATTTGATTGAAAGTGGTGCGGTTCTTGCCGCTGACCTGCCACAAACCGGTCAGGCCCGGGACCGCATCAAAGCGTTGCCAGTGCCAGGGCTCGTAGGCGTCGCACTCGTAGCGAATGCAGGGGCGGGGCCCGACCACGCTCATTTCGCCACGAAGGACGTTGAGCAGTTGGGGCAGCTCATCCAAGCCGCTCGAGCGCAGCAAACTGCCTAAGGGGATCAGGCGAGGGTCGCGACGCGAGTCCAGCTTGACCATGGCCGTCTGGGAGCGAATTAGCTCCTGGGTATGGCGCTGATGGGAGGCGGTCTCGGCGTTAACCACCATCGTTCGAAATTTATAACACACGAACTCGCGGCCTTTGTAGCCGACCCGTTTTTGGCGAAAGAAGACCGGACCGCGCGAACCGAGCTTAATGATCAGCGCAACGAGCGAGCCCACGAGGAGCAGTCCGGGGAGCGAAACGAGCAACAGGCTTAGATCCAGAGCACGTTTCCAAAGCGGGAGCGCAGGTGTCGGGCGACCGGTCTGAAGCTCGTCATTCGGGCCCGCGAAAGCCGTGTCATCCGGCTGCACCGGAGTCTCGACAATTTCGGGCCGTGTTGCCTGCGCAAATTTCATGGGTGCATTCTCCTCTGGCAGAGAATTTTCTCAACTCCGCCCATTACGGAAATAAAAGTGCGACATTACGGACGTCCCTTCCGGGGAAACCCCTGGACGCTTGCTTGGCGCTTTCCGGATAAACACCGATAGACACGGATTTGGAGGGAAAAGGGGCTCCAACCCTCAGGCTTGAGGGGCAGGTGCAATGCTTGCAGGCCGAACGTCGCGTCGGAAACCCGAAGGCCGAAGGTCGAAACTCGAAAGAAACCCGAAATCCGAAATCCGAAGTCCCGCTGCAATACCTCGAACCCTACAAGACCTTACCTGGCGGACCTTTTCGGCCTCTCGCCGCGCTGTCGCACCGGCGCAGCGGGTCGGATTTCGGCCTTCTTTCGAGTTTCGACCTTCGGATTTCTGATTTTAAACGCAACACATATGGGAACCATGCCGTTAGGAAAAAGGAGCCCTTCTTCCCTGCAAACCCGTGTCCATGGGTGTTTAGGGGCTCTTTCCCTGGAGTGTTTCGGCGATACTCTCGCCAAGAACTGCCACCATGCGCTTAACCTGCTTTTCGGTGGTGCAATAGGGCGGCATCAAGACAACGACATTGCCGACCGGCCGCGTTAAAACGCCCCGCCGCGCCATGGCCTCACAGACCCGCATGCCGGCGCGTTGACGCAGATCGAAAGGCTTTCGAGTTTTCCAATCTTCAACCAATTCGATCCCCGCGATCAGACCGGCCTGGCGGATGTCTCCGACCTGGGGATGCTGCCAAAGTTGGCCCAGTTGCTGTGTGAGCGCGTTTTCTAACTGCACGCGGGCCGTGGTCGACGCAGGTTCTTGAAGCATTTCCAAGCTGGCCAGGGCAGAGGCAGCGCCCAACTGGTTGCCGGTGAAACTGTGACCGTGGAAAAAGGTTTTAAAATCCTCATATTCCCCAAGGAATGAGTCAAATACCGCTTGTGAACTCAGCGTCGCTGCCATCGGCAGGTAGCCTCCCGTAAGGCCTTTGGCGAGGGCCATGAGATCGGGTTGCACATCTTCGTGATGGCAGGCAAATAAAGGGCTCCTGACCGGCACCCTGCTCATCCGCGTGCTTGGTCGCAATGGCGGGGAACTTCCGGGGACGTCGTTAGACTCAGCGAACGTGGACTGCGTTTGTGCCGAGCCTGTGCGCCCGAAACCAGTCATTACTTCGTCGGCGATCAACAAAGCCCCGTTTTCACGGGCAATGCCGCAAGCGCGTTGGAGCCAGCCTTTGGGTTGGGGGATCATACCGGCCGCGCCTTGCATTGACGGCTCAAAAACAAAACCGGCATAGGGCTCTCCGCCGCGTCGTTTGATGGCGCACTTCTGCTCCAGTTGTGCCAAACATTCCCAATTGCATTTGCGATATTGGCGGGCATCTGCGCGCTCCGGTTTGGTGCGGTTAAAGGTGCACCGATAACAGTACGGCGCCATGACTTTATCGGATTTGAAGAGCAACGGCGAATAGGCTTTGTGGAAGAGATCGATGTGGCCCAGAGACACGGCTCCGACGGTATCGCCGTGGTATGCGTTTTGCAGGCTGAGGAAGCGAGGCTTTCGGGCTCGGCCGCTGCGACGCGCGGTTTCGAAGGCAAGCTTGAGGGCCACCTCCATGGCCGTTGAGCCGTCATCAGAAAAGAAGACCTTGGAGAGAGCGGTCCGGGGGTTCTTTTTTGTGTCGGCCGCCGCAGCGCTGCTGGCGGTCGGGCTGGCAGCCAGTATCAGGGCTTTGCCGAGTTGCGAGGCGGGTTCGTTGGCAAAACCGAGAGCGGAGCTGTGGGCAATTTTGCCGAGCTGTTGGACAATGGCTCGGTTAATTCGGGGATGATTGTGGCCATGCAGGTTGGTCCAGATCGAGGAGTTGGCATCGAGGTATTTGCGCCCTCGGTCGTCCATCAGTTCGGCGCCCCGTCCGCGGACGAGGACGATCGGTTCGGTTTTGAGCCAATCGCGCATCTGGGTAAAAGGATGCCAGAGGTAGCGATGATCGAGCTCAGCCAGGGATTCCATGGTTCAATGTGATTCGGAAGGCGAAGAGTTTACCTGAGTGACAGCGGTCGTTACTTGCTCCAAATCGGACTCCGAATGGTCCGAGGTCAGCGTGAGCCGCAGGCGGGCGCGACCGCGCGCGACAGTCGGGTAGCGGATCGCCGAAATGAAAATCCCGCGCTCTCGCAGGGCCGCCGCTGTCGCAACCGCCCGGGACTCATCCCCAATGTGAAGCGGGATGATGGCGCTGCGGGAAGGGCCGCCAATCTCGAGGCACGAACGCAGAGCCGAAACCAGTTGCCACAGCCGGGCACGCCGTTGCTCGCCGCACTCGGACTGCACTAAACGAATTGCCGCAGTCGCCGCGGCGGCGGCCGCCGGGACTGGCGCCGTCGAGAAAATAAACGATCGCGCGCGGTTGATCAGGTAATCAATCAAGCCGCGGGAGCCACAAATAAAACCTCCGGCAGCCCCGAGTGCTTTGCCGAGCGTGCCCATCTGAATCTCGATTCGGCCGGCCACGCCCAATTCCTCGGCCAGGCCGCGACGATTGACGCCATACAGCCCCGTCGCATGAGCCTCATCCACCATCAGAGAGGCGCCGTACCTTTCCTTAAGTCCTACGATTTCCCGGAGGGAGGCCTGATCACCGTCCATGCTAAAGACACTTTCGGTTACCACGAGCACGCGAACGCGGCGTTTGTTCGCGGAAACCGACTCCCGTTGAGCAGCCCAGCGCAACAATTCCTCCAGGTGATTGAGATCGTTGTGCCGAAAGACCCTCAGCTTTGCCTGGGACAGCCGGGCGGCGTCCACAATAGAGGCATGAACCAATTTATCCAAAATAATCACGTCGTTGGAATCGGCCAGGGCGCAAATCGTTCCCATGGCAGCGGCGTAGCCGGTTGAAAAAGCCAAGGCCGCGGAACTGGTTTTGAAGGCCGCCAGGGCATTCTCCAACTCGTGGTGAGGCGCCAGCGAACCACAAATCAAACGTGACGCGCCCGCGCCTGCGCCGTACCGCTCAATAGCGTGTATGGCAGCTTCCTTCAAGGCCGGGTGGTTGGCCAGGCCGAGATAATCGTTAGAGGAAAAATTCAGCAGGACTCTCCCACCGACTTCGATCCGGGATCGCTGCGGTGAATCAACCTGGCGCAGTTCACGGTGGAGGCCCTGCGCGCGCAACAGGAGTAGTTCCCGCTCGAGTTCTGTTTGAAACGTATTCATGCCGGAGGAATTACCCAGGCGCCCTCGATCATACTCGCGGCTACACGCCCCCGGTGTTCCAGGACAGCTTCGGCGGCCCGCTTGGGCGTGTCGGGACCCGGCAACGCAACGATGTCAGCCAGTGCGCCTGGGGACAACTGGCCGATCACCCCGCCGCGGGCGAGGGCCAGGGCGCCGGCGACAGTGGCCATGCGCAGAATTGTCTTGGGTGAAAGCCAGCTCTGGCGATCCGCCAGAACCCTCATTTCTGCCAGCATATCGAGTTCGAGATCCTGGCGCCGAGTCTTGATCACACTCGCGAGGCTGTCGGTGCCGAGGCAAACGTTAACCCCAGCGCGATACAGCCGGCGCAGAGGGAAAGATTCATGATCAAAGTAAGCGTGGCTGCGCGGGCAATGAACGACGCTGACCTTTCGACGGGCGAGCAACGCGGCATCACCGCGCGCCAGGTAGTTCACATGCGTGGCCAACAAGTTCCGACGCAGGACACCGCAACGTTCCAAGTGCTTCACCGGCGAGCCTAAACCGCAGTCCGACATTTCCCGGCCGCTACGTTGGAGCCATTCGAACATGTCCCCGCGGGCCTTGGTGAACATGAGAAACTCGGGCTTGGATTCGGCCACGTGCGTGCAGAGCAGCCAGCCACGGCGTCGAGCCACTTCCGCGCTCTGCTCTAATAAGGCAGGAACGGTCGAGTAGGGGGCGTGCGGGGAGAGTCCCCCCAGGCACCGTTGGTGTGGCAGCGTTTGAATTTTGTCGAGTGCTTCCTGCAAAACGCGGTCCGGAGGCCGCCGGCTGGTGATGCCGATCATCTCGAGAAACGAGAGGATCCGCAACGGTGTCGAGTCCCAAATTTGAGGCAGAAGCTGGGGGACAGCTTCGATGTCCGCCACAGTGGTGGTTCCGGTCCGGACCAGCATCTCCGCGCCGCTCAGCCAGGAGGCGCGGTATTCGGCCGCTGTCCACTGCGCTTTGGTAGTCGTGATTAACTTCAACCAATCGATGAAGTGCCTGGGCGGCGGAAACTGGCCGGCCATGTGGGTGTAGTCAAGATGGCAATGGGCATTCACGAGCCCCGGCATTAACATAACTTCGCCGAGATCAACGCTGCTCTCCGAAGACTCAGCACGAAGATCGCGCCAGCGCCCAACCCGCTGGATGCGCTCGCCCGAGAGGAACACGGCCCCGTCTGAGATTGGGGGCTGGGTCAGCGGCAGGACTATTCGCGCCCGTAGAATCATTTGACCCTGACGGATAGAAGGGCGCGGGGCCGTTGAGCCGGAGCACGGAGCGGCTCGGCCGGGCCGTAAAGAAAGAGCGACGACTGGGCGGGCGCGGGCTGCCGAAGGTTAAGCTTCACTCTCCTGCCGGGAACGTTTGGTGCGCGCCGCCACTTTGTGTTTGCGCGCTTTGCGTTTGTTCTGGCGCTTGCGGATCTGTTGCTCGATTTTCTTCGCGACCAGGTCAATGGCGGCATAAAGATCGCTCTCGACGTCGGCCGCGAACAAATCCGGGCCAGGCAGCGACAGGCGGATCGAGCAGGAAAACTGGCGCTCCGCGGCTTTGGTCTGGTCATGTTCCAGGGTGACCCGGGCATTGATGGCGAAGCGAGCCAGGTGCTCGAGCTTGGAAACGCGGCTGATAATATGATCTTCGATGGCCTTGGTCAGCGTCACATTGTGCGTCGAGAGGATCAAGTTCATGGCGCTATGATGCAGCCGGGCCAACATAAAATCCAGTTAAAGTACTGAGTGCAGCCCAATGGGAACTTGAATTCATCTAGTCGTACACCTAAAGATCAACTCCGGTGTCAACCAAAGTAATCGCGGTCGCCAATCAGAAGGGCGGTGTAGGCAAAACCACCACGGCGGTTAACCTTTCGGCCTGCCTTGCCGCTTTAGGCCGGCACGTGCTGCTCTTCGATCTAGATCCGCAGGCCAATGCCACCAGCGGTCTGGGTTTGGAAAAGACCGAGGGTGCCAGCGCTTATCGCGTGCTGCTGGGCGAAGGGACTCTTTCTGAAAAGATAAAACCTACCGCGTTTGAACGGCTTCAAGTGGTTCCCAGTGAAGTAGACCTTTGCGGCGCGGACTTCGAGCTAGCCCGCGCCGACCATCACCTCCACCGTGTCCGCGCAGCTCTTGACCCGATTGTCCAATCAGAGCAATTCCAGTTCGTGCTGATCGATTGCCCGCCTTCCCTGGGGGTCCTGACCCTCAACGCTTTCGCCGCGGCCGGCGGGGTGCTGGTCCCTTTGCAGTGTGAGTACTATGCCTTGGAGGGGATCTCGATGCTCAACCGCGTGATGGCTCAGTTGCATGATAATGGCGTCAATCCCGGCCTGGAACTGACGGGTGTGGTGATGACGATGTACGACGGCCGCACCAGGCTTTCACAACAGGTCGTCAGCGAGGTGCGCGAGCACTTTGGCGAGCGTGTTTTTGAGACCATGATTCCACGCAGCACCCGGCTGGCGGAAGCTCCCAGTTTCGGCAAGCCGATCATCCATTACGACAAATACAGCGCCGGCTCGGCCGCGTACGAATTGCTGGCCCAGGAATTTCTCCAGCGGCTGGAACACTAATCCGCTCAGTATACGTCCCGCAGATAACGCTTCTGCGTGCGCATGAGAGTGACGTTGACGAATTCGCCCGCGGCTTCCGCTGACAGTCCACCTTGCTGTTGCGCGATCGTGATGAGGGTTTGGTGAACGTCCTTGGCCATGTGTTTGGCATCGCCGCAAACATAGAAATAGGCCCCGTTCTGGATCCAGGCCCAAAGCTCTTTCGCCTGCTCCAGCATCCGATGTTGAACGTATATCTTGTGGGATTGGTCGCGTGAAAACGCCAGGTCCAGCCGGTGCAGCTTGCCTTTCTTCAGGTAATCGAGCCATTCCGAGCCATACAGAAAGTCACAATGACGTCGCTGTTCGCCAAAGAACAGCCAGTTCCGCCCCGTCGCCCCGTCGCAGATTCGCTGTTCGACAAAGGCCCGGAACGGAGCGATGCCGGCGCCCGGGCCGCACATGATGATATCGGCGGACGGATCTTTAGGCAGCCGAAAGCTGCGTGATTCCTGCACATAAATGGGAATGTTCTTAACGAACAGGTCCGCATGATCGGCCAGGAAGCCCGAGGCGAGACCTTTCTTGGCGCGCCCATGCGTGTCATAGCGCACGACCGCAACGCACAAGTGCACCTCTCCAGGATGGGCCTGGAGCGAGGAGGCAATCGAGTAAAGCCGAGGCACAACCGGGGTCAATTGGGACAGAAAGGCTTCCGGTGACTCGAAGCTCGCTTCATCAAACTCCTTGAGAATATCAACGTAGTCGCGCGTATCGATGTATTCGGATAACATTTCCGGGTTATCGACTAATTCCATGAGGCGGTTGCGCTGTTCACCTTGTGGAATTCGTTCCGCCAGGCCGCTCATGACTTTGCGATTGGCTCGGTTGACGATGTATTCCTGCTGCAGCGCCTGGCGCAACGTTGTGCTTTGGCCGCTGGGAAGCTTCACCGGCGTTTCGGCGTCGAACTCCAACCAGGCGAGCAACTCGTCAACCACGGCCGGCGAATTGCGCCCAAAAGCGGCCAGCGAGTCGCCCGGCGTGTACTGCATACCGCTAGCGGCCAGGCTCAGCACAAAATGGCGGGTGTCTTTGGCGGACTCCGGGCCAGTCATACGCTCGTGCCCGATCAGTTCGGCCAGGAAGGGATTTTTGCGCGAATAAAGAGCGGCGCCCGGCTGGGAAGCGGAGGTGACAGAAGGGTTCATACGCGGTTCGTCTGCGGAAGGCGCAAGCAGTTGCTCATGTCGGCTGATAATATTTAACATTAAGGGGGGCTTTTGCAACCAGCTTGACAAGCTGGTGAGGCTTCCCAAGTCTAATTCCTGGAAATGAAACCAGATGGGCCAATGAAGCACTTCGTGCTGGCGTTTTTGCTGGCGCTCATCTGTTACGCTTTTTTCTACAGCAAGATCGAGAACCGGCGCACCCGAAAAGGGCCGTGGGAAATTACCTTCACCAATGACGCGGCCGGCAACCCTACGCTCGTGATCAACCAGCCGCGCCTGGCCATTACCAATGCGCTGGTGACTTTTACCAATCAGCCTTTGTTGA
>DASRFK010000035.1:0-7779 GCA_035651635.1 Verrucomicrobiia bacterium | reverse complement strand
GCGGTTGCCCCGAATCTGCGGGGAGCCGCCCTTCATCTGCGGTTGCCCCGAATCTGCGGGGAGCCGCCCTTCATCTGTGGTAGCCCCGAATCTGCGGGGAAACCCCCTTCATCTGTGTTGCCCAAATCTGCCGGACCCCTAAAACGAGTATCGGTGGTCACGCAACAGGGTTCATTTAAAGAACTGCTTAATCACCTCGGCGACGCGTTGAATCTGCGGTTCGGTCAGTTCCGGGTAAATGGGCAAGCTCAGGCATTCGCGAGCGGCCTTTTCGGAGATGGGGAACGCGCCGGGTTTGTAGCCAAGGTGGGCATAGGCCTTTTGCAGGTGTAGAGGCAATGGATAATGAAGGGCACAACCAATTTGGTTGGCTTCCAGATGTTTTTTGAGCTCATCGCGGCGGGGGTGCCGGACGACATAGAGATGCCAGGCGCTTTCGGCATATTCAGCTTCGTATGGCAGCTGCAGCGGAGTGCCTTTGAGCAATTCATGGTAGCGGTGCGCCACCTGCCGGCGCGCCTTGGTCCAATCGGCCAGATGTTTAAGCTTCACCCCCAGCACGGCCCCCTGGATGCCTTCCATGCGGTAATTGTAGCCAATCTCATCGTGATAGTACCGTTGGGTCGAGCCGTGCTCGCGCAAGGCCCGGGCGCGAGTCGCAAAGGCCGCGTTGTTGGTCACCAACGCCCCGCCTTCGCCGTAGGCGCCCAGGTTTTTGCCAGGGTAGAAACTGAACCCGGAAACGGCGCCAAACGTGCCGATGACTTTCTCTTTGTAAGTGGCGCCATGGGCCTGGGCGGCATCCTCCACGAGCGGCAAGTTATGCTTGCGGCATATGGCCAGCAACGGGTCAAGATTGGCCGGGTGCCCGTAAAGGTGCACGGGCATGATAGCTTTAGTTCGTGGCGTGATGGCCCGCTCCACCTGGGCTGGATCCAGGTTGAAGGTGGCATCTTCGATGTCAACGTACACCGGCTTGGCGCCCGTATAGGAAATCGCCCAACTCGTCGCCACAAAGGTGCTGGGGGTCGAAATCACCTCGTCGCCAGGTCCGACCCCGAGCAGCAGCAAACCAACGTGCAGCGCCGAAGTGCCGCTGTTAAAGGCGACGCAGTGTTCGGCCGAGCAGAATTTGGCGAAATCCTTTTCGAATTGCGCCACATCCGGTCCGAGGCAAAACGAACAATTGTCCAACGTGCGCGCAATCGCCGCATCGATCTCTTTGCGCAGCGGGCGCATCTGCGCGACCAAGTCCAGATACGGCACCGCGCCGGTCTTATCAGGCTGAGTTGTCATGGCCGGGCAGCGTAGCGTTTTTTTACGGCGAGACAACCCTGGAAATCTCCGAGCGGCCGTCCGGAGATATTCGGACCCGGGAATTTGGTTTGATCTCCACTTTCGACCCACTAGATTCGGCTCATGCGCGAAGAGTCACTAAGTTTCCTTAAGAAACTGGTCAATACTCCCAGCCCGGTGGGGCACGAGGTCCGCGGCCAGCGCGTCTGGCTCGAGTACGTCAAGGCGTTTGCCGATGAAACTTTCTCAGACGCCTACGGCAACTGCGTCGGAGTGCTCAACAAAGGAGGTTCGCCCCGGCTGATGATGGCCGGTCACGCCGACGAAATAGCCATGGCGGTAAACTACATCGATGAAGATGGCTACGTGTACGTGCGGAAAATGGGGGGCGTCAACGCCGCCATCGTCAAAGCGCAGCGCGTGGTGATTCATACTCGCAACGGCCCCGTCAAGGGCGTGGTGGGCAATGTCGCGCCGCATCTGATGAAAGAGGAAAAAGATCCCAAGCCTCCCAAGATACATGATCTCTTCATTGATTTGGGTGCAAAGGGCCGCAAAGAAGCCGAAAAACTCGTCCAGGTCGGCGATCCTATCACCATCGCCGCGGAGTTTGACCTGCTCCGCAATGACCTGGCCATGGCCCGTGCTTTTGATAACCGCATTGGCACCTTCGCCGTGGCCGAGGCGCTGCGTTTGCTCAAAGAGTCCAAGACAAAATTGCAGGCTGAAATCTGCGCCGTTTCAAACGTGCAGGAGGAAGTCGGCTTGCTTGGCGCGCGACAGATTGCCTACACACTTGAACCTGACGTGGCGCTCGTGGTAGACGTCACCCACGCGACCGATTACCCAACCGTGAACAAGCCGCAGCATGGGGATATTCACATCGGGGCGGGACCGACAATCACTCACGGCGGATGCAATCACCCCGAAGTGGTGGCGCGGATCGAACAGATCGCCAAAGGTAAAAAAATTGCGTTGCAGCACGAAGCTACCTCCGGCACCAGCGGGACGGATACGGACGTCATTTTCTGGACCCGTGGCGGTATCGCCAGCGGGCTCATCAGCCTGCCCAACCGTTATATGCATTCGCCCGTAGAAGTGGTCAGCCTGCGGGATTTGGAGCAGATCCCGGAATTGCTCGCCGGCTTTGCCGCGTCTCTCAAGCGCGGCGAGGAATTTAAGGTCAGAATTTAGCCGCGGGGTTCTGCGCTTACTCACGCCCAACCGCCGGCTCAAAAGCCTCTGGAAAGACTGAGAGCCGTGGCCTTATTTCTTTTCCCCTGAGGCTTGGCTGGTCGCAGGCTTGTACAAACCCGCCTTGATAAATGGTTCCAGGTAGGCGCCGTAGCCGGCTTTTTCCATATCCGCGAGGGGGATGAACCGCAGTGACGCCGAATTGATGCAATAGCGCAAATGCGTTGGGCCGGGGCCATCGTCGAAGACGTGCCCGAGGTGTGAATCGGCTGCTTTCGAGCGGACCTCGGTACGCTGCATTCCGAGCGAGCCGTCCGAATGCTCGATAACGGACCGCTCGGCCAATGGACGGGTGAAGCTGGGCCACCCGCAACCCGAATCGAACTTATCCAGTGAACTGAACAAAGGTTCGCCCGAGACAATATCCACATAAAGCCCCGGCTGTTTGTTGTCGTAGAAAGCGTTGCGGAACGGAGGCTCGGTTGCCGCATGCTGGGTTACTTCGTATTGCATCGGCGTGAGCTTTTGCTTGAGCTCTGCCGCTGAGGGCTTTTGGAAATTGTCCATAGACGAATTAGTGAATGAGGCGGTGGCGGTTTGCTGAAGGGGCGTTGTGGTTGAGGACTGAGATTCGGCTCTGGAACAACCGCAGAATAACAATACCGACGCGCCAGCCAGGGTAGTAAACTCAGCAACGATTCTCGCCGTCGTCATGCCTCAGGATAAACTCAAGCCCACCAGCGCGCAACTTGGCGGCGGCCGAGGATTAGTGTGGGAACCCGACGAGTAGGAGTAATCACTGCGAGCGGTCACTTTTGTAAAGTCCCAAAAGCATGTTCTCGCGCCGAAATCCTAAGGCCGACACCTCGAAATCCAAAGAAGGGGACTGCCGCAAAGGAACGCAAGGAACGCAAGGATTCCGAAGGGTAACCTGACTTGCTAACTTGATAACCCTTTTGCCTCCCCTCAGTTTCTCCTCCCCGGTGTCTTTTAATTTGAGTCAACTCGACCCAACGACTTGCTGGAGTTCAACCTGTAACTTGCAACCTGCAACCTGTAACTTGTTCCGTTGCGCTCACGTCAGTCCTTCGAGTTTGCCGGCGGCTTGTTCCCATTCCGGATTGAGGGCGGCCAAACGCTCCTGAATCTCCAACAACTCACGGTTGATCGCCACCGCCACTCCTCCTTTTTCGTAAGTTTCCGGCTTTTCCAACTCGGCGGTGAGTTCGGCCTGGCGCGCTTCGAGGTCCTGAATCTGTTTCTCGAGGGTTTGCACGCGGAGTTCCTGGGCCTTGCGATATCGCGAGCGCGCCTGGCGCTGTTCGGCTTCCAGCCGCTTTTGATCTTTGCGCGTGGAACTGCCCGGCAACACAACGCCACGATCATTGCGCGCACCGTTTTTAGCAGCGGCCGAACCGAGGCTGCCCGCGGTGAGTCCGGCACGCTCGGAAACCGCCTTGGTTTTATCGAGGTAATATTGGTAACCGCCCGGGTAATGGGTGAGCCGCCCGGCGTTCACATGGACGACGTGATTGGCCAGCGCGCGGATAAAGTAAACGTCGTGGCTGATGAAGATCAAGGTGCCCTGGAATTGGTCGAGAGCGTAGGCCAGCGCGTCGATGCTGGCCATGTCCAGGTGCGTGGTTGGCTCGTCCATCAGCAAGAGGTTCGGCGGATCCAACAGGAGCTTCACGAGGGCCAGCCGGCTTTTCTCACCGCCACTCAACACGCTGATCTGCTTGAACACGTCGTCCCCGCGAAACAGGAAACAGCCGAGCAGCGTTCGGACAAATTGTTCGGTGATTCGTTGGGGGGTATCGAACGCCTCCTCAAGGACGGTGCGACCCGCCTGCAACATATCGACCCGGTATTGCGAATAGTACCCGGCTTTGACATTGTGCCCCAAGGTCCGCTCGCCGCTCTGGGGCGTCAGCACCCCGGCCAGAATCTTAAGCAAAGTCGATTTGCCCGCGCCATTGGGGCCGACCAGGACCACGCGCTGGCCGCGTTCGGCCTGAAAATCCACGCCGCGGTACACCACGTTTTCGCCGTACGCATGATGGATTTGCTCGAGCTTGATGACCCGTTGCCCGCTGCGCTGCGGTTGCGGAAATTTAAAATCGAGCTCCGCCATTTCGTTGGACGGCGCCTCCACTTTGTCCATCCGTTCGATCTGCTTGAGTTTGCTTTGAGCCTGAGCCGCCTTGGTGTTCTTGGCCCGGAACCGGTTGACGAACTCCATTAAGCGGGCGATCTCACGTTCCTGGTGCTTGAAGGCGGCCAGTAATTGTTGCTCCTGCGCCTCTCGCTGGAGAAGGTAATCGTCATAGCCGCCTCGATAGCGAATGAGGCGGCTTTGGCGAATCTCGACGATACTGCCGACGATCTGGTTGAGAAACTCGCGGTCATGCGAGATAAGCAGAATCGCACCCGGATAAGTTTTGAGATAGGCCTGGAACCAGAGCAACGCCTCCAGGTCGAGGTGATTGGTGGGTTCGTCGAGCAAGAGTAAATCCGGTTGCTGCACCAGCAATCGCCCCAAATGGGCCCGCATGACCCAGCCGCCGCTCATTTCCCTGGCGGGCCGGTCGAAATCCTTCTCTCGAAAACTTAACCCGGCGAGGATCTGCTTGGCTTTGGCTTCGAGGCGATAGCCGCCTAACTCATTGAACCGCTCATGCACGTCATCGTGGATGTCTTCCGGATGCAATGCCTCAGTCGGGTGATCCGCGTCCCACGATTTTAGAATCCGGCGCAGCTTGATGTATTCCGGCGTAATCCCTGTCGCCAATTCGATCACCGTTTCATCGCCGACGGGCGCGTTTTCCTGCGGCAAATAGCCAAAGGAAATTCCCCGCTCGAAAGTGATTTGCCCTTCATCGGGCGGTTCCGTGCCCAGCACGATCGAAAACAAGGTGGTTTTGCCAGCGCCATTCGGGCCAACCAGCCCAATCCTGTCCTCGCGGTTGACCTGCAACGTCGCATCGGCGAACAGGACCCGATCGGCGTAGGATTTTTTAATGCCAGAGAGAGTCAGCATGAGGTGTAAGGCACCTTGCCACGGTCGTCAGTCCTGACGCAATGCGCGCTCCAAGTGGCGCGCCGCCCGCAAAACCGCATAAACTTCAATGGCAGAGGCTTCCTCACGGTAAAAGATTAGAAAACTCGGGAAACCTTCGACCGCCAGGACCGGATACCGTCCAAACGGTCGTCCCGCCAGGAGCGCCTCCAACCCAACGCGGGGTGCCGTTGGATTTGTTGCAGGGTAGAATCCACCGCGCTGAGAAATTGTTCCGCAGAGTCGGGATTCCGGTCGGCAATCCGGGAATAAACATCGGCCAGATCAATGACGACGCGTGCGCGTTTCCGAAGAGCTTTCAAGCAGCCCTTTTTAGGCGCGCCTGTCGTCGTTTGGCCTTTGCCAGCTTTCGGACTTGAGCCAAGTCCGTCTTATTCCAACTGCTTGAATTCGTATCCAAACGGGCGAGCAATTCAGTCTCGAGCGCCGCGTCGTATCCGTACTCGCTATCCTCGAGTAATCGAAGGCCGGCGCGGATCACCTCACTCTGGTTCTGGAATCGCCCTCCTGTGATCAAGTCTTTCATCATTTTTTCGAAGTGATCGCCGATATTGACCGTCATGGTTAAATTCTGGTGGCCGATTATCTATTGTCAACTGTTGATACAGCTTCGGAGCGGTTTTTAGCGGCTCCTTCTACCGCCCGCCCCGCCCGGTTCAGCCTGCCCGCAATGGGTATTTCGGTTTCTTAACGTCCGTCGGCGGATTTTTCTTGAGCGCCTGCGAGACCTCCTGGATGGCGCGTTCCAACTGCGGATCGCCGCCTTTGGCCATGGCTGTGGGATCGTCAATGACGGTGATATCCGGATCGACACCGTGGCCTTCGATAATCCATTCGCCTTTGGTGCTGTAAATGCCGAACGTCGGCACCGTAATGCCGCCGCCATCGACGAGCGGAGGAGCGCCGGTGATGCCAATCAAACCGCCCCAGGTCCGAGTACCGATGAGGGGGCCCAGGCCGGCTTTCTTAAAGTAAAACGGAAAACAATCGCCGCCGGAACCGCTCCAGCCATTTATGAGCATGGCCTTCGGACCGGAATTGGCAACCTCCGGCCAGGACCAATCGTGCCCATCGCGCACGCCCCAATAATTGAGAGTTTTGCGGCTGAGCAATTCGACGAACCGGTCCGGGATCTGGCCGCCGCTGTTGAAACGTTCGTCGATGATCAATCCTTCTTTATTGAACTGCGCGCGAAATTGACGCACCAATTCGTTCTGTCCGTGCCGCCCGGTGTCGGGGACGTACACATACCCGACTTTTCCGTCGGTGGCCTCTTCGACTTTTTTGCGATTTTTTTCAATCCAGGCCAGGTGGCGCAGGCGCGCCTCGCTGGAAAGGGTCTGGACCAGAACTTCCCGCGCGCCTTCCAACTTCGGTTCGGCATTGACCGAGAGGAATACCGGTTTGTCAGCCAGGCCTTGAAAGGCGGCATAGGGCTCTTGCTCGGTGTCGAGCGGCAAACCATTCACTGCGAGCAGATAATCGCCTTCTTTGACGTCCACGCCAGGTTCCAGCAGCGGGCTGCGAACTTCCGCATCCCAAGGCGCCGCGCGGACGATCTTCTTGATTCGATAAGCGCCGTTTTCAAGAGCGAAATCGACACCTAAATAACCCACACCCTGTTGCCGGCTGGTTTCCACATCGCCCCCGCTGCGATAGGTATGGGAAGCGTTAAGCTCGGCGATC
Organism: Verrucomicrobiia bacterium; assembly: GCA_035651635.1. Classification (GTDB taxonomy): domain Bacteria; phylum Verrucomicrobiota; class Verrucomicrobiia; order Limisphaerales; family UBA8199; genus JANXQE01. The sequence continues at coordinate 524 of DASRFK010000035.1, read as the reverse complement.
AATTCGCCTAAGACATAGTTGACGTCCCAGCGCGTTACCGCGTCGTCGATCAAATGGCCATACCGTTCGCGCATTTTCTTCCAATCGACTCCGTGCATGTTGGGATCGTAGAAGTAATCCCGTTCCAGGCGCCAGGCTTCGGTGAAGAGTTGGTGCCACTCGGCCACCGGATCGATCACCGTTTCCAATGAATTCAGCGGCAACTTTTTCTCGAATTTCTGGCCGTCCTTGGGCTCGATAATCGCGTAGTCTTTTTTGCGCCAAACCAAAAGTTTCTCGCCTTTGGCAGCGAGCATCGCGCCGTCCACGTCTTCGAGGACGGTTTTCTCCTCTCGCTTTTCCAGGTCGTAATACTTGAGGGTGCTCTTTTCCTCGGCTTCGCCTGTGCGCGGCAACTGCCGGTAAAGCAGCTTGTCGCTCAAGGCAGCCAGGTCGGCGAAGCGGCCAGACTTGGGCGGCAACACCACCGCGCGCGCTTCGAAATCCGCCAGGTCGATTTCCACCGGTTTGGGCGGCTTCTCTTC
>DASRFK010000034.1:0-8865 GCA_035651635.1 Verrucomicrobiia bacterium | reverse complement strand
ATTGTTTAGTCTGGAACATGGTTCTTGCACCTATGGTTAGTCTCGCCGAGACACCACCGACTGGAAAGCCGGATGCGGGAAATCCGCCCGTCCGGTTTGGAGGGAGGGGTGGCGCGAAAGCGCCATCCCTACCCCTATCGGCTCGCGCGGTTCGACTCGCGAGATCGGAATTCGTCCCTTATAGAAATCATCCAAAAGCGCGAACGCCTCCGGGTCATACGCCCTCAGACCTTCCGGCCCATTCTCCGGTTTGGGATCGCTCATGTGCAAATCTCCGTGCGTGCCGAAATACCACATCGTCAACTCGGCGAAAAACTCGTCCGGGTTCGACCCCGCGTAGGAACCTTTCCATAATCCCTTATTCAGTGAGCGCTGGTACTGTTGATTGAATTTCTGGCGCACGGAATTGGGAATGCCGTAGTTGCGGATACTGTGTGAGAACTCGTGTGCGCAAATGTCCCGTCCAAAATATCTGTCTTCCCGAAGCTTGAGCAGATTCTCCTCGCCGCATGAGGTCAAACGCCCGCCCATGCCTCGCGTGCGCTGGTCGCGCGTCAGCCCGTTGTATTCGGCCAGAGGTTTTCCCTTGTCCTGCCGCCATTCCGGAAGGTCGGTGGTGACCTGGTTGCGTCCGATGATGTGCAATTCCACGCCCGCGGCGACCAGGTTCGAGGCCACCATCGGCAAATTGGTTAGCATCCTCGCAAGATTGTCATACGCTGCGAGCATCGCTTCGTCCGCGACCACGCTCGGCGCTTTTATGGGAATGTTCTCGCAAAAGAGTTCCTTTGCGAAAAAATCCTTCTCCGGCGGGTCGAGCGCGACGATTTTAGGCCGCTCGGACAACGATTGATCTGCCGCCGCGAGGCCTGAACCCAGGCTCAAAATGACCGCCGCCAGCAACCTCCCGGCAAATTTCGCGCAGCGCATCATGCTTCCCTTCTCCGTTTCTCTCAACATTACTTACCTTTTATCATGTGCGCCTCGGTTTGCAATTTGGTAGAAACCTCGCGCTGCAACTCTCATCTGCGGTCGCCCTGAATCTGTGGGGAAACAATTATTCCGGTCCGGCTTCTCCCTGCGTACGGTTTAAATACTTTGGCAATTCGTGCGCATTCGTGAAATTCGTGTCTTGAGCCTTCCGGTTTGTAGTTGTCCCATCAGCCTATGCGTGTCTATGGGTGGTTCATCCGTGATTAACCTATTGCTTGTTTTCAACCGCTTTCGTTCGAAACGCCTTTGTGCTAACCTCGCTGCGACCACCATATGAAAACTGCCCTTTCTCTTGCCTGCGTTCAGGCGTGCTTCGCGAGCCTCTGCTTGCCGAGCTACGCCGCCGAACTCACACCCTATCAGCAAATGGGCCGCGACATCTATCGCGAGCTCATTGAGACCGACACTTCACATTCGGTTGGCGATACCACCAAAGCCGCCGAGTTACTCGCCGCCCACTTTCGCGCGGCTGGATTTCCTGAAGCCGATGTCCAAATCATCGGCCCCCAGCAGAAGAACAAGAATCTAGTCGTGCGGTACCCTGGTTCCGGCACCAAGCCGCCGGTATTGCTGCTAGCCCACTTGGACGTGGTTGAAGCCAAGCCTGAGGATTGGTCTTTTCCTCCGTTCAGACTTACCGAAAAGGACGGCTTCTTTTATGGTCGAGGCACGTCAGACGACAAAGACGGAGTGACTACCCTCGCTTCAGCGGTCTTGCGGTTGCGGCAGGAAAACTTCAAGCCTGACCGCGACATCATTCTCGCGCTCACTTCCGGCGAAGAGGGGGGAGAGGTTTACAACGGCGTGGAATGGCTGTTGGCCAACCACCCGGACCTGGTCAAAGCAAGCATTTGCCTTAATGCGGATGCCGGGGGCGTGCAAAAGCGCCAAGGCAAGCGCTTGTTGTACGCCGTGCAGGCCGCCGAGAAGGTTTACCAGTCTTATCGTTTGGAGATTAAGGGACCGGGCGGCCACAGCTCCAAACCGACCAGGGACAATATCATTTATGATCTATCCGAGGCTCTTCTCCGGCTTTCAAAGTACGAATTCCCGGTTGAACTCAGCGAAATTTCGCGGGGTTATTTTGCGAAGATGTCGGATATCGAGACCGGCCAGACCGCTGCCGACATGAAAGGCGTGTTGCAGTCACCGCCGGATGAGTCGGCGGTCAAAGGCCTCTCGGCTTCGCCTTTCTATAATGCCATTCTGCGCACGACCGCGGTGGCAACCATGCTCGAAGCCGGCCATGCGGAAAATGCGCTGCCTCAAACCGCGCGTGCCGTGGTGAATTGCCGTATCCTTCCAGGCCAGCCCGTGGACCAGGTGCAATCCGCCTTGAAACGAATCCTGGCTGACGATCGCATCACTATCACGCCGCTCAAACCCGCCAAGCCCAGTCCGCCGTCGCCCCTGACCTCCGAGATCCTTCACGCGATCGAGCAAGCCAAAAACAAACTTTGGCCCGGTATTCCGGTCGTGCCGGAAATGGAAACAGGCGCGACCGACGGTCTGTACTTTCGTCAACAGGGAATCCCCACTTACGGAATCACCGGCACCGCCGCCGATCTCGACGATGTGCGTATGCACGGCAAGGATGAGCGCATGGCCGTGCAGGATTTCTATGACGGCCTCGAGTTCGAGTACCAACTCGTCAAAGCGATCAGCTCTAACTGACCCCCGGGAGCGCTGCTGGTGTAGCGCAGGCTTTCCAGCCTGCTGTATCGCCGACTTTCAGTCGGCTTGGCAGCCCCAGCTGAGGCCCGCTGCAGTTTGCCTGCGCGCAAGCCTCAAGCCCACCCCCAGGTGAGGGAGAAAATGTGGCCCGTCGGCCGACAGGCTTGAACCAACGAGGTTCCAGGCACATCCCTGCCGGTTCCCTCTCCCTGGGGAGAGGGTTAGGGTGAGGGAAATCCTGGCGGCATTGGACTGGAAAGTCTGCGCCACCGAGCGGTCCCATTTGCAATCGCAGCCGGTACGGGCATAGTTCAGCCCGCGATGCCCATAACCTATAGCAGCGATAAACCAATTACCGAGGCCGAATTTATCTATGTCCTGCGTCGCTCCACACTCGCTGAGCGGCGACCTATCAACGATGCCAAGTGTATCGAGGCCATGCTGCGCCACGCCGATTTGCTTTGCACCGCCTGGGATGGTTCCAAATTGGTCGGCGTCGCACGCTCGGTGACCGATTTCGAATATTGCTGCTACCTTTCGGATCTTGCGGTCGACGAATCGTACCAGAAGTTAGGAATCGGAAAGCAACTCATCCAGCTCACCAAATCGAAACTCGGCCCCCGGGCCAACCTCATCCTGCTCGCCGCCCCCAAGGCTGAAGAGTATTACCCTAAAATCGGTTTCGACGCCCACCGTTCCGCCTGGATTTTACCCGCTTCGAAACCTATGCGTTGAACCTTGACGGCACACCGTCAGCGGAATTCGGACGGCAGAAGTCTGACACAGACGCCAAAGGCGTTCTTCATATCAGCCTGGGGTGAGCCCCAGGAAAACCGGCGCCGTGCTCGATTGGCAAGCGCCAAAGGCGCGTTCCGTTCGTCCCCCACAGGTATCCAAACAGCCCGCCCAATTGTAATAGCCGTAGGGCAATTGGATGGCATCCTGTTCTCATGGAAGATCGATTGGCCAGCGCGTTCTGTAACTACCGAAGGTGCCAGCCAGTGCGCCGCACGCTTGGCCTGAGTTCGACCTAACCCAAATCGAGAGGCATTATGAATATTTTTAAAACTCTTCGTGCCGCGAGATTCTTATTCGTAGGTCCGTGTGTTCTGGCGCTGCTGGTGCTGGTCAATCTGATGACCTCACCCGGCCATTGGTGGATTAAGTGGCCCGCGATCGGAATCGGGATAGCGTGGGTGATCAGCTTGCTCCGCGTCCTGCGCATGCTCCTAGTGGTCGGCGGGGTCGCAGCCCTGGTGGCTTGCTTTCGCAAAAGAACGCAGTAGCCAAAACTACCGGGCGTCAAGTTCCTACCAAGGCCGTACTGCCAGTCGAACTTGACCCGATTCGCCTGCCTCGTCGGGTAAACGGGTTCCAACTGCTTTTATATCAGTGTTCATCCGAGTGCATCGGGGGCTATCTGTGGTCAAAATTCGCGTTAAGTAGCGTCCATTCGCGGTTGGGCTTTTTTTGCGGCTCCTCCGCGCTCGGTCCATCCGCGGTTACCCGACCGCTTGTGCCGATTTTGAAACCAGCGCGCTGTCTTTTGGATTGAGCGAAAGCCGCGGACACAGCGGGAGATAACGCTGGAGGTAAGTGACCAGGTAGAAGGCCTCCATGCGCGACCACAGCGTGAAGCTGCTCTTGATGTTGCCGGCAAGCATCGAGTTAATCACTTCAACAAGCTGGAACCGATTTACCGGATGCGTCATGACTTCGATGAATCTTGGCTTGTACCAATTGCCCACAAAGCGCAGGTACAGGTTCATGACCCGATTGGTTTCGCGCTCGTACTTCTTGAAAGCGGCCGCGCGGCGGCGCTCGTTTTCCAGGGCCTCGCCCACCGCGTTGGCCGCCTGTTCGGCCGTTTCGATGGCGACAAAAACCCCGGTGCTGAACATCGGATCAATAAACCCCGCCGCATCGCCGGCCAGCAGCCAGCGCTCGCCGCTCAGCTGGCGATTGCGATACGAGTAATCGCTTTCGGCCAGGACTTCCGAAGTGCGGGTGGACTGCGTCATGCGGCTCCAGATTTCCGGTTGCTCGCGCAAGATGTCGTCGAGCGCCTCCTCGGGCCGCTTATTGAGCGCCTTGAAGTCGGCAATGTTCATTACCACCCCGATGCTCATCTTGGTTTCGCTCAAGGGAATCATCCAAAACCAGCGGTCGCTCCCGCGGACGAGGCGGCTGTAAGTGCCCTCCGCGCCGGGATCGCGCGTCACGTTGTCGTAATGGGCGAAGATCGAAAATTTTTTCAGGTTAGGGTAGGGCTTTTTGAGTTTGAAATAGTTGCCAATGACGCTCTGGCGTCCGCTACAATCGATCACGTAACGCGCCCTGATTTCCCGCGCTCCCGCTTTGCTCTTGATCTTGAGGCCGACCTCGTCCTTGCCGAAGGCCAATTCTTCGACCGTGGTTTGCTCCATGACCGTCGCCCCGCTCTCCGCGGAGTGATCCAGCAACAGCTTATCGAACTCAGACCGGGTGACTTGATACGCGCGGTCGTACTTGGCCCGGTAGGCATCCTTGAAGCTGAACTTCACGACGCCCCGTCCGCAGGTGGTGCAGACTTCCGCGCCGTATTTCGGAAAGAACTTCGCATCGAGTTTTTCACGCACCCCCAGCCGCTCGAACGCACCCATGCTATAGGGCAGCAGCGATTCGCCGATATGGAATCGCGGAAATTTCTCCTTTTCCAGCACGATCACCTTGCGCCCTTTGCGCGCCAGGAATGTGGCCGCGGTGCTGCCGGCCGGCCCACCGCCAATAATGGCCACGTCGTAAAGCGATTCCATTTGCTATCAGCATAAATAAGGGGGTGAAGAAAGCAATTCTTCGCCACGCAACACCTGGCATGCGCGCCGTAAGGAGGGCAGGGCTAGCCTTGGTTTCGAGGGAAATGGATTTGAGCGGGCGAAGCCCCACCCATTATTGATGCTCCACTGGTGAAGCGCCGCCGGGGTGAGTGCTCATTCGCAGCCACACTCCAATTGCATGGGACGCGGCCGGGAAGCTCTCCACCCGAGTGCAAAACCAATAATCAGGCCCAGCGCGGCGACACTTCCAACGTAGGCCCAGGGGTTTTTGCCAATATTCTGCCGGAAACTGGCATCGGCTCGTTCCGCTGCTTTTCGCGCCGCGCGCACAGCCCGGCGCTGCCATTTTTGAGTCGCTGGTTCGGGAGGCAGATGGCCCGTCTCCAGCAAACTCTTAAGCCGATGGAGGTCCTCCTCAATCTCTGAATCGGCGTCGCGCCCCAGAAGCTTGGCGGTGATCAGCCCGGCTTTGCCCGCCGCCGGAGCATACTTCAGCGAAACTCTTACGACCGTTCCGACGCTTCCCCTGGTTGGAGTGAACCAGACGGAACCCGCGTTATCGACGTCAGCGCCCGGGATTGAGCGCCAGGAAATCATTTCATTCTGGCGTCGTTCGATTATCTCAGAGTCCCATTCAAGGATCTTTTCCCCCACCGTTTTGACAGCCCAGTGCGAATGCAGGTCGTCGCGCACCCGGACGGACTGCACATGCCGCAGGAATTTCGGCAGGTTTTCCAATTGATTCCAAAAGGCATACACTTCTGAAACAGGGCGCTTTATGGTGATGGTTTTTTCGACCTTCACGCCCTCTCCCGAAGGAACGCTGACGTGATGTGCGAATTTCTGAGTAGGGGCGCTGGCGATAGCAGGAGTTTTGGTGCTGGTGCTGGGTATGTCCGAATCCATGCTTCCAAGAGTACTGTTTTGCGCGCCGCCGCCAAGGTAGGCGCCTTGCCCACTTGCGCTGGGAAAATCACCGCCGCAAGCCGTTAGCGCAGCCTGGGTTTTGATTCCCGCCTTCAGGCGGTTCCGCGCCGGGCCGCCTAAAGGCGGGACTCCGAACGAATTATAAAACACGCTCTCAGGCCGCAATGCGCCAGGCAACGCTGACACTGACTATAACCGAGATGATGCTTATCATGGGAAATTCTCCGTACATCAGAAATAGAGTTCCGACGACGGCGACTAAGGAAATGCCTCCGGCAATGAAACCCAGAACGCTATCGGTTCCTTTGTAAAGGAGTCTTGCGCCGAATCCGGTCAATGCGCCGATTCCCACTCCCATCCAGGGGAACCGAAACCCGACCAGCGTGTAAAACCCAAACATGAGGCCAGCTCCGAGACCGGCGCCAAGAATAGCCCCAAGGATGCCAAGGCCAATGTTGAATTCGCCGGCTGACTTCTTTAGTTGAGCTCGCATGACGGCCGGGGCAGCAATTGGCCGTGGTGGCGCGGGAGGGGGTGCTTCGAGCGTAGCAGGAGCTCCCGCGCTGGCGCGATTAATTTGCAGCCGGCCTCCTACTTGGGCTAAGCCCACCGGTTCAGCCGCAGGAATGCTTTGGGAAAGCGCGGCATTGGCTGCCGGAGTGCCGTCTTTCCCGCAAGAAGGACAATTGACCCGGAAAGGCATCTCCCCGTTGACGGGTTCGACATCAAATTTGAATTTCTGGCCGCAGTCACATAGCACTTTGACTTCCATAATGAGTCATCGAGTTAGGATTTCATGCCAAAGCCAAAGGCCATGCATATCGTGGCAGGCGGTTGGCTGAATTGCCGCTATCATGTCCCGGTATTGCGAAAAGTCGAGCTCTGATTACGGCTAACCGGGGTTGCGTAGCGCAGGCATTCTTGCCTGTTGTGTCGCCGACTTTCAGTCGGCTGGGTGTGAGCAGATGAGGCGCGCTGAAGTTTGCCAGCGCTCAAGCTGCCACGTCCCGCAGGTCAGAGACCTGCGGTACAGCAGACTCGAAAGTCTGCGCTACCCGGAACGCCGCATTTATGCGGCTCGGCGGCTTTCAGCCTACTGTACCGCTGCGCTAATTAGACTGGAAACTCTGCGCTAGGAAGCCGTGGAGGCGGAGTATTTGAATTGACATAAGCGTGGCTTTTGGCTTGGATATCGTCATTACCGGTGAGGGGCAGGGAGGAAATTCCGCGGGGCTGATATACCACACGGTAAGAATCTGTGGAATGGCGCACGTGCTCAAAAGATTGTTTAACTCGCGAAAACGCTTTGGTCGAACCCTGCTCGTCTGCGGCTGGGTCATGGTGGGTCTGACCGGTTTTGCGGGTAAGGGCGCGACGGAAGGCCAGCGCACGGTGGCCAAAGCAAAACCATTTCTGAGGAATTTGACCGCCGTCGGCCGCTTGGCTCCTTCAGGCCACCTGCACTTGGCACTTGGACTGCCGGTTCGGAATCGGGCAGCCCTCGATCAGCTCATTGCGGATCTGTACGACCCTGCGAGTCTCCGCTTCAGGCAGTTCCTCACGCCGGAGCAATTCGCCGAGCAATTCGGTCCCACGGAACAGGATTACCACGCAGTGATTGATTTCGTGCAAAAACAAGGCCTGATAGTCGGCGCAAGGCATTCGAATCGGATGGTAGTCGAGGTTGAAGGAACCGTAGGTGCCATCGAGTCGATGCTGCATACGACGCTGGCGGTTTACCAGCATCCGACCGAACACCGCACCTTCCACGCACCGGCCATCGACGTGACAATTCCGCCAAGTGTGCCGGTACAAGACATTCAGGGGTTAGACAATTACGCTTTGCCGCGGCCGATGTCCTTGCGGCACGCAGCCGTGGTTGGCGGAAGGGCGATTCCCCAATTCGGCTCGGCACCCAACGGCGGCTATCGCGGCAACGATTTTCGCGCTGCTTACGCACCAAACGTCAGACTCACTGGGAGCGGGCAAGTCGTTGGTTTGCTCGAGTTCGAGGGTTATTACACCAATGACATTGCCCTGTATGAGCAGGACGCCGGCCTGCGCAATGTCCCGTTGCAAAACGTGTTGCTCGACCATGCGAGCGGGATCGCCGGCACGAACAATCCCGAAGTTGCGCTGGATATTGAAATGGCGATTTCCATGGCGCCGGGGCTGTCCAAAGTGATGGTTTATGAAGCCGAATTCCCCGACAGTGCTCTCAGCCGGATGGCCACTGACAACGTGGCCAAGCAAATAAGCAGTTCCTGGAGTTTCCCAATTGATTCGACCACCGATCAGATCTTTTCCGAATTCGCGGCTCAGGGTCAGGCCATGTTTGAGGCTTCGGGCGACGACGATGCGTACTATGCGGAAATTCCCACGCCTTCAGACGATCCGAGACTGACCATCGTGGGCGGCACTACCCTGACGACCAGCGGGCCGGGGGGAGGGTGGG
>DASRFK010000033.1:0-11854 GCA_035651635.1 Verrucomicrobiia bacterium | reverse complement strand
ATTGTTTAGTCTGGAACATGGTTCTTGCACCTATGGTTAGTCTCGCCGAGACACCACCGACTGGAAAGCCGGATGCGGGAAATCCGCCCGTCCGGTTTGGAGGGAGGGGTGGCGCGAAAGCGCCATCCCTACCCCTATCGGGCGGCGTGCGGACTTCCGAAGTCCGCAGCGATCCACGAACTAGGTGGGCCAAGGGTCATGTTTGGAGTCGGCCGGTGCTCGGGTGTCGCTGCGGGCAGGATGCCCGCGCGCCGGTGCGCTCAGACTGGAAAGTCTGCGCTAGCCCTACGCCACAAGCCATGAGGAATGGGTTGACCTAATTGGGGGGCTGCGCTTAATTGGCTTTCGTGAAGCCAAAACCCATTCCGGATGGATACGATGCGTTGGTGCCTTACTTTGTGGTGCGTGGAGCGGTCAAAGCCATCGAATTCTATAAAGCTGTTTTCGGCGCTACGGAACTCTTGCGAATGCCCAGCCCGGATGGCACTAAAATCGGGCATGCCGAACTCAAGATCCGGGGTCACGTGTTGATGCTGGGCGACGAAAATCCGCAAATGGGGGCCGTCGCCCCACAACCGAATGGACCGCCGCCGCCGGTCGGTTTGATGTTCTACGTCGAGGATGTCGATGCCTTGTTTAATCTCGCGATCTCCAAAGGAGCGAAAGCACTAATGCCTCCGACCGACATGTTTTGGGGAGATCGCTACGGAAAGTTCCTCGATCCGTTTGGCCATCTTTGGAGCGTTGCGACCCATATTAAAGACGTCCCGCCGGAGGAGATGGCCAAGGGCGCCGAGGAATGGTCGCGAAAAAATGCGCCGAAGTCTTAGCGTTCATTGTTACTGTTCGAACCGCGGAGTCGAAAGTGTTTTGCCCGTAGTGATGGTGGTTTGTTCGGAGTGCCGCCTTTCGGGCGGCTCGGCGCGGGTAATTGAGCAGTTCCGATGCTCCATTGCAGCGGCAAGACCGGCTGAAGCCGGCACTCCGAGCCGCCGTCCTAAATCGGAACCTATCGCGGAATTGAGCTGAATGTTAACCCTGGAAAGGCTGGCGACGTTGCTGCAGTCCCACTGCGCTGAGGCCGCCGCGCAGGTCAAAGAATTTGATCTCGCCGGTCAGGAGTTTGCCTTCAATTCCGAGCCGGCGCTGATGGGAGTCATCAACCTTTCGCCTGATTCGTGGTACCGCGAGAGTGTTTGCCTGTCCGTCGAGAGCGCGATCCGCCGCGGCCAGGTGCTGCACGCTCAAGGCGCGCGAATCGTGGACCTGGGCGCCGAATCGACCTTGGCCCATGCCGCTCGCGCAGACCAGGCTCGTCAAAAGCACCTTCTCCTCCCCGTGCTGAAAGGGCTGCGCGAATCCAAGATTTTGGTCTCAGTCGAAACTTATGAACCGGCCGTCGCCCAGGCGTGCCTGGAAGCCGGCGCCAATGTTTTGAATCTCACCGGCGTCGCCTCCAGCGACGAGATTTTCCGCATGGTCGCCGCTCATGATGCCGCGGTGATCCTCTGCTACGTCCAGGGGGATAATGTGCGGAGCGTGGGCGATTTCAACTTCGGTTCGGACCCGATTGATTTGATGCGCGATTTTTTCGCCCGCGCGACGGAAAAAGCTCTGCGCCTGGGCGTGAACAAAATCCTGATCGATCCCGGGCTTGGTTTCTATTACCGAAATCTACAGGACAGCTCGGTGAGGGTGCGACACCAGATGCAGGTATTTCTTAATTCATTCCGATTGCGCAGCCTTGGATTTCCTATCTGCCAGGCTCTGCCCCACGCCTTTGAGTTTTTCGGCGAAGAAGTTCGTTGCGCTGAACCATTTTTTGCCGTTCTGGCCGCTTTGGGCAAAACGGATTTATTCCGCACGCATGAAGTCCCGCGCATCCGCGCCGTTCTCGAGACGCTCAAGGCGTTTTGACTCAAATCCGCTCGAAGTACCGGCTCTTTTCCCAGTCCGTTACGGCATTGTTGAAAGCCTCCGTCTCCAATCGGGCATGGTGGGAATAGAACTCAACTACTTCCTCCCCGAAAGCATGTTTGGCCAGGGTTGAGGCGGCAAACCGTTCGGTAGCCTCGTGCAAGGTTGACGGCAAGCGCGCCAGGGCCGCGTCTACATACGCGTTTCCGGCATATTCGTGGCCGCAAGCGAGCTTTTCCTCGATCCCAGCCATGCCCGCAGCCAGCATCGCCGCAAAGGCCAGATACGGGTTGGCATCCGCCCCAGGCATGCGATTTTCCACCCGAAACGATTTATCCTCACCTACGACCCGAAAACCCACCGTCCGATTATCAACCGCCCAGGCCATGCGAGTCGGGGCCCAGCTGCCCGGTTGATACCGCTTGTAGCTATTGATCGTGGGAGCAAAAAAAAGGCAAAGCTCGGGCGAATACTTCAGCAGCCCGCCGAGAAACTGCCGGAATAAGGCTGAACCGGGCTCGCGTTCCGACTTCGAGCTTTCATGCGCCACAGCGCGCCGAGGCGCCTTTGAAATTCGACCGGTTTGCGCGAACGCATTGCGACCGTCTTTCCATAAGCTCATATGGACGTGGCAGGAATTGCCCGCCTCGGTCGGTGCATATTTCGCCATGAACGAGACCGACTTTCCGTGTTGTTCGGCGATTTCCTTGATTCCTTGTTTGAACAAGACGTGACGGTCGGCCATTACCAGCGGTTCCGAATAAATGAAATTGAGCTCGTGCTGGCCGCGGCTCCATTCGCCCTTGCTGCTTTCGATTGGGACATCGGCAGCGCTCATGCCATTGCGGATGGCGCGCATGAGCGGTTCGTCGCGGGTCGGCTGCATCAAATGATAATCGATGCGGTAATCGCTCGACGGCTGCAGGTCGCTGTAACCACTGTCAAAAGCGGAATGATAGGTCTGATTGAACAGGTAGAACTCCAGTTCGCTGGCGCAAAAGCAGGTAAAGCCATTGGCTTTCACACGCTCGAGCTGACGCCGCAGGACCGACCGCGGTGCCTCGGCTACCAAACTGCGATCGTGTTTGACATGATCACAGATGACCAGGGCCGCCGCCGTTTGCCACGGGATGAGCCGGAGCGTCTCGAGGTCCGGCTGCAATGTGAAGTCGCCAAATCCCTTTTCCCAACTGGCCACCTTGAAGCCGTCCAGGGGATCCATATCGAGATTGACCGTCAGCAGGTAATTGCACCCGTGCGTTCCCTGTTTAGCGACTGAGTCCAGGAAAATGTCAGCGCGGAAGCGTTTGCCCACCAGCCGGCCAAACGGATCGGGCAACGCCACCAGGACCGTGTCGATGGTTCCCGCCCGCACTTGCGCCCTGAGTTGCTGCAGGTTCATCAGGTTTCCGCGATGTAAACGTTTTTGAGCTCGGTATAGCCTTCCATGGCCGCCATCCCCAGGTCGCGGCCCAGGCCGCTGCACTTGAATCCGCCAAACGGAGCTTCCACATGAACGCTGCTATGCGAGTTGATGCTGAGCACACCGCTCTCGACGGCGCGCGCCACGCGCAGCGCCCGCCTCAAATCATTCGTCCAAACCGATCCGCTCAAGCCGTACGGGGACGCATTGACCTCGCGCAGCATCGTCTCCTCGTCTTCGAACGCTGACATACAGACGACCGGCCCAAATATTTCTTCCCGCCAGCAACGATCGCTTTTCGCCACGTCCAACAGAACCGTGGGCTCGAGATAAAAGCCCTTTCCCGTGTGACGAGTGCCGCCGCAGGCAAAGCGGCTCTTGTGTGAGCGGGCGTCCGCGAGATACTCCTCCACCGTTTGGCGTTGCGCCGCCGAAACCAGCGGTCCGAGCTGAGTTTCGGGCCTGGCCGGATCGCCCACGACCAGTTTCTTGGTGGCAGCCACAAACTTTTTGACGAAAGGCTCGAAAATCGATGCTTCCACAAACAACCGGCTCCGGGCGCAGCAATCCTGGCCGGTATTGGCAAAAACACTCATCGGCGAGGTGTCGGCGGCCCGTTGCCAATCTGCATCGGCGAAAACTATGTTGGGCGATTTGCCCCCCAGTTCGAGCGAGATGCGTTTGATGTCCTTGGAAGCCAGTTCCATGATCCGCTGGCCGACCGACGTCGAGCCGGTGAAGGAAATCTTGCGAATGAGCGGGTGCGTCACCAGCGCCTCACCAATGGCACCCCCGGAACCGGGTAAAACTTGCAGCACACTCGCCGGCAGTCCGGCGGCATGCGCAATTTCGCCCAGCGCCAGTGCCGTTAGTGGTGAGAGCGACGCCGGCTTGAGCACCACGCAGTTGCCCGCCGCCAGCGCCGGTGCCGCTTTCCAGCACGCGATTGGGAACGGGAAATTCCAGGGCACGATGCAGGCCACCACGCCCATGGGCTGCCGCAACGTGAAATCAAATCCACCGCGGGCGACCGGCAGTGTCTGGCCACCGAACTTGGTTACTGCCCCCGCGTAAAACTCAAATACCCGCGCCCCCAGGGCCGCTTCGTCACGGGCGTCGCTGATCGGTTTGCCGATCTGCAGCATTTCGAGCTGGGCGATGCGTTCCACGTTCTCGCGCAACGCTCGCGCCACGCTGAACAGTACGTCGCTCCTCTTGCCGGGGGTCAAATCACGCCAACCGGATTCCCAAGCCTTGTGGGCCGTTGTCACCGCCGCCTCAACTTCGGATGCGCCGGCGCTGGCAACCTCGCCGAAAATGTCTTCCGTAGCTGGGTTGATCAACCGTGTGCGCAAGCCCGAAGCGGACTCGCGCCAGGCCCCATCCACAAACAACCCTGTCGGAATACTCATAAAACTTCGAGGTACAGTTGGCGCAAATCCGCGCGCGCCACGGGGACGGCATTGGTTTTGTGGCATGGGTCGTCGAAAGCCTGGGCGACCAAAGCCTCCAGGTGCTCTTCGGTAACTCCATGTTCTCGCAATCGGGCTTGCAGACCCAAATCGGCCAGGAATTTCGCAATAAAACCGATGGTCGCCTCATCTGCTTCCGCGGCTTTGACCTGGTTCAAATCCAGCCCGCAGGCAATGCCCACGCGACGGTACAAGCCAGGCTGGCGCGCTGCGCAAAATCTCATGCCGGCGACGAGGCAAAGTGCGTTGGCCAGGCCATGGTGCATCTGGCAGATCGTCGACAGTGGATGCGCGAGCGAATGCACCACCCCAAGGTCCTTTTGAAAAGCCACCGCTCCCATCGCCGCAGCCACCAGCATTTTGCCGCGCGCATCCACATCGTTGCCGTTGCGATACGCGCGTGGCAGAGCGTCGACAATCAGGTGGATTCCTTCCAGGGCGATGCCATCGCACATCGGATGAAACGCCGGGCAGGTAAACGACTCGATACAGTGAGTCAGGGCATCCGCGCCGGTGGCAGCTGTCAATTTCGGAGGCAACCCCAGCGTCAGTTCAGGATCCAGAATCACCAGCCTGGCCAGCAGCTCCGGGTGGAACAAGACCGCTTTGCGTTTGGTCGAATCCAAAGTAATGACCGAACTGCGGCCCACTTCGCTGCCCGTCCCGGCCGTCGTCGGGATCGCTACGAACGGCGCCAGCCCTGACCAATCCGATTCGTCGTAGAAGCGTTCGAGTTTGTAATCAGGCCTTTTAACCAACAGCCGGGCTGCTTTGCCCACGTCCAGCGGGCTTCCCCCGCCCAAAGCGATTACCCCGTCGCAGCTGGCCTCCTGGTATTGCGCCGCGGCCCCACGCACATCGTTCTCCACCGGGTTGGCGCGCACTCCTGAATAGACAAACCAGGTCTTATCGCGGGCCGTTCCTCCCAGGACACGGGCCAAACTGTCGAAGGCCGGTGTCCGAAGCAGTCCGCTGTCGGTCACCACCAGCGGCCGCTCCACTCGCAATTTTTTCAGTCTCTCAGGCAATTCCGACAGGGCTCCAGCCCCAAACAGGGTTGGAGTTGGAAAGGAAAAGACAGCCGCGCTCATTTTGCTCTAAGCTTTAGGTTCGGTGCTGATTGCGTGGTCTTGTAAGCCAAAACCCCGGCGAAGTCAACCGACCCACCGGTTTACGATCGTGGTTGAATAAGCGGCTTCCGAGCGTAGCGGGCTCCGGGCAGAACGCCTCATTTTTTGGCGAAGCGTTCAACCCTCGAAAATAGTGTCGTGCCCAGCCTTACTTTAACTCCCGTTCCAGCCACTGTACAGTCTTGTCCCACATTGGCTGGGTGTACACATGACCCAGCCCGGGATACACAAGGCTCTGGAATTGGTCGGGCTTTCCGTACAGCTCATACACGGGCCGGACGGCTGATTCGATGCCGTGGATGCCATCGATTGGCGAACCGGAATCCTGATCGCCGGTTTGGAACAAAATCGGCCGGGGAGCTATGAGCGCCACGACGGCTTCGGTATCGAAATGGCTGAGCAGGCCCGGTACAAAATAATAGATGCCATGTGCCTTTAGTTCCTCGTGCTGAATCAAGTTCTGATAGCGCGTGAGGCAGGCGACGGCAACTCCGGTTTTGAGGCGCTCATCCAGGGCCATCAGCCACCAGGAACGAGTCGCCCCCATGCTGATGCCCGTGACGCCAAGCCGGTCGGAATCGACCTCGGGGCGGGAGGCCAAATAATCCAAGGCCATCAGATCGTCGCGCAGGATCATGCCCCAAAGCGTGCGCCCAACCCACAGGTTGAACTTGCTGGCGGTCATTTCTCCGGCGGAACCCTTTTCCTCCGGACCTCCCGGTCCCTGTCCGTTGCGTTCTCCGAAACAGTACGCGTCGATGCCCAGCACGACAAAACCGCGGCGGGCCAGCGCGGGTCCCGGGGCTTCCGGTGTGTGCCGCGCCTGAAACAGTTCTTCTTTGCCGATGTCATACTCCCCGCCGTGCCAATGGCAAAAAAGAATGCCCGGCGCTTTGCGGGCATTTTGGGGAAGCAACAGATAGCCCGGCACCGTGGCGCCGGCCCCGTTATCGAACGCGAATTTTTCGACTACAAACTCTCCCCGGTCTTCACGAGCAAGGGTTTGAACTCGGGACACCTTGGGGCGCGGCGGGAGGTTGCCCAACAAATTCCAGAGCGTGGCGCGAGTTTTTTCGCGCTGCCGTTGCCACTGCGCTTTGGAGTTTGGGGCTGCGAATGCGGGCGGCAAATCAGCATGGGCCAGCCAGCGCTTTGTTGGTGAGGAATTGGTTTGCGGCATGAGCGGGGCGGGCGCGCCTGCGAGCAGGAGCGCCATCAGGATGGTGGGTTGGTTATTTTCAGGGGCACAGCCGCAGTAGTTCTGCTTCGTCGATAATCTTCACGCCTAACTTCCGCGCCTTTTCCAATTTCGAGCCGGCTTCTTCACCGGAAACGACGTAATCGGTTTTTTTGCTGACGCTGCCGCTGACTTTGCCGCCGGCGGCCTCAATTTTGGCGGCGGCCTCCTCGCGCTTGAGATTGGGTAGAGTGCCGGTCAGCACGAATGTTTTGCCCGCGAGCGGGCCGGCCTTTGCTTGCGGCTGGTACAGCTCGGAACTGAAGTTCAACCCTGCTTTGCGCAATCGTTCGAGCAGCTTCCGATTCCGGGGGTCACCGTGCCATTGCACGACGCTTTGGGCGATGACTTCGCCGACATCTTCGCAGTCAGTCAACTGATCCGCGCTGGCGGCGAAAATGTCATCGAGGGAGGCAAAGCACCGGCCCAGGGCCTTCGCCACACCCGCCCCCACGTGCAGGATTCCCAGCCCGTACAACACGCGCCACAAATCGCGACTCTTGCTCGCAGCCACGCCCGCGAGGAAATTTTGCGCCGATTTTTCCCCCATTCGCTCCAAACCGGAGACCTCATCAAGCTTCAGCGAATAGAGATCGGCCACGTCCCGGACCAGGCCACGGCCGACCAACTGTCGCACGAGGGCCTCGCCGCCGCCTTCAATGTCCATGGCGCCTCGCGAGCACCAATGTTCGATGCGGCCGCGGACCTGTGCTGGGCAGTCCGGGTTAACACAGCGCCAAACGACCCCTTCGTCACCCTCGACCAGACCGGCAGACCGCGAAATCTTTGAACCGCATTCGGGACAGGTTGGGGGGAATCGAAATGGTGTTTCGCTGCCCGTGCGTTTGGTCAGCACTACGTCAACCACCGCGGGAATTACTTCCCCGGCTTTCTCGATGGTCACGGTGTCGCCAACCCGGATGTCCTTCTGCCGTATGTAATCGTCATTGTGCAAGGTGGCGCGGCTGATGGTGCTGCCAGCCAGGAAGACCGGTTCGAGTTCCGCCACGGGCGTCAACGCTCCCGTGCGGCCCACCTGGACCGTCACCGCCTTGAGTTTCGTCTCCGCTTGCTCCGCCGCGTATTTGTAGGCAATCGCCCAGCGTGGGGCTTTCGAGGTAAACCCGGCTTTTTCGCGTTGCGCAAACGAATTGAGTTTGACCACCGCACCGTCGGTCTCGAACGGGTACTGGCGGCGCACTTTATCCAATGCATCGATGGCCTTGACCAATTCGTCCGCGGACGCGCAGTGCCAGGTGGTCTGCGGCGTTTTAAACCCGAGCGACTTCAGCCAATCCAGCATCTCGCTTTGGGTTTGGGGCGGGCGCGCTGCGCCCTGAACGAGCCCAGCGCCGTAGAGGACGATATCCAGCGGGCGTTTGGCCACCATGCGCGGATCGAGCTGTTTAAGCGACCCGGCTGCGGCGTTGCGCGGATTGGCAAAAGTCTCTTCTCCGGCAGCCTTGCGCTCGGAGTTGAGTTTCTCGAAGCCGGCTTTGGTCAGATACACTTCGCCTCGAACCTCGAGCAGTTCCGGGATTCGTGAGGCATCTTCATGGTGGGCTTTGCGCGTTCCTGCGTGGAGGAGCGGCGGGATGCTGCGGATCGTTTTCAAATTCACCGTAATGTCGTCGCCGGTGGTGCCATCGCCGCGGGTTGCACCGCAAACAAACCGGCCGTGCTCGTAGCGAAGGTTGATGGCGACCCCGTCAATTTTTGGTTCGACCACCCAGTCGAGCGTTTCGTTGGGCAACAGCCGTTGAACGCGACCGATGAACTCGCGCAACTCTTCCTGGGAATAGGTATTGTCCAGGCTGGTCATCGGCTTGAGATGACGGACGGGCTTGAACTCCTTGAGCGGCTGGCCGCCGACGCGCTGGGTTGGAGAATCCGGAGTGACGAGTTGGGGAAATTGTCGTTCCAGGTCGAGCAGTTCGTGATACAGCCGATCATAGTCCTGGTCGGTAATCGTCGGCTGGGCCAGAACGTAGTATGCATGGTCGTGCCGCCGGAGTTCATCGGCCAACTCGTGATGGCGGGCTTGCGCTTCGCTGAGCGTCATTGCCGAAATGTTAGACAGTTCTCAGAAAAAGCACGCAGAAAGTTTTGCTTAAGAGCGTGTTTAATAATGATCTTGGCGGCGAGACGCCGCCAAAACTCGCCGGCCAGAGGCCCGCGCTACGTAGCGCAGGCGTCCTCGCCTGCGGGTTCCGGCGGCGTCTCGCCGCCGGAATGGCACCGCGGACCCATTTTCAAGACACCCTCTAAAGACACCCTCTAATCGGGCGGAGGATGAGGTTTGGCGCCAGGTGGTGATCGGACGTTGCTGCGGGCAGAATGCCCGCGCGCCTTTAGGCATGTATGCGGCGCACGATGGCGGAGGTTAGGCGGAGGGGGACACGGCGGGCAAAGAAGGAACCAATCCGGTTGAAGACACCGGGGATGACCACGCGTTTTCCTTTCATCATGCCGGCATAGCCCGCCTCGGCTACAGCGCGGGCGGACATCATCGGCCAGGAGTGGCTTTCGCGCAGGTTGGCGCGCTTCTGGAATTCGGTTTTGGTCATGCCGGGACAAAGCGCCGTAACGGTCACGCCAGTGTCTTTCAGTTCATCGGACAGAGCATAGGAAAAGGAAAAAACAAACGCCTTGCTGGCGTAGTAAACGCTCACCATGGGTCCGGGCTGGAACGCGGCGGTCGAAGCGACGTTGAGAATGCGCCCGGCTCGACGGCCGAGCATGGGTTGAACGAACAGGCGCGTGAGTTCAACCAGCGCCACGATGTTCACCTGCATTATGCCGCTCTGCGACGGGAGGTCGCTCTGCGCAAAAGGACCGTACGTGCCAAAGCCTGCGTTGTTGACCAGAGCCGAAATCGGAACATCCCGAAGACTCTCGAAGGTTTTGGCCGCCGCTCCCGGGACACTCAGATCGATGGGCAGGACCCGTGTCTCAATTCTGTGAACCGCCCTGAGTTCATCGGAAACCACCTGGAGACGGTCTAAATTTCTCGCCAGCAGGGCCAGGTTGAAACCCGCATCGGCCAGTACCTCGGCCAGCTCCCGTCCAATACCCGTTGATGCCCCGGTAATCAGTGCCCATTCTCGCATAACCTTTAGCCAGTATATCATACGAACCCGCTGCGTCAGCGGGGCGGCCACCAGGGCAAACGCATCTAAATCCTCGAAAAGAGCCCCCCGAGGTAGGGACATCGCGCTGCGATGTCCCCGCCCGCGTTTAGCGGGCGGAACGAATGCGAGAGGAGTTACGTTCACGGAGGACACACAGACTCACCGCGGCGCACCCTCTCAGCACCGGGTGCGCGCGACGTAATCCTTGCCCGGGGAGCCACTTCCGAGGGTGCCTCGACCGGCCGGTGCACCGTTCCGCGAGTAACAGAGACATGAAACGCCAACGAGTCAATGCCAAGCCGGCTCCAGCTCACAACAATCTGCACGCAGCGCCTTGCAACTCTGCATCGACCGCGCGTCCCGAAGGCCTCCTTTCCCCTTCCCTCTTCTCCCAAAGGGGAGAGGGAGATTTGTTCGGCGCACCTTTCGCGTCCTGGTGTGCTGCTCGGCTGCTGCCAATTGTGTGCGTGCTAATCGCCGGTTGCGTCGGACCGCGCCCCCTTCACGGAGGCAAAGCCGAGACTACCCGCGGTCCAGCGGGAACCCTGGCTCAAAAGCTCGTTCAGGGTGACAACCCGGCCCAGGAAAGCCGCCAACAACAGGAATCTCTCCGCGTCCGCAACTACACGCTGCCCGCCGGCGCGCGGCTGGAAGAAACCACGGTCCAAACCCGCGGTTCCGGTGCGCCGATGACGAATGTCCATGCGATCGTTCTGAACGCGCCGATGCCGGTGACCGAGCGCGAGGAGAGCCGTACCGCAGCCGAACTGGGTGCGTCACAAAAGGACACCGCGCGCGAGTTGGGGGCGAGATTGGCCAGTTTACGAGGCATTACTTGGTTAGGCGCGGCGTTATTTGTGTTCGGCCTGAGTTCCTTGTTCTGGCCGCCACTGAAGCTGGTGATTGGCAGCGTGACGACCAGCGCGGCAATTGCCGCCGGCGGCCTGATCCTGCTGATCCTGCCCACGCTGATCGCCGGCAACGAGTTGCTAATCCTAAGTGGTGTGGGTCTGGCGATCGGCGCATGGTTTCTGGCGCACCGCCACGGCCAACTCCGCGGCCAACTCTCCGCCAGTTCAGTCCTCGCGAGCCCGCCCACCGCAACACCCGCGCCGCAACCTGGCTCCGCTTCTCCAATTAAGAATTAAAAATTTAAAATCAAGCATTCCACCCCTTCCGCTGCCATGACCGTTCACTCGAAAAACTGCCCACCTTCACGGCAGCCATTGCCCACCTGCGCGGCAGAGGCCCGACAGGGAACTCCAAAATCATACACTACGAAATCCCGGAATAAGTCAGGCCTCTGCCGCCCCTCAACGGTGGTTCCGCAGCAATTTCGAAAGCCGGCAGATGTCATGCGTGGCTCGCATCGGACTCGGTTCGGATGTTTCTGCGGGCTGGAAGCCCGCGCGCGTGCGCCTGTGAAGGCGTGCACACTGCGGGGTGCAAGTCCCCGTCAGGCGGAACGTTCACCCGCCTGTAACCGAAGGCTACTGCGTCGTGGCGACACGAGGTGGAGAGCTGCCGGAGGTGAACAACCCGTC
>DASRFK010000032.1:0-46353 GCA_035651635.1 Verrucomicrobiia bacterium | reverse complement strand
CTTTCCTCAAGCCAGGTCGAAACGGCGTCGAGTGCATCCTGAACAGACTCTTTCGGATTCCCCATCTGCGGTCGCCCCGAATCTGTGGGGAGAGGGTCAGTTCGGGGCGTTTCATCTACCCGGAACGGGTTGCGACTCGATGGAACTGGTCGTATCTCCGCTGGAGTCGAGATTTTTCTGCGAAGACCCTTGGCCAGGGTAGCCTCCGTAAGCTTTTGTCCCCGCAATGGGACTCTGAGCCTGTATAGAAAACCTCAGCTTTCGGATTCCCCATCTGCGGTCGCCCCGAATCTGTGGGGAGAGCTTTCCCATCTTTGCGCCTCTTAGAACGTGTTTTAAAATACCGGCCTGGGGCATGGGCGCCCGGGTTTGAAGTCCCGCCTTCAGGCGGTTTCGGCGCCGGGCCGCCTAAAGGCGGAACTCCTAACCGATTTCTAAAACAGGCTCTTACTCTTTCGCCGCTACGACACGCCCTTTAGATAAGCCAGAATCAATTCCGGCAAATCGTTGCTGTAGCCGCCCTCCAGCAGGCTGAACATGGGAACACCGAGTTTCCTGAGAGATTCTCCCAGCCAAAAGAAATCCTCAGCCTCAAGGGTTTCCTGCGCCAATGGATCGCGCGCGTAACAATCAAAACCCGCGGACACCGCCACCATTTCCGGTTTAAGGCTTGCCAGGTGTTCCAGGGCGCTGGTCAGAACGTGCCGATACTCGGCGCGGGGGGTCTGGGGCGCCACGGGGTAATTGAAGCAATTGTCGCCCACATTGCGGGTGCCGGTGCCCGGATAGCAGGGGAACTGGTGGATGGAAAAGAAAGAAGCGCCGGGTTTATTCACAAGAATGGCTTCCGTCCCATTGCCGTGATGCACGTCGAAATCGAAAACCGCTATCCGTTTGCAGCCGGTGGCCAGCGCTTCCAAACACGCGACCGCCATATTGTTCAGGTAACAGAAACCCATCGCCCGAGTCGAGGTGGCGTGATGGCCCGGCGGCCGCATCAGGCTGAAGGCCATCTCACCGGCGCGAGCTGTTTTCAGCGCGGTCAACGCCGCACCGGCCGACGCGCGCGCATAATTCCCTATTTCGGAAAAGTAAGGTGTGTCGGGATCGAAATCGCGCTCCACGCCTAACCGGGCCAGGTGCTCGGGCGTATGAGCTCGCAGCAGGACCGCATCTTCGACCGGTCCAGGATCGGCCCAGGTCAACTTGAGTTCCTGTTGCTTGCGCAGCGTCTGAACCGAGGCGGCAATGCGTTCCGGCCGCTCCGGATGGCCCGGTTGACGGTAACCGGTGCAACGCTCGTCACAGATGATTTTGAGGT
Source organism: Verrucomicrobiia bacterium (assembly GCA_035651635.1). Lineage (GTDB taxonomy): Bacteria > Verrucomicrobiota > Verrucomicrobiia > Limisphaerales > UBA8199 > JANXQE01. The sequence goes on along the minus strand of DASRFK010000032.1, from coordinate 45,032 downwards.
CAGAGCTCACGGCTGTGTCGTTGGAAGAATAGTAATAGAAGCGAAAGCACGATGGCTAGAATTAGAATCTGCGCGAACAAAAAAGGTGGATACGATGGGTGTTGCTCCTCACGTCGCCATGTCGATACAATTGCGTCGAAAGGTTATTGCCATGCGCAACTTCTTAGCAATCGCGTGCCTTCTGCTGGCGACACCGGGGCTGGCCGCCGAATGGAAACTTGTTTGGTCGGATGATTTCGACAAACCCGGCCTGCCCGATCCGGCCAAATGGACTTACGAGGAAGGCTTCCTGCGCAATAACGAGGCGCAATACTACACCAAGGCACGTTCGGAAAATGCCCGGGTGGAAAACGGCATGCTGGTCATCGAGGCGCGCAAGGAACAATTCAAAAACCCCCTTTACGATCCCGCGGCGACCGCTGGCACTCGCAGAAACCGCGAGTTCGCCGAATACACCTCCGCCAGCCTTACGACACGCGGTAAAGCCGACTGGACTTATGGCCGGATCGAGGTGCGGGCGAAGCTGCCGCCGGGCCGGGGCACCTGGCCCGCCATTTGGACGCTGGGGACCAACACAGCCCACGTCGGCTGGCCCGCGGGCGGCGAGATCGATATCATGGAATTCGTCGGATTCGATCCGGGCGTCATTCACGCTAATATCCATACCAGGAAGTACAACCACGTGAAGAAGACCGGAAAGGGAAGCCAGATCAGCGTTCCGGATGCCGCCGAGGCCTTTCATGTATACGCCTTGGAATGGGATCCGACTCGGCTGGATTTCTTCGTCGACGACAAAAAATATTTCACTTACGAAAACGAAAAATCGGGCGAAGACGCGTGGCCTTACGATCGAGGGCAATACTTAATCCTCAACCTCGCCATCGGCGGAGCTTGGGGCGGGGCCAAAGGCATCGATGAATCCTGTTTTCCGCAGCGGTATTACATTGATTACGTGCGCGTGTATCAGCGCTAGGCCAGGCTAGCGAGTGGATGATTCTCTCGTGCCAACCGTTCATTCAATCTCCGGCTTCGGCCTTGTTTAGGATTTTGGCCTATTGCGCGCGCACTTGGGTTTGGAGTCCCGCCTTTAGGCGGCCTGGCTCCAAAACCGCCTGAAGGCGGGACTCCAAACCCTGGTGCCCACGCCAAGCCGAGGGTTTAAAAATGCTCGCAATCAGGCCGGCGGTCCGGGCGCGTTCAGGCCAGCCGGGGCCGGCGAGATCGGCAACCCAATGAGCATCGAGACAATCATCGCCGAGGCAAGGGCCAGGATTATCTGGGGTGAGCCACCTTTAGAGGTTCGCGATTTCCTGATCTCCAATGGCGTTTCAGATTTGGTTGCGGATGCCAAGCTGAAGGAGTTCCTGATTGAGAGAAACCAGGAGCTTAGAAGAATCGGCCTCCGAAATGTTCTGATTGGTGCGGTGCTCACCATTGCCGCCAGTATCACGATTTACCTCTGGCTTCCATTTCTTGGCAATGCCAACTATGGGGTCGGTTTGGTCGGTATAGCTGGAATATACGGCTTTTGGAAGTTGGTGCGCGGAATTGTTTATCTCGTCCGTCCGCAGTCCGAACCCAAATCCATGGCCGACATCGAACAATCGGACCTCATCGAGTGAATGTCGGTGCCAGAGTTTCTAAGAGCGTGTTTTAGAATTCGGTTTGGAGTCCCGCCTTTAGGCGGCCCGGCGCCGAAACCGCCCGCAGGCCAGACTCCAAACCCAGGCGCCCAAGGCCAATCCGGAGTTTAAAACACGCCGAGCAAACCGACAGCTCATTGCTGAAAGCCTACGCCGAACGCAGGCCGGCCAATTCAGAGAACCCCAGCGGGGTTCAAGAAAGTAGCCCGGGGTCAGCCCGCCAGGGCGCCACCCCGGGTAACAGTCACAAAACAAAGAACACCCTCTCCCCTTCCGAAGGGGAGAGGGACGGGGTGAGGGGCCTCCGACAATTCATAACTACATGTCCCCCAGCAAATGGACCCTGTTTGGCCTTCTCGTCAGGTAATTGTTTATCTCGTCCGTCCGCAGTCCGAACCCAAATCCATAGCCGACATCGAACACTCGGACCTCATCGAGTGAATGTCGGACCAGCGGATCCGCCGAAGCCCGCGTTGACTCTGCAATACTCTCTCTCCTTCCCACCTGCATTCGCTTTTCGCTTTCCGCTTTCCGCTTTTCCCCCAACATGGCGCCAGCCCATGTATACCACCCTCGATCTCGCCATCTGCGTTGGATATTTCGTCCTCGTGGTGCTGATCGGGTTTCTTTCCTCGCGCAAAGAACGCACTTCGGTCCAGGGCTACTTCCGCGCCGATAATCGGCTGCCCTGGTACGTGATTGGTTTTTCGATCGTCGCCGCCGGCGTCAGTTCCGAGCAATTCGTCGGCGAGATCGGTTACGCCTATAAATTGGGAATGCCCGTCGCCAATTGGGAATGGCTTGTCTGGCCCGGCCTCTCGCTGCTGCTCTGGGTTTTTGTTCCGCTCTACGTCCGCAATAACATCGCGACCATGCCCGAGTACCTCGAACGCCGGTTCGGGCCACGGTCACGCAAGCTGTATGCCTGCCTAAACATCGGCAGCTACGTCCTGGTAAACTTCGCGCTGGTGTTTTACACGGGCGGCTTTGCATTGGAAAAGATGTGGCACATCAACCGATTGCTGGCGGTATGGCTGCTGGCTTTAATTACCGGCGCTTACACGGTCTACGGCGGACTTACCGCGGTAGCCTGGACCAGCACCCTGCAGTGCATCCTCTTGCTGGGCGGGGGCATCTACGTGTTCTTTGCCGGCTTGGCAAAAATTCATTGGGATTTCCCCGCGGTTTTGGGCACCGGCCAGCGGGCACACCTGTTTACTCCTGCCAGCCACGAAGTGCCCTGGACGGCCCTAGTGGTTCTCATGCTCTCAACCAATGTTTGGTACTACACAAATAACCAGCATATCAACCAACGCTGCCTGGCAGCTCGAAACGAGTGGCACGCCAAGATGGGTGTCCTCTTTTCAGCCGTGCTGCAGCTGCTCGTCCCGCTGGCCACCTGCTTCCCGGGCATGATTTATCGAGTGATTAATCCGCACCTCGACAACCCCGACGTGGCCTATCCGGCGGTCGTGGCCAGCGTGGTACCGCAAGGCTGGCGTGGACTCGTTGTGGCCGCGATCATCAGCGGGATCATGTCCACCGTCTCCGGCCTGGTAAATTCCACGTCCACCATGGTCACGCTGGACCTGGTACAACAATCCGGCGGTCGTAACTGGTCGGAAGCGCGCCTGGTCAGCGTCGGGCGCTGGTCCGGCGCCATCGCGCTGCTGGTCGGGGCCTTGCTCGCGCCGATTGTGATGCGCTGGGAAAACATTTTCAGGTACGCCCAGGATATCCTCGCGCCCATGGCTTCTCCGGTCGTAGTCGTCTTTCTCGCCGGCGCGCTGTGGAAACGAGCCAGCGAACGGGGTGCGCTGGTTTGTCTGTGGTTATCGCTCCTGTCGGCGCCTTTCATCCTCATCAAAGCCATCCTGGCCGATCACGATCTTCATTTCCTGCCGCCCAATCTCGAAAACCCGATGGTATTTGCGGGCGCGTACGGCCTGATTTCCCTGGTGCTGATGTACGCCTTGAGCAGCGAACGCCCGCGATTGGCCTTGCCTCTGGCCGCTGTTGCCGCGGGTCTGGTCGTGTGGATTTCCGCCGTGAATCCCTCCGCCATGGCCTTAATCCTATTGGTGAGTGCGGTGGCGTTCCTGGTTCCTTTGCTAATCAAGCGCAAGCAACCCGCGAACAATCTCTGGGATCGTTCGATGCTGTATACGGGCCAGCCCGCCGGCTGGTATTCCAATCTGTGGCTCTGGTGGGCGTTGCTGGGAATGATCCTGATTGGAATTTATTGGAAGTTTTGGTAGCCAACCCGCGTGCCGGCCATTCAACAGAATCTCGAGCTTGATGGCGTGCCCATCGTCCGAATGGAATCGGCGCACCTCCAGGTCGGCGTGGTGCCCAGTGTCGGTGGGCGGATTGTCAGCATCATTGATAAGCGCACCGGGCATGAGTTCCTGTGGCGCAACCAGGCTTTGCGCCTTGAGCTAAAGCCGAGCGGCACCGAGTACGATCCGAATTTTTACGGCGGCATTGATGAATTGCTACCCAATGACCTCGCCGAACCGATCATCGGAATTGACTGTCCGGATCACGGCGAGCTCTGGACCACGCCGCTCCAGGCCAAAGTCGCCGGCGATCACCTTATTTTGCACGGCCGTCTGGCTCGGTTCGGGTTGGAGTATCATCGGGAAATGCACCTCCGTGCCGGTGAGCCGTGGATTGATTTCAAATATCGCATTGCCAACACGACGCAACAGTCGCGCGATTTTCTCTGGAAATTGCACGCCGCAGTCGCAGTGCAGGAAGGCGATGTCATTGAATGCCCGGCGCGTCGCGCGCAAATCGTGGATCCAGCCTGGTCCCGCTTCAAAACCAGAGAACCTTTCAAATGGCCTGAAATCGAAGGCCGCGGGGCAAATATTATCCCTGCGAAAGACGGCACGATGGATTTTTTCTACCTGTTCGACTTGGCCAAAGGCGAGATGTTCTGGTGCCGCCCAAAGACCGGACTCAAGTTCGGTTATCAGTTTGATACCAAAATATTTCCTTTTGCCTGGCTGTTCGCCTCGTACGGAGGCTTTCTGGATCACTACACCATCATCCTTGAACCCTGCACCGCCATGCCGATGTCCGTCAAAGATGCCGCCGCCAAAGCCCAATGTTCGCGCCTCGAGCCCGGCCAGGTGCTGGACACGATCGTCAGCCTTTATGCCGGACCGGCCTAGCCTATGGAAATCCGCATTACCCAGCCAGGTAGGGACGGCGCGCTGCGCCGTCCGGGCCCCCTTCCGCTTCGCAACCATCGGTCCTCGATCCAACGCGGTTCGAGCGACGCACCCGCATCCACGTTCATTCCGGCCTTCAGCCGGGGACATCGCAGCGCGATGTCCCTACCTCTATGAATCCTCACCGCAAAGCCGTCATCACGGGCGCCTCCTCCGGCATCGGCCGCGCCACCGCCCTGCGCTTCGCCGCCGATGGCTATGACGTTTGTCTCAACGCTCGCCGAACGGAGCGGTTGGAGGAACTGGTGAAAAAATTCCCGCCTGGCGGCCACCTCCTGTGCCCGGGGGATTACAGCGATCCAGCCGTGCTCGCACTGCTCGAGCGACAGCTCAAAGAAAAATGGGGCCGCGTGGACGTGCTGGTCAACTGTGCTGGGATGGCCCAATCCGCGCACGTGACGGACTCGCCCATCGAGCAGTGGCGCAAACCGTTCGACACCATGTTCGAAGGCGGCGTGGGCGTGACGCGCGCCTGTGTTCCCCTGATGCCCAACGGCGGGCGCATCATTCACGTCACCTCGATTCACGGCGGCCGAGCCGAGCCCGGATCGAGCGCCTACGCCATGGCCAAGGCGGCCTTGAACCAGTTTTGCCGCGGACTGGCCGTCGAGTTGGCGCCCCGAAACATCCTGGTCAATGCTATCGCCCCAGGCTTCATCGATACGGAAATGAGCATCGGGCCCGATGGCATCAGCGAGTTGGAAACCGACTGGTTCCGCAGCAATTACGTCGAAGGCCATCATCTCCCTTTGCGCCGCGCGGGCCGCCCCGAGGAAATCGCCGGTGTGGCCGCTTTCCTCGCTGGGCCGGATGCCACCTATCTCACCGGCCAGGTCATCATCGTCGATGGTGGTCTAACCATCACCTTCTGAATTCAAGCCTCAATGAAGATCGAAGCCGTCGATTTCTTCTATCTTTCCATGCCGATCGTCCGCGACATCGGCGATGGCAGCCAGGATGCCTTATTGGTCCGCGTCGAAGGCGGCGGCTTCTGTGGGTGGGGCGAATGCGAGGCTTCGCCGTTGGTCTCGATGGCCAGTTGGAACAGCCCAATGTCCCACAGCGCCTGCAAACCCCTAAGCGCCTCAGTGCTGGGCCAATGCCTCGACGAACCGGAAGACATCCGGCGCATTAACGCGCTGGTGCGTGCCAACAGCTTCGACCTCTTGCAAACCGATCACACGTTGTCCGGCATTGACGTGGCCCTGTGGGACTTGCTCGGACGCAAGCTGAACGAACCCGTCTATCGTCTCCTGGGTTACGAAGGCGCCTATCCGAAAACCGCTTACGCCTCTCAACTCTTCGGCGATGACCCCCACTCCATCCTCCTCAAAGCCCAGCAAGTTGCTCGCGCCGGTTTCCGCGCCGCAAAATTCGGTTGGGGACCGTACGGCCGCGGCACCGTCGCCCAGGACGCCGACCAGGTACAGGCCGCGCGCGAGGGCCTTGGTAATGACCGGATGCTGCTTGTCGATGCCGGCACGGTCTGGGGCGATGACGTTTCGGAGGCCGAAAAACGGTTACCCGCTCTCCAGGCCTGCAACGCCGCCTGGCTCGAAGAACCCTTCGTCTGCGGCGCCCTCAGCGCCTATAAATCGTTGGCCTCAAGGTCTTCCCTCAAACTAGCCGGTGGTGAAGGTTGCCATAACTTCCTCCAAGCCAAAAACATGATCGATTTCGCCGGCCTCGGATATATCCAAATCGACGCCGGCCGCGTCGGCGGCATCACCACCGCCAAAGCCGTCGCCGACTACGCCGCCCTCTCCAAAACACAATACGTTAACCATACCTTCACCACACCCCTCGCTCTCAGCGCCTCCCTCCAGCCCTACGCCGGTCTGGAAGAACATTCACTGTGCGAATATCCGACGCAGCCATCGGCGTTGGCGCGCAGTTTTACCAAGACCGGAATCATGCCAGACGTGGACGGACTGGTCCGAATTCCCGAAGGGATTGGGCTTGGGATCGAGCCGGATATTGAGGCCTTGAGAGAATATTGCGTGCCGGTTGAAATCAAAGTCGCCGAGCGAACAGTTTTTCGGGGTGGAACGATTGGAGCCTTTGGCGGGAAAACCGAAAAGAGGCGTGTCTGAACGCTGCGGTATGGACCTCGTACCCTGGGTTCGGACTCCCGCCTTCAGGCGGAGCGATCCGGAATGCAGCTTCGCGTCAAATCTCGCGCTGACCCGATTCGTCCGTCACGCCGGGTGAAGGCGGGACTTCGAACCTGAATTCGGGCGTTGTGACAAGTGGGGCGGGCGATTAGAGTGTGACTCATGCAAGCCCAGGCAGCCATCGCGGATGGCAAGGGACATTTTGCGCTTGAATCGATCGAGGTAACGGAAGCGATCGGCGACGAAGTGTTGGTTGAGATCAAAGCTGCCGGGATTTGTCACACCGATTACGCTTCATTAAACTGGAAGCGCCCGTTGGTGATGGGCCATGAAGGCGCTGGGGTGGTGCGGTCGGTAGGCCCGCTCGTGCGGCATGTTCAGACAGGTGATGCCGTCGTCCTGAACTGGGCTGTGCCGTGTGGCAAATGCTATCAATGCCGCAATGGCAACGAAGTATTATGCGAGGAGAGCAAGCCCGCTTATGTGATGGAACGCTCGAAGGGTCACGCACATCCTGAAGGCACTACTCTAAAGGGCAAACCGGTCGACCGCTCATTCAATTTAGGCACGCTCTCTTCGCTGGCGCTGGTGCGGGCCGCGGCGGTAACGAAGCTGCCCAAGGATGTTCCCTTCACCTCGGCCTGCATTGTGGGTTGTGGCGTGATGACCGGCTTCGGGTCCGCGGTCAACGTCGCCCAAGTGACCGCGGGCAGTTCGGTGGCGGTGCTTGGCTGCGGCGGAGTGGGATTGAACGTGATTCAAGGCGCGCGGCTCCGCTGCGCTGAGTCCATCATTGCAATCGACCTTCGCGCCGGCAGCCTCGAGACCGCGCGTAAGTTCGGAGCCACACAGACATTGCTGGCGGATCCCGACGATCGTGAGTTTGAACGGATGGCGCAAAGCGTGAGGCAGCTTACGGGCGGGCGCGGGGCCGATTATGCCTTTGAGGCGACTTCCGTACCCGCTCTGGCGTTCGCTCCGTTGCGGTTGATACGAAATGGCGGCATGGCTTTGCAGGTGAGCGGCATTAACGAGGCTGTTTCCGTCCCGATGCCCTGGTTCATGTGGAACAAAACGTACCTCACGCCGTTGTACGGCGGCTGTTCACCGGGGCGCGATTTCTCACGCATTTTTGAACATTACCAGCGAGGCGAGCTTAAGCTCGATGAGTTGGTGACCCGCACTTACAGACTTAAAGAGTTGGCGAACGCGCTCGAGGATATGCTGGCGGGCCGCAACGCCAAAGGGGTCATTGTTTTCGACTAGATGAGCGATTCACAATTTCGGACGATCGAGGTCTCTGATCCCCGCTTTGAAGCTGAAGGCTTGAGGTGGGTAACGGTGAAGAGCCCGGCCTTGCGGCAACGGGCCGACCTGACATTGTTTGTGCCACGGCAGGCGGCGGCGAGCAAGGATGTCCCAGTCGTAATCCTGTTGCACGGTGTGTATGGGAGTCATTGGGCCTGGACCCTGAAGGGTGGAGCGCATCGTACCGCGGCCGGACTAATCGAGGCAGGTGACATTCCTCCGATGATTCTGGCCATGCCCAGCGATGGATTGTGGGGCGATGGCTCAGGTTATTTGCCACACACCGAGCAGGATTTTGAACGGTGGATTGTGAACGACGTGCCTGCCGCAGTGCGGGAAGCTCTTCCCGCTGTGAGTGAGAAGTCTTCGCTGTTCATCAATGGGCTGAGTATGGGCGGGTTTGGAGCGCTGCGATTGGCCGGAAAGTATCCGCAGAAATTTCACGCCGCAGGAGGCCACTCGTCGATGACACATTTTGACCAGTTTACGATGTTCGTAGAGGAACCTTTGGAACAGTACCACTGCCCAGCGAAGGATCGGTCAGTGCTGGAAACCTTGTTGCGTCATCGGGATAAATTGCCCCCGCTGCGGTTTGACTGCGGAACGGAAGATCAGTTAATCGAGCACAACCGCGAGTTACATCGGGAGCTCAATAAAGCTGGCATCGAGCACGTGTACGAGGAGTTCCCCGGTGGCCATAGTTGGTCCTATTGGGAAACGCATCTGGCCGACATGCTGAGGTTTTTCGCCAAACAGTTAAGGTAAGCTGACATGTTTACGAAGATCCGTTCATTGAAATCCCGCACCCTGAAGGGTTGCCATAATCTCCGTCGCCACCAGTTCAGGGATTTCTCGCACCCTTTCAGGGTGCAGGCCGTGTTAAAACCTATTCCCGGGGCTGTCCCTGCGCTCGACCCCCGGCTATTTTCTAGCAACCCTTCGGGCTGCAACGGAGCAGCGAATTGTAACCGGGAGGGAATTGTCGACTCCGAATCCACGAGAATGGCCCATGATTAGGCTGCGTTCGCCTTTAAATGTGCCTGACTCGCTATACTTCGGCTTGGATCTAAATTTATGTCCTTCATCCTCGCTTTAGACCAGGGAACCACGAGTTCACGCGCGATTGTCTTTGATCACAAAGGCACGCCTCGCGCGACCGCACAAAAGGAATTTAAGCAGATCTTCCCTCAAGCAGGCTGGGTTGAGCACGATCCGGAGGAGATTTGGTCCAGCCAACTCGAGGTGGCGCGATCGGTGTTGGCGCAGGCCGGTTTAAAAGCAGTGGACATCGCCGCGCTGGGAATTACCAATCAACGCGAAACCACGGTGGTTTGGGATAAGAAGACCGGCGCACCCATCCATAACGCCATTGTCTGGCAGGATCGCCGGACCGCCGGTTTTTGTGATGAGCTCAAACAAGCTGGTTACAGCGACATCATTCGGCGCAAAACCGGTTTGGTAATCGATGCCTATTTTTCCGGCAGCAAACTACGCTGGCTGTTGGATCACGTCGACGGAGCGAGGGGACGCGCCGAACGCGGCGAGTTGGCGTTCGGGACGATTGATTCCTGGCTGATGTGGAAATTGAGCGGAGGCACGCTGCACATTACCGACGCCACGAATGCTTCGCGGACGATGCTCTTCAACATTCATTCGGGCACATGGGATGACGAGTTATTAACGGCCTTGCGCATTCCGCGCCAGGTCCTGCCGGAGATTCGGTCTTCGAGCGAAGTTTATGGCAAAACCGCGGAAGACCTGTTCGACAAACCGATTCGGCTTGGGGGCATTGCCGGCGACCAACAGGCGGCCCTTTTTGGCCAAGGTTGCTTTGGCAGAGGCATGGCCAAGAACACCTATGGCACGGGCTGCTTCATGCTCATGAATATCGGCACGGTGGCGACGCCGTCGCGTCATCAACTGCTCACCACCGTCGCCTGGCGAGCACGGGGCCAGACCGAATTTGCACTCGAAGGCAGCGTGTTCATCGGGGGCGCGGTGGTCCAATGGTTGCGCGACGGGCTGGGCCTGATCAAGTCGTCGTCGGAGATCGAAGCCCTGGCCGCCAGCGTGCCGGATTGCGGCGGCGTGTACCTGGTCCCAGCTTTCGCCGGGTTGGGTGCGCCGCATTGGGATCAATATGCGCGAGGCACTATCACCGGGTTGACCCGCGGGACCACGGGGGGACATATCGCGCGCGCGGCATTGGAAGGCATTGCCTTTCAGGTGGCGGATGTGCTCGAAGTCATGAAAGAAGATTCGCAGATTACGCTCAGTGAATTGCGCGTCGATGGAGGTGCTTCGGCCAACAACCTGCTGATGCAGTTCCAAGCCGACCTGCTAGGCGTGCCTGTAGTCCGGCCCAAGGTGGTTGAGACCACCGCACTCGGCGCGGCGTTCCTGGCCGGTTTGGCGGTCAGTTACTGGGAAAACCGGGACGAATTGAAAGGAGCCGGGCAGGTTGACCGCACGTTTACGCCCCAACAGAGCGGCGACGAGGCGGCGCACCGGCGTCGACGTTGGGCGGAAGCACTGAAACGCTCGCGCGATTGGGAAGAGCGAACCACGGTAAAGACGCCAAAGGCTTTGCCATAATGTGACATGAACCGAGCGGAGTTTCTGCAGTTGGCCGGTTCAAGACACGAGCCCTGGGACCTGGTGATAGTGGGCGGCGGGGCAACAGGCATGGGGATTGCCGTGGATGCGGCCAGCCGCCGCTACAGCGTCCTGCTACTGGAGCAGAGTGATTTTGGCAAAGGCACCTCGAGCCGATCCACCAAGCTGGTTCACGGCGGCGTACGTTATCTGCAGCAGGGCAACGTTTCGTTAGTCATGGAGGCGCTGAAGGAACGCGGGATCTTATTCCAAAACGCGCCACATCTGGTGCACGACCTTCCCTTTGTAGTTCCGAATTATCAGTGGTGGGAAACGCCCTTTTACGGGATTGGCCTGAAGGTTTATGATTTGCTGGCCGGCAAATATGGATTTGGGAAGTCGGTCTTGCTCTCCCGCGAGGAAGTCCTCCAGCGCATTCCCACGCTGCAACAGGAAGGTTTGCGAGGCGGGGTGCTCTATCACGATGGCCAGTTTGATGACAGCCGTTTGTTGATTTCGCTGGCTCAGACCGCCGCTGAGCACGGCGCCTGCCTTCTGAACTACGCTCCCGTCACAGGTTTGTTGAAAGACGGCGAAGGCATGGTCAATGGTGTGGTGTTTGAGGATGCGGAGAGCGGACGAACGCAGACGGCGTATGCCAAATGCGTGATCAACGCGACCGGCGCGTTTTGTGATGTCTTGCAGCGCCTGGACGACCCGAACAGCGAAACCATGATTGCCCCCAGCCAGGGGGTGCACATTGTGCTGGATCGGTCTTTTCTGCCGGGCAATACAGCCATTATGGTCCCGCACACGCGCGATGGCCGGGTCATGTTCGCCATTCCCTGGCACGATCATGTTGTCGTGGGAACGACCGACACACCAATTAAAGAGGTCCAACTGGAGCCCGTGCCTCGAGAGGGCGAAATCGATTTCATACTCGAAACAGCCAGCGATTACCTGGCGCACCGTCCGAGTAGAAAAGATATTCTGAGTGTTTTCACCGGGATCAGACCTTTGGTCAATACGTCCCGGACCAGCAGCACCGCCGCTCTTTCCCGCGAACACACCATCACCATCTCGAAATCCGGGTTACTGACGATCGCAGGCGGCAAATGGACCACTTACCGCAAGATGGCCGAAGATTGCCTGGAGCACGCCATTGTGCTTGCCCGACTCGAGGAACGGCCGTGCGTAACTCACCAGTTAATTGTTCACGGTGCGACACGAAGCCTGGCTAGCGGTGGTTTGGGAGTTTACGGGACTGAGGCGGGGCAGATTGAAAAACTTGGCCGCGAGCAACCGCAATTCGCCGGGCGATTACACGCCGCACTGCCGATCATTGGCGCTCAGGTAATCTGGGCAGCGCGCGAGGAAATGGCGAGGACACTCGACGACGTGCTGGCGCGCCGGACGCGGGCTCTGTTCCTGAACGCGCGCGCGGCGCTTGAGATGGCGCCGGTCGTGGGCCATATGCTGGCAGCTGAGTTGGGCCGAGACGCGGCCTGGGAGGAGCAGCAATTACTGGATTTCAGCCGAATCGCGAAGTGTTTCCTAATCAACCCAACTCCTCAGTAGACCACATGCACCCCGTACTGGCGGAATTTATCGGCACCACTATCCTGGTTACCTTTGGAAACGGAGTCGTCGCCAACGTCGTCCTAGCCAAAACCAAAGGCAATAACGGCGGCTGGATCGTCATCACCACGGGGTGGGCTTTGGCGGTTTTTGTGGGAGTGTTCAGCTCGCAATCCTTCAGTGGAGCGCACCTGAATCCCGCCGTCACCGTTGCCATGGCGCAAGCCGGCAAGTTTGCCTGGGCCGACGTGGCCGGCTACATCCTGGCTCAAATGAGCGGCGGCATACTTGGCGGGGTCGTGGTTTTCCTGTTTTATCGGGAACACTTCAAAGCGACCACTGATGCTGACAGCAAGCTGGCGTGTTTTTGCACCGCGCCCAACATTCGCGGAATGGGCCAGGCGTTTTTCTGCGAGGTGATCGGCACATTCCTGTTGGTGCTGCCGGTGTTCCTGATGACCGACGCGAAGATTAAACTTCCGGTGGCGGGCGGCACAACCAACGAAGTGATTATCGGGTTGGGCACGCTGGGCGCATTGCCCGTTGGGCTGCTGGTTTTTGCGATCGGCCTGTCTCTCGGTGGCACGACCGGTTATGCCATCAATCCGGCGCGCGATCTCGGTCCAAGGTTGGCGCATGCGCTTTTGCCCATCCCGGACAAACGTGACAGTGATTGGGGTTACGCGTGGGTGCCGGTCATCGGGCCAATCGTGGGCGGAGTGCTCGCCGCGCTCGTCCACTCGATTTTGATACACCGTCCGTAATGAGAAGGCTTGGGGTCGCCCCTCCTGTCAATCGTTCCGGCTGAAGCCCAAACAACGCAGTTGAAAACCACGGATGAACACCGGTTCGGACAGACAATGACCAGCCAACCCGGCAGTGCGGTGGTTTCCACCGAACTGGTCCGCTATTCACAAAAGGAAAAGGGCACCAGGCGGACCGATCGGTTGGCTGCCGAGGAACCGCTCGAACTGCGTGTGCGCGGCCGAGGAATCGCCGTCACCATGCGCACTCCGGGCAATGACGAAGAACTCGCAGCCGGCTTTTTGCTCAGCGAAGGGATCATCCGGAAACGTTCTGACATAGTCGCCATGAGGCCCTGTTTTCAGAGCGATGCTCCGGAGAACACGCTCAACATTTTCCTCGCCCCCGGCGTGAAAGTGAATTTCAAACATCTCACGCGGCATGTGTTTGCCTCTTCCAGCTGCGGTTTATGTGGCAAGGCTTCGATCGAGGCGGTGCGACAGCAATTCCCGGAGATTGTTTCGGGTTTGAAAGTGCGGGTCGGAGTGCTGGAACAGATCACTCACAGCATGCGGCAGGCCCAGGTCACTTTCAACGCGACTGGCGGACTGCACGCGGCGGCTGCCTTTGAAGCCGACGGACGGTTGCTGGTTTTACGTGAGGACATCGGTCGTCACAACGCGGTGGACAAGGTCATCGGGCACGGCCTGCTGCAAGGGAAATTACCGTTTGCCTCTCACTTGCTGCTGGTCAGTGGCCGCGCTTCATTCGAAATAATGCAAAAGGCCTTGGCGGCACGCATACCGATCGTGTGCTCAGTCTCCGCCCCGTCGAGCCTGGCCGTCGAGTTCGCACGCGACAGCGGCCAAAGCCTGATCGGGTTTCTTCGCGAGAGATCGCTGAATGTTTATGCCGGTACTGAGCGGATCAGCCAATAGCGCGCCGGCGCGCGGGCATTCTGCCCGCAGCAACGGTCGATCACCGGCTGACACAAAGCCTTTTTCTTGCGCCACATTCAGTTCTGACGTTTCTGCGGACTACAAGTCGACTACAAGTCCGCGCGCCGGCGCGCGGGCATGCGTGCCCGCAGCAACGCCCGACCTCCGCCTGACGTCGAAACCTCTCCCTTCAACAGGTTCGGTTCGTGGATCCCTGCGGACTGGAAGTCCGCGCGCCGGCGCGCGGGCATTCTGCCCGCAGCAACGCCCGACCTCCGCCTGACGTCGAACCTCTCCCTTCAACAGGTTCGGTTCGTGGATCCCAGCGGACTGGAAGTCTGACTTTCGAGTCTGCTGTACCGCAGGTCTCTGGCCTGCAGGGCGCAGAACGGCGCCCCGGCGAGAAATCGGGTTGATCAGTATGGGGACGCGCAGCCGACTGAAAGTCGGCGGTACAGCAGGCTGGAAAGCCTGCGCTACACCGCGGTAGCGCAGACTTTCGAGTCGACTCGAAGTCCGCGCGCCGGCGCTACCCGCTACAGTTCGCGTAAGGCGGCGGCGATGGGAAGCCGGGCGGCGCGCACGGCGGGAAATAACCCGCCAATCAGGCCGATGGCGGTAGCCCAAAGGGTTCCTTGAACGAGCAGTTGCACTGTGACCTGGAAGGCGAAGGTCACCTGGCTAAAACTTTGAAAATTCATCGTGGCTGTTTCCAAGCCGTTGAAGGCCAGGTAGGCCACCGTTGCGCCAGTCGCCCCGCCTATCAGCGCCAGAACCAGCGATTCGAGCATGACGGAGACCACTACGGAGCCGCGGCCAAAGCCCAAAGCCCGCAGCGTTGCGATTTCGCGGGTCCGGGCGGACACCGCGCTGTACATCGTGTTGAGCGCCCCGAAGACAGCGCCTAGAGCCATCACAAAGGCGATCAGAACGCCCAAGCTCGTGATCAGTCGCGTGACAGCGGTGGATTGTTCGGCGTAATAGTCGGTCTGCCGCAGGACCTTCACACTCAACCGAGGATCGCCGGTAAGCGCGTCTTTGAATTGTTGAAATGCCGCCGGCGAACTCAGTTTGGTGTAAACGGACTGAAAACTATCCCCACGATGATAGGTGCCCTGCAGAACAGTTGCGTCGGTCCAGATCTCGGATTCGGCCGTCCCACCGCCCGCGGAAAAAATACCGACCACCGGCCACTCGTACCGGCCGACTTGGATTTTGTCTCCCACTTCCAAGCCCGCGAATTGGCTGGCGGCGCCGATCCCGACGATGACTTCATCCTTGCCCGGCTCGAACCGGCGGCCCTGGACCATTTTGAATTGTTCGCGGACCTTGAACGCCTGCTCTTCGACGCCGCGCAGCGGGACGTTGGCGTCGGTGCCGGTCGATCGTTTCGGCAGATTAATGATTACAAAGAGCTCGGGCGAGGCTAGGGATCCTTGTTCGGAACGAGCCAATCCTGGAGCGTCGGCGATGACGCGCGTATCGTCGCGGAGAAAACCGCTGACCATTTCGCTGTCAGCGCCGGTGCGCAAAACGATGGCGGCATCCGGCGCTCCGGAAGCATCCATGGTTTTGCGGAACCCGACGGCAATGGACAACACTCCAACCAGCACGGCCACCACGCCGGCAATACCCACTACGGCGGCGGCAACTGAGCCGAGCCGCTGGGGGATGCTGAGCAGACCAAATTTGGTTACCGAAGCAACCTGTGAAAGCCAGTTGATTGGGCCAGCCATATTACATTCGCCTTAGAGCATCGGCCACGCGCAAACGCATCGCCATCAAAGCCGGAAGGATGCCGGTGACCAGCCCAAGAACCACGCTCAGGCCCAGCCCAACCAGCAAATCGCGATGAGGCAAAAAGAACTGAGGCAACATGCCACCCGTCGGATCTCCGCCGGAAGTAAACAACCAGGCCAGCAACAGCCCCAGCACGCCGCCCAACACAGCGATGAGGCACGACTCCGCCAGGACCAACCCGAGCACCTGGCCGTTGCTGAAACCTATGGCTTTGAGCACACCCAACTCGCCGGTCCGCTCGCGTACCGCCTGCGACATCGTGTTGCCCGTAACTAACAGCACAATGAGGAAAACCGCCCCAAGGATTGAAGCGGTGATGAGCGCGATGTTTCCGACCTGCTTGGCCCAGGCTTGTATAAACGCGCCCTCCGGCTCAGTCTTGGTTTCGTAAGGCGAGTTTTCAAATTCCTGGTCGACCAGCTTCGCGATGGCGGCAGCCTGCGAGGGATCTTCCACCCGAATCGTGTACCAGCCCACCTGGCCTTTGCTGCCTCGACGCGCTTCTTCGAAATAATCATAGCGGAAGAACAAGGCCGTGGTGTCAGTGTTTTTGTCACGTCCGGAGTAAATCCCGACAATATCGAAATACCAGGTCCGGTTGCCATCGGTTTGCGCCCAGATGGACGATTGAATTGGAACCTTTTGGCCGATTTTCCACTCAAATCGGTCAGCGATTTTGCGGCCAACAATCGCCCCCGTCCGTGTCGCGAGCCACGCCTTCTTCTGATCCGCGGGCAGCACAAACTCCGGGTGCATGTCCAGGAATTCTCCAGGCTCAACCGGCGTCTGCATAAAGAAGCCATTTTTCGCGTCCTTGTAAACTCCGCCAAACCAGGTTTGGTGCACCGCCAAATCCACTCCTGGAATGCGCTCCATGCGAGCTTTGTAGCTTTCGGGAAGCAAATTGATAAGCGAGACTTTCTGCCGGACGACCAGGCGGTTGGCCCCCGCCAAGGAGATATTCCCGCCCAGAGCTTGCCTGATGGCCGCCAAGATGCCGAATAGGACGAACGCCACCAGGATGGACAACAACGTCAGGCTGGTGCGGAGTTTCTTTCGCTTGAGGTTGCTCCAAATGAGGTGGACGAATTTCATATGACCGGCTCCTTGCTGAGCTGGCCCTTGTTGAGGTAAACGGTCCGGGATGCCCGGGCGGAGGCGTGCGGATCGTGTGTGACCATGATGATGGTTTTGCCATGCTCGCGGTTGAGGCCTTGGAGCAGGTCCAGGATTTCGTCGCCGGCCTTGCGATCGAGATCACCCGTGGGCTCATCACACAGCAGCAGAGTCGGATCAGTGACGATTCCGCGAGCGATGCCTACGCGTTGCTGTTCGCCACCCGAGAGCGTGCGCGGGTAATGCCGCGCCCGATGAGAAAGGCCGACCACTGCCAGGGCGGTCTCGACGTGTTTGCGCCGCTCGGCCTTGGAAAGGTGAGTGAGCAAGAGCGGCAACTCGACGTTGCGTTCGGCCGTCAGGACCGGCATGAGGTTGTAAAGTTGAAACACAAAACCGATGTGACGGGCGCGCCAGGCTGCCAGCTTGTGGTCGGATAATTCGTTGACCCGATCGCCAGCGATGCTGACCGTGCCCCGGGTTGGACGATCCAACCCGCCAATCAGGTTCAACAGCGTGCTTTTGCCCGAGCCCGACGGCCCCATCAAGGCCAGGAATTCCCCGGCGGGAACCGTGAGGTGAAGGTCTTTGAGCACATGAATTTCTTCTGACCCGCGGTGGAAGACCTTTTCAACGCTGTCGACCTGCACAAGCGTTCCGTTGGTTTGGGGGTTAGCCTGATTGCTCATGGTTTGGCTTCCTTCACTTTTGTACCATCGGTCAGGCCGGGCGGCCAATCGAGAATTACCCTTTCGCCCGCTGCCAGGCCGGCGTTAATTGCGGATTCGTCGGCAGTTGAATTGGCGACCGTGACAGCCCGGCGCTCCGCCCGATCATTCTGTACGACCATGACCACGTCCCGGCCGTCCTGCTGGTGCACGGCTGCTTTGGGGATTACGACCATGCGTTGGGTCGCGGAGGTCGAGAGGGCGGCTTCGTGAAAGGCGACTTTGACGCTCATCTCTGGCAGAATCTTAGGATCCAGCTTATCGAAGCCGACCCGCACTCTCACGGTAGATTTTTGCCGATCCGCGGTGGGTATGATGGCGATGACCTTGCAGGGGATCTTCCAGTCCGGATAGGCATCGAGCGTCGCTTCCACTGGCTGGTTCGGCTCAACGCGGTTGATGTAGCTTTCATTGACATCGATCTCGATCTCCAGTGATTGCATATCGACGACGGTGCAGATTCCCGTCCGAGTGAAGCCGCCGCCGGCGGAAATCGGCGAGATCATTTCGCCTGGCTGCGCGTTCTTTGAAGTCACAATGCCGGCAAAAGGCGCGCGAATGATGGTATCATCCAACTGTTGCTGCCAATAATCGACCTGCCGGTCGGCCACGGTCACATCCGCCTGTTGCTGAACAAGCTTAGCTTTGTAGGCCAGCGCGGAGGCTTCCGCGTGGTCGTAATCGGCTTGCGTGGCGATTTTAGACTGGAGCAGGCCCTTTTGACGTTCGAGTTCCTGGTCGGCCTCGCGGATGCGAACACGCGTTTCCGCCAGGGCATTGGAAGCCGAGACCAGCTGGGCTTGAGCGAGCAGCAGGCTGGTCTTCACATTGGTGTCATCCAACCGCGCCAGGACCTGGCCCTCCTGCACTTTCATCCCTTCTTCGATGAGCACTTCAATGACCTTGCCCGTGACTTTGGAGGAAACGGTGGCTTGACGACGGGCGGTCACATAGCCGGAAGCGTTCAGCACAGTCCGTTCACTGTTACCAGAGGCAACCTCTCGCACCGGAGCGCTATGAACCTCAATGACGGTGGTCCCGCGTAATAGCCGCAATCCCGCACCAGCCACGAGGACAATCAAAAGCAGTACCGCCCCGAACCAGGCTTTGGACCCGGATGCACTGACGGGTTTGCGCTCGATACGCAAGTCGTCTAGGGACGGCTTGGATTGACTCATAATGGATGACCCATCGAAAGCAAACCGCTTTTCGCGCGGCGGGTCAATCCGTTGTTTGCTGGACTCAATGGCGGAGGTTTGGAGTCCCGGCTTTAGGAGCCTTAAGGCGGTGTGGTGAATGAATGACGGTCAGCACGGACTTGGCGCGAGGTCGCGTTCGGCATGGCACCGGCTGCAGCCGGGACTCCAGACAAAAAAACCGACGCACGTTCGGTTTTTAAATGTGGGTGATTAAGCCTGACCGAAGGGCTGAAGCCGGGCCTCTAAGCCTCCTCACTTCTGCGTTGCATGCAGGGAGAATAGCGGCCATTGATTGTGAGTCATGAGCAAGCCCTATTGGAGCGGAGTTTTTCCGGCCATCACAACTCAACTCAAACGCGATCAGTCTCTCGACCTGGAAGCCACCGCGCGCCACGCCGGCATTTTGATTCAGTCGGGCGTTTCAGGCATCGTTTTCCTGGGCTCGCTTGGCGAGAACCAGGCCTTATCGGCCGAAGAAAAGCGCCGAGTTATCGAGGCAATGGTTGAGGCAGTGAACAAACGGGTGCCCGTGCTAAGCGGCGTGGCGGAAAGCAGCACCGCGGCGGCCTGTGCCTATGTGCGGGACCTGGAACGTCTCGGCGCTGATGGTTTCATGCTCATGCCGCCGATGCTTTACAAAGGAGACCCGCGCGAGACGATGGAGCATTTCCGCAAGACCGCAGGCGCTACCGGCCTGCCGATCATGCTCTATAACAATCCCATCAGTTATGCCAACGACATTACTCCCGAAATGTTCGCTCAGTTGGCGGATGTGAAGAACTTCGTCGCCCTCAAGGAAAGCACCGGCAACACCCGCCGCATTACCGACCTGCACAGTTTACTGGGCGAGCGCTACGCGCTTTTTACGGGAGTCGATGACCTGGTGCTCGAAAGCGCGATTCTTGGCATCGACGGTTGGGTTGCCGGCAGCGGTATCGCCTTCCCCGACGAGAATCAGCACTTTTGGGAACTGACGCGCGCCCGCAAATGGGAAGCGGCGCGCCAAATGTATCGCTGGTTCACCCCTTTGTTGCATCTGGACACCCACACCAAGTTCGTCCAATACATCAAGCTGGCAGTCCAGGAGACGGGACTGGGAAGCGAATGGGTCCGCGCGCCGCGATTAACGCTGACTGGGACGGAGCGAAAACAGATTCTCAAAATCATTCACGACGGAATCGCCGCCCGGCCCAAGGCGCCAAAAAGGAAATGAGAACAATTTCAATTGTCGATTCGCACACAGCGGGTGAGCCCACCCGAATCGTCGTGAGCGGCGGCCCCGATTTAGGCACCGGAACCGCGGCCGATAAACTCAAAGTTTTTCGCGAGCGCCATGACCGGTTTCGTTCGGCGATTGTAAATGAACCTCGAGGCTCCGACGTTTTGGTGGGCGGATTGCTGGTTGAACCGAATGATAAAAGTTGCGCTGCCGGCGTCATTTTCTTCAACAATGTAGGCTATCTGGGCATGTGCGGGCACGGAACGATCGGTTTGGTGGCGACCCTGGCTCATGTGGGACGCATTGAGCCGGGAGATCATCGGATCGAAACACCAGTCGGCGTTGTGACGGCAACACTTCACGCGAACGGAGAAGTTTCGGTGGTGAACGTGCCCAGTTGGCGCGCGAAAGCTTCGGTCGAAATAAAAGTTCCAGGCGCCGGGCCCATACGCGGCGATGTGGCTTGGGGCGGCAACTGGTTTTTTCTGGTCCAGGATCACTTGCAGGAGTTATCCCTGGCCAATGTCGATAAATTGACCGACTTTAGCTGGCGGGTGCGGCAGGCGGTCAACCTTCAAGGTTTTCAGGAAATCGATCATGTTGAGCTCTTCGGGCCAGGACAGGCAGCCGGCGCCAACGCTCGCAACTTCGTCCTCTGTCCCGGAAAAGCATACGACCGCTCGCCGTGCGGCACGGGAACGAGCGCCAAATTGGCGTGCCTGGCTGCGGACGGTAAACTGGGAGAGGACGAGGTTTGGATCCAGGAAAGCATTATCGGCAGCACGTTCAAAGGATCATTCAGCTGGCTGGATCGCGCTGCCGGAAAAGTCGCTCCCCGGATCACCGGAACGGCTTTTGTGAACGCGGAGAGCACTTTGTTGCTCGATGAGCGAGACCCGTTCTGCTGGGGCATCCGCAATGAGCCGGGCGCCTGACGTCATCATCGTCGGGGCCGGGATTATCGGCGCCGCCTGCGCCTGTGAATGTGCCCGGGCTGGTCTTGCCGTTCTCATAATGGATCGCGGCCCAATTAGTGGAGGAACGACCGGTGCCGGAATGGGACACCTGGTGGTCATGGACGATTCAGAAGCGCAGTTCGCGCTTACGTCTTACTCAGTCTCACTCTGGCATGCACTCGCGTCTGAGCTGCCGGCCGAGGTCGAGTACGATCCCTGCGGCACGTTGTGGCTGGCCGCGGATGAGGACGAAATGCGGGAGGTTTATCGCAAGCAAAAGTACTATGCGGAACGGAGTGTCAAAACCGAAGTTCTGGACGCAAAGGGGGTGCATCAGGCGGAGCCAAATCTGCGCCCGGGCATGGCCGGCGGCTTGCTGGTCCTGAACGACGCTGTGCTCTATCCTCCGGCGGCCGCACGGTACTTGGTTGAAAACGCAATCGCAGCCGGCGCCCAGTTCAAGCCCGGCACCGAGGTCAGGGAGATACTGGCGGAAGGGGGAGTGGTTCTGGCGGATCGTTCCCGAATTCCGGCCGACCGCGTGGTGAATGCGGCGGGGCCATGGTCGCCAGCATTTTCACCGGGTTTGCCGGTTCGCAAACGCAAAGGCCACCTGGTCATCACGGACCGTTATCCCGGCTTTGTGCATCACCAAATTGTTGAGTTGGGCTATCTCAAGAGCGCGCATGGCGCCGGCAAAGATTCAGTCGCGTTCAATATTCAGCCGCGCAAGAATGGCCAGATGCTGATTGGGTCATCCCGACAGTATGACGCCGAGACGAGTTCCGTGGACCAAGAAATCCTGGATCGGATGCTCAAGCGCGCCCTGGAGTATTTGCCAACGTTGGGTCGGCTTTCTTCCATTCGCGTCTGGACCGGCCATCGTGCCGCTACGCCCGACAAACTCCCGCTCATCGGCCCGAGCGCCGAAAGCGATCACATCTGGTTCGCCACAGGTCATGAAGGCTTGGGAATCACCACTTCCCTTGGAACTGCCCGCGTACTCGCCGACCTGCTCCTCAACCGCCCAAGCGCCATCCCTGCCGCTCCATATGCACCCTCGAGATTTTCGAATAGTTAAGAAGGATTGCCGCGAAAGATCGCAAAGAGCACAAAGAAGAACGACTTTTTTGCGCTCTTTGTGGTCTTTTGCGGCAACCCTCGGGCTTCGGATCTCGGCCTTCGGATTTCGTGCCGCCCCATATGCGTGACCAGGTTCGCCTTTCAGTGAATGGTCAGCCAGTGATTGTGGCGCGCGGTACGGTTGTCGCGGCGGCGATCGCACAACTCGGGGTGACACGGTTTCGGCGATCCGTCTCCGGCGAACCGCGCTCTCCGCTGTGCGGCATGGGCACGTGCATGGAATGCCGAGTTACGATCAACGGACAGCCCCATTGCCGCAGTTGCCTATTACTCTGTGCCGAAGGCATGGAGGTGCGCACCGATGACTGAGCGTGCCCTCGATTATGATGTGGTTGTGGTCGGCGCCGGGCCGGCGGGGTTGGCGGCTGCTTGTGTTGCCGCCGAAAGCAAAAAGCGTGTGTTGATGGTAGATGAAACGCCCTGGCTCGGCGGCCAAATCTGGCGCGGCCAACAAGCCGCGCCCAGCCGGCCCGTTGCAACTGCGTGGTTCGACCGGTTTTCCCGATCCGGCGCCACACTCCGGGATCGCACCTGTGTCGTTGCCGCGCCGAGTCCTGGTCTGCTGCTGGCAGAACACGAGGAACAACCGCTCCGGATCCGATGGAAACGTCTCATCCTGGCGACCGGCGCGCGGGAATTATTCCTTCCATTTCCGGGATGGACATTGCCCGGAGTAATGGGGCCGGGCGGGTTGCTAAGCCTGACAAAGCATGGATGGCCAGTTAAGGATAAGCGCATCATCATTGCGGGGAGTGGACCGCTGCTGCTCGCAGCTGCCGAAGGATTGCTGAAGCATGACGCGCGCATTCTCGGAATCGTCGAACAAGCTTCACGGAATGTAGTCGCCGGGTTCGCCTTAGGGCTTTGCCGTCAACCCGCGAAGCTGTGGCAGGGATTGAAGCTCCAGTTTGCATTACGCGACGTGCGTTATCTATTTGGGTCCTGGCCCGTTCGCGCTGACGGAACAGAACACATTGAAAGCGTAACCTTCACCAATGGACAGCGAACGTGGAGCACGGACTGTGATTTGCTCGCGTGCGGCTTCGGCTTGGTTCCGAACGTGGAGCTTCCTCTCGCCTTAGGATGCGAATTGGAACACGGATTCGTGCGCGTCGATCAATCGCAAGCCACGACAGTGCCGAATGTCTTTTGTGCCGGAGAACCCACCGGCGTCGGCGGCGCAGATTCCGCGCTCGTTGAAGGACAAATCGCCGGCTACGCCGCTGCCGGAAAATTGGATCGCGGCCATGCTTTGTTTGCTCAACGGGCGTCCTGGCATCGGTTTCGAAGTTCACTGGCAAACGCGTTCGCGCTCCGCGCCGAGCTCAAGTCATTGGCTGCCCCTGAAACAATCGTCTGCCGCTGTGAAGATGTAAATCTTGGGCGATTGCGCCGGTTCGATAATTGGCGCGAGGCCAAGCTCCATGCGCGATGCGGCATGGGCCCCTGCCAGGGCCGCGTGTGCGGGCCGGCCACAAAAGAAGTCCTCGGTTGGGGAATGGAATCGGTCCGGCCGCCGGTTTGCCCGGCCCGAGTGCAGTGCTTGATAGCCGAGTAGAAATCTCACTGGCACGGGGCTGAGCGCTGCGTACCGCACCCGAATAGTTGTACTCGACCCCGTCCTCAGCCATTGGACACAACCTCTTTGAGGTTGCGCATTCTTTTGGCATTTTTCACCCAGGGTTGCGCGGAAAGGCACGCGCAACCCTGGGCTTTGCGGCGAAATCCCGTTGGGATTTCAAACCGGCTTATCGGGTACTTCAATCACATCGCCCTCGCGCAGCCACAGCGACGGAAGAGGAGTCGTGCCGGAACAATCAAAGGTCTTTTCCCAGTTCTCGCCCGCGGCGGAATTATGACGCGTCACTTTGATGTGCCTCAGGTCGGAGGAACTGCGCAAAAGGCCGGAACGCTGGAGCGCCGGCGACAAAAAGAATTGAGGTGGAGAGTAGTTGAATGAGAACTCTCGGGATTGGGGGAATTTGGTGCCCGGGTAAGGGACCTCCAACGTGAGCGTGTTGGTTTGGCCCTTGACGATCACGTGAACCGTGCGCTGGACGCACTTCTGCAGGTTTGTGAAGATCGCTTCAGGAAACCCGGTCCAAACGGCGTCCAACGGGTGATCGGCTTCGGGGATTTCAACCTGGTCGCCCCACTCGAGCCAGACATCGCGTGAGCAGTCGCCGGAATCGAGGATGTTTTGCACCGGAACGGAAATGGTAGTCCATTCCTTGCCGTCCGGTTTTGGGCGGCGAATCTCGATCTTTTGCAGATCGGGAAACCGGAGACTTCCCTGGATGGTCCGACTGTGTCCGTCATAAGAGGGGATAGCGATGGAGCCTCCAAAACCGATCGGTGCGGTGGAAACGAAGCCATACTCCACAGCGAGCAGTTCCAGAACCGAGAATCGATTCACATCGTTGGTTGAACGAGAGAAGATCGTCACGGAATAATAAGGTAAGCGGCGGATCTCAATGCGATCCATGCGAGGCAAATCGGTGCGGGCGCCGTGCTGAACCAAGTAGTCCGCCAGAGTGATTTGACTACCCGTTATCATGACGGGGGGCTGACCCGGCGGCAGTTGCCGGGCAATATCGAGCGGCGTCTGGCCGTTTTTATCTTGCAGATTCGGGTCGGCTCCATGCTCGAGAAGCAGCCGGGCGAGTTCGGCATGCCGGTTTCTTACGGCAAAAAAGAGCGGCGTTTCGCCATTATCACTCTGCGCGTTCACGTTGGCACCGTGCTCGAGCAACGCCCGCGCGGCGAGCATTCTTGAATTTAGGGCGGCATAGTGCAGGGGCGTAAATCCGCGATGCTCCTTAACATTTGGATCGGCGCCATGTGAGAGCAACAGCTCTAGCGATCCCGTTTCGTCGGTTCCGGCCACCCGATACAAAAGTGGGTCACCTTGAGAATCGCGGGCATTGGGATCGGCGCCTCCATCGAGCATGACGCGCAACAGGTTCGTATCACTCATCGCGTAGAAGGCGAGCGGATTCCCCTCCGTCGACTTGGTATCGGGATCGGCCTTGAGCTGGATCAACTTTGCCACCGCTGCGGGATGATTTTTCGAAACTGCCTCCCGCAGCGCGTCGCTGAGATTGACCTTTGCGCCCTTGGAAACGAGCAACTCCAGCATCGCGACATTGCCCTGGCCGGCGGCAAGTGTCAGGGCGGAGGAACGCCCGGCGTTGGGATCCGCGTGGGCCGTCAACAGAATATTGACCATTTCGTCATTATTGGCCGCGGCAGCGATCGTCAGAGCGGTTCGACCTTTGGCATCCTGCGCATTGACATCTGCTCCCTTGGAAATCAGCAGTTGCACCAGATCCAGATAGCCAGCTTCGCAGGCCAAATGCAAAGGGGTCTGGGAAACGGACATATAGTAACTCAGACTCTCTGCACTTCGGGTGCTGTTTTCGCCGGTGACCGCAGCGTTCACGTTCGCGCCGGCCCCCAGTAGATCCTTGGCCACCAATTCATAACCTTTTAGGACCGCCAGGTGCAGCGGGGTCACACCGCCCGAGGTGACCGCATCTACTTTCGCTCCTTTGCTGAGCAACAGTTCGACGACAGACTTATGCCCGTTGCCGGCCGCAAAATGCAGCGGGGTTAAATCCGGTTGCTTGATTCCGTTGACTGCCGCGCCGTTCTGGAGCAAGAGTTCCACCGCGGCAAGATCTCCCTTTCCAGCGTAAGTCTGCAGCAAGGTCTGGCCGCTGGCATCGGGTGCGTTTATCAAGTCCGGGCTATTTTGGATGATGTTTTGAACCCGGCCTATTTCCCCGAGATCAATCACATTGGCCAGCCTTTGGGACACGCCCCTGGGTAGATTGGTGTGGCCCGATTGATCCTGGACCGTTGCGCCGCCAAGTCCTGCCAAATATTTCCGGCTCAGCTCGACCAAGGACGACTGGTCGGCAAACTCTCTCAAAACCCGCTGGTACTGGGCGCTCGCCTCGTTGGTGCTGCCTTGTTTGCGATAGCATTCGCCCAGGCGGAAGACAGCGGTGGCCGCCAGTTTGCGATCCGTGTCAAACCGGTCAATTACCGACTGGTACATCTGAATGGCAGCGCCGAGGTTGTGGTTGGCTTCTTCTTCGAAGAGCCCCTTGGAGAGCGTGGCGCTGAGATCGTTTGTAACGGCAGGCGCGGCGAGCGACATCAACCATACGGCCAGGCTCAACGCGCTGCCCCATCCGATTTCGATTCGAGTCTTCATTCGACGTCGATAATTTTCTCTTAGCATGCCCGAGCTGCAATCGAGCGATTGTCATGCTTTTGTAAAAAGCATGCCGAAGAAATCGCTCAACGCCCGCGCTTTCATTTGTCGTTGCCAGCCTCAAGTTTATAGCCAATCCCATGCACGGTTTTAATCCACTGTGGTTGCTCCGGGTCCGGTTCGATCTTGCTACGCAGGCTGGCGATGTGGGTGTCGACGGTGCGTGTCGTGGGAAAGGCGGTGTAGCCCCAGACGAGATCCAGGAATCTCTCGCGCGAGACCGGCTCACCGGGCGTTTCAGACATCAAGCGAAGCATCGCGAATTCTTTCGTGGTGAAGTGGATGGGTTTGCGGCGGCGCAGGGCGGTCTGCCGCGCTAGATCGATCTCAACTTCGCCCATCTGCAGTTTGCGGAGAGCGTGACTCTGGCGACGCACCCGGCGCAGCAACGCCCGAACACGCGCGAGCAGTTCCTCGGTGCTAAAGGGTTTGACTAGATAATCGTCTGCACCCGAGTCCAATCCAACAACGCGGTCCTCTACCTGGCCTTTGGCCGTGAGCATGAGGATAGGGACCGGAATTTCGAGTCGGCGCAATTCAGCGCACACCGCGTAGCCGTCGAGCTTTGGCATCATGATATCGAGGAGCACGAGGTCGGGTTTTTCGCCAAGAGCGCGCTTTAGCCCGGTTTCGCCATCCGAAGCGGTCAGCACGCGGTAATCCTCGGCGGACAGCGCGTCTTGCAGCGCTGTGCGCATGGGGAGTTCGTCTTCAATGATTAGGATGCGTTCCATGGTGAAAATCCGAAGGCCGAAATCCGAAGGCCGAAAAAAGGCCGAAGGCCGAAATCCGGAAGCGAGAAAGCCTGCGCCCGGGTTGGAGTGTTTTGATTTCTGATCGTGGAGTTCATCCGAGCTTCACGTTTGTGCTTGTGCCGATTTCTCTTTACCGAGCGGTAGCTCGATGGTGAAACGGCTGCCTTTGCCGACGGTACTGTCCACGAGCACGCGGCCATTGTGGGCTTCGACGACGTGTTTGACGATGCTCAGGCCAATTCCGACGCCTTGGGTCTCGCGACGCAGTTCGGAACCGAGGCGATAGAAGCGTTCGAAGATTTTTCCGTGCTCCTCAGCTGGAATGCCTTCGCCGTGGTCCTCGACCCAAAGCGCCAGGCGACCCGGAACGGAAGACTTGGCTTGGCCGCGGCCTGTGTCCTCTAAGTCAGGCTTTCCGCAACCGTGGCTGCGGACTTCCAAGCCGACGGTAACTGTTTGGCCTTTCGGGGAGTGCTTGACGGCGTTGTCGATTAAATTAATCAAAGCTTGTTGGACGGCTTTGCCGTCGGCCGTGAGCTGCGCTTGTGAACTGACGACCTTATCTCCAATGGCCAACGTTAGTGCGACCTGGCGTTCGGTGGCATAGGCCTGCATGAGGTTCACGGTCTGCGTCGTGAGCGCAACGATGTCGATCGGCTCGAATTCAAATTGTTTCCGGCCTTGTTCGATGCGCGAAAAGTCCAGGACGTTCTCAATGAGCGACGAGAGCCTGCGACATTCCTGGACGATGAACCGGAAATACTCGTGTTGCTTCGTTGTTTCAACGATTTTGCCGCGTTCAAGACTCTCGGCCATCAGCCGAACTGAGGCGATTGGCGCACGCAGTTCGTGAGAAACGCTGGAGACGAAGTTGCTTTTGAGTTCGTTCAAGCGTAACTGGCGGCGGAAGGCGCGATAGGCGGCCGCCAGGCCCACGCAGGCCGCGAGAGTCGAGGCAAGAATCAGCCCGCCAAAAAGCCAGGTCCGTTGCCGTTGTTGGGAAAAGAGGAGTTCGGGGTCGACGAGGGCGACTTGGACCTTGAATTCCGCCGGCGGCATGGACTCCGTGAATTGCGGGAACGGGTCGGTTTGCCCGAAGGTTGCATCGTCCGAAGACCAGGAGATCGGGAGCGCTGCAAATCGCCCGCTGGTTTGGGCAAGGATCCGCGTGGTCGATTGGCCCGCGGTACCATCGAGTGTGCCGGTCAGATAATAACGCCCGGTCCGGTTAACTCGCCAGGGCCTGTCTGGATGCGTCCAGGGAGCCGGTTCAGGCCGCACCTCTAAGGTAAGAGCGCGCCGCTGAGCCAAACCAAGTAATTCGCTCTCCAGTTGAACTTCCAACCCGACGTACTCCGGGATTGACACGCCCGCCTCGCGAATGGCTCTGGAGATCGCCGAATCGATGACCGTTTTGGGATAGAGGCGCATCCACAGAACGGAGTTAGTCTTCAGAAGTTGAGTGTCGTCCGGCGAGTGGCCCGGGGACGCCATTTCGCCTGGGCTGACCCGACAAAACCAGGAGCCGCTTAAGGAATTTAACCAGAAGTTGGTCGCATTTTCGGAAGGCAAAAAACTTCGGCGATGGGCGAGTTCACCAACTTCATGCAGGCGTTCCAGTGCATTCCAAAGTGTCAGCGCTGATTGGACGTTCGGTCTGAATTGCGAAACAGCCTGGCTGTTTTCCGGGAAAAGACTGTCCAATTCTCTCAGAAAGCGAGGTGTCAACAGGCTTGGCTCATCGAGGGCCCAACCGATGACTTCGCCCAGGTAGCCCCCTCGGTCATCTGGGTCCATCCTGAAGATTGCCCGCGGCTGCGGGCTTTGGCGAATGGCTCGAAAAGCCATGTCCTCAACCAGGCTCATTAAAGGTAGGCCCGATTCACTGCGGAAGCCTCGACAGCGCTCCGCAAAAGGTTCCAAAGTCTGCAAAGCACTAATCACCGTTTGGTAGCCAGTCCTTGCCCTGACTGAAATGAACTCGGCATTTGCGCGAGCCTCTGGCGATGGCTTTGTTTCCAGGAACTCCGCCACGAGGCTTTGAAGATTGGTGAAACTCGAATCGGTGTATTGAGCTTTGGATAGAACGTCCCAAGCCTGGCGCTGCTGCGCCGTCAACAGGATCACCCAAGGTGGCGTCTGGGGCGGTTCAGCATAGTCGGGAGGCCAGATCATCCCGCCGTCGCGATTAAATCCAAGGCGATTGGGCAATACCATCTGCGGATCGAGCCCTGGATACGTGGATTGCCACTCGCGCAACTGCGTTGAATAAGCTTCAGTTTGCCGCGATGACCGGGGTCCGCGCGCCAGTTCCCAGTGGTACTTGTACCAGGCGTCGGAGAAATGATCGTAAGCCGCCAATTGGCTTGGCACTCGGTTTGCCAATGCCAGAGCGAGTTGATTGACCAGTTGATCCGCGCCTCGCCGGGCCTCTTCTTCCACAGCCGCACGATCGCGCCGGATCGCCAGAAGTCCGACAGCCGACATGACCGCTACCGGCAGGATAATCAGCAGTCCCTGCCAGAAAAAGGTCGGTTTCCGTTTTGATGGCGCTCCCCACATACCCAGTCAATTTCTTGGGCAATGCTACCCACGCCAAGGAGACCACTTGTCAGGGAATTGTAAAATGCAAATGCGTCCGAAACCCGCTTGCAAACCACGGATGAACACTGATTCATACGGATGGGTTCAGACCGCCTGAAGGCGGACCGCGAAACTTACCTGGGCTCTTGCAGGCGAGCGCGGACGAGTTCAGGTAAATATTTTACCGGTACAGCGCCGGGATCGAGCACGGCTTCGTGGTACGGGCCGAGGTCAAATTTGTCTCCCAGCTCGCGCTCGATCTGCTGGCGCAAACGGTAATGCGCCATGCGCCCAACAAAATACGTCGAAAGTTGGCAGGAGCTTTGTTTGGAACGGATGATCTTTAACTTTGCCTCGCCTTCGGACTGGAAGCATTGTTTGGTCAGGAATTCGAGGGCTTCATCATCCGACAGGTTGGAGCAATGCATCTTGTGATCGAGGATCGTGTTGGCCACCGCCCGGAGATAAAACTTCATCTGGTTGAGCCGCAGGGCAAGGTCTCCTTGTCCGTAACCCTGATCGAGCATCATCTGTTCGGTATAAACGGCCCAACCTTCGATATAGACCCCGGACTGCAAAACGCGCCGAATCAGAGAAGGGTTCCGGTTCATGTACTGGAGCTGAACCGCATGACCGGGATACCCTTCGTGGATAGCCAGGATGTCGAGCATTCGGTTGTTATATTCTTCAAGGTAACTGTTGACCCGACGGGCATCCCAATCTTTCGGTGGCGGGCTGACCGCCAGGTGACCGGTCCCATTAGGGTCCAGCGGCGCCGGAGCTTCCATGTAAGCGGTGGAGTTGCCACGCTTGAATTCGGGCATTTCAATCACCTGACAATGGTCCGGTTCAGGCAAACGCAAGATATCGTTGGCGGAAATAAACTGCTTGAGTGAGGAGACCCGGCGCTCCATCTCGCTGACCAGCTCGTCGGGACGGCAATGTTCTTTTGAAACCGACTCTAGTACACGCTGGACCGTCGCCTGGCGGCCGTCCGGGTCATCCGGCGGGAGCGCTTGTCGCGGAAAATAGTGGCTCCAAAGTTGGCGGCCCACGACGTACAGGTCACGTTCGACCCGGTTGAATTCGTTTTGGGCATCGGCCATGACCTGGTCGGCGGTGACCGCCGCGTCCAGTTCAAGGTCCAGTTTGCGCGCAAACTTTTCGGCGCCAATTCGCCATTCGCCGTTGGCGCGCGGAAGCAAATCTTTCTCTAGAAACTGCTGGTAATCCTGTAGACAGCCCACCACGGGGGCCGCGGCCGCTTTCAAAGCGGCGAGCTGGGTGGTCGGGCGTGCAAAGTCAAAGATATCGTGTTCGTAAAAGCCAATTGCGCCGCGATTCTGTTTGATGGCCGTTTCAGTATGGACGCGGGGCGGGTTCTTGAGATTTTTCTTCGCGGCCGACACGATTCCGGGAATCTGAGCCATGCGCGCGATGCAGTTGGCGATGTTAGTTTCTTTCGGCAGGGTTGACTGAGTCAGGATCAAATAAACACTATCGTTGATGTAGCCGTTGTAGGCGCGGGTATCCTCCTCGAACGGATGAAAAGTTTGGGTCATCCATTCTTCGGCCTCGAGCGAATGGCGCAGGATCTCGAAATCAATTTGGGAAGAACGCGAGAGTTTTTGGTAATCGATCTTTTTGGGCAGAGCGGCCAGGGTAGTGCGCGTTTGATCGAGCCAGCGGCCCCGGGCTTCCGGCGTGAGGTCCTCCAGTTTGGCATCGAAACGGTGGTCGCCCATTTCGGTTGCCGTCATTGGTCGCAAGGCAAAACGCTCGTCCAGATAGCTTTTGAAAAAAGATTCCAGCTTTTCATCTTCGGTTTGGGCCAAAGCGCCAGGCAGGACCGACCCCGCGAACAGGGCGAAAACAAGAAATCGAATTAACCCAATTAGCTTCATAAAGTATGGCAGACTCTGGCATCTGGCTGAGTTGGCGCAACAGGAAACTGGCAGCGCGAACGCACATCTATCTTCCGTAGGAGCTGGCCGCTGAGCGTTTTTTATTTCGCCGGCCGCCTTCCTGGATTCTAATAGCGGTGGAAGTTCGAAAACGTTCGACCATGTCACAAAGTAGTCAGACCTCAAGACGGGCCTTGCGCAGTCAAAGTGCGGCGGCCGCGTTTACTTTGGTCGAGTTGCTGGTAGTGATTGCCATCATCGCGATCATCGCGGCGATGTTGCTGCCTGCGTTGGCGCGCGGCAAAACGTCGGCGCAGCGGGTTCAGTGTGTCGGCAACGCCCGTCAGTTGGGGTTGGCGGCGCAAATGTATTGGGACGACAACGCCGGGACATGTTTTGGGTGGCAGTTCGGGGCCACCAATGGCGGCCGGCTTTACTGGTTTGGTTGGCTTCAGGACGGTCCGGAAGGGCAGCGGGCGTTCGATCCTGCGCCTGGTGTGCTTTATCCTTATCTCAAGGGCCATGCGATTGGGATCTGTCCTGCGCTAAACTACTCGCTGGCGCAGTTTAAACTCAAGGCGACCGGCGCCGCCTACGGGTATGGTTACAATCGGTACCTATCGACCGGAGTGGGCCAACCCCTGCTGAAGATTCAGAAGGTACAACAGCCGGCCGGGCTTGCACTATTCGCCGATGCCGCTCAGGTTAACGATTTTCAGGCACCGGCCTCCAAAAGCAATCCCATGCTCGAAGAGTGGTATTACATCGATACGGCGAGTGATTACCCCAACGGACATTTCCGTCATCAGCGCCAAGCCACTGCGGTTTTTTGCGACGGACATACCGGGGCGGAAAAGTTTGTGCCGGGTTCGATCGATCCGCGGTTGCCTGGTCAAACGGTGGCCCAGTTGCGACCGGAAATTCTATTGGTGCCCTAGCTTTGCGCGTAATACACTACGGCCGGCGGAAAATTCCAAAGGACCGGGACGGTGGTCAGTTTGGAAAACTTGGCTTTAATCTTTTTGCGATCGATCAGCGAGTACTGAAACTGAATGTACATCCCGCCCGGGGCCAGGGCCCGGCTGATCGCCTGGACCAAAGCCAGGACCTGCTGGCGCGGAAGGTTGCCGAGGGGAATGCCCGAAATGATAAAATCCGGCCGTTTGGCTCCGCGCGCATGGAGACGGGACAAGTAATGCTCCGCGGAATCGAGCATAACCTCGACCCGAGCGCTCAACATGGATGCGGCGATCGTCCAGCGGATATGCCGCGCCATCGCGGAGTTGATTTCACAGGCCAGGATGCGTGCTTGCGGACATCGCGCTGCCAAGCGCAACGTCAACGCTCCTGTCCCCGGTCCAAGTTCAAGGATTTGGCCCTGGTAAGCGCGCGGCACTGGAGCGATCATGCGATCGATCAGGAATCGTTGCGAAGGAATGACGGCGCCGATTTGGGTTTGGTTTGCCAGCGCTGCCGAGAAGAAGCGCCAATAGTTCTCGAATAGATGTGCCATAGCGATCCTAGCAAGACTGGCGAACGCGCCGGTCTTTAACCCTGTTAAAAGCTGGGCAATGAACCGCAGGAAAATAAACTGAAAGCCCGGACCTGTTCAAGGCTTCGTTTCAGGCACTTCAGGCACCCACCTGCCGCTTGATCGCTTCTGAGATTTTCTGGGACCAGCGCTCCAGGACGGCGGAATCTTGCCCTTCGAGCAACAAGCGGGCTTTGGGCTCAGTGCCCGAGTAGCGCAGCAAAACTCTGCCGCCGTGGGAAGCCAACTCGCGCTCGGCCTCGTCGACCAGTTTTGGCAGGGAGTCCATCTGCTCGAACGGGCGTTTCTCGCGAACCATGATATTGGTGATCAGCTGTGGAAAGCGGGTCCAGCAAGTCGCCAGTCGTGAGAGGGCTTCGCCTCGGGCCTTCATGATCCGCAAAACCTGCAACGCCGCCACCAATCCATCCCCCGTGGTGCTGAAATCCCGGAAAATCATATGTCCACTCTGCTCGCCGCCCAGCGTGTAACCGTGGCGCAGCATTTCGTCGATGACGTGTCTGTCCCCAACGGGAGTGCGGACGACTTTGCCGCCGGCCCGATCGACAGCGGCGACTAAGCCGGCGTTGCTCATCACGGTCGTGACCAAAGTCTTCTCGTTCAGAGCGCCCTGGGCGAGCAAATCCAACGCCGCAATGGCCATGATATCGTCGCCATCGATGAGGTGGCCCCGTTCGTCGCAAAGCAGCAACCGGTCGGCGTCGCCATCATGAGCGATGCCGACATCGGCCCGGTGCTCCCAGATTTTCTGGCACAGAAAAGCCGGATGCATGGAGCCGCAGTCCTTGTTGATGTTTTTGCCGTCCGGCTGGTCGCCGTAGGTGATCACATCGGCGCCTAGTTCGCGCAAGACGCAGGGGGTGGATTTGTAGGCTGCGCCATGGGCGCAATCCACTACGATGCGCATTCCCTCAAGAGTCATTCCCCGGGGAAACGACGCCTTGGCATGTTCGATGTACCGGCCCAGCGCGTCCTCGATGCGCACGGCTTTGCCAACCGCGTCAGCCGTCGGGCGAATGTTTTCGATCCGTCCGCTGAACACCAGGGTTTCAATCTCAAACTCGATCTTGTCGTCCAGCTTGTACCCGTCCGGACGGAAGAACTTGATGCCGTTATCATCGTAGGGGTTGTGGGAGGCAGTGATAACGATGCCGGCATCGGCGCGCAGGCTGCGGGTGACATAGGCAACCCCGGGAGTGGGGAGCGGCCCGATAAAAAGCACATCCACGCCCATGGACAAAATGCCCGAGGAGATGGCGTTTTCCAGCATGTAGCCTGACAGCCGGGTATCTTTGCCCAGAACGATTTTGTGGCGTCCGCGCCCGCGGGCCTGGTTTTCCAGATTCTTGAAAACGTGACCGGCGGCGCGGCCCAGTTTAAGCGCGGTCTCGGCTGTCACCGGTTCGACGTTGGCGGTGCCCCGAACACCATCTGTGCCAAAGATACGTTTGGGCGAGCCGGCCTCATTCTGGTGATTTGATTGAGCCATGGGTTGATTTAGTTCTTTTGACTAACCTGCACTTCCTCTGGATCGACCTTAACCCGG
This sequence comes from Verrucomicrobiia bacterium, assembly GCA_035651635.1. Lineage (GTDB taxonomy): Bacteria > Verrucomicrobiota > Verrucomicrobiia > Limisphaerales > UBA8199 > JANXQE01. Next base: position 10,090 of record DASRFK010000032.1, on the reverse strand, counting down.
CTGACCCCGGCCGGAGTGGAGACTTCAACGCGTTTGCGCGCGTCCTGGATCGAGCCGGTATCGCTCAGATCCACGGTGACTCGCACATCCTGCTTGCGGAGATTCTTTAGATTTGCCGGTTCGCCCTGAAGCGTGACGACGGCGGATCTTGGGGTCACTGTGAATGCGCGGGCATCTTCGGCCGCCGAAACAACCAGGATCGGAAGGTCGCGCAACACCACTTGCTCGGTCGGCGTCAGCGACAAAGTCGAGCCCGGGGAAATATCCTTTTTGATGGCGATGTTGACAATAATCCAAACCAAGGTTGCCAGGGCAAAAGAAAAGAGCTTCAGCCAAAAGTCCTTGAGAATGAGGTTTTGGAGGAAGGCAATCATTTGGCGACGCTGGTAGTGGTCGTCGTGGTGGCAGCTGCCGCAGCCGGGGCGCTGGCCAAAGCTACCGCGCCGGTGGCCGCCTGATCGCGGCGCCAAAATCGGACGAGTCCCATCCAATTGCGCGTGCGAGCCGCCGGGGCCACCAGGACCGAGGTCAGAAAGGCACGGAGTTCCTCCAGGGTAACCCCCCGGACAAGCTGGCCGCGATAGGCGTAGGAAACAGCGCCCGTTTCTTCCGACACCACTACCACCACGGCATCGGTTTCTTCACTCAGCCCAATGGCCGCCCGATGCCGGGTTCCCAAAGATTTGTTCAAATCCTGCCGTTGGGTGAGTGGAAAAATACAAGCGGCGCAAGCGATGCGGTCCCCCTTGAGTATGACGCCGCCGTCGTGGATGGCATTGTTAGGGAAAAAGATAGTCTCAAGCATCTCGGGCGTTGCCTCACAATCAACCACGATCCCGGATTCGACGGCTTCCTGAAGCCGGATGGACTGCTCGATGGCGATCAACGCGCCGATGCGAACGTCGGCCAGGCGTTCAACGGTTTGAATAATGACCTCGATATTCTCGCGTTGCTCATGCGCCGTGGCGAAGAGCGGCAATTTGCCCAACTCGCCCAGCATGCGCCGCAGTTCGGGCTGAAAGATCACCAGCACTGCCAGCACGAAGAACGCCGAAAAGGCGCCCAGCAGGTACTGCAAAACCTTCAGATCCAATAAGAAGCTAACGAGCACGAAGGCCAATAGCACCACTAAGAAGCCGGTCACGACAGGGGCGCCGCGGGTGCCGCGGATAAAGCGCAGCACCGAGTAGATCCCCGCCGTCAAGATGAGGATCTCCAGCACCGGGCGCCAGGCGCCTTGTAAGTCGTGCCAACTCATTCTATTCGATTCAAACAAACTGCTTCAGTCACTCGGATCGCCTGCACGGTTTCAACGACATCGTGAGTCCGAATCAGCCGGACACCGGCTGCCACCGCCATGCAGGCGCAGGCCAGACCCGGGGCCAACCGGGTTTGCTCCGCGCCACCGGCGAGCCTGGCCAGAAACGACTTGCGTGAGACCCCCAGCAGCAAGGGCCGATCCAAACGCGCAAACTCGGTCAAAGCCCGCAGCAATGCTAGATTATGCTCGATTGTTTTGCCGAAGCCAATGCCTGGATCGAAGATAATTTGTTCGCTCTGCACTCCGCAACTGCGAAGGCGGTCGAACCGCTCACCGAAGAACGCTTTGACCTCGGCTACCACGTGCGTATACACCGGATTGACCTGCATGGTTGGCGGTCTACCGAGCATGTGCATGCAAACATAACCGGCTCCGGTTTGAGCAACTAGTTCCCACATTGCCTGGTCCTGACCATTGGCCGCTACGTCGTTGACGATGCTCGCGCCAGCGGCGAGAGCCGCCCGCGCCACTCCGACCTTCATCGTGTCGATTGAAATCGGGACTGCGACTTTGCCGGCCAAACCCTGTAACACCGGCAAAACCCGGCGCAATTCCTCCTCTTCCGTTACCGGTACCGCTCCGGGGCGGGTGGATTCGCCGCCGACGTCCAGTATGTCCGCCCCTTCCTGGATCATCTGCTGGGCGCGATGGATAGCCGCCGCGGGTTCGAGGAAGCGGCCACCATCAGAAAAGGAATCGGGCGTGACATTCAGAACTCCCATGACCAGGGTTGGCCTGGGGAAAGTGAACTCGAATTGGCCAGCTTTTAGCCGCAAGGAATTTGCGAGTTACGATTTACGACTTTCGGTTGAGAACCTCGGGTCATCGCGGTCGGAAACTTAAATTAGGACGTCTTCGAATCGTAAATCGCAAATCGTAAATCACCGCATCTGGATCAGCTCAATTTCGTAACCCTCGGGTGCATCGATGAAGGCGATCCCGCCGCCATCCGGTTTGAGATGGGGGCCATCCGAATATTTAAGACCTAAACGGTCCAGGTGCTTGCCGAATTCTTCCAGGCTCTCCACCTCAAATGCCAAGTGAGTCAGGTCCGGCTGCACTTTGACCGGTCCACTGTCCGGGAAATGGCACAACTCGATCTGCTCCTCGCTGCCCGGGGCTTTTAAGAAAACCAACTCGGAGCCCCGGGGTGATTTATGACGTCGCAACTCCTCCAACCCGAGCACCTCTTTGTAGAAGCGCACGGTTCGTTCGAGATCGTCAACCCGATAACGGGTATGCAGCAACTTCCTGACTTTGCTCATGGGCCTTACCATACTGCCGAAACTTGGCCAGGCAACTCAATTGGCCCGCCGCCTGCCCGGAATGGAGGGCTGGAAGGGTACTTTAACCACTTGCCCGTTGGGTTGGCTTGAGCTAGGAGAAAGCCGGTGACAGTCTTGTGGCGATGGTTCTTGGTACCGTGGATCGGGGTGGAGTGTCTCCTGACTCTGCCCGCCTTTGGCCAGATCGACCCGACGAAGCGGGAGCTCATCCAGTTCGGGTATAACGGCGCCTTCGAAGGGCACGCGCCTTTATCCGCTTACGCCTTTTACTACCGCAATCAGCCTGACTTCTTAAGAACCAATCTGACCCTCCGCATGGCTATGGCTCCCACCTATCTGGATTCGGAGCTTGGTATTTCCGGTGCTTTGGATGCCCACACCGACCTCGGGATTGGCTTGGCTGGTGGTGGTTTTGCCGACAGTTTCAACGAAATCCGCGGCGGCAAATTGTTTCCGGGAGAATCTTTCGACGGATTTGGAGGCGAAGTCAATGTCAGCCTGTACCATCTGTTCAATCCCGGTCACCTGATTCCGCTCAACGGCGTGTTGCGGGGCATTGCTCATTATGCGACCTATGCGCCCGGGAGCCAGACTGCCTCCAATTTTAAAATGCCCGATCCCATGGGGATCTTTAGCGTCCGCACGGGCTTGCGTTGGGGCGGACGTGAACCGACCCTCTTCCCTTCCCTGGCCATGGAGTTGTCGGTTTGGTACCAGGGCGAATTTCGCAGCGAAGCCGACAGCTACGGGTTCAATTCCGATCGTTCGGTGCGCCCCAATTCGCACTTGTTTTGGGGCGAAGCTTATCTGGCTTACACCCTGCCCAAGTGGCACCACAGTTTCAACATCAACATTACTGCGGGTACCAGCGTGGACGCGGACCGATTCAGCGCCTACCGGTTGGGTGGTTTTCTGCCGTTGGTGGCGGAATATCCGCTCTCCCTGCCGGGCTACTATTACCAGGAACTTACCGCTGAAAGATTTGCACTCCTGGCCGGCAGCTACACTGTCCCGTTGGACGAACATAACACGTGGAACGTTACTTTCACTGCGGCGACCGCCGCGGTAGATTACTTGCCCGGTCTGGAGCAACCCGGCGAATGGAACTCCGGGATTGGCGCCGGCGTCTTTTATACGTCACGGACCTGGCGGGTGATGGTCGACTATGGGTACGGCATCGATGCCATTCGCTCCGGAGGCAGAGGGGCACATACCATCGGCTTTCTCTTTCAAATCGATTTAGAGCCGGCCCGAGAAGCGTTTTTCAAAGCGGAACCTCCCGGCCGCTGGCGCGGGTTCGAACGGATGCTGGGAGTATTTGGGAGTTGAGTTTGCGCTTGCGCCCGCCCGGCCCCGCTGCTTGATTGTTGGCAGCTTTGGGCGCATATGGTGGAATTGGCAGACACGCTACTTTGAGGTGGTAGTGGGGCAACCCGTGCAGGTTCAAGTCCTGCTATGCGCACCAACTTTTTTAGACTGAATTTCTCCGCGTTCATCCTGCCATCCACGTTTGAATTTGTCCTTTCCAGTTTTACTACATTTCCAGTTTTCCTACTTGCAATCGCGTGACTTCTGTTCATAGTCGGGCCTTGACTTAGCAAGTGGGTAGTCGGGTAGGGGTCCCCGGTTCTTTGCTTTCAATAAAAACCAGCAAGCAGGCGCCAATCAAGCTCTTCCACCATCAATGAACAGCCCAAGCCACTCTCGATTGCGGGTTCGGCGCTGGATACGCCATGCCCTAATAACGGCTCTCATTTCAGTAAGCGCCGCATTGCCTGCTCAAACTTCGCCTGGCTCAACTCGACCAAAACCGGAGCTCGAACCGGCGGCGCGCGAACAGATCCGGCTGTTGCACGAGGAGAAATTATCCAGAAGCGCGGCTCAGAAGAAGATCAATTCGCAGTTCTTATATCTGCTGCGCCAAAAGCGCCAGGGAACCGTCGGTTTCGGGTTGCACGCGTTGAAGCCTGGGTTGCGTTCGGAACCAGACGGGCGATTCCTGATGGATTTACGCGGCGTTGTCTCTCCCTCCCTCCTCCGGTTCATTCAAGCTAATGGCGGGGTGGTTGTCACCAGTGTCCCGCGTGCGGGTGCCGTACGGCTGCTCTTGCCGGTCGAAGCCACCGAGGCGCTCGCCAGCCGAGGCGACGTGAGATCGATACGACCGGCCGCGCGCGCCACCGTCAACGGAGCCAACCCGATTGAGGCGGGCGACATCGCGCACCGCGCCGCCGAGGCGCGGCAGTTTTTTGCTGCGGATGGATCGGGCATAAAGATTGGCGTGTTGTCGGACAGTGTCGACGGGTTGGCGGAGGCCGAGGCAAGCGGCGCTCTGCCTCCAGTGACCATTTTGCCGGGCCAGGGTGGAACCGGTTCCGGCGAAGGCACGGCCATTCTGGAAATCCTGCACGCGCTGGCCCCGGGTTCGCAGTTGTATTTCGCGACCGCTCTCTCGAGCGAGGACGGTTTCGCCCAGAACATTCGCAGTCTTCAGGCGGCGGGGTGTAAGATCATCGTCGACGATGTGTCTTATTTCGACGAGTCGCCGTTTCAGGACGGTCCGGTTTCACGAGCCGTCAATGATGTATCCGCGGCCGGAGCCTTGTACTTTTCCGCAGCGGGGAACAGCGGAGGAATCGATCGGGGCACGTCGGGAACCTGGGAGGGAGATTTTAAGGACGCGGGCGACTCGAATATTGGACAAGGTGGCCGGTTGCATGATTTCGGCGGGGCAACGTACAACACGGTGCTGCCTGGAATCGGTTTTGAGCGGCTGGACCTTACTTGGAACGATCCACTGGGCCTTTCGAGCAACGATTATGACGTGTACGTATTGGATAGCTCGGGCAACGTCGTTGCGAGTTCGACTGACAGCCAGGACGGCAAATCGGACCCGTACGAGGCGGTGGATGTGCTGGGCCTGGGACAACGCATTGTCATTGTCAAATTTTCGGGCGAGAACCGTTTCCTTCACCTCAGCACGGGCCGGGGGCACCTGACCTTTACGACCGCTGGTACTGTTTACGGTCACAACGCTTCGGGCGCGGCCAATGCCTTCTCAGTTGCGGCGGCCCACGTGCCCTCGCCGCCGGCGGCATTCGTGGGGGGTGCCGCTAATTCGCTGGAAAACTTCAGCTCGGACGGGCCTCGCCGGATTTTCTTTAACCCGGACGGAACGCCAATTACCCCCGGAGATTTTTCCTCGACTGGCGGGCGGGTTTTGCAAAAGCCGGATTTGACGGCAGCCGACGGCATCTACACGACGCTGCCCGGATTCTCGCCGTTTCTAGGCACTTCGGCCGCCGCGCCGCACGCCGCGGCCATTGCGGCGTTGCTCTGGTCGTACAATCCCTTTTTAACGCCCGATCAGATCCGGTCTTTACTGACCAGCACAGCCTTGCCCATCGGGCAGCCCGGATTCAACCGCAATTCCGGATTCGGGATCGTCATGGCGTATCCAGCGTTGGCGGCTGCCCCGCAAGCACTCCTGAAAAGTGTGCAACTGCAGGATGCCAATGCCAACGGAAAGCTTGATCCAAACGAGTGTGCTGACCTGATCATTACACTTCAAAACACCACCGGCCAAACCATCACGGGCGTAGCCGCCACCCTGAGTAGTCCGACACCTCATGTCTTTGTTGACCCGGCGGCTCGAACGTTTCCCGATCTGCAGCCGGGCCAAACCGCGGTTTCGCTTGTACCATTTCATATCAGCACGGGACCGGATTACGTGTGCGGCTCAAATGCGGTGTTTCAGCTGAAGGTTACCACCAGCAGCATCGGGTCTTTGGCCCAGCCTTTTGAACTGACCTCGCAGTTGGCTGGTTACGGCCTAACGAACGTGCTGATCTCGACGAATGTTCCGGTCGAGATTCCCGATAACGGCACGATTGAATCTTCCCTTCAGGTTAGCGGAATAGCTCTGCCGCTGGCACGGGTTCGGGTCGGCGCGTATGTGACACACACTTACGATCAGGATTTAAAGATCTCCCTAATTTCTCCTGATAACACTGAAGTCGTGTTGAGCGCCAACAATGGTCAGAGCGGCCAAAACTACGGTAGCGCCTGCAGTTCACCCACTTTCTTTTCAGACGATGCGCTCCTGCCGATTACGGCCGCGGCGGCGCCTTTCATAGGTGAGTTTCGACCGGAGCAACCTTTGTCGACATTTCTGGGCAAAAGCGGCCCGGCAGTCAACGGAACTTGGCGCTTGCGGGTGGCCGACCAGGCGCCCCAGGACAGCGGAACGCTGCAGTGTTGGAGCCTGGAGCTGACACCCATCGGCTGTTTAGATGGAGGCGGCCAATGCTTGAGCCCACCCCAATTAGTTCAGGACTTGTCTGATATCGTCGCGACAAATGACAATACTGTGCAGATAGGCATTAGTGCTGGCGGAACTTCGCCTCTGTTTTACCAATGGTACTATAGTGGCAACACCATTCTCACTGGCCAAACGAACGCATCGCTGGTGCTTAGCAACATAACTGTCTCCCAGGCCGGCGACTACTACGTCACGGTGACCAACCTCTACGGCAGCATTACCAGCGCGACCGCTACAGTGACCGTCCGGATGGCGGCGACAATCGTCAAGAGCCCTGTCGATCAAATCGCAACCAATGGTGATACGGTGACTTGGAGCGTGATCGCCGTTGGTACACCGCCCATCAATTATCAGTGGTACTTTAATCTTACCAATGCCCTGCCGGACCAGACCAACAGCACTCTGGTAATCACCAACATCGACCCAGCTCAGGCTGGCAGCTACAGCGTCATTGTATCCAACGAACTGGGAAGCGCCGCCAGCACCCCGGCTTTTCTGCGGGTCGTAGTTCTCCCGACCATCGCTTGCAATCCCGATGTGACGATTCCTTTAGGTTTAGGCTGGGACTTCAGTCCGCCGAGCTACGCGGACACCAATTTAATGTTGCAGGTGCTTGGGACGGTGACTAACGCGTTATGCGGGGAGAATTTCAGCGCGACGCGCCAGTGGTTGGTCAGCGACACCAACGGCTACCAGGTGCACTGCAGCCAAACGGTTCAAGTGCTCAATACCAACGCGCCGCTGCTGAGTTGCGCCGGAGATAAGACGGTGCTGGCGGGTGATGCCTGGAATTTCGACGTTCCGATTGGGCGGGATGGCCAGGCGGTGGAGGCGCTGGTGTATGACAATTGGACCAACGGAGCGGGCCAGGGGCTGGATTTGGGACAAGTCGAGATTGGCAACCAGGTCAGCCTGGCGGGGACGCAGCGCTATGTGAGCCGGTTTGCGGTGGAGTATTGGGCGACCAATGCACAAGCCGACAGTTTAAGTGGGGTGGTGAAGGCGCAGGTGCGGTTTTATCAGAACGACGGACCGGTGAGCGGAGGTGCGGCGAGTCCTGGAACAGTATTTTACGACAGCGGTCCGCTGGGGGTTAGCGCGACTAACGGGGGACCGTTGGTGATTGAAGAGTTTGCCTTGAGCGCAAAGGTGCCGCTGGTGGGGGCGTTGCCCTCAAGCTTTACCTGGACGGTGAGCTTCAGCGGACTGGGGAGCAACGATGCGGCCGGGCTGAGGCTGTATGGGGCGCCGGTGACCGGGCAGGCGGGAGCTGGATATTGGGCTTTAGGGACCAACGGCTGGAGCTTGGCAGGACAGGCCGGGCAGGCGTTTGGGGCGCAAATAGCGGCGCTGAGCAGTGGGGTGAGTCTGAGCGTGGTGAGCACGGTAACCAATGTGGATTGCGCGAGAAGTTTCACGGCGACACGGGTATGGGAGGCGTTGGATGCTTGTGGCAATTCCAACAGTTGCAGTCAGACGGTGACGGTCATGGACCACTCCGGTCCTTTGGTCGTGACTCAGCCGCAGGACCAGGCGGTTTTGCTTGGCCAGACGGTGTCGTTGTCTGTCGCCGTTTCGAATTGTCCACCAATCGCCTACCAATGGTATCACCAGGCGACTGAGCTCAGCCAAGCCACTAACGCGAATTTTGTCTTGTCAAATGCCACTGTCGCCGATTCCGGGAGCTATCAAGTCGTCATCACTAACGCGTATGGGAGTATAACCAGTGCCCCGGCCACGGTCATTATTGCGCCGCCCCCCACGATCACAGGCAATCCTCGGGACTTGGTTGCCACCAACGGCGACACCGTGCAAATGAGCGTAATGGCGCAAGGCACGGGCCCACTCTCGTACCAATGGTTTTTTAATGCAACAAACCCGTTGGCGGGAGCCACTAATTCAACCCTGATTTTAACGAATCTCGCCCTTGCACAGGCAGGCAGCTACGACGCAATTGTGTCGGACCTGGTTGGGAGTGTGACGAGCGCCCCTGCTCGGTTGACCGTGCTGATAACCCCGGTGGTGGCAAATGTCCAAGGACCAGTAGCCATCCCCGATGCAGGCAGTATCGACTCGATTGCGGTCGTTAGTGGAATGGCTTCACCGCTGGGCCGGGTGGAGGTCGGGGTTTACATCACCCATACTTACGACGCGGACCTGCGGATTTCACTTCTGTCACCCGACGGCACCAAAGTCATCCTGAGCGACAAGAACGGCCAATTTGGCCAGAACTACGGTGCGGATTGCGCCGATATGACGATGTTCTCTGACAGCGCCAGCAACAGCATCGTGACTGGGCGCGCCCCCTTCCTCGGAGAATTCAAACCGCAACAACCGCTGTCCGCCTTTATCGGCAAGAGCGGCTCGACCTTGAATGGTCCGTGGACTTTGCATGTTGAAGATACCGGGCCGCAGGATACCGGAACGCTGCAGTGCTGGTCGCTGACACTGATTCCACAGGGTTGCCCCGCCGACGGCGGCGATTGCCTGGTTGCTCCTCAAATAGTCCACGATATTTCCGACCAATTCGTGACGAATGGCAACAGCGTGCAGTTCAGCGCCGCCGTCACAGGGACTCCGCCGCTTTCTTATCAGTGGTTCTTTAATTTAACAAACGCACTGCCCGACGCAACGAACGCAGTTCTCGAGATAAGCAACGCCGCGCCGGCTGACGCTGGGCTCTACCACCTGGTTATCACCAACCTGTTCGGAAGTGCGACAGGTGTTCCTGCCTCTTTGGGCGTTGCCGTTCTTCCGGCTCTAATCGCAGGTCCGACCAACCTGGTCGTTACCAACGGTGATACGGCTGTCCTGGAAGTCACAGCTCAAGGCACCCCTCCGTTGACGTATCAGTGGTATTTCAATCAGACCAATCCGCTCAGAGATCAAACCAATAGTGCCTTGGTCCTGACCAATGTTAGTCCTGATCTGGCCGGAGCTTATGAGGTCGCAGTGGCCAATGCTTTTGGCACGATCACCAGTGCGCCGGCTAGCTTGCAGGTCCTGGTTTTACCGAGGATTTACTGCAATCCTGATGTGACGATTCCTTTAGGTTTAGGCTGGGACTTCAGTCCGCCGAGCTACGCGGACACCAATTTAATGTTGCAGGTGCTTGGGACGGTGACTAACGCGTTATGCGGGGAGAATTTCAGCGCGACGCGC
>DASRFK010000031.1:0-23432 GCA_035651635.1 Verrucomicrobiia bacterium | reverse complement strand
CGACAACGAGGCCCAGCAATGCTCCGTGCCTGCGGGGTTGAGCAATGTGGTCGCCATTGCTGCCGGCTACATGCATAGCGAAGCTCTCAAGGCCGACGGAACGGTTGCGTGCTGGGGTAACGTTCGACAAACAGACGTTCTAACCAATCTCACAGATGTAGTCGCCATCACCGCAGGATCGGGATTCGGCGCCGCCTTAAGACTTGACGGAACAGTAATGGAGTGGCCTGGCGGTGTTGTGTCCACTTTAACGAACGAGGTTGCGATCTCGGCAGATTTTGCGAACTTACTGGCGTTGGAAACAAACGGGACGGTTGACTTCGGCGCTCCAACGGCCCTCAGCAACACGTGCATCCTGGCGGCGGGAGTTATGCACGGATTGGCAGACGGCGACAATTTGCCGCCAACGGCCTTGCCCCTTCTTCTGTCGTCGGTTTCGAATCAAGATCTGGTAGTAACGTTGCAAGGCTCCGATCTCAACGCCGACGTCCTGACCTACAGGATAACGACTTTGCCTTCGGATGGAGCCCTGTATCAATTCACAAACGGAGGAAGGGGACCAATCATCTATCCGGCAAACCAGCTGGTCGAAGATCCTCAGCACCGAGTAATATTTACCTCGCAAAGAGCGGGGCGGCCTCCCGATGAGTTCACTTATGTTGTGAATGACGGCCAGATGGACTCCCATCCAGCGACGGTCTCCTTGAACATTGGGAGCACGCTTGCCAGCACGCAACCCGCCACGGAGATTGCTCCAACTCGGGCCACGCTCAATGGAATGGTTTTGCCGAACGGAATGGAAAGCGTCGCGTGGTTCGAATGGGGAGTTCCGGGCCAGCATACAAATGCGACCGGCTCCCAGGCTGTGGGCGCTGGAGCTACAGTTGTACGGGTGAGCCAACAAATCGCCGGATTGGTTCAGCCCGCTGTCTATCAGTTTCGCGTGGTCATGAGTAGCGCCATGGGCACCACCTATGGAGCGCCGGCCCGATTTACGACCGGAGAGAAAGTTGCCGTTTGGGGCAGTGAACTGTTTGGACTCAATTCCGTGCCGCGAAAAGTGGGTCTTGCTGTAGGCGTGGCTGCCGGATACACCCACAACTTAGCGATCCAATCGGGTGGAACGGCAGTGGCTTGGGGAGACAACTCCTACCAGCAGACAGACGTTCCTGTCGGCTTGGGCAACATTGTCGCGGTTGCTGCAGGAAATGGGCATAGTCTGGCGCTCACATCCGGCGGAGCCGTGGTCGGTTGGGGCCGTAATGACTACGGGCAGGCGAATGTGCCACCGGGAATGAGCAATGCCATCGCCATCGCGGCTGGCGCTGAACATAACCTGGCCTTGATAGCCGACGGCTCGGTAGTCGCTTGGGGAAGAAACGACTCCGGTCAAGCTCCCGTCCCTGTGAATGTGACCAACGCCGTAGCCATCGCCGCCGGTGGTAACTTCAGCGTGGCGCTTAGGGCGGACGGAACAATCCTCAGCTGGGGAAATGCACCTCCAACCCCTTCAGGCCTAACCAATGCTGTGGTCGTTGCCGCGGGAGATTCGCATATCCTGGCATTGACATTGGATGGTTCAGTAGCCGCTTGGGGTTCCAACGCTGAGGGGCAAACCAATGTCCCCGCTTCCGCCTTAAGGAATGTTCTCGGGATTGGAAGAGGGGTCGACCATTGCCTTGGCATCACCTCGGATGGTGGAGTTGTTGCTTGGGGAAACAATGACGATGGCCAGGGGCTGCCGCCTGCTGGACTGAACCATGTGGTGGCCGCCTCAGGCACAGAGCACAGTAGTATCACCCTCGGGGGGAACGTTCCTCCGCAGGCGATATCTCAGATTACAAACGGGCCTGAAAACCGTGATCTGGTTATCCAGTGTAAGGCAATGGATCCGAATGGAGATCCTGTTTCGACCAGGGTCGCCCAGTTGCCGACGCTCGGCACAATGTATCAGTATGCGGCTGGCACCCGCGGCCAACCGGTTCTTTATAGCAATACCTTGATCAGCGATCCCAACGGTCGGGTGATTTTCGTTCCGTCCGTTAATGGCTTCGGCAGCCCCTACTCGAGTTTCAGTTTCGTAGCCAATGATGGGCAGGTCGACTCCGAGCCAGGAACAATTGTTATCAACGTTACTCCGCTTGTCGTTCCTATCCTGAACGTGGGCCCGCAACCGGCGTCTACTCCTTTCACGGTCACGCTATCGGGCGATTCCAACGGGACCTATGGAATTTGGACTTCCACGAATCTTCTGGACTGGACTCCACTCGGCTCGTTTATGGCCCTGAGCAACGGTTGGTTCTTTTTCTCGGATCCAGACGCGACGAACAGACCTTTACGGTTCTACAGAGCCAAGTAGAGCGTACCTAGCTAGCATTAAAGGTGCGCCGGTTCACTGCCGTTGCGTTGGAGACAGCGCCGCCGCAGAGAGAGAGGAGGGGAGGGGGGCGCGCGCGCGCGCGCCGCCGCCCCGCGCCCAAGTAGAGTATAACCAGTCTACTGAACCGTAACGCTTTTGGCTAAATTTCTTGGCTTATCGACGTCGCAGCCGCGGAGGACGGCGATGTGGTAGGCGAAGAGTTGGAGCGGGATGGTGGCCAGGATCGGATATGCAGGTTCGAGGGTTTCCGGAATATAGATCACGTCGTCGGCGACCTGGGCGATTTGTTTGTCGCCTTCGGTGGCGAGGGCCAGGATCGGACCCTTGCGGGCGCGGATCATGGCCAGATTAGCCATGGTTTTGTCATACATCGAATCCTGCGGGACCAGGAAAACGGTCGGTGTCTTGGGGTCAATCAAGGCGATGGGACCGTGCTTCATCTCGGCGGCGGAATAGCCTTCGGCGTGGATATAGGAGATTTCTTTGAGCTTCAAAGCGCCTTCGAGAGCGACGGGGAAACCGTAGCCGCGGCTGAGGAAGAAGAAATCGTCGGCATGGGCATAACGCTGAGCGATCTTGCGGATCGGATCGGTTTGCTGAAGGACCTGTTCGATTTGCCCGGGCAGGGCCTGCAATGCCTTCAGCATCTCGGTAGCCCGGCGAGCGCCCAGCATGCGCATGCGGCCCAAGTGCACCGCCAACAGCGACAATACAGCGATGGTTGAGGTGAAAGCCTTGGTTGAGGCCACGCCGATCTCCGGCCCTGCGTGCATGTAAATGCCGCCATCGGCTTCCCGCGCGATCGTGCTGCCGACGACATTGACGATGGCCAGGGCGCAATGGCCGCGGCGTTTGGCTTCACGCAGCGCCGCCAGCGTATCGGCGGTCTCGCCGGACTGGGAAATAACCAGCAGTACGGTTCCCCGTTCGAGCGGCGCATTGCGATAGCAGAACTCGTGCGCGAACTCAACCTCGACGGGGATATGCGCGAATTCCTCGATCAGGTATTCTCCGATCAAAGCGGCGTGCCAGCTCGTGCCGCTGGCGGCGATAACGATGCGGTCGATGCCCCGCAAAGCTTCGGTCGTCATGTTTAGCCCGCCGAACCGCGCGGTGGCCCCTTCGTGGTCGATGCGCCCGCGCAGGGCATTTTCCACCGTGTCGGATTGCTCAAAGATTTCCTTGAGCATGAAATGAGCGAACTGGCCGCGCTCGGCGGCTTCGGCGCCGAATTCCAACTGGCTGATTTGGACTTTGGCGGTGTCGGTGCCCAGGTTTTGGACATCGAACCGGTCGCGGGTGACAGTGGCGACGTCGTAGTCGTTGAGGTAAACGACCTGGCGTGTGTGGGCGACGATGGCATTGGCGTCGCTGGCTAGAAAATTCTCACCGTTACCGATGCCGATAATAAGGGGCGAGCCGCGGCGGGCACCGACAAGCACCCCGGGTTGGTCGGTGCTAAAGACGGCCAATCCGTAAGTGCCGATCACCTCGCGCAAGGCCTCGCATACCGCGGAGGTCAAGGCCGAGCCATCGTTGTTCTGTTTTTGCCGCTTCGCGAAATGTTCGCCAATTAAATGCGCGAGCACCTCGGTATCGGTGTCGGACTTGAAAGTGTGTCCAGCCTTAACAAGCCGGTCCTTGAGGCGGTCATAATTCTCGATGACGCCATTGTGGACGACGGCGATTTTACCGGATTGGTCGAGGTGGGGGTGAGAATTCTCGTCGCAGGGCGGCCCATGGGTGGCCCAGCGAGTGTGGCCGATGCCCAATTGGCCGGTAACGGGTTCTTGCTGCAGCAACGGCGCGAGGCCTTCGTCGATCTTGCCCTTTTTTTTGCGCAGCACCAGGCCGGCGCCTTCGAGCACGGCCAGGCCGGAGCTGTCATAGCCGCGATATTCGAGCCGGCGCAACCCCTCCACCAGGATGGGCGTGGCCGATTTGCTGCCGACGTATCCGATGATTCCACACATATGTTGAGACCTGAGATAATGCGGAAGGAGCAAGAAATGTGCAAACCTCGTTTTATTTGTCCTCCAGTTCAGTGAAGACCGCCCACGACCGGAATGCCGAGGCGGTTGCAGGCAGGCACGGCGGCTTTTTGCCAGTAGTCGTTAATCAAGTTCGGCGAGGTCCGCCGCGCAGAGGTCGGGTAAAGTGGAGAATGTCTCGGGATGATTCTGAATTCGCTTCAACCCGCGCCAATGAGCCAGCCGGCAAGAAAAACGAGCACGCCGCCCACGACGACTTGGAACACCGCCGAAAGCAATGGCGTGTCCATGTAGCGTTTGCGAATCCAGGCAATCACCGCCAATTCCCCCGCCACGACAAACAGCGCTATGGTCGTGGCGAGATGAAAATTGCGGATAAGATAAGGCATGGTGTGGCCCAGGCCTCCGAGGGTTGTCATGAGGCCACACACGACTCCGCGTATCCACGGAGTTCCACGCCCGCTGAGTTTACCGTCATCGGACAGTGCTTCGGCGAAACCCATGCTGATGCCGGCGCCCACCGAAGCGGCGAGTCCGACCTTGAAGGTTGCCACCGTATTCGTGGTGGCGAAGGCTGCGGCGAACAGTGGCGCAAGCGTCGATACGGAGCCGTCCATCAGCCCGGCAAGTCCCGGTTGCACGAAGCGCAGAACAAACAACCTTCGCGCCACATCGCGCTCCTGGCTTATGGCGCCTGAAGTGGTTTGCGCGTCGGTGATCTCCTCGGCGGTCGCTTCGTGACGCTGCTCTTCCTGGGCGAGATCATCAAGCAATTGGCGAATTCCGGCGTCACTTGCCTGTTGCGCGGCGGCTTCGTAAAAGCGACGCGACTCGATTTCCATCAAAGCGGCTTCCTCGCGGGCGTGCTCAGGCCGAAGCGTTGTGGTAATCCACGAAGGGCGGCGCACGATAAAACCCTTCACGTCCTGCCGTCGCACCAGAGGAATATGTTCGCCGAATCGCCGGCGATACAACTCAATCAATCGGTGCCGATGCCCGTCCTCTTCTTGGGCCATCTTGCTGAACAATTCCGCTGTGGCCCGGAAATCTGCGCGAAGCGATTCAGCGAAGTCGCGATAAATGCGGGCATCTTCTTCCTCGGCCGTGATGGCCAGAGCGAGGATTTGGGCCTGGCTAAGTTCTTTGAAGTGCATGGCTCTAAATTCTTGCAATGACCACCGTGGCCAGCACCGCCGTCAGGCCGGCGAACACAGCCGAGAGCAACGCCCAATGGAGCCAGTTCATAAGTTCGTTAGTCGCCTTAGTCGTCGTCCACGGCTTGCACAGCCCAGGCCGGGTACGGAACGCGGGATCCTTTGGTAGCATGCCAGAGAATGCGGTTGAGGGCGTCTTCCGGGCATTGGTCCGGCTTCTTCAATGGCAATCGAGCTGAGACATACGCATCCTTGCGCAGAACGGCGTCGGCGATCTTCTTTGCCGGTGGATTCATATGGTCCAGCAGGACATTGTTGGTTACCGCATTGAACGGAGTTAGATCGGCTACATTAGTGAAGCAATCGAACATGGGGGTAGCCGTGGCGTCCATCTGGTTCATAGGCGGCAGGCCAAGCATCAATTCGAGCGTGCGCAACAGGCTGGTATGATTGTATTGGGTGCCGACGATGGCGCCGCGTTTGGTGTAAGGACTTATCACATAGGCGGTGGTGCGATAACCGCTCACATGGTCCCAGCCGGCTTGGGGATCATCCTCAATCGCCAAAATACAGGTTTCGTTCCAAAACCGGCTGTGGCTGATGGCGTCGACAATTTGTCCGAAAGCCAAATCGTTGTCGGCCACTTGCGCCTCCGGTGTGGGGTGCCCAGGATCGGTGCCGCTGGTGTGGTCGTTAGGCAGGCACATGATTACCAGTTCAGGAAAGTTCCCCGTTTGCTCGAATTGTTTCAACTCCGCCACAAACTGTGCGGCCCGAAAGGCGTCGGGCACATCCAGATCCCAACCGACCGTATTGGTGGCCAGGTAAGGGCGCAAGGATTCCACCGCGGGTTCGCTGTAAAGGTTGATGGTGTGTGTGCCTTGAAGGAACTCGCGGTAGTGGTCGATGAAGCCGGGCTCTTTCTTTTTGCTTTTGTCCACCCACGATTTTCGCGTTATGGCGAACTCGCCGTAGTCCCGGAGCGTCTTTCCATGCACAATCGCGTTGTCCCAGATGAACCCGGCCGGCGAATAAGCCAGCGCGTCGACATCGTCATCTTCCATGCCGTCGGGGTAACTGCGCGGGAAACCCGCAAACGATTTCTCCATGTAGTCAGTGGCGAAGGCAGTGGTGGCCCATTCGTGGCCGTCCGCACTGAGAATGCTTGAACAATAAGTATTATCGAGCAGCACGAAATCACGGACTAATTTATGCTGGTTGGGAGTGATCCAGGCGCCAAACACGCACAGCTCCGGGTCGCCATTGCCGGGTTTGACATCGCCCAACACCTGGTCGTAGGTGCGGTTTTCCTTGATGATATAAACCACATGCTTGAAGAGGCTCGGTTCACCAACGCGCTCCGGAACTGGCCGCGCCGGCTGACCGGTCCTTGGCCGCAGCGCGGCCTGGGCGAGCAGCGGAAATCGCATATTCGCCAGGGCCTGGTCGGTGAGGGCCGGAAGTTCGTCCAAAGTCGGCCGGTCGAGCAGTGAAACCGAGCCGTAGTATTGATGTGAGTTGAACTGCGGCCGGCCGTCGGATTTTCTCGGTTCGCCCGGTCCAATCCCCTTGATATTGGCGACGTAAAGCCGGTTACGTGGAGCATCATGGATAATCGCGCCAGGAAACCAGCCGACCGGGATCAGGCCCTGCAGCTTGGATTTACCCGGGGCGAAGTTGACGACCGCTACGGCATTCTGGGTGCCATTGCAGACAAACAATGTCCGGCCGGACCTGTCGAAAGCCAGCGCGTTCGGGCTCGCACCGAAAAGGTCCCCCGGATTTTGTCGGGTCCAAATGGCCTCGACCACCTTATCCGAGCGAGTATCGAGCACACTCAAGGTGTCGCTGGCGGCATTGGCGACCACGAGAAAACGGCCGTTGGGTGAGAGGGCCATGGCGCTGGCATGCAGGCCGACCTGAATTTCGGAATGCCCATCGTTGACACGCAGATCGATAATCGTGACCGAACCTTCATTGGCGATATACCGGATTGGGTCCACGCGCACGCGCGTGCCGCGGCCGGCCGGGCCGGTGAGGTTAGCTCTATCGGGGCGTCGCCCACCCCAGTTGCTGACGTACGCCTTGCTTCCACCCAGTACAACCGTGTAGGGAGCTACGCCGGTATCCCAACTCCGCAATAACCGGCCGGTGGCCGCCTCCAATTCAACCAGGCGATTGGAAAGGTTCAAAACAACGTAAAGTTTTTTGCCATCCGAAGAAATTGCGAGGCCGGAAGGAATGTCGGCCTTTCGGCGCAACGCGTTTGCGGCGGGCAAAGGAATCGAGGCGAGTGGGTGGAGCCGGTGCTCCTTCGAGACGGCAAACACCTTGATGCTACCGTTCACGTTTGCCAGGTACAAGCGCGATCCATCTGGTGAAAAAATCAAGCCGGTATAGCTCAGTTGGCCTTTTTCGTCTGGCTTGAGGATGTGGCTCGAGACCGGGTCTGCCAGGTCGGTGGCTTGTTCCGACGGCAAGGGCGGCCGCTGCAGGATATTGCCGGTCGTTGGAGAAATGACCACAACCTCCGCGGTTTTGCCGGCCGTGACCAGGATCTGGCCGTCCGGACTGAGGGCCAGAGCCTGAGGGCGCAAGCCGGGGAGTTCCACCTGCTGCCCGACGGGCGTAATTACCTGGTTCACAGGTGTTATCACGCGGCCGCCCTCCATGCGTGCGACGGGTTCCAGGGTCGAATTTATCAACGACCCGGTAGAGGTGTCGTCGGCGCATAACTCCGAAGCGGCGAGACAGGCCAGTGCAAAACCGGTGAATAACTTTCCTGGTGGTTGCATGGGCACACTGTTGCGAAGGCCATCCGCAAGCGCAAGCCAAAGGCTTTTTACCTGGAAAAACCGTGGTGAATGGAAGTTTTCTCGATTGTTACCCAAGCCCCACTGGATCGTCTTATTGCGATTTGCCTTCCACCCACCAAACGCGATTTGGCGACCGCGTTGCGGCCCGGATAATGACGGCTATGGCTGCGGCATCACGGCGCTTGCTTGACGCGGTAAAAGACGCGCTGGGCGGGAAGGGCGGAGAGAACGCTGTGCCAGGAGTTGCTGGCCAAAGTGTTGGTTTGCAGGCTTGCCCACTCGACAAAGTTGGTGGTGGACTGGAGCACGTACGCGCTGCCCGCCTGGCCGTTAATCGTAAGATCGAAAGCGTTGCCGGCAGATTGGGCCTCGACTTGCAGCCAGGGTGCCGCACTGGTGGGGACAGCAGAAACCACAAACAGCGTGATGCTTTGAGGAGGCACACTTGCGGTCAGGGTATTGCCCGCAAGCTTGATATCGGGCAAGCGAGTGATGACATTGCTGGAAGTCAATTGCCAGAGCTGGCTCGTCCCCGCTGTGGCAAAATTCGCCAGGCTCACTGTCAAATCAGCGCCGCTCGCTGATTGTTTATTGATCACCATCAACGTAAGTGCGCCGTCACTGGACCGAACAGCGCCGAAGGCAGAGAGTGTGTCGGGGTTTGGAGAGGAAGTTTTGATGCTGGTATCACCGAAGGTTGATCCGTTGCCGTCGTAATTGCGGTACATTCTGATGGAATTATATACCGGACTGCCGCTGGCCGGTGTGGTCCAGCGCGTCGCCAGGTCCAAACCCTCGCGTCCAAAAATCCCGAAGATATCCGCTTGCGCGGTGGCGCCGTTAATGTGGTCCTCGGCGCCCCAGTTGTATTCGGTGATCCCGATTTTGGTGCCCGGATAGTAAATCGCCGCCCAATTCTTCAGCCGCGGTATCAACATGACGACGCTATTGATCCAGCTCGCATCGACGTAGTTGGTATCCCAGAGGGATCGGGTTGAGCGATTGCGCGTCAGTTGCATTGCGCTCGAGGTGTCATTGCCATACTCGCCATTTTGCGGGTAATAGTGAACCGTGAGGTAGTCGAGCAGACGTTGGTTGGTATTGGTGGCGCGCTGGCGGAATTGATCCAACAGCCAAGGCAGGTAGTCCCAGCCACCGTTGGCATTGCGGTCGGGCAGCGAACTCCAGCCGTGCTGACTGCCGTACTGCTGATCATAGCCGCTATAGAAATAACCGGACCATCCCCACTCTTCCGGTGCCAGCAACAGCGCTTGTGGATCGGTCGCTTTTACCTTGCCGGCGTAATCGAAAAATTTGTCACGTATTTCGGCCATCCTGGCGCCGACCGGGTGGATGTCCTGGTGGGTCGATTGCCAAATGCTATGCTCGTTGTCCATGCAGTAGTAGCGGACACCGCCCTGGGAGGACATTCCCCAGCGATTGGTCAGGTGCTGAACGAACGCCTGCTGAAAGGTTGAGTTGGTGGCGAAATTGGCGTCGTTTGGGTCATTCAAGGTAATGGGTTTGTTGGCGTTGGTGCTGCTCATGCCATTGCCGGCGTCGGGAAACCACTGGGAATCGTTACCCGTTTGCGGTCCGTATTTGCTAATCGAGTAACTGGCCAATTTGTTGCGATTGGCGGCGAGCCTGGGCACCCAGCCGATCATGGGAATGGTCAGCACGGGTTCAGCGCCGGCCGCCTTGCTATTGGCCACATGATCGTCGGCGGCCGCGGCTGGAACAGCGGACGAATCGGCGATGCTCTCGAAGTACCAATCGGCAGCGTGATTATGAGCGTTGAGTTGCCAGTTGTAGCGGGTTTCGGAATTCCCGCCGGATCGATTCAAGGGAACATTCAGATCCTTCAAATCATTCGAACCGGCAAAAGCCATTCCATAGATCAGCCGGCTAATCGGGTGACGGTTGGCGGCCGCATCGATGGAAATCGCGACGGCGGAGTTGGTAACCAGCGGGGGAGGATTGGTGTTGGCCACCAGGGTGATATCATCCAGGTAGAACGTGGGCTGCACGGCCCCGAGCCGATCCTGAATCCAGAAGCCGGCGAGATCCGGCTGGTTAGCCACGCCCAACGACGCCAGGGAAATGGTTAAATGCCGCCAGCTGTTAGTTGGCAACGGGGCAAGAATCACCGGCGACTGGGCGCTTGAGCCCAGCAGCCCTTGGAGTTGCAGTTGTTGGCCACCCTGAGCACCGCCATTGATCCAAAAAGAAAGCGCGGAATAGCCCGTAGAATCAAAGGCGCTGTGTTCGATGTAAATCGCTTGATAGGTATTATTGGCGATGGTGACGGAGATGGACTCGGACCCGGTGTGAACTGGGCTCGTATTATTGTAATTGAGAGTGGCCCAACCCCAATTTTGCCATCCATTCTGCAATGCGTCGGTGTAAATTTGTTGGTCAGCTTGCCCATAAACGGTGGTTCCAATCGCCAAGGCCAAACCTAACCACAACGCTTCCTTGCACTTGAAAAAGAAACGAAACAAAACGCTAACCATTGCGCTTACCATGGCAGAATTCATGCCATTTGTCTCGCTGAACCCCGGCTCTTTTTGGTACAGGGGCCAAAGGCCGGGGCCCGGATCAGCGCTATGTCGCCCACTTGCGGCAGACCCGCAGGAGGCGGGACGCCCGCCGGAACCCGGTGGGCCAAAGAGGAAAACACAAAAGACAGCGACTTGCAGTCAGGGTGGCGCTTGGCGCCCGATAAGTTTTGTGGGGTCAAACTAAATACAATTTGGACTCATCGTCACGAAATTGTAACAATCAGGAAGCCTGCTTGTAACAGGCCTTGTTGATGTTGCATTTGGCGGGCGTTGCGTTGGCCAACCAACAAAGTACCTTGGAATTACCGGGTTGGTTTGGAGGCACAAGAAGCCCCAGGTTGTCTGGCGCAACGACAAACTTGGGGTGAGCGACACGGACATTCCGTCAAACTGAGGTGAAGGAAGCTTGGATTCCCGGACTATGAAAATGAAGGACTTGATTATTGCGGCTGTTAGCGGCCTGATGATCTGGCAGGCCCCATGCGAGGCTCAGATGCTCATTAATGGAGCGGGCGCCACGTTTCCCTATCCGCTCTATTCCAAGTGGTTCGATGAATACGCCAAGATCGATCCCTCCGTTCGTTTTAATTACCAATCGATCGGCTCCGGAGGTGGACAAGAGCAGATCCTGTCCCAAACGGTTGACTTTGGAGCGTCCGACGGCCCGATGAGCGATGAGAATCTGGCCAAAGCGCCAGGCAAGCTGCTTCACATTCCCACAGTAGCCGGTGCGGTGGTGGTGACCTACAACTTAACCGGGGCACCCAGCCTGAAGCTGGATGGAGCTCTGCTGGCCGAGATTTTTCTAGGTAAAGTCACCCGTTGGAACGATGCGAAAATCGCGGCGTTAAACCCGGGGATAAAGCTGCCCCGTACCGACGTGATTGTGGTGCATAGGGCGGATGGGAGCGGAACCAGCTATATTTTCACGGATTTTCTGAGCGACGTCAGCAAGGAATGGAAAAAAGGGGTCGGGCGCAACACGTCGGTCAAATGGCCCACCGGCCTTGGAGCCAAGGGCAACGAAGGGGTTGCCGGACAAGTGAAACAACTGCCCGGCGCGATTGGCTATGTCGAGCTTGCCTACGCCCACCAAAACAAGCTACCTGTTGCTGAGATTAAGAACGCATCGGGAAATTTCATCAGGCCCTCTCTGGAATCGGTTACCGAAGCGCTGGCCAGCGCCAAGGTGCCGGAGGATTTCCGCTTTTCGATGGTCAATCCGCCCGGAGCCAAGGCTTATCCAATAGCAGGAGCGACCTGGCTCCTGGTGTATCAGGAACAAAAAAATCCAGCCAAAGGCAAAAAGCTGGTGGAATTCTTAAATTGGGCATTCAGCAAAGGTGAGGCCATGGCGGCCGCACTGGATTACGCCCCCTTGCCGGCCGAGCTTCAGGCCCGAATCGCCGAGGAAATCAAATCGATCAAATATTGAACGCTGTTGCTGAGAAATTGCCTCTGGCCCGCGCCCGGCGTTTCGCGCGAGGAGCCTTGGCGGACCGCTTGTTCAAGGGGCTGGCCTGGCTGATGGCCGTATCGGTGTTCGTGCTGATTCTGCTCATTGGGTACGAGCTGGCACATGGATCCAATCTGGCGCTCAGAAAATTTGGATGGCACTTTCTGATCAGTTCGGACTGGGATCCGGTGAACGAGCAGTTCGGAGCGCTGCCGTTCATTTTTGGAACGCTGGTTTCCTCATTGGTCGCGCTGCTTATCGCGGTGCCTTTGAGCATCGCGACGGCGGTGTTCCTGACCGAGATCGCCCCCAACTGGGTGCGTCAGATTCTGACCACCTTCATTGAGCTGTTGGCCGCGGTGCCGAGCGTTATCCTGGGATTATGGGGGATTTTCGTAATGGTTCCATGGTTGCGCGAAAACCTGTTTCCATGGTTACGGCAGTGGCTCGGATTTCTTCCCTTGTTTCGCGGGCCAATCTATGGCGTGAGCTTGCTGGCTGGGGGAATCATTATCGCCGTGATGATCCTGCCAATCATTACGTCCGTGTCGCGGGAAATTCTGCGCTCGGTTCCCGGGCTGCAGCGGGAGGCGGCATATGCGTTGGGCGCAACTCGATGGGAGGTAACGAGGATTGCGGTTTTGAGCTATGCCAAAAAAGGGTTGTTTGGCGCCATGATACTGGGGTTGGGCCGCGCTTTAGGCGAAACCATGGCGGTGCTTATGGTGATTGGCAACCGGCCCCAAATCGTTGCTTCGCTCTTCGCTCCCGGAGCTACTCTTGCCACTGCCGTCGCCAACGAGTTTACCGAGGCTACCACCGACATCTACCTCAATGCTTTATTCGAGATCGGGCTGGTCTTGCTCGGGGTGACCGTCCTGGTCAACGGGTTGGCGCAGCTTTTGTTGAAAGCCGTCGCCGGACCGGCTAACGCGCAGCAATAACATGCCCGCCCTTCACCACTATCGCCGGCGCAAGTTCGTCAATGCACTGATGCAGGTGGTAACCTGTGTTTGCGCGCTGCTGGTGGTCGTGCCCTTGTGCCTGGTGTTTTATCACGTCCTTAAATTGGGCCTGGGATCCGTCAATTGGGCCTTTTTTACCCAGTTGCCAAAACCTGTGGGTGAAGCTGGGGGCGGCATGGCCAACGCGATTGTCGGCACCTTCGAGTTGCTGGGGCTGGCAGCATTGATTGGGGTGCCGGTCGGCGTGCTGGGAGGCATTTACCTTTCCGAATACGGCTCGGCCCGGCTGAACTGGGCGATCCGCTTCGCCGCGGACGTGCTCAATGGCGTGCCATCGATTATCTGGGGCATGGTTGTTTGGGCGCTGGTGGTGGTTCCTTTGAAGACCTTTTCGGCGTTGGCCGGAGGGATTGTGCTGGGGATGATGATGATTCCTCTGATCATGCGCACCACCGAAGAGGTATTGCGCCTGGTGCCGAATGGCTATCGAGAGGCAGCCCTGGCTTTGGGTATCCCACAATGGCGGACGATAGTTCAAATTGTGGTCCGCACGGCGTTAAAGGGGATCGCCACCGGAGTTTTGCTGGCTGTGGCCCGCGTGTCAGGAGAAACCGCGCCCCTGCTGTTCACCGCCTTTGGCAATCGTTACTGGAATCATCACCTGTCCGAGCCGATTGCCGCATTGCCGCTTCAGATTTTCAATTACGCCATCTCCGCTTACGAAGACTGGATCCGGCAGGCCTGGGCGGGTGCCCTGGTGTTGCTTTTGTTTGTGGCGATCATCAACGTGAGTGTCCGCGTGTTGACCCGAGACAAGCTCGCGCGCGGCGGTTAGTTTATGCTCATGACGATCGAGCCGGAAAAGCTTAGACCAGGGAACCCGATGGTAGCGCCAAGACCGGCACTGCCACGCGATAAGGCTTCTGCGCCTGCGGAAAGAGGGCAGTCTGCGGTCAGTACACGCGAGCTTTCAATTTTCTTCGGGCAGAACCAGGTGCTCAAGCAAGTAAATCTTGAAGTTTCCGCCAAGGCGGTCACCGCTATCATTGGGCCAAGCGGCTGTGGTAAATCAACCTTCTTGCGCGCCCTGAACCGCATGCACGACCTGGTTCCGATCGCCCGAGTGCAAGGACAGGTTCGGCTATTTGGAGAAGATATCTACGGACCACAGGTAGAAGCGGTGCAGATTCGGCGTCGGATTGGCATGGTGTTTCAGAAGTATAATCCCTTTCCCACGATGTCGATCGGCGACAATGTCACGGTGGGTTTGAGACTGAACGGCTTGAGCAAACGCGCGGCTTTGACCGAGCGCACCGAACAAGCTTTGACCATGGCTGCGCTGTGGGACGAGGTCAAAGATCGGCTCGATGCGCCCGCGGTAAGCCTTTCGGGCGGGCAGCAGCAGCGGCTTTGCATCGCGCGGGCTTTGGCCGTCCAGCCGGAAGTCATCTTGATGGATGAGCCGGCCTCGGCCCTGGATCCGCTCGCCACCGCGCGCATCGAGGATTTGATTCTTGAACTAAAGAAGAATTACACGATCATCATCGTGACTCACAACATGCAGCAGGCGGCGCGCATTTCCGACGAGACAGCCTTTTTCTATCTTGGCCAGCTGGTCGAGTTTGGAGCGACGTCCAAATTGTTTACCAACCCGTCGAAGAAACAAACTGAGGATTACGTTACCGGACGCTTCGGTTGAGGTCCAACTTATGGCCCACTTCGATCAGGAATTGTCGGCGTTGAGGAACCTGCTGCTGACCATGGCCAGCCATGCCGAAGCCGCGGTCCGGCAAGCGGTCGATGCCGTAATCAATCGGGATTACGATTTAGCCATGCAGGTGCGAGGGGGCGACGTCGCTATTGACCGCTTCGAAGTGGAGGTGGATGAGATGGCGATCCGGCTGTTGTCCAAGGCGCCTCTGGCGGGCGATTTGCGACTGATCGCCGTGACGATGAAGATCTCTCAAAATCTCGAACGAGTGGGAGATGAGGCCACGAAAATAGCCAAGCGCGCTCGGGACCTAAGCCAGGAGGCACCCCTTAAACTGATTGTACCGATCCCCAAAATCGCCGAACTGGCGTTGCAAATGCTTCACACCTCGCTGGACGCTTTCGTCAACCAGGACGCTGCGGCGGCGCGCGCCCTCATCCCTCAGGACAAGGTCGTCGACGCGCTCAATAAGGAAGTCCACCGGCAGTTGGCCAATCAGATGATTGAAAATCCGGAGACCATTGCCCGCTGCTTGAACTTTATGGTGGTGGCCAAGAGCCTCGAACGCATCGCCGATCACGCTAAAAACGTGGCGGAGGAGGTCGTCTTTCTGTGCGAAGCGGAGGATATTCGTCACTCAGGCAAAACCAATGCCGCCGCTTTGTCCAAACCTGCGGAAGGTTCTGCCTAGCTGGAGCCTGTGGAAGCTGACCCCACGCCTAATCTCGAGCATCTCAAGTCGGAGGGCGATTTGAACCTGTCGCCCCGACGCGCCGCCTGGCAGAAGGTTCACAATTCTGCCGAAACCAAGGCGCGGCTGGAAGCCGACGCCCAATGTTTTTTGCACCAGTCTCTCTCGACGCCCTGCTTGAATGTGCTCCAGCGCGCCCAGGGCGCATGGATCGAAGACCGCGAAGGGCGGCGATATCTTGATTTTCACGGCAACAACGTGCATCAGGTCGGGTTTGGTCACCCGCGCGTGATTGCGGCCATCAAGCGGCAATTGGATGAGCTGAGTTTTTGCACCCGCCGCTACACTTGCGAGCCGGCTATCGAGTTGGCCACGCGCCTGGCCGCGCTTGCGCCGGGAGATCTAAAGCGAGTGTTGTTCGCCCCCGGCGGCACCTCGGCCATCGGCATGGCCCTCAAGCTTGCCCGTGTGGCAACCGGGCGTTTTAAATTCGTTTCCCTGTGGGAATCTTTTCATGGCGCTTCCCTGGACGCCATCTCGGTTGGGGGTGAAGCCGCCTTTCGCCAGGGTATTGGCCCGCTCCTTCCCGGATGCGAGCATGTGCCGCCGCCGGACAACCGTCATTGTCCTTTCAAATGCGGCCAGGCCTGCAACCTGGCCTGCGCCGACTATATCGAGTACGTGCTCGAGCGCGAAGGTGACGTGGCCGCGGTCATCGCCGAGACGGTGCGGTGCACGCCTTTTATTCCCCCCGCGGATTATTGGAAGCGCGTTCGAGCCGCGTGCGACAAACATGGCGCCTTGTTGATCCTGGATGAGATCCCGATCGGGCTTGGCCGCACTGGCCGCATGTTTGCCTT
The DNA here is from genome assembly GCA_035651635.1 of Verrucomicrobiia bacterium. Lineage (GTDB taxonomy): Bacteria > Verrucomicrobiota > Verrucomicrobiia > Limisphaerales > UBA8199 > JANXQE01. The sequence goes on along the minus strand of DASRFK010000031.1, from coordinate 6,844 downwards.
CGAGCATTTTGGCATCGTCCCTGACATCCTGGTGCTGGGCAAGGGCCTGGGCGGCGGAATATTCCCGCTGGCCGCCCTCATCGCCCGGGAAGGTTTAAACGTGGCGAGCGACAAAGCTCTCGGCCATTACACGCATGAGAAGAACCCGGTTGCGTGCGCGGCGGGGCTGGCGACACTGGAGGTGATTGAAAGTGAGAAACTCGTTGAACGGGCCGCCCACCTGGGTGAACAGGCCTCAAAACGATTCCGGCAAATGGCCGCACGGCATCGCCTCATCGGTGATGTCCGAGGACTTGGTTTGTTGATGGGGATCGAACTGTTGCGCGATTCCAAAACTCTCGAACGAGCCAGCGACGAGGCCGAACAGGTCATGTACCTGGCTCTGGACCGGGGCCTCAATTTCAAGATCACTATGGGCAACATTCTAACGCTTACCCCAGCCTTGACGATCAGCCAGGCCGACCTCGACCATGCCATCGATATCCTCGACGCCTGCATCGGCCAGGTTGAGTAAGACACAGGTTCCGGAGAGACCACCACAGGTTGCAGGTTATCAAGTTACAGGTAGCGCTTTGTCGACGGAAAGTAACCTGGCCTCCGTATGGCTGTAACATCGCTGCACGAGCGTGTGCTGGCGTATGAAGACAGTCCTGACACTCAGCGCGAGCTTCGGTGACGGTCACGCTGCCGCCGCCCGCAACCTATCGGAAGCGCTCGAATCACTTTCCGGCGAGGTCAGAGTGGAGGTGTTCGACCTGTTCGAAAGTAGCTACGGCGCTTTCCATTCGATGGCGCGCAAGGCTTACTCGAAGGTCATTCGCCTGGCTCCGAGTCTCTGGGGCGGCCTTTCTACATTGCGGGATCGATCGGCGTTAAGGGATTATGCCGGCTTCAACGTCGCACGGCTCCAGCGCGATCTGGGCCATTTGCTGCAAGACACTCAACCCGATACCGTCATTGTGACGCACCCGCTTTACACCACGCTGATTCGCGACTTATACCGGGACCACGCCGAACATCCTTTCCGTTTCATCTCGCTGGTCACTGATTGTGGTGGCCTGAGCGCGCCCTGGCTCGAGGCCGCGCCAACAGATGTCTATTTTGTGGTCGATTCCGCCGCAGCCGGCGCGCTGCGCGCCCGCGGAATCAGAGGCGAGCAAATCAAAACGCTTGGCTTTCCGGTCAGCCCGCAGTTTTGCCATCGACCGGAGCTTCCCCTGCCGGCTCCTGGCGGCGAGAACCGCTGCCGGCTCCTGTGCCTGATCGATAGCCCGGGGAAAAAGCCGGGGAAAGCTCTGAAGCGTTTGCTCGATCACCCCGAATACCACCTGACGGTAGTGGTGGGTCGCAACGCCTGCCTGAAAGCGGGCCTTACTGAACGATTGCGAGCCCATTCCGACAGAGTGCAAGTGCTCGGCTGGACCAACCAGATGCCGTCCCTCCTCAGAAGCCATCACCTGCTGATTGGTCCCCCCAACCAGACGCTCATCCAGGAAGCTATTGCCGCACAGTGTCCGATGATCGTCTGCCAATTCGGCTCCGGGCAGAAGTCCGCTTCCGGGCGAACCCTGACCGAGCTGGAAATCGGCGCAGTCGCCGAGAAACCCGCGGAGGTGGTCGAGCGGGTAAAACAAGCCTGTCGGCGCGAAGCAAAAGTTTGGCGGCGGTGGCGAGAGAACTTGTCAAAGGTAAGTCGTCCGGACGCCGCTTTACGCATGGCCGAAGTAGTTCTGCGCGAGTGTGACCACACCAGCCAGAATAGCGGGCGTGCCGGCCTGGCGCGCGGCGCAAACCAGCCTGTGCATGAAAAGGCGCCGGGTCCGGGCGTTTCCACGCATCCTACCCGGCCGCTGCTGTGTGATTTCCACATCCACACGAGCTATTCCGACGGCAAACTTTCAGTGGCCGAGGTGATTGATTTCTATGGCCACCGCCAATTCGATTGCATTTGTATCACCGATCACCTGGCTGATTCGCGCCGGCTGATCGGCAAGCTTGGCAAGCTGAGCCGGCTGACCTTGAATCCGGGGCAGCTGCCGGAGTACTTCGAGACGATCGAGCGCGAACGCCGGCGCGCCTGGCGCAAGTATTCCATGCTCGTGATGACCGGCCTGGAGTTCAACAAAGATGGCCTGACCCAGAAAGCTTCGGCACACCTGCTGGGAATAGATTTGCAAGCCCCGATTCTGGATTGCCTGGATTTGCCCGAGACGATCGACCAAATCCATGCCCAGGGTGGCCTGGCGGTCGCTTCTCATCCCCATATTATGAAGAGCGAGTGGGGCAAGAACACCCTTTACTTATGGGAACACCAGGAGCGTTTTGCTCCGCTGCTCGATGCGTGGGAAATCGCCAATCGCAACAATGTCTTCAATCCGGTCAGCGCCAAACGTCTCCCCTATCTGGCCAACAGCGATTTTCATAAACCGAAGCATATCTATTCCTGGAAAACCCTGGTCAGTTGCGAAAAGACTCCTGCCGCGATCAAGGAATGCATTCGCAAAAACGAACGGATTGCCATCACTCTTTACCGCGAAGCGGAATCCGGTCTTCGACAGGCCGGCGAGCCCGCGAATGTTTCCTGGAGTTCCGAGGAACCGTCGCCCAACGGGGCTGGAATGGTTTCACCATTGTCGCCAGCGGCCTGATTAGAAATGCAATTGCACTCCCGCGACGAAATAAATCGAGTGGCGTAGATCCAATTGGGCGGCGTGCCCGGCGACGTTCTGATTGAACTCGCCAAGGTATTGAAATTGGCCTCCGCCGAAAATCGAAGCGCTGGCCATTAGTTCGTAAGCTAATGCCGCCTCCCCATAGAAACCGATCATCGATCCGGTCCGATTGCCGGAACCGATGGATTGTCCCGAACCGGCCGGAGTGCTGGTCGTCTCCGCGAAAGAAAAAGTGCTGTCGGCCACGCCAACTGCCAGGCCCCCGCCAACCTGCAGAGCGAGCCGCTGCACGAGCGGCAGCGTGAGATAGGGACCAAAGCGGAAATCATAGAGCCAGACGTCCAATTGCCGGCTGCCCGTGATGAGCGCGCCGCCCGCGAGCGTGGACACCGTGCGCGTCGGGTCATCACCGATCGCCGGGCCCGGGCCGCTAAAGCTGCCCGCATACGGCGCTTGCGGGGCGGTAATTCCGCCCAATGGGTAAGCGTCGGTAACCAGGGTCACATTACCGCTCAGGGGTTGCGTATCGCGGATCTTCAGGTCGGTAAAGCCTAAGGCCGCCTTTACTCCCCAACGGCCGGAGCCGACCCGCCCAAGATCGCGAGCATAATTCACCTCAAGGCCCAGGCGCGGGTCATCGTTTACAGCCGAGCTTGCACCGTCGCTGCTGGCGGCGTGGAACAAAAGAGTTCCGCTGCCGCTGACTTGTGAGGAATTCTGGTAACCCCAGTTCCAGGTTAACCCGCCTCGGTCTCCACTGGAATCCAAGCGTACAAAGCCATCAGAGTAAGTATGGTCTACTGCGCCAGAAGCAGGTGACGCGGGCTGGCCGGCGAAAACGCCCGCGTTGCTGAATTTGGCTTTTAGGTTGAGCCCCAGTCGAAAATCGACCCCGAAATGGTTCCAATCCGAACTGCCCTCGCTTTGACCGCGAACGACACAGGGTGCCAGTGCCGCGATTACGGCCGCCGAGACACGCAACAAACGAAGGTGAGAGTGCATAGGATTCCTCGGTAACGTTCCGTTCAGGGCAATTGCACAACTCGATAGAAGCGCTGGCTGGCAGTTCCCGGAGCGCTATCGGTTTCAGGGGGACCGGCATCCGCCCATTGGACTCGGGTGCCGGCGGCGGTAACCGGTGGAACACTTATGCGCCAGACCTGCATGTCAGGGCTGTACTCCACGACGTAGGTTTTGCCTGGAACGCTCGCAAACTCGATGATGAGCGACCCCTTAAACAGGAAGGGCGTGCGGTCCAGTTGCACGACCGTGCCTGTTGGCGCAGCGATTGTAACCGGAGTGATCGCGCTCGCGACAAAATTGGTCGAGACAAACTCCACGCGATTGCTGCGATAGTACTCGAGACGAAAACCCACACTGGCAGCGGGATTGAGCGGTTGGTTGTACTGGACAAAAGGCACCCCGTTGGTCGAGCCGCTCGCGTTGTACAGCCTTACATCAGCGGGCAAACCCTGGACCGCCAGACGCACTCCCGCAACTGCGCTGTCATTGGAATTGCTCACGCTCACCGTCTGTTCGAATAGCCCCGTTTGTGGATTAAACACAATTGCGCCTGGCAGTTGCACCACGAGATTGGTCAACGCCGGCGGCAGGTTGGTCTGGCTTCCGACAACGATGTTCACCGACGCCGAGGTCGTGGATGCCCCGTCATTATCCGTGGCCACGGCCGTCAAACTGTAGTTGCCCGCCGCGAGATTGGTTACTGAAATGTTTGGATTGGCCGGCGGATTGGGGATGGTTCCCAGCAACGTTGGTCCGGCCATGAATACAATCTGAGTAACCGTTCCATCGCTATCTGCCACCGTTGCCTGGATCGTGCCACTCCAGGGAGCGGCAAACGTCGCGCCATTCGTTGGTGAAGTGATGGAGACTGTGGGTGGAACGTTCGCCGTTTGCGCTTGAACCGTGACCGAAGCTGTCATGAAGGGGTGCACCTCGCAAAAGTACGGGAACGAACCGCTGGAGGTGAACGCATGGGTGAACGTGGTCGAGCTGCTGGATAACAAACCTGAATCCCAAAGACCTGTATCGCTGGTCGCCGTATGCACCGTCGGACCGATCCAGGTCCAAGTCACGCTATCATTCACATGAACGGTCACCGACGCGGGGTTGAAGGAAAAATCAACGATATCCACGTTGGCACTGGCGCCCAAAACCGGCATTGCAAAGCAAGCCATGAGAGCGGCAGAAATCGAAAACACGAGCGAAAAAGCTCGCCCGCGAATCCGCCTCATTATCCTTACTGCCAACTCCGGAATTATGGAAAATGATTTCAAGGGAAACATCGGATCCCTATATGCGTAGGAGATCGAGCCGCGCAATTTGTTCCTGAAAAAGGTTCCTTTTCGCCCATGAATGAGCCTAAGAGCCAGAATTACCCGTCCCCTAGCTGGTCCCACGTGGGGCGAGGCAGACATACGGTTGCGCCCCCATTTGTGCGACCTTCCCTGGTCATCTGCGGTCGCCTCGAATCTGCGGGGCATTTCTTTACCCACCTGCGATTGCCGCCGACGGCTTGTCAGGGGAACAAACCACAAGCTGGCTTATCCCACAATGAGACGGCAATATGAATGTGTTCGATTTGAAACTCCAGCCATGATGCCGCGACATGCTCCCCGGCTGCGCTCTGAGCGAATCTGGCCGGCTTTTCTTAAGCTGGCCGGCCGGTTCGTTATTGTGGCGGGGTGCGGGCTGCTGATGAACCTGTGGCTGTTCACAGGTTACCACTCACTGGCAGCGCCGGTTGGACCACAAGAACCGAAGCACCATCCTCTTCTGGACTTCGCGTTCACTAATGAATTTGGACAGCCAGTCACCCTGACTTCCTTTAAGGGCCAGGCTCTGGCTATCACTTTCTTTTTCACCCGTTGCCCGATTCCTGACTTTTGTCCCAGATTATCAAAAAACTTTGCCGAGGCTTCCCGCCAACTCAGCGAGTTTCCCCACGGGCCGACCAACTGGCACTTTCTTAGCGTTTCATTTGATCCCGAGTTCGATACGCCGGCCGTGTTAAAAGTGTACGGCGAGCATTACCACTACGACCCGGCGCGCTGGAGCTTTATTACCGGTCCCAAGGATAAAGTCGCGGAGCTTGCCCGGCTCTCCAATGTGCAGGTCGAGCCCGACAGCGGCTTGTTCAAACATAATTTCAGGACAATGATCATCGACGCCTCTGGCCGGGTGCAGATGATCTTTCCCATGGGCGGTGACTTGTCCAAAGCTATCGTTTCGGAAATGCTAAAGGCGGCAACTCCGAGCACCAACAAACCATCGTGAGCGCCTGCCAGGCCATTGCCACCAAACAGGGCGAAGTGTCATTACACGGGGGCATTCTTAGCCGCAATTTGGCGCAATCCCTCGGACGTGACCGGTTTCATCAGGCAGGCTTCGGCTCCGTGGACCAAGGTTTGATCCGTGACCACTTGGTAATTAGTCCCGGTCAACATGGTCACGGGGATGCTTTTGGTGCGTTCATCGCTCTTGATCCGCTGCAACACTTCCAGACCGCTTAGTTTCGGCAGAGATAAATCCAGTATGATCCGAGTAGGCATCACACTCAGATCTCTTCCGGCGTACGCTCCGGTGCCGAAGAGATAATCCAGCGCCGCCGCCCCATCGCGAACCACCACGACGTCGCCTTCAATTTGGCTCTTCTGAAAGCTGCGCAAGGCAAACAATTCGTCATCCGGGTCATCTTCCACGAGGAGAATCAACTCTCGTTTAATCGGCTGGCTCATTTTCGGAAGTGCCATTCAAAACTGCTTAGGGACCTTCGTCGCAGGGTAATTGTTTGGGCAACTCTGTCAAGCAGAGGCCTTTCCAAGCCAGGGCAAACGCATCTAAATCCCTTGAAAAGAGGCCCTGAGGTAGGGACATCGCGCTGCGATGTCCCCGACCGCGTCTAGCGGGCGGAACGAATGCGAGAGGAGTTACCTTCACATCCAACGTTGCGCCGCTAACGCGGCGCGGACGGCGCAGCGCGCCATCCCTACCGCGGGAAAGAGCGCCCGTGAGGTAGGGACATCGCGCTGAGACTGTCTCAAAAGGTTTGTCGCTAGTGGATGGCTCGCGAGACAACGAGAGGTGAGTTCATTGTCAATCTTAATTCAAGCAGCCACTCGCCTCTGTCCACCGGCATGCCCAAACACGCG
>DASRFK010000030.1:0-9471 GCA_035651635.1 Verrucomicrobiia bacterium | reverse complement strand
ACCGCCTTGGCCACATGCGCCGGTGATAGAACGTCGCCGCCGGCCAGCAAATACTTCAGCCCGGCCAGCGCCTCGAGCTGATGCTCGACCATCTGATGAAATAAACCGGCGGTGAGCCACAGAACGGTAACGCCACGGTCCCGAAGTGTCCGGGCGAGTTGTTCCAGGGTGGGGATTTGTGCTGGGAACAGGACCAGCCGCGCACCGTTGAGCAGCGCGCCCCAGATCTCAAAAGTCGAGGCGTCGAACGAGATCGGCGCCAGTTGCAGGAAGACCTGGTCGGCCGAGAAATCCAGATAGTTCGTGTTGCGAACCAATCGCGCGATCGCGCGGTGCGGGATCAGAGTTCCCTTCGGCGCGCCAGTCGAACCCGAAGTGTACATTACGTAAGCGGCGTGCGTGGGCTGGCAGCGGCTCGACAGGTTCTCGGCGTTCTCCGAGGCCAGGTCCGATTGGATTTGATCGAGGCAGACTACAATTAGACCTGTGCAAGACAGGCTTGAGGCGTAGGCACTCTGAGTCAGAACCACTGATGCGCCACTGTCGCGGAGCATAGACTCGAGGCGTTCGCGCGGCTCATGCGGCTCCAGCGGGACATAAGCCGCTCCCGCTTTCACAATCGAAAGCATTGCAACAATCAACTCGCAGGAGCGTTCGAGGCACAATCCAACCCTTGCGCCAGGCCGAACTCCGAGGGTTTGCAGGCGCCGCCCGAGTTGATTGGCGCGCCGGTTCAGCTCCGCATAGCTCACCGTCTCGCCCTCGAAGCTGAGGGCCACAGCCTCGGGGGCGTCCGTGACTCGTGCCTCAAAAATCCGATGGATGTCCAAATCGCGCTCGTAGGGAGACTCGGTGCGATTCCACGCGACCAGCAACTGTTCACGTTCAGCCTCCGATTGCAGAGGTAACCGGGAGAGGGTGGTGTGCGGCGACGCAACGATACTTTCAAGCAAAACTTGAAAGCGTTTCATCAAGAGCGACATGGTCGACGCCTCGAAGAGCTCCGTGTTGAACTCGGAACGCAACTCGAGACCAGCGGGCGATTCAGTCGCCAGCACCGTCCAATCGAATTTCGCGGTCCGGGTATCCAGCTCCATTTTCTCAGCCGTGATCCCTTCGGCAGTCCAATTGTGCGGTGACGCACTTTGAAAACCAAAGACGACTTCGAATAGAGCCTCTCCGGCGCTGGAACGCTGCGCCAACTGGGATTGCCAAGCCAGCTGGCAGGGCACTTCCTGATGAGCGGAGGCTTGCAGCACAGTCTCGCGAATTCGACCCAGCAACTCTCGAAAAGGTGGATCGCCACTGAGGTCCGACTCCAGGACCTGAGTATGGACAAAGAAACCCAGCAGGCGCTCGAGTTCCAATCTCTCCCGGCACGCCATGGGCGAACCGACCACAATTCGTTCGTTGCCGGTGTAGCGGTGCAACAGGGTTTTGAATGCCGCCAGCAGCGTCATGAACAAGGTCACACCCTCTCGCCGGCTTAGCTCTTTCAGCTCGTTCGTCAGCGCAGCGGGTATTCGATAAAACTGCGTCGAGCCGCGGAAAGAGCGGCGTGCTGGACGTGGGAAATCGCCCGTCAAAAGCGTCGGCCCGGGCAACTTGCTGAGAAGCTCCTGCCAATAGGCTCGATGCCGCAAGCCGGCTTCACTGGCGAACAACTCGCGTTGCCAGAGGGCGAAATCAGCATATTGGATCGGCAGCGTTGGAAGACAGAACGACCTGCCCGCGACCAGCGCACTGTAAATCTCGACCAGTTCACGAATTAAGAGTGCCTGCGACCAGGCATCGGAGATGATGTGATGCAGGTTGAGCAGGAGCACATGTTCCTCGGCTCCCAGGTGGAACAAGGACCCCCGGGCGAGCGGCGCTCGTCCAAGATCAAAAGGCTTTTCCGCTTCCGCCTGGAGCAACTGGCGCAGCTCTGTTGCCGGTTGGTGGCGTGACGACAGATCTGTTATGGCCAGTTCGATTCGTGCGCTGGGCAAAACGAATTGGGCCGGTTTGCCATCCGCAGTTCGGAACGCGGTGCGCAAAACCTCGTGGCGGCAAACGATCTCATCCAGCGCGCGCTGAAGGGCCTCGCCATTCAGGGAGCCCTTGAGCACCCAGGCTTCAGGCAAATTATACGTGGCGGTGCCCGGGGCTAAATGCTCGATGAACCAGAGGCTCTCCTGAGCGAAGGTGAGCGGATAGGAACCGTGGGCGGCCGGCGGCTCAACAACTGTCGAGCGCTCAGGTTCCCCGGTTGCGAGGGAGTTGAGTGGCGCTTGGGCCATAAGATTATACAGCAAAAAACAAATGCGGCCGGGCTAACAAAGGCAGTCGTGTTGGCAACCGACTCCACCGTTGAGGCGAAGTGCTCCTGCCCGTTGCAAGCCCGGCGCAAAATTGGCTTGTTCCATCCCAAACACTCCGGCGCCGACGCTGGAGTTGGTCTGAAGCCGAACCGGACAAAGCCGCCAGCGCGGGTGTCCGTTGCCTGACCGGATTTCTGACCGGAACAAATTCGCCCTGATGCCAAGAGATAATCCAGCTGGAATGGTGTCTGTTGTTGTCGGCTGCCATACGACTGCACCCATCGTAGGCTGAGCGATGTGGCGGTGTAAGTAGGTGAAATGCTAAATCGTTGCGTTGAAAACCCGGCGCGTACTCTTGACGTCTTCCACGGACGTGAGCATGCTTTAACCTGAGGTCTATACCCCATTTGGGAGCAGACCGGCTTCAGAATAGATTGACCGAACTTTCTTAGCCCAGGCTTATCGAGAAGAAACTGCGCATTTTAATGGTCGAAGACGTCGTGCAAGACGCCAAACTCATTGAGCACATGCTCAAGGACGGCGGCTTCGATTTCACCTTTAAACGTGTCGATACCGAGCATGATTTCCTCATGCAGTTGGACCGCTTTCATCCTTCGGTGATCCTCTCCGACCATGGTTTACCGGCTTTTGACGGGTTCACTGCCCTGGCGCTGGCGCAGCAGCAGGCCCCGGACGTGCCTTTTATTTTTGTGACCGGCTCATTGGGCGAGGAGATGACGATCAAAGCTCTCAAGAGCGGCGCGACCGATTTCATCCTTAAACATCGTTTGGGCACCCTTCCTCCGGCGATTCACCGTGCGCTTCGGCAGGCCGAATTCCGCCTGCAACGCAAAAAGGCCGAAGAGGCCCTGCTTTCCAGCGAGGAACGCTACCGCAGCCTGGTCGAGCTTTCCCCGGATGCCTTATTTGTTGAAATTGACGACCACATTGTCTTTATCAACTCGGCGGGGGTGAAATTGCTGGGCGCTTCGGGCTCCGAGCAACTGGTCGGCCGTGAAGTGCGTGACTTTGTGCAGGCCGACGATTGGCCCGTAGCCCGGCAGCGGCTCCAGCAACTGCGGGCCGAGGGCAAACCCGTTCCCTTTCTCGAGCAGACCTTGCTGCAAGTCGATGGCACGCCCGTGGCCGTGGAAATCGCGGCTGCGCCCCTGGTTTTCGCCGGCAAATCCGCGGCCCAGGTAATCGCTCACGACATCCGCGAGCGCAAACGAGCCGAGGAAGAAATTCGCAGCCTCAATACGGATTTGGAACAGCGCGTGCGGGAACGGACCGTGGAATTAGAAGCGGCAAACAAGGAACTCGAAGCCTTTAGCTACTCAGTCTCGCACGACTTGCGCGCTCCGTTGCGCCATATCGAAGGTTTCGTCGAGATTCTTACCAGCAGCACCTCCGGATCGCTCGATGAGGAGTCCGGACGGCACCTCGAAACCATCGCCGAGTCGGCCAAGCAAATGGGCCGGCTTATCGACGATTTGCTGACCTTTTCCCGGACCGCTCGCGCTGAATTGGTCAAGACCGACATTGCTCTGGTTGACCTGGTCCAAGCCGTCATTCGTGAGCTTGGACGGGAAACTCAGAACCGTGATGTCCAATGGGTCGTTGGCGAACTGCCGCAAGTTCAGGCTGACACTGCCTTGCTGCGGCAAGTCCTCGTCAATCTGCTCGCTAATGCCTTAAAATACACCCGCAACCGCAAACAGGCTCGGATCGAGCTCGGTTGTTCCGACAACGAAACTGAGCACGTCATCTTTGTGCGAGATAACGGCGTCGGTTTCGATATGCGTTATGCCCACAAGCTTTTTGGAGTATTTCAGCGCCTCCACCGTGCCACCGATTTCGAAGGCACCGGCGTCGGCCTGGCCAATGTCCGCCGGATCATCCATCGTCACGGCGGACGAACCTGGGCCGAGGCCGAGCTGAATAAAGGCGCCACGTTCTATTTTTCTTTGCCCCGTACCGCGTCCCCCGCCGGATCCTAGCCGGACAATCGGAAGCCGCGCGCCACCTCACCGATCCTCTCCACGGGTAAGCGGAGCGCTGGCTCGGGCCAGACCTTAGGCCGCGCGTTTCTGCGGTCGGGCTGTCGACGCGCGCCGGCGCGGACGGATTGACATTGGTTTGCTCGTCCGACACTCTGGTCGCATGGCAAAGCCAGCCCTGGGTCGGGGTTTGGGGGCCTTACTGGGCGGCAGCCCGGTGGCGAAGCCTCCCGTACCGGCCGCAGTTCCAAACCTGAACCCGCCACCGGCACTCTCGGGCGCCGAACCGCGGGAGTTGGTGCGGCGCGTCTCGTTGGACCAGATTGTCCCCTGCCCTTTCCAGCCGCGCAAAGACTTTTCTTCGGAAAGTCTCCAGGAACTGGCCGACTCGATCAAGGAACAGGGGATCGTCCAGCCGCTGATTGTGCGCGAGCGCAACGGCCACCTGGAGCTGATCGCTGGAGAACGGCGCTGGCGCGCGGCTCGGCTACTGGCGTTGTCTGAAGTGCCCGTCCTTGTGCGTCAGGCGGACGACCTGGCAGTGCTGGAATTGGCGCTCATCGAGAATCTCCAGCGCGAAAACCTCAACCCGATCGAGGAAGCCCAAGGGTACGCTCAGTTAATTAGTCAATTCCAACTGACCCAGGAAGCCGTAGCCACGAAGGTCGGAAAAAGCCGGACCGTGGTAGCCAACGCCTTGCGCCTGCTCAAGCTGCCAACCGAGCTCCAGGGATTTTTGCGCGAAGGGCGGCTGTCGGTCGGCCACGCCAAAGTGATTCTTGGATTGCCCGCTGAGGAGCTGCAAACCCAGGCGGCCGCGCGCGTGCTGAAGGAAGGGCTTAACGTCCGCCAGACCGAAGCCCTGGTAACTCAACTCCAGGCCCGGCCAACCGAGATCATTAACAAGACGGCACCGGGTTCTCCGCAGCCGCGTGACACGCATGTCGCCAATCTCGAGAACCGTCTCCGCGAGCGCCTCGGCACCAAAGTGAATTTACGATACGCCCAGGGCAAGGGCGCACTGGAAATCAGCTTTTTTAGCGACGCCGAACTGGAGCGGATTTTACAGATCCTCGGCCTCAACCCGGATTAGCCCGGACGCTTTTCACAAACAACACCAAATAGAAATCGCCCGTAAGTTCATGAATAATTCCGAAATGCGAGAAAAGACAGCCGCCCAACTGCAGGCCGCGGCGAGCCGTATCAACCAGATGAGCGCGTTTGTGGGCCTGGACGGCTTTGTGGACGATATTTTACACGTAGTCGACAAACGTGAGAGCGCGGAGAAGTACATTCGGCTGCCAACGATCGCTCAATACGCGGAGCGCCTGGCCGCCGCTGCCGGCCGAAGCACCAACGTGGAATTAGTCAGCCAGCTCACCAAGCTCGGCGGCAACGGGCCCATCATGGCCAACGCCCTCGCCAGCTTCGGATTGAAGGTGTCTTACCTGGGCATCCTCGGTTATCCCAACCTGCATCCGGTCTTCGCCGATTTTGCCAAGCGCGCTGAGATTCATTCCATCGCCGAACCTGGTTATACCGACGCGCTGGAGTTCGAGGATGGCAAGATCATGCTCGGAAAACACCAGTCGCTTAAACAAATGAACTGGGAAAACATCAAAGACCGGTTCGGCAAAGATAAATTCAACGCCAAGTTTGGCGGCGCCGACCTCGTTGGCTTTGTCAACTGGACCATGCTGCCCCATATGAGCGACATCTGGTCCGCCGTCCTCAAAGAGACTTGTCCGACGATGAACGGCCCACGACGCAAACTATTCATTGACCTGGCTGATCCTGAAAAACGCACCAGCGAAGACATCTTGCGGGCCCTCGAGCTGATCACCCAGTTCCAGCAGCATTTTGATGTCATCCTCGGCTTAAACGAGAAGGAAAGCCACGAGATCGGCAAGAATCTGGGTCTAAATACCAGCAACAAAACTCCTGAGGGACTGCAGCGGCTTTGCCGGGAAATCCATACTCGCATCCGTGTGGATACACTAGTGGTGCATCCGACGGCCTTCGCCCTGGCCTCGGGCCCGGATGGCACCGCCTTGGTCGAGGGGCCATTTACGCCCAAACCAAAAATTACCACCGGCGCCGGCGACCATTTCAATTCCGGCTTTTGCCTGGGCAAACTCCTGGGTTTGCCGACCGACCTTTGCCTGCTGACCGGTGTCACAACCAGCGGTTTTTATGTGCGCACGGCCCAGAGCCCGAGCTTGAAAGACCTGGCCGAAATGCTGCACCACTGGCCCGGTTGATCCCGCCCAGTTGCAATGGTCCTACCAGTGGTCATGTATGGCACGCCGGTGTTGCGCCAGAAAGGCGCGCGCATCGATTCGATTACGCCGACGATTAAAAAACTCATCGGCGACATGCTCGAGACGATGTACGCCTACAAAGGAATCGGCCTGGCAGCTCAACAGGTGGGTGTGCCAATCCAGTTAACCGTGATCGACGTGCGCGGCGTGACCGACCGCCCTTCTTCCCTGGAACTCGAAGGAAAACCCGCTGACATAGCCTCATTCATGCCGCTGGTTCTGATTAACCCGGAAATTACACCCCTGGGTGAACCGGTTGTGGGGCCAGAGGGTTGCCTGAGTTTTCCTGAGATCTTCGCCGACATCACCCGCCCGGATGTGGTGGACATCAAGGCCCTAAACCAGGAAGGCGAGACAGTCGAGTTCCGCTGTGGCGGTTTGTTGGCTCGCGCTGCCCAGCACGAGACCGACCATCTGCACGGCATTCTTTTCATCGATCGGATGGACAAGAAAACCAAGGAAGAACTCCGGCCGGATCTCGAAGACCTACAGGCGGAGACGAAAGCCAGGCTGAAGGGCTGAGGGCGTGCCTTGAGGTTACAAGTTGCAGGTTGCAGGTTACAAGTTGCGGGATCCTGAGAGGGGGTCAGGTCAACCTGGAACCTGTAACCTGCAACCTTTACCCACAACCTACGGTCCATTTTGGAGTCGAATGAAGCCGCTGCTGCCGGCTTGTTTCGGGACTACCAGGTGTACGCTCGCGCCGGGGCTGTTGGTCGTAAATAGCTTTTGCCATTGGCTTACGGGTAGCGACAAATCGGTGGTAAAGCGCACCGTCAGCACCTGATTTGCCGAGGTGCCCACATCGAAGCTCAGGCCATTCGGACTCCAGCTCGGATTACTCACGGTGGGAGGAGCGCTTGCGGCGCCACCAGTGGTCACCAGCTCAAGTTGGGTTTCAGTGGCGCGAAAGGCAACGCTGGCGTAGGTCGCGTTGGTTACGGCGGTCCATCTGTAGAAAACAATGGCGGTGCTGTTGCTGGTGTTGGCCGTGAGCTTACCGGCCTTAATGACGACCGATTTCGCCGTGCCATTAAGGGCGCCATTGGTGCCCGGACCCGGTGTTTGGAAGAGCGTTTTGCCATTGTTGTCGGAGACCGCGACGCTGATAAAGTCGGAGGCCGTGCCGTTCGTGAATGGATCCCAGGTCAGTGTGAAGTCCTTCGTGGCGTCGATTGTTTGCGCCAGGTCAAAATTAGAAACGTGCGGGGCATTTGGCTGCAGCATGGTGGTGGGCAGTGTGACGGTGCCCTGAAGGTTATTTGGGGTGCCGGTCACACTGAACCCGTAGCTGCCTTCCGGGTAAAGCGATTCAAAGGTCGCCGCATTGTTGGTGTAATCAAAAAAGAAGTAATCCTCTGGCCGCGAAAAGTTCTGCGTCAGGTTTTTTGGAGAGGCGGTATTGGGAACGGTGACCGTCACCGCAGTGGCAGTCCGATTGGAGGCCAGGCTCGTGCTGGCTGTAAAAGCGTAGGCAAAATCCGCCATCGGAGTCGCGGGACCGCTGGTCAGTTGCTCGTTGTAGTACAGTTTTCCGGCACTAAAAGTGGTAATGGCATTGGTGCCAGAACCACCGCCCCCACCACCGCCGCCACTGGTGCCGGTCGTGAATGTTCCCTGACCGAAAACCTGGCCTCCATTCGCATCCTGTCCGCCGACAACCCAACTAATCGTCGTGCTGGCCGGGAACGATGAAACTGGAGTGCAGGTCAGCACCGTGTTGCCCGCACTCCAGACGGAGGTCACGGGATAGGCCCCGGCGGGAGTGAGCGAATAAAAGCTGGCCTGCGACGAAGTGTCCATGGCGGCGCTGAAGGTGAAGACAATGCTCGCGGAGCGCGAAACGCCGGTGGCGCCGTCGGCCGGATTGCTGCTCACGGTTGTGCTCTGGGCCCAGGCTGGGGAACCGGCCAGCACGCAGACTGTCGCCAGAGCTGCGAGGCAGGCGTTCACGGCCTTTGGACGAAGTCGGAAGAGAGAGTGGCTTTGGCAGAACTGGGGTTTTGGTTGGGTACAGAGGTTCGCATTCATTCGCAAATCAGGATCCAATAATGGCGGCAACTTGGCACAATTCACTGTTTCATCCGATTGCATCCAGGGCGAGAAACGCCAAGGACACCCGTTGAGCTGGCTCGGCAACCAGTTTACACACAGGACATCACAGCAAAGGCGTTCGAGCCAAGGATGATGAAACGATAATCCCAAAAACACCGCCTCGGTCAAGCTGGTGAGTACCTTCAGTCACGCCAAAAAGTACGGATAACGAAACGCGTGACCAGCGATTGCGGCATCGCTGGATGTCGGGTCGGTTCAATGTTGCGATTCGCCGGGAACTTCAGGAATGCCCGGATCGTCAAGGATTTGCACGGCGGTGGCATCGCCAAGGTCTTGCCAATCCTGCAACACCCAGACGACTCTTTTGTCGGGCGTGACTTCGACGAGTTGCGGACCTTTGCCGCCGCCGCCGCGCGAGCAAAAAATCGTGTTTCCCTTGGCGAGCCGCGTGCAAGTTTGCGGTGCCTGGACAAAACGATAAGCCTCCGGCAGGTCAGTTTTCGTAAATTCCCAAACCGTCTCGCCACGGGAATTGACTTCGCGCGTGAGGCTGTCCTGTTCGTCAGTGATTAAAGTGTTTCCGTTCTTAAGCCGGAGGGCGGCCCACGGCGACTTAATAGAATAGCTCCAGACTTTATGAAAACTCTTGTCGTATTCAACGACATTATTCTGGGTCAAATAGGAAAGGAGATAAGTTCCCTGGGCGGTGTAGCGCGCGCGCCGGAACTGGCCATGAATGCTCTTGGGGTTGAACGGCTGGCCGTCCGCGCTTGGCACCTCATGATTTACCTC
>DASRFK010000029.1:0-8417 GCA_035651635.1 Verrucomicrobiia bacterium | reverse complement strand
GCAAGTCCAGCGAATGATTGGAGGGATTCTCCTGGCGATTGTGGCGCTGAGTATTTGGCGCCAACGGCGGCCTGATCAAACCAACTCGCTCGTGCCGCATACCTGGTGGTTCGCTGCCCTGACCGGCCTGGTCGCCGGGTTCACCACCATGGTCGCCAATGCCGCCGGCCCGGTAATGATTTTATATTTCCTGGCCATCGGCCTGCCCAAGCTGGTGTTCGTTGGGACCGGCGCATGGTTTTTCATGCTGGTCAATGCTTTCAAGGTGCCTTTCAGCGCCCACCTGGGCCTGATCACACGCCAATCGCTGGTCATGGACGGATTCCTGTTGATTGCTTTGATTCCAGGCGCGCTGCTGGGTCCGGTGATCCTGAAACGACTCGACCAACGGGCGTTCGAATTAATGGTGCTTATTTTGACGGCCGTCGCCACGCTGCGGCTGGTGCTTTAGTCATCAGGTTATCAAACTAACTGAAAAACCTGATAACCTGATAACCTGATAACCTGATAACTTAATAACCTGCTAACCGCCAACTCTCACTGCGCGGTCCAGCCGCCGTCAATCAGCAGGTCCGTTCCGGTGATGAATCCCGCCTCTTCGGAACAAAGATAAACCGCCATTTTGCCGACCTCCTCGACGCGGCCCCAACGGCCAAGGGGAATGCGCGAGATGAACTGTTGGTTGAGTTCGGGATTCTGCAGCACCGGAGTGTTTATCTCGGTGGCAAATGGACCCGGGCTTATCCCGTTCACAGTAATTTGTTCGGGGGCCAATTCCAAAGCCAAAGCACGAGTGAACCCAAGCAGTCCGGCCTTGCTGGCGCAGTACGCGGTTCGTCCCGGCAAAGCGATGTGGCTCATGATCGAGGTGAGATTCAAAATGCGTCCGTAACCCTGCCCTTTCATCAAGGGCACAAAGGAACGACACATCAGAAAGGCACTGGTCAAGTTCGTATCCAGCACCTGGCGCCACTCTTCAAGGGTGAAGTCGGTGGCCGGCTTGCGAATATTCATCCCCGCATTGTTGACGAGAATCTGAATCGTCCCGCACTGCCGCGCCACAGCGTTGTGGAGCTGAGCGATTTCGCTTTCCCGCGTCACGTCCGTCGGAAAGACCAGGGCTTGCGAACCAAGCTGGCGCACACTCTCCGCGGTTTGATCCAGCAAGGGCTTGTCACGCGCCGCCAGAATGACCCGCGTGCCCGCTTCGGCTAAAGCCAGGGCGATGGCTTTGCCCAAACCGCGGCTGGCCCCTGTGATGAGAGCAGTTTTTCCGTCGAGTTTTCCGTTACCCATATAGCGAAGGGACGAATTCCCCGAGTCCCTATGGAGTTGGCTTATAACAGCTCGCCACCAAAACGGAAGTAAATCATGCGAGGCAAGGAGCCCGCCGCGCGTCTCGGCGGAGAAGGCGGTCCTCAGCCCTAGAATTTTCCTAGGGGCACATCAGCACGGGTTGGGTAGATTGTAGAATAAAGGGCACACAGGCGCGTGCCGGAAGGCTGCCGAAAATGCAGGTTGAGACAGAAAATCTGTGGTTGAACAGAGCGTGGCCGCGTTGCGTCCAATGCTCATGCAGAGTCAATCTCGAGTTACGGCAGCCAAAAACTTCCTTTGCTTTTGAATTGCCCCCGCCCGAAACTTTTTGTACCAGCTTTGCGTCTGTATAATTTCTCAAAATGAGCCGCGGGGTGACCTTTTTGGTTTGCGCCATAGTGGGGTTGGTGCTGCTGGCGTGCGGGTTGATCATCCCGGCGCATCTGCGGGCGGTCGATTCAAGCGTGCTCAAGAAGGCGGGCGAGCACAGCATTTCACTGGTGGCGCGCGGCTTGGAATTAACCAGCCAAAATCAACTCGGCGCCGCTCAGCTTCTCAGCCTGGCCGCCAGGCAGGAACGGCTTCCCACCCGGGAGAAACTCGAGTTTGCGGTCGACGAATTGGCCCGGCAGCACCCCGCCTGGGTCGTTTGGGGCGGCCCGGAGCCGCACTTCGAGAGCATCTTTCAAAAAGAATCCGGCCTGCGCGACCCCGGCTCGGATCCATTCACCGAATATGTGATCCGGCTTGAGAATCGCCAGCGAGTGCTGGGCATCCTCAGCGCCTCACATCGTCCGGCAGTTCAGCAGTTGCTCCAGGTCCGCTCCTTGACCAACACGGTTCTATTTCCTCCTTCCAGTTCCGCTGCTGGACAGCCCTTGGATGCGGCTTTGTCAATCTGCGGTTTGTTGATGGAAGGCGGCCATCTGGCTTCCGGTTTGAGCAATAGTGTTTTCACTTACAGCACTTCGGCCGTGCACGGTGAATCCACGCAACCGCTGGAACAGGTGCTGCTGGACTTCATGTCGCTGGGACAGCGCTTCAATTGGGGCCAGCTGGTAACCTTTGTCCAGAACATGCCCGACCCTGAGACGCTTCGCCTCGAGGGCGACCTTGTGCGACGGTCTGCCAGCCAGTTGCCCGTGCTTTTCGCCGTGGTCGAGCTATCGGGCCGGCCGGCGGATGTGGCGCACTATCTCATGGACTTCAGCCAAACGGGTATCACCGATCTTGGGCGCGCATTGGCGTATGGTGCCGGCGGGCTTAATGAATTGCTTACCCGTGATCAGCGGCTGGATCGGGAGGCTGCGGCATATTATTTTCCATTTGAGGGACTTAAGTCCGCCGCGGCGGGTTTAAGCTGGCAAAGTCCATGGTTTGCGCTGACATTAAAGTGGATTTTGTATTTGGCGGCTGGGTTTCTGCTGGCCTTTGCGGTGCATTTTGCGTTGCCGAGCGCTTCGGCGCTGGAGCAACCGTTGCAAGTGCGCGGGTTTCATGTTGCCCGTGAGATGTTGTTTGCGCTGGGCTTCCTGCTCGTGGTCTTGCTCCTGAGCGAGCCGTTTCTCTCTCAGGAAAGCCAGCGAGTGGAATTCCCCATCCGGTTGAGCTTGTCTACGGTAGGCAAACTCGTGCCAACAGGAGCCGCCAGTGCAAAATCACTATTTATGAACCAACTAAGTTTGCTAACGCTGCTGCTGTTCTTTGTGCTGCAGGGTCTCATTTATATTGCCTGCGTCTTCAAACTCGCCGAGATCCGGCGCCAGCGCGTCCCGCCCCGATTCAAGCTTAGGCTCCTGGAAAACGAAGAGCATCTCTTCGACGCCGGGTTGTATCTCGGGTTCGTGGGCACAATTATTTCGCTGATCCTGGTCTCGCTCAACATTATCCAGTTCAGCCTCATGGCGGCCTACTCCTCGACCTCGTTCGGGATCATCTTCGTCTCCTTTTTCAAGATCTTTAATCTCCGTCCAGCCCGGCGAAAGCTCCTGCTCGAAGCTGAAAGCATGACTGAAGAGCCCGTGGCCCCCGGCGCGCGGCCTTCTTTTGCCACGCCGTCATGAATCGATCCATTCTCATTGTCATTTGCGATTTTCTGCTGATCAGCCTGCTGGCGTTCTCCACCGTCGACATTAACAAAGTCACGGATCAAAAGCCCCAGCGACCGCTCAAACTCGAGCTGGCCACCAACCAACCACCCGAGGCAGGCAAAGATTTGGCCGCCGTCATGCGCCTGGCACTGGAAGAAGAACGCAAAGGCCGTTCCCAGGTCGTGGGTGAACTGGCCCATGTCCGAGAGGAATTGGGACGGCAACAAGCGCTGTTGGGCGAGCGCGAGAAACAAATCCAAGGGGCCCAGCAGGAACTCCAATCCAAGGAAGAGCAGGCGCAAAAACTGCAGCAGGAACAAGCCAATCTGCAACAGCAGTACGCCACCGCCCAGGCCAACCTGCAGTCGCTCAATCAGCAACTTCAGAGCAGCTCCGCCGAAACCGTGTTGTCCAAAGAAAAGCTCGCCGCCATGGAGGCGGAGGTTAAAAAGAAAGTCGAGGAATCGGCCGCCCTTCAGCAGCAACTGGCCAGCCTGGCTCAGAGTAATCAGGCTGTTCTGAATGAGAAGCAGCAGCTGGCGACCCAACTGCAAGTCACCGAAGCTGAGAAACGCTCCGCCACCGAACAGGTTGCCCGCATGCAGGACGAGGTGAAAGCCGAGCGCGCCGAGAAAGCCAAGCTCGCCGAAGGCGTCAAAGCCCTGGCCAGCAAATCGAGTGAATTGGCGCAGGAAGTACGCGAGAACCGCCCGCTGGCGCCGAACACGATCTATAACCAATTTGTCACCAATCGGGTCGAGGCGCGATTCGACGCTTTCCGCCCCGGCCTGGTCGGCACAGACAAACGCCGGGAAACGCAAACGGTTTTGGTCACCGATGGTCGAAACACTTTTGCGCTCTGCCATATCCAGGACACCCCACTGACCTTGTGGAATCCCGGGACGGACTGGGAAGCGCTAACCGGCACGCTCAGCCATAACGCGGCCTCCGTACCCATCGCCTCTTTGTCGTTTCATCTTCAGGACCCGCGCATCGTGCTGATTCCAATCAATG
Source organism: Verrucomicrobiia bacterium (assembly GCA_035651635.1). Taxonomy (GTDB): domain Bacteria; phylum Verrucomicrobiota; class Verrucomicrobiia; order Limisphaerales; family UBA8199; genus JANXQE01. The sequence continues at coordinate 3,996 of DASRFK010000029.1, read as the reverse complement.
CCAACCAGGCTCGTCAACTGGGCTGCCGCGTTTATCCCACCGCACCTGACCCGTTCAAGTTCCAGGACGCCGTGCTGATCGGCACTCGCGAAAACTACTACGGCGAGTGCAAATTCGAAATCGACGTCACCACTCCGGATTATTTGAAGCTGGATCGCAGCGTGCTCAAAGGACTTTTCGGAAAATTCAATCCTTCCCGCGGTGACCTGGTCATCAGCCGAACCGGCCAGTTGCTGGGAATCATGGCCAATTCGACGTACTGCATGATGATCCGCAATTTCGATCCCGCCGCTACCTTCCAGTTCGGCCAGGACGTACGCCAACAGCACACCGGCGGAACTCTCTCGGCGCTCTACGCGCAAGTCTCTCAGTTCCCGGCTAAGCTGCAATAGACTGAAAGAGTCGAGCAGCCAATTGCCGCCCCTGGTTAAGCGGACGGAACGACGGAGTTTGACCACGGATGGACACGGATAAACACGGATTGGAGGGGACTGTAGCGATCACTCCCAGGTCAACGGCCTGGTTCCGGCCTTAGGTGGCCCGGGGCCGAAACCGCCTGAGGGCAAGACTCCAAATCAAGGCGCCCACGCCCAGGCGGTAACACGGTCTTACCGCATCGCCTCCGACGCCGATTGTTGAAACTCGCGTCGCACGTCGCTGGCGTCGCTGTTGGGCAAATCGCTGCGTTGAATCATCAGCACGTAGGCAATCCCGCGAACCGGATCCATCCAGGCCTGAGTGCCCCAGGCCCCTCCGTGGCCAAACGTGCCTGGAGAGAGCATCGCCACCACTCCAGAATGCGGGGCTCGCAGAATACAGGTGCCGATGCCCCAGCCGTAGTTTGTCCCGTGATTTCCGTACTGGGCTGATTGGAAGAAGCCGGTTGGCAAATCTCCTGTCTGGAGGGTGGTCAGGAGCCGAAACGCCTCCGGACTAAGAAAACGTCTGCCTTTAAACAACCCTTGGCCCAGCAGCATCTGACAAAAACGTGCGTAATCGGGCGCAGTCGAAAACAGACCGCCATTCCCGAGCGGCGGATGCCCTTCCTGTCCAATCGGGCCTCGCGGAGGAACCGGTTCGAGGGCGCCGGTTGTTTTGTTCTTCGAGTAAGCCGTGACCAGATGGAACGAGGATTTCCGTCCGGGATAAAAGGTGGTGTGCTTCATGGCGAGTGGATCAAAAATCCGCTTTTGAACAAACAGGTCGAACGGCATCCCGCCGGCAATTTCAACGATGCGCGCGGCGGTGTTGATGCCTGATTGAGTGTACCGCCATTGAGTTCCCGGCTCGAATTGCATCGGCGCTTTTAGAAATAGCGGGATCAAATCGGCCAACGTGTGAGCCTGGCCTGCGGCGTCACGGTCGGCTTCACCGAGCCCCGAAGTGTGGGTCATGAGCTGAGCAATAGTGAGATTGGCCGGCTGACCGGACGGTGTCTTGAGGCTGGCGAATTCAGGAATAAATTTTGAGACCGAGTCGCTGACATTGAGCTTGCCGTCATCCTGCAACATCAGCAGCGCGACCGCCGTCACTGGTTTGGTCATCGAAGCGATCCAAAAGAGCGTGTCCGGGCGCATAGGCTCTTTCTTTTGGATGTCAGCCAAGCCCACGGCTTCGGTGTCGAGGACCTTGTCCCTGGTGGCAACCACGGTGACGGCTCCGGATACCTGGCCGTCGGCGACAGCTTTGTTCATCGCGGCGCGAACGCCGGCGAACCTGGCGGAGGCGGCCGGCAGTAATAAGGGAACGCAGCAAGCCACTGCACAAACCCAGGAGTTGATGACCCGCATAGGTGCTTTCCTAGCGGCTTGCGATTGCGAACGCAAGCTCTGTTGTCAGGGCCAGCGCCAATTCCTGAAAGGGGTAGAGACGTCTCATCGACGTCTCGTGCCCGTTTCCTCAATGCTGCGGCTCCCTGCGGACCAGGGACGCAACGTCCCCGCCCCGCCGTTGGCCTTAATAATCGGCTCTGTTGTCAGGCCAAACTTTGCACTGCTCCCAAAAACCTCTGACCGACGGCGTCCCACGAATTCTCCTCGATGAACCGCGCTAGTTTTGCCGGATCCAAGGTCTTTTCCCCAGCGCGAGCTTTGCCGATTTCATCGGCCGCAGCTCGTTTGAAAGCCTCCAAATCAAAGGCCGGCACGTACGTCAGTAAATCGCCAAAGACTGGCCGGTAGGCATCCAATTCATAGGCCACCACCGGCAAGCCGGTCGCCAGGGCTTCACCGATCACAATGCCCCAACTCTCGTACCGACTCGGCATGAGGAACAACCGGCTGGACTTAAGGAGCCGGAACTTCTCGGCTTCGGCAACGTATCCTGAAAACTCGACATTGGCCTCCAAACCCGCGGCGGTAACCTGTGGTGCCAGCATTTTCTTCAGGTCGCCAACCAGAATGGCGCGAAAATCTTTAATCTCGCGCGAAAGGAAAACGAGGGTTGCGATCAGATCTTCAATTCCTTTCTGTTTGTGAACCCGTCCCACCCAAGCTGCGTCGTAGACCTTCTTCTGGTCCGGTACGGCGGCCGGTTGTTTCAAATCGACTCCGTTGGACACAAACACCAGGTCTTCTTCCCGGTAGCCCATTCGCACGAGCCGGGGCTTTTGGTTGTAATGCGTATAAATGAGGCGCTTCTGCGGCCAGTGCCGAAACCGCCGTAACGCCATTTGCTGCGTCAGCCAGTAATGCACGGAAGGCAACCGGATGGACTTCACGTCCGGCCGGGTTTTGAAAACAATTTCCCAAAACGTGGGGCAATCCATTCCCAAGTACATGATCTTGCGCACCGCAGGACTTCGGAGCACGGGAATAATGTCCCACCAGAAATCGGTCGCCGAGTAGACCACGTCATCGGGGCGAATTTCGGCCAGTTGCGGCAAGCTCCCGCGCAAGCGCCGGGAATAGTCCACCAGTAAACTCAGCTGGCCGCCCAGCGTACCGAAATCCCTTGGTGTCATGATCCGCTGGTCAGTCACCGTGATAGTCACGGGCAGCGCGCGCCGTTGCAGTTCAGCTTTCATGGCGTGACCGGTGAAAAAGTGAACCTGGTACCCGGCGGCGATGGCGCTGGCAGTCAGGTTACACGTATGGATCTCGCCCCCTGACACGATGTTGCTGTACATCGTGTTGGCGACAAAGACCAACCGGGGTTTCACAGAACCGGAAAGCGGCATAACGGCGCTGCCGTATCCAGTAGCCATTTCCGGCGGTCGAATCAAGCTATTCAACTGGCCAACCTGGTCCGACAGAACCGGCTAAAACAGAGTACCAGACAGGCCGTTGACCCGCGGACGCGAGCGCGTCGCTTTTGCTACCAGACCAGAGCCGGGCGGAAGGTAAAACTGAGGCATCCCACCGCGTTTCCCCCCATAGTGCGCCGCGACGTTGAGCCTAAGCTTTCTTTAACAAAACTGAAAACCGGAAACCTGAATGAAAACTTGTAAAGCAATAATCCTTGGCGCGACCTCAACCGTGGCAATGTCACTGTTGCTGGCCGGATGCGCTCGTGAAATCTCCCACACCGAAACGAATAAAGTCAAAAGCGACGGCACCGTGGACACCAAGGAAAAAACTGTGACCCAATCCTCAGACGGCACGGTGACGAAAACTGAAGAGTCCAAGACCACCCGGCCTTAACAATCAGGGTCCTTCGAGTCTGCTGTACCGCAGGCCTCTGGCCTGCAGGGCGCAGAAGCGCGCCGGGCGAGAAGTCTAGCTGATCAGCATAGGGACGCGCAGCCGACTGAAAGTCGGCGGTACAGCAGGCTGGAAAGCCTGCGCTACACCGCGGCAGCGCAGACTTTCGAGTCTGCTGTACCGCAGGCCTCTGGCCTGCTGGGCGCAGAAGCCGCCCCGGCGAGAAGTCTCGTTGATCAGCATAGGGACGCGCAGCCGACTGAAAGTCGGCGGTACAGCAGGCTGGAAAGCCTGCGCTACTCCGCGGTAGCGCAGACTTTCGAGTCTGCTGTACCGCAGGCCTCTGGCCTGCAGG
>DASRFK010000028.1:0-8912 GCA_035651635.1 Verrucomicrobiia bacterium | reverse complement strand
ACCAGCACCGGCCGCTGGATTCCCACCACCGCGATCGATCAATACTTTTCCACGATTGCCTCCTGGTTCGGAGTGGATTCGGGCAACCTGGCCACGGTCTTCCCCAATATCGGGCGATTCTCGACGCCCAATATCGGTTTCCTATGAGCCGGATACGGCCGATTGCATGGGTGATTCTTGTCATCGCAATCGCCCTGCTCTCCTGGCAGTTCGTTCATAAGCAGACCCCCGCGAATCCACCGGGTCAAGACAGCGCCGACGCTCCCGGCCAGATCGAGGCCAATCGGCTCGCGCGGGACCGTCACCCTGGCGATGCTTCAAGTCAGCCGTCATCGACCGCTCCGGATCAACTCGTCGCGCCCGACGCCACGTCCGCCGCGCCTCGCGCCCGTTCGCCGAGTCCGAGTTCGGCGTTGCCGGTGCCCGAGACAGCGGAGTCCTCGAGCCTGCCGGCGGCAACCGTTCTGGAGAACATGCGCACCAGCATCCGCCAGTACGCCTCGGTTTTCGGCGAGAATCCTGTTGGAACCAACGAGGAAATCACCAAAGCACTGCAGGGCGGCAATTCGAAGCAAATCAATTTCCTAAAAGAAGATGGCAATCGCGTCAATTCCAACGGGGAGTTAGTGGATGTGTGGGGAACTCCCTATTTCTTTCACCAGATTTCCGGTCACGAGATGGAGATCCGTTCCGCGGGACCCGACCGGATAATGTACACCGGGGATGATTTGGTGATTCGGTGAGTCTCGCGACGGCGGGCAAGGCCGAGGGATAGGGGTCCCAACGGCCGCCCCCCGCTATCGTCCGGCCGCCGTCGAAGGGCGAGGTGACATTCCTTGCGTATGCAAGCGTATCGAGCCCGCAATCCCAGAAAGTCCCCGCTGTGGCAGAACGCCCACCGCCATTACGATGAGTTTGAGCACGTCTACCCGGACAAGTACCAACCCCGTTAGGGCCGCCTGCGCGCCGCCGAATCAATACACAAGCCGGCGTAGACCGCGCACGCGGTCGAAAGCCCGATCGCGGCTGATAATTGGCTGAGCATAATAGCGGCAAAACGCAGCGATCCAATTGTCGTTCTCACCCAGCCGGCCACCTGCTTGCATTAGCTCTCGATCAATCCGAGCAGCGACGTAGCCAACTTCGGGAATCAGCCTCAAGGTGCGATAGCGGGAGAGAAATTTCCTGGCCTCGTTTTCGTGGGCGAAAATGACAGCCGTCTCGCCAAGCGAAATCACGGTGATCAGAAACGGCGCCCGTCGGTGAGCGGCCAGAAATATCCGAGCCGGCCCGGCCAAGCCGGTCTGCTGCTCGTCATAGAGATCGGTCAGGAAGTTGGTGTCGCAAATCATTTGCGGGGGGAGCGCCGCCCTCGGCCTTTGCGCAGAGACTCGAGTGCGCTTCGGTCCAGCTGTGGGGCTGGTTCGGATCGGAGATAGTCAAGCACCTCGCCCGCCGTTTCCAGCGGTTCAGGGATTTCTCGCAAAATGACCTGGGTGAAACTTTCTCCCGGCAGTTTGCGCTTTTTTAGCCGCTGATGAGCCTCGGCGCTGATGGTCAGGGTCTTGAACGCCATACACAAATAATACACAAAACAGTTCCTGCTGGCAAGAAATGCAGTCCTTCCTGTCGGTCCTCCGCAAATTCTCTCAGTGCGCAACCACTATCATGTTGTCAACGAAACCCCCAATGCCAATCTGGTGTCCGGCACGGCTTGGCTGCAAAGCACCTACACGATCCGCCTCAACAACCGCCGCAAGCTCACCGGGCACGTTCTGAGCGGCCGTTACAAGGCCCAGGTGGTCGAGGGCAGTGGTAATGGCTACCTTCGCTCCGCCTGCGACTACGTTCACTTAAATCCTGTTCGGGCGCGGCTGCTGGCGCCAGAGGATCGGCTGCTCGCGAATCCGTGGAGGAACTTTCCGTGGTACTTGGCCGCGCGCGAGCATCGGCCTCACTGGCTGCGGGTCGAGCGTTTGTTCGGCGATCACGGCATCCCGCAGGACACGCCCGCGGGACGGCAGGAGTTCGAGCGCCAGATGGAGCGTCGTCGGCTGGAGGAACTGGACCAATCTCCATAAGTTCATGAACACTTCCCCAGCCGATGATCCACAAGTCCAACTGGGTATCTGAGGATGAACGACGAAAAGCGTGGGTTTTTCTACGGTATGACCCCGTCCATGGAATGCAAACTCGCTCGCGCCTTGGGTCATTGCTCGGTTTGCGGCCAAGCGCACCAGTCACAACACCGAGTATCCAGAGCCTGCGGGCGTTGCTCTTTGGTGCAGAGGTTTTCAGGCAAACAATCTTCTGAAACTTATCCAACGCTCCCCGGGTAATAGAGGCAATTAAAATGAACAATACTAAATCTATTCAGAAGAAACGTTACTTTTATTGGTTATCACTCAGCACCCTGGCAGGCGCGCTCAGTCTCGCCTCCCTCAACCTGGCCGGGGCCGCAGAAGCCAAAACATTTGAACCGGCTCAACTGCGTGACGATTACCAGATCGCCCGATCAGCCTTGGAGGAGGCCCACCCCGGGCTGTACCGCTATACCAGGAAAGCCGATCTCGACCGGCTTTTCGATGCGGCAAAAAAGGCGTTGGACCATCCAATGGATTTGTTTGAATTCTACCGCGTGATGGCAATACCGATCGCCGCCATCAAATGTGGCCACACCGATGTCAGCCTTTCGCCGGAGGCGCGGAAGGAGGCCGAGAGCCTGCGCGGCCTGCCTTTCGATGTGCGGGTGATCGATTCCCGGGCTTACATTTTCCGGGATTACGCCCAAGCCGGAGCCCTGGCTGGCAGGGAAATTCAGTCGATCAATGGCATTGCTATCGGGCAAATTATTTCGACGATGCTGAGCGCCGAATCCCAGGATGGCGACGTTCAGACCTCGCGGCAGGGTTCGATTGGCGGCAACTTCGCTTTGAATCTGATTGTTTTGCTTGGCCTCAGAGCGCCGTACGAAGTGGTGCTGGCGGGCTGCGGATCGGGCCCCGAACAGGCTGTGCACCTGGCGGGCTTGACGCACCAAGAGCGCTCCACGTTATCCAGCAAGATGTACCCGCAGGACCACCTAAAAAAGGATTTTGCGAGCTTGAAATGGTTGGATGATGGACACATTGCTCTTCTGACCTATTCCTCGTTTGGAACCGCCGTGGATGAAGGGCAAGCGTTTATGAAACGTGCCTTTGAAGAGATTAAAACCAAGCGCTCCACGGCACTCATTCTGGACCTGAGAGGCAACGGCGGAGGTGACGGTGAACTCGGCGCGCTGCTGTTCTCCTACTTGGTGGACGCGCCCTTCCGATACTACGAGGACCTCATCATCACCAAGAATTGTGAAATGAGTTACAGCTTTGCCAAGTACACCGATAAACACCGCGACCTGGTTGTCCCGAAGGGTTTGGCCGAGCTTCGCGCCGACGGCAAGATCCACCAGATCGTAGATCCCCAATTAACCGTGCAGCAGCCTGGCCACCCGGCTTTCACCGGCCCCGTTTACATTTTGATCGACAGCGGCTGCTTCTCGACGACGTCCGAGTTTCTGACCGAGGTCGATGTTCACCATCGCGCCGTTTTTGTCGGGCAGGAATCTGCCGGAGCTTATTCCGGCAATAACTCCGGGACGGTGGAGAGGATCACTCTGCCTAACACCAAGCTGGGATTATTCATCCCTTTCATGAGCGGCTACATGTTTGTCGGAACCAATAACGCGCACGACCCGGCGCGCGGCATCATCCCGGATTTCCCAGTGAGGCACACTATCGCCGACATCTTGGCCGGGAAAGATTCGGAGCTGGAGCTCGCCTTAGAATTAGCTCGGAAGAAGCAAATGCCGCTTTAGGCGGAGAAGTTGGGAAAACTGCGCCGGGGCGGAGACTACAGGGGGCCAACCTTATCCGGTTGTCCCCCTTAAACCTAATCTGCGATTCGCTGCCTTCGGGGTCCCGGGCCGCAGGGCGGATCCGAGAGGCCGTCGATCCTCCAGATCTCCCCGGTGGGGGTGACCACGTTAGCTTTGTTCCCGATGAACTGGAGCGAGGTCGGCTGGTTCAGCCCGGACACGACCACGGTAAAGGTACCGTCCCCCAGGACTTGGCGGCTCGTCCCAAGGGCGATAACTTGAAGTTGGCGCTGGCGGCTCGCTTGCGGCAGCAGACGACCCTCTCGGTCAAACAGATTGCCGAGCGTCTGCACCTGGGAAAGCCGAAGGGCGCCAGGATCAATCTCCAGCGCCAATGTAGCGGCTTTGCAGTCCCGCCGAGGGCACCGCCATGCGTGCCAGCCCATTGCCAGGTCTCGCGGCACGCCGGTTTCAGCGTGCCAATCAGGAGGTTTTTGCTTTTTAGTGCGCGAAGTTTTGGTACGCTACTCAGGTGATGGAAATGCGCCGGTTATCGCTGACCCGGTTCACTCGCCGGTTATCGGGGATGGTTTTCGCGGCTCTGGTATTTCCAAGGGCAACCCTCCTGACGGGATTTTGCGGTACCCTGTATGTAGCGCCGGAGAGCCCGAATCCAGCTCCACCGTACGGAAGCTGGGGAACCGCAGCGCACGATATTCAGTTGGCAATCGACGCGGCGGCCGCGGGTGACATAGTTTTGGTAACGAATGGCCTTTACGCCACCGGCGGACGGGTGGGCGCTAACAATGCTACTACCAATCGAGTGGTGGTCGATAAGCCCATCACCCTGCAAAGCGTCAATGGACCGGGAGTCACAATTATTGAAGGTTACCAGATCCCAGGAACCACTAACGGGCCCGCAGCCATTCGGTGCGTTTTTCTCACTGCGAACTCGGTGCTAAGCGGCTTCACTTTACGGAAAGGCGCAACGGCCGACGTCGGAGGCGGGGCTTTGTGTTCGTCTTCCGCAATCCTCACGAACTGTCTCATCATGTTCAACTCCGGCGGTGGGGTCTATGGCGGAACACTTCTGAACTGCACGATTTCGGCAAACACATCGGACGGAAGATACGATTTTGGCGGAGGAGGCGCTTCTCATTCCACCCTCACCAACTGCCTGGTAACGGGCAATTCTGCTGCGGACGGGGGAGGTGCCGCCGATTGCGCCCTTGAGAGGTGCTGCTTAAGCAACAACGCGGCTTCAATGTTTGGGGGTGGGGCTTACTACGGAACTCTTAACGGTTGTGTGCTCGTCGGTAACTCGGCAGGCTATGAAGGTGGTGGAATCTTGGTTTGTTTCGCCACCAATTGCATTGTCTATGGCAACATGGCCCCCACAGGCGCAAACTACGCAGCAGACGAAGGAAATGGCTATTACTGCAGGCTCAATGAGTGCTGCACGACACCTATGCCCGTTGACCAGCTTTACGCTTCTTCAGGAGGCGGCTTCGGAAATATCACCAATGCGCCGTTGTTCCTGGATGCCGCGAACGGGGACTTTAGATTACAGCCCGGTTCGCCCTGCATTAATTCCGGACTGAACGAACTAGCCGCCGGGCAAACAGATCTGGACGGCCACCCTCGGATTTCCGGGGGCACAGTCGATATAGGGGCATACGAGTTTCAAAATCCGGCCAGTATCATCGCGTATGCCTGGCTCCAGCTTTACGGGATGCCCACGGACGGTTCCGCCGATTTTCAGGATCCCGACCTGGATGGAATGAACAACTGGCAGGAATGGATCAGCGGAACTAATCCGACGAATTCTGCATCCCGGCTCTCTCTCCTTGCTCCACGCCTTAACGCTTCCGGGGTAACCGTGAGCTGGCTGAGCGTCACAAATCACGCCTACACTCTCGAAAGATCCATAAATTCGAATGGGATTTCCGGCTTTTTGCCTCTGGCTGTGAACATTCCGGGTGGGGTTACGAATACGGCGTTCACTGACGCCAACACAGCGCCACAGACCTTTTACCGCGTGAGCACGCACCGGTAAGTAAGAAGTCAAACCGTCAGTGTAAACGAATTTGCGAAGTTTTGGTACCCTTCTCGGGTGATGGAGACGCGCCGGTTATCGCTGCCCCGGTTCACTCGTCGGTTATGAGAGATGCTTTTTCGCCTCTCTGATCTTTCCAAGCGCGATAACCCGCGCAGCATGCAGTACGCTCGATGCGAAAAAAGCAAATTCCTATCAATTATCAATTCCTATCAATTCAATACCTTGAGTCCCCTAGCCCGGACAACGCACCGCCGCCGTAGCGGCCGCTGCTGCCTTCGCTTTAATGCAGCCGTCCCCCGCCCGACACGGCGAGCCTCTGCTCTCGCAACAGACCGCGGGGGAAGCGGCGCAGGCGAAGCGCGAGCCAAAAAATGCCCGCACGGGCTTACTTGCCTTCGCACCGGGGGAGCGACACCGCCGCCGCGAGAGCCTACCGGCCTTAAATTGCCGGAAACCTTGAACCGCGGAGACAAGCATCTTTTTAGGCTTGTAATATACGAGCCGCCAGTCGTACACTACGGAGCGGCGGGGCTGATTATGAACAGGTTATGCAATACGAGGTGGTCGATTCCCCGGCTTCAATATGCGAATCAGCCGTCGCATATCACAGTTAGTCATGAAGTGCATCGTGCAAATCTGCCGCTCGCTGTTTGATCGAGGCGTGGCCTTGATGCTCTTGATCGTGATCGCGCCGAGCTTGGCACTGGTTATCCTTCTTCTGCGCACCAACACGGACGAGGCGATTCTGCTGACGGACGGTGTAGTAACAGCCGACGGCGCACATCGCATCTATAGGTTCCGCACGACCGGACGAGGGACGCCAGCTTTTCGGTTCGTCGGCCGCCTTTTGCATTTGTGTTCCGTCGACGACCTTCCGGGGCTGTGGGCCGTCGTGCGAGGCCAACTCAGCCTTGCTCAGTTCTTTTCGTTGAGGAGGTCGGAGTGTTAGAATTGGCGAACAAGTCCCTTCTGCGAACTGGCACCCGCCGGAGGTTTCGCCGAGGCACGGGCGTCGGTTCTTGTGGTGTTGGGATTTTGAACGCCAAATCCCAGTTGCCAGTCGCAGAGTTCGGTCGTTCGGCTGCACCCATATTTATGAAACTACCAGGCACTGTTTGGTCGGTTTTCGTTTCACTCGTTCTGCCCATTTGGAGCGCATCCGCCCAAGGATTCGTGAATCTTGATTTTGAATCCGCAACTCTGGTTCCAGTGGGAGCGCCTTCTGGGTACGTCCAATTTAATCAAGCATTTCCGGGCTGGACCGCAACTATCGTAGCGCCACTCAATACCAATGCCCTGTATGACAATATGAATTTAGACAGCGCCGGAATCTCTATCATTGACGCTAAAGCGCAACTCCTGGGCGGTGCTGTTATTGACGGTCTTCATACCGCTCTCCTTCAGTCCGGCTTGGGCTATACCTCAAACGGTGCCGTCGTTACCGACACGACTCTTTCCCAAACCGGGTTGGTGCCGCTTGACACGCAATCGCTCCAATTCAAAGCAAAGACACTGTTTGACTCGTCAGGTAAGTTCGCCGTCACGCTCGGCGGGCAAACATTATCCATAACAACTCTTGGAAGCGGCACGAACTATACGCTGTACGGAGCCAATGTCAGCCAGTGGGCGGGTCAGACTGCGCAGCTTAGTTTCACCGTTTTCGGAGAGAAGCCACACGTGAACGACGAGGGTCTCTTCCTGGATGACATTCAATTTTCCTCTCAGTCCGTTTCGGTTGCGCCGCCGATCAGCTTGTCCACCTCGCTCTCGGGCACCCACATTGAGATCTCATGGGCTCCTTCGGGTGGCACGCTGGAATCCAGCCCGGTTGTCGGACCTGGGGCAACTTGGTCGACGGTGGGGACGCAGAACCCGACCAATATCCCAGTCGCTAGTGGAGCAAGATTCTTCCGTATTGGCCGATGATGCGAACCTTTGATAAGTGGCTTCTGAGTCGACTAGTCCGACAGTCATCCAAGCCGAACAAGGCCAGTGCAGGCGAACGCGCGGCAGCGTCCTGCTTGCAATCCGAGCGCCCAGGTCGCGCAGCGCCTGGCCGCCAGCGTTCGGCCTTATGAAGAAGCTCATGACAATGGCCGGCTTGGGCGCATGGGCTGCGGGCGCTTTCGCTCGGGGAGCTGTCAGTCTGTCGGCCGCCCTCTCTGGCGAGCACCTCGTTGTTTCCTGGACACCCTCGGGAGGCACATTGCAATCCAGCCCGACGGTTGGACCCGCGGCGGTCTGGTCGACAGTAGGCACGCAGAACCCGACCAATATCGCCATGGCCGGAACAGCAGGGTTCTTCCGCGTCGGGGACGGCGTTTATTCTTCGAACATTGTCGGTTATGCCACCGTGATGGTAGCGCCGGGCTACAACTTGCTGGCCAACCCGTTGAATGCTGGCGTCACCAATGGTGCCAATGAGATTATGCCTATCCTGGACGGCGAACTGATCCTCACTTGGAGCGGGGCTAGATTCACTGAGGTTGGATATGACTCTGGCTACGGCGGTTGGGTAGGCGCCGATGGCCAAACCCGTGCCGCGCCCCCATCCCTGCCTCCAGGAGTAGGCTTCTTCCTGTTTAATCCTTCCACCACGCCCACTAATGTGGTTTTTATCGGAGAAGTTATTCCGGCGCCGGGCACTACCAACTGTGTTTCGCTGTATGGCTACTCGCTGGTGGCTTCGAGATTGCCAGTAACAGTGAACCAGATTACAAACGACCCCATCAACCTTCCTGCCATAGACGGCATGCTTATCCTAGAATGGTCCGGGTCGAACTACCTGCAAACTGGGCTCGACTCCCAATACGGTGGATGGGTAGGACCAGATGGTCAAACGCCGAGCGTAGCTCCACCTTATTTAATAGGACAGGGGTTCTTTTACTATTCTCCACTTTTAGCCCCCGTTCGTTGGTGCCAACATCTCCCGTGAGGCCGGCGATTTCCTTTCGGAGCTGATTTGAATTCGAACTATTCTGCCCCAACGAACCCGGCGAT
>DASRFK010000027.1:0-4326 GCA_035651635.1 Verrucomicrobiia bacterium | reverse complement strand
AAGAGCTAATGTTTTCTGAAAAGACTCGAGCTCCGGGCCGGCGATGCCGAAGACCAGCCCTGGTTTGGTGCAAAATTGGCCCGCGCCCATGGTCATGGACGCGCGAAGTCCATCGGCGATTTTGCCTGAGCGTTCGCGTAGCGCTTGCGGCAGGATAAAAACCGGGTTGAGACTGCTCATTTCGGCAAACACCGGGATAGGGTCGGGCCGAGCAGCGGCCGCGTCGAACAAGGCTCGGCCAGCGGCACGCGACCCGGTGAACCCCACCGCGCGCGTTAGCGGATGACGCACCAGGTGCATGCCAATGACCTTGCCGGCGCCATGCAACATCGAGAAGGTGCCGGGCGGAAGCTTGCTGGCCTGGATAGCTTTCTGGACGGCGGTGGCCACCAGTTCCGAAGTGCCGGGGTGGGCGCCATGGGCCTTTATCACGACGGTATTACCCGTGGCCAGGGCCGAGGCGGTGTCTCCTCCGGCGACGGAAAATGCCAATGGAAAGTTGCTTGAGCCGAAAACAACGATCGGACCCATGGGAACAAGCATGCGCCTGAGGTCCGGCTTGGGCGCGGGCTGGCGCTCCGGGATGGCGTGATCGATGCGTGCATCGACCCAGGAGCCTTCGCGGGCGATCTGCGCGAAAAGCCGCAATTGGCCCGCGGTCCGGGCGCGCTCGCCGGTGATCCGCGCCTCGGGCAAACCGGTTTCAAGGTGCGCCCTTTTTATAAGTTCATCCCCCAGGGCGATGATTTCTTCGGCAATCCGCTCCAGGAAGGATGCCCGTTGCTCACCGGACGTCCGGCCATAAACTTGAAACGCACCCTCGGCAAGTTCTACTGCTTTGTTTGCGTCCTGAATGCCGGCGCCATAAAACGTTCCCGCAAGCACTGAGCTGTCCAGCGGGCTGACGGCGGTGAATGCTTCCCCGGTACCGGTGCTGAGTTGGTCTCCGATAAAACTTTTTCCGTGAAGGTTCATACGCGTTTCCAAACCATTCAGACAATCATCACCGGGTTACGGAGCAGGCCGATTCCACTGATTTCGATTTCAACGAGGTCATTCGCCTGCAAAGTAAACGTGTCCGGCGGCACCACTCCGGTCCCGGTAAGGAGAATCGCTCCGCTTGTGAAAGTCTGGCTCCGGAACAGGAATCCCGCCAATTCATCAAAACTCCGTTTAATCTGGCCCACTGAGGTTTCGCCCGCAAAGACTGACTGGCCAGCACGCAAAATGGTCAGCCGAATTTTCCATTCTCGCGCAGCGGTTTCACTCTCGCCGATCGTGATAAACGGGCCGAGCGCGCACGAGCCTTGGTAAATTTTGGCTTGGGGCAAGTACAGCAGGTTCTCGCCTTCGATGTCGCGCGAGCTCATATCATTGCCAATGGTATAACCGGCCACTTTGCCGCGCGAATTGAGGACCAACGCCAGTTCCGGTTCGGGCACGCTCCATTTCGCATCGCGCCGGATTCCGACGGGTGCGCCTGGCGCAATCACCTTTTCCGGAAGCGATTTGAAAAAAAGCTCCGGCCGTTCGGCTTCGTATACCCGATCGTAAGCCGTGGCGCTGAATTCCGATTCGTCCATGCGGGCCTTTTTGCTGCGCAAATAAGTAACGCCCGCAGCCCAAACTTCCTGGTGATCAATTGGGGCAAGCAGTTGGACCGCTGTCAGCGTTAGGCGCGGGAGTTTTGCACCCGCCAATTGCTTCAGCGTCGCTGCCGAGTCATCACTCTCCAGTAAGGCGTCAAGGCGTTCGATTCCCGCCGCACCCAGGTCGATCACGGTTGAATCGTCGGCGACCAGCCCGACCCGCGGCTGACGTTGGGTAGTTTCAAATCGGCACAGTTTCATAGCTTTGGGGCCGGCCGGGCCGGCGCTGCGCTGTCGGGCGCTGCCTCCAACACCGGTTCGATCTGAAGCACGGTTTTGGGCAGGAAATAAGCCAGTCCCGCGGCGACCAACATGCCCGCCCCGAGCGCGTTAAAAGGTATGGCCGTGCTGTGATAGGAATCTTTGAGCCAGCCGACCAGGTATGGCCCGGCAAATCCGCCCAGGTTGCCAAAGGCATTCACCACGCCGACGATGAGGCCCAGAAAACTTCGCGGAAGTGTTTCGCTCGGGATGGACCAAAAGGGCGCCATGGCAGCGAACGGCCCGGGAATGGCCAGGCACATTAATGCGTAGGAAATCCAAAAACTGTCTCGCAGCAACACGCTCAGGATCAGGCTGACGCCGCTCAGCGTGTAAACCGCCGCGACATGTCCCCGGCGTTCGTGGGTTTTGTCCGAATGCCAGGAGTTGATAACCATAATGAGGGCGGTTACGGCGTACGGGATAGCGAATAAAATGCCGTACTGTAACGGGCTGAACCCCCGACCCTTCAGGCCGGTCGTGAAGAACGTCATGCAGCCGTAAGCGGCGCAGTTGTGGAGGAAGTAAATGGCCAGCATCACAAAGACGGAAGGATGGCTCAGCCGCAGCCACCACGGAACGGGTGAGGGGGCTTCCAGTTGCGCGACCTCTTTCTGCAATGTCGTGTCGAGGTACTCCTGTTCTTCCGGCGAGATCCACTTGGCTTCCCGGGGATGATCGGTCACCCCAAACCACCAGATGGGCAGCCAGATGAATGGCAGGATGCCTTCCAGAATAAGCATCTGTTGCCACCCGTACGCGCCCAGCAGCCACCCGGTAAAAGGAGCCGAGCCGGCCACCGCCAGCGGTTGGCACAGGTTCCAGTAGGCGTTGGCTCGGGCTCGTTCGTGGCGCGGAAACCAATTCGCCAGCAGCACGGTCGTGGCCGGAAACACCCCGCTCTCCGCCACACCCAACAAAAAGCGCATCACTTCAAAGTGCCGGAATGAGCGCGACATACCGCAACCCACCGCGCACAGCCCCCACAGGACCAGGAACAAGCTGATGATCTTGCGCGCGCTCCAGTGCGAGGCCAGGTAACCGCTAGGGATTTGCAGCAAGACATAACCAAAAAAGAAAATTCCGGCCGCTTCGCCTTTCATGCGATCGTCCATAAAAAGGTCGCGCATCATCGAGGAGATTTTGGGATCCAAGGCGAGCGAAACGTTCGTGCGATCCACGTACGAAATCGTGTACATGATCAACGCGACTGGGATGATCCGAAGCCAGCGTTGTTGAGTCATAAGTCCGGCGGTGCTCGGGGCTTTTTAGCAGGGGCCTCACACTCCGTCGATAGTTTTCCCCTGGCGCACCCTGGCGCGCAAACGGCGGATTTGTTAAAAAAATATTCAAAAACCTCTTGCGCGAGCTTTTCTTTCGGATATTGTCACCGGCCTTGTTCTTTGAGAGCGACTCGCGGGAATCCCGCCCCGGTGTTAAGGGGGGCGCAAAAAACTGAAGATTTTTTTAAAAAACCTCTTGCGGCAGGATTTTGATTCAGTATATTTTTTAAACGTTCTTTGCGAGTTTAGTAGCGCAAGCGATTAAAAGAATTTCGCGGTAAAGAAGAAAAAAGATGTTGCGGTTCGCTTGCCGCTTGATAGAGTGTTCCCGTTGCTGCAAGCAACCCGGGCCGAAATCAAAATAAAGATGTTGACGGCCGGCGTAATCAGATTAAGCTGATTGCGAATTTAACTAAGGTCTGAGTGGCCGAAGTAGGAAGAAAAATCGGCCCTCGGATTTTTTGTCCCCCAAATCCGGGGGAACCGCTGAAAAGCGGGAACAAAATTTAAGCCGCCTCGGTCCCGAAGACCCATTTGCAAGCTGTTGCGAATGTGCGTGCTTGGAAAAGATTTTTTCGTTCCGCCCTGCGGAACGCTGCTCATTGAAAATTGAATTGTGCGATAAGTTAAGAGCCCCTTCAGAAACATCCTGTTAGTGGGATGGTTTTGGAGAGTTTTAAAATAGATTAGACCGTCCGGTTTCACAACCGGACAATCAGTCGAATCAACTAACGTTTTTTAACGGAGAGTTTGATTCTGGCTCAGAACGAACGCTGGCGGCGTGGATAAGACATGCAAGTCGAGCGCTGATTTCAGGGTAGCAATACTCTGAAGTCGGAGCGGCGCAAGGGTGCGTAACACGTGGGTAATCTGCCATGAAGTTCGGGATAACTTGCTGAAAGGTGAGCTAATACCGGATGTGACAACTGAAAGGCATCTTTTGGTTGTTAAAGTTGGGGACCGTAAGGCCTGACGCTTCTTGATGAACCCGCGGCCTATCAGCTAGTTGGTGAGGTAACGGCTCACCAAGGCTAAGACGGGTAGCTGGTCTGAGAGGACGACCAGCCACACTGGAACTGAGACACGGTCCAGACACCTACGGGTGGCAGCAGTCGAGAATTTTTCACAATGGG
>DASRFK010000026.1:0-16653 GCA_035651635.1 Verrucomicrobiia bacterium | reverse complement strand
TATTCAGCATAATTATTGAGACGCGCAGGGTCCGCTTTAGGTTCAGAATTCATGCAACCAACACAGTTGCAACGAGTCACAAACAGGTCTTAGAACGGGCCGCCACGGGCTTATGAAGACCGCTAACACCGGAAGACTGACGCGCACGCACGATACACTATTCCCCACCATGTTCAAATATTCAACGGTGGCATGAATAAAGGATGATCAGCCCGTACGAAATCAACCCAAAGCTGCGCCGGGCACAACTACGCCACGAAAAGAGACACGTTGCAAGCAGTAAATGGGACTTTTTTGCTTGTCGCTGAGGGATTGCATCGTCATAACTGCTCTAGTATCATAACTTCATAGTATTAAGTAACTTATATACGATTTCTGCGATAATCTTCGGGCGCCGAAGGCCCACCTGGGTGGTCCCTCCAAAAGGCACTGGCCTGCGAAACACTGCGCTTGCGACAGACTGGGGGTAGAGACCCGCCTGGAGATGCAGCGGAGCTGCCGTACGTTCTGTCGTAGAATGATCAAGCATTTCGAGCAGCCCGAAGTGATGGAACCAGAGGCGGGAGGTCAATTCCAGTGGGGTGCGGCCTTGGGTGCCGGTCTGATACCCGGGGTTCTGCTGCTGCTGGCGCCGCGGGGCAGCCCATGGGCGGGAATCTCCTTTTTTTCCCAAGTGCTCATGGGTCGGCCGTTGCCGCCAGCGATGACGATGCCCCTGCCGCTGCTTTGCCTGGTGCACCTTCTAATCGCGGAAGTCTATGGGCTGATCATCTCGGCGTGCGTCATGCATGTGACGCAAGGCCGAGCGATCGTGACGGGTGGCATTGTGGGACTAATCCTTTACTTCGCGAACCTTGCGATTGTGTCCTTGGCGTTTCCAGCGTGGCATGGAAACGAGCTCGGGGTTCTGTTCACGCATGTCGTGTTCGGGTTGATTGCGGGCGGCGCTTACCGAGGTCTTCTCCGGCGCAAAGCCGTGCGGGCAGTTTGAAGCCTCAGCGGCCAATTCATGAAAGGGGTGGGGACGTCTCGTCCCCGTTTCCTCAATGCTGCGGTTCCCCACGAACCGGGGACGAGACGTCCCCGCCCCCGCCGTTGGCCTTAATGAATTGGCTCTGGTGAAGCCTGAAGGTTGCAGGTTGCAGGTTGACCGGCCGGCCAGGTTCAAGCGTTCGGGCGTCCACTTCATTCGTAGCTGAGCGGCGCACTCCAAACTGGAGTTTTTCCTCTTACCCCCCTCTGCGGTCGCCCTGAATCTGCGGGATTAATTACGGGTTTCGGTTCCTCTTCCGGTTTCGGCGTTCGGATCCAAGTCCCCAGCGGACTTCCTCTCATGGTTTGGCCTCTGCGGGAGAGTGTCGGACAAACGAGGACAAAACAATCGGACCCGAGCGGATAGGAGGGATTTAGGCATTCGTGGAGACTGGTTTGCGTGAAGCGGCCACCGGATTGGTGGTGGCTGTTTCGAACGAGCAGTGAACGCGCAAACGCTTAACATTATTAATCCTATTCTCCCGCCGCATTCAGCCGATCCGTGGATGATTTTCCATGGAGGTTTTTATTACTACTCCGAGAGCCGGGATAATCGCCGGATCTACATTCGCCGGTCCCGCACGATTGGGGGCATCGCCGCCGATCAGGGCGTGTGTGTTTGGACCGCGCCGGTGACCGGCCGCAACTGCGATCACCTCTGGGCACCCGAACTGCACCTGATCGATGGCAAATGGTTCATCTATTATGCCGCCGACGACGGGCGCAATGAGAACCACCGGATGTGGGTTCTGGAATCGGAAGGCTCGGATCCGCGCGGCCGGTATCATTGCCGGGGGCAACTCCAAACCGGCGGTTGGGCCATCGATGGAACCATTCTGACCATCGACGACGGACGGCGGTACTTCTTCTGGTCGGGTTGGCCTGGCCGGCGCAACGGGCAGCAGAACCTGTACGTGGCGCCCATGAAGGATCCGGCGACCATTTGCGGAGAGCGTGTGTTGATCGCCACGCCGGAGCAATCCTGGGAGCGGGTGGCCATGCCGATTTGCGAAGGGCCGCAGGTGCTCAAGCGCAACGGCGATATTTTCGTGGTTTACTCGGCCAGCGCGAGTTGGACGGCGGATTATTGCCTGGGTTTGCTGCATAACAAAGGCCGCAACATCCTGGATCCAAACGGTTGGGTGAAACACGGACCGGTTTTTCGCAAAACCGATCAGGTGTGGGGCGTGGGGCACTGTTCCTTTGTTAAGTCTCTTTGCCAGACGGAGGACTGGATCGTGTACCACTCCAAATCCAGCCCCAAGCCAGGGTGGGAAGACCGCGATGTCCATGCCAAAAGATTCACCTGGACCAGCGACGGGTTTCCAGATTTTGGCGCGCCCTTGCCGCGAACGCTGATACCGGAACTCGTCGTGGCGCAGCCGCCTCTGCGGGAACTGGCCGAGGCCTAATCCGCTCAATCCACCGCAAAGACCATCCACGACAACATGCTGCTGAGCCCGCACCCGAAACGCTCTGATCGAAAATTTCTTTTATTCAACCGCGCGGCGGCATGCGGCCTGGCGCTACTTTCGACGCTCACATTGGCTCACGGCGATTCGGCGCCCGCGGGCAAGGCGCAGATGACGGGAGCGTCGATTCCGGAGGTGAAGGTTACTACGACCCACGCCGGCGGGGCCACGCAGTTCTTTGTGGAAAACAATGAGTACTGCGAGGTGACTATGACTTTCGAGATGGGGATGGTCAATTTAACGGGCACCAACCGCTTTCCTTACACAGCCACCTTTCCGCCTCGCGCTCGCACGGAGGCGTTTGAAGTCGAACCGCTCAGGCCGGGCGATCGCTGGGAGTATACCTACACCAATTACTTTAAACTGGGCAGTAACTGCGCCCGGCACGATGACAATTACATTTATCAGTTACCTTACTCGCCGGGCGACAAGTTCAAGGTAACCCAGGGTTATAATGGAAAATTCAGTCATTTTGGCTCGAATCAATATGCGATTGACTGGGACATGCCCGAGGGCACGCTGGTTTGCGCGGCGCGGGGCGGGGTGGTGGTCCGCGTAAAGGACGATTCAGACAAAGGCGGGCCGAGCCTCGATTATGATCGCTTCAACAATTACGTGCTGATTCGGCACGACGATGGAACGCTGGGCCATTACTGCCACCTGCAAAAGGGCGGGGTGGTGGTCAAGGCCGGCCAGGTCGTGGCGGCCGGAGACGTGATCGCGCACTCGGGCAGCACGGGTTTTTCGAGCGGACCGCACCTGCATTTCTGCGTGTTTAAGCCCAAAGACGGCCGCACCCGGGTGAGTATTCCGGTGAAATTCCACACCAGCCGTGACCCGGCGATTACATTGGCCAGTGGGCACTCCTACCGCGCGCCAGAGATTCAGAATGCCAGCGTGCACTCGGTGGCGAACGCCGCACTGTGAATCGGGAGCCAAAAAGGGCCTCCGCCTGGATGGGTTGACCACCCAGACGGTCTCCTTGGCCTGCCTTTCGCCAATTAAGGCTTGGACGACGATGTGTTGGTATCGCTCGAGAAGCTGCTCGAGTTGGTGCCACCCGGAGAAGTAGCGCTGCCGCGGCTGCTGCTGCTGGTGGTGGATTGATTGGTGATCGTGCTGTTTTCGGTCGAGCTGCTGGTGCCGGTGCTGGTCCCGGTTTGGTCACTCGTCCCGCCTTGATTCTGTCCGCAGCCTGCCAGAGCAAGCGCAGCGAAAAAAACCAGGATAGATTTCTTCATAAGTAATCCTCAATTCTACATGTTTGCCGATTGACTGTTTATGTCGAACTAAGTTAGACGGGGTTGAGTCTTGGACAACCCGGTGAAACCCTGCTTTCGTGTCGAGGAAAAGCCCCTATGCCACGCAGCTGCGACTAGGGCCCTGGTGGCGGCGGAACCGGAGTGTTCAGGCCCGGGTTGGCAGGCGTGGGCTGCACAGGCGGCGGTTGGACCGGCGGTTGGCCGGGCGCGTAGGTTGGCGGGTAAGTGGTTTGCGGATAGCCGCTCTGGGGATAGACGTTTTGTTGAGGGTAATTCGGATAAGCGCCTGGCTGGTAAACTGGGGCTGGAGCAGCGGCTGGCGGTGGGGGTTGATTCGCGAGATTCTGCCGCACCTCTCGATTCAATTGCGGGATTTGGTCGATTACGAACTGGTCCACGCCGTTGGTGCGCAGGTAGGACTGCTGCTCGGGGGTAAGTTCGAAGACCTGGCCGGTAGCCCGCATTCGATCCAGGATTTGTTGGTCGGCCAGGCCGGCCTGGCGCATGGCCACCACTTCATCCATGGTGACAAAGCCATCGGCATTGAGGTCAGCCGTAGTGGCATTGAGTGCTTCCTGGGGGGTGGCTGGATGCGCCTGGGCATTGCGCACGGCGGCTTCTGCCCCGGCAGTGTCCTGGCCCATGATGCGATCCTTGTTGGCCCCAATGAGATAGCCGCCGCCCGCACCCAGAGCGCCGCCCACCAGCGCTCCTAACAGACGGTGGTGCTCTCCGCCGACGAGCGCCCCGGTAGCGGCGCCGCCAACGCCCCCAATCGCGGCGCCCTGTTCTCCGGACGAGCCGGGCAGTTGCTGGCAACCGGGTGTCACGGCCAAAATCCCGGCCGCTAAACCGAGGTAAGTGAAGTACCGATAATTGAATGTACGCATAGAACTCCTTTGTTTGTGATCGGAGAGGTGGCGATCCGATTCGAAGCAACACCACCCTCTCGCTCGAACTAAAAAAAATCCGGCTGAACGCCAGGTTTTAAAATGGGGTAAAGCAGGTACGTTTGAGGGAATCGTGGAACTTCCCGCTGGGCAGTGGGCTCAGGCGCCGGCGGCGGTGGCACGCGGCTCCGATTGCAGGATGGGGGCAGGCATTTTCGCCAGAGGAGTGGTCACGCAATCTTTCCAGAGTTGGCGCAGCGCTTGAAGGCTATATTCCAGATGATGACGGTCGGGAGTGAAGACCTCCAGAGTAATGGTGTCGTCATAACCGACCGCCTGCAAGGAGCGAACGTAATGGTCCGTCTCGAGAGTACCGGCACCGAGCGGCAGGTGTAAATCCGCGTTGCCTCCTTTGTTGTCATGCAGGTGAACGTGGCGCAGGCGCTTGCCATAGGCCGCCAAAAGCTCGTCGGTCGAATTGAGTTCCACCAGGAGATTGGCGTGGCCGATGTCCAGGTGCAACCCCAACTCCGGAAGGGGATCCAGCAACTCCGCGACTTGACGGGCAGTGTTGTAGCTGCCCGGCAAGTTCTCGATCATTAAACCCATCCCGTGCTCCTCGGCGACCGGGAGCAGCTCACGCAGGGATTGCAAATTTCGTTGAATAATGAACTTGCGGTCGTGGAGCGGCGCCTGGCGATCCGGGTGCAGGTTCATCCAGCGGACGCCCAGTTGGGCGAACGCTTCAATACACAGCTTCAGCTCGTGGACGGCGGCCTGACGCAGCGACTCGAACGGGCTGCAGAGCGGCAGGTAATAAGCCGTGTGTCCCACGACCGCCAGCCCGCTGGAATCAAGGGCGGAGCGCACGGCTTTCAAATCCAGATTGCGCGCCTCGGCCATGGGCGGTTCGAGCGTCAGATCGATAAAATCGAACCCCATAGCGGCCATCCACTCGATCTCTTTGAGGAGATCGCGGCCTGGGTGATTCATGGCGCCAATCATCATAGGATCACACTTCGAGTTTTCGATCCGGTGATTGCTGGGCCGCAAACCAGCCGCGGGAATCCAGCAGGCGGATATGGTTGCGCTTGGATCGGGGCGCCGGTTTTGGCGGGGATACACCCAGGAGTTTCCAGAGGTCGTTTGGCAGTTTAAGGACGTATTTGGGGCAGAGCCACCCGTACACGTTGAGCAAGCCTTTGAGCAATGGGACATCTTCGTCCAGGCGCCAGATCAAATGGCGCCAATCCAGGCTCGGGCCGACCGCGTAGAGCAGGTTGAAAACGTCCGTCCAATCACAGTGATCCCGTTGCAGGATGTACAGTTTGCACCACATCAGTTCCTCGGGCGGGACCATCAGCAGCCGCTGCCCGCAGAGTTCGACTTGCGCCGCTCGCTCGAACCAAAGTGGATCGACCCGGGCTCGCTGATTGGCCATCGACCAGATGATGTCGACAATGACGCCCGACTGGACACTACGGTAGATCCATTTGCGATCGTAGGGCCGTTCATCAAAATAATCTTTGAAGCCCGCGGCTAACAGGGCGGCGACAACCTGATCCCGATGTCCGGGCTGAATGTAGAAGTCGATGTCCTTGGTATCGCGCCAGCGCCCGGTAAAGGATGCGAGCGCGAAGCCGCCACCCAGCATAAAAGGAACGCTGGTGGACCGCACCGCCTGGATCGCTTTTGAATAGATTGCCCACTGCTGCGGGGAGAGCGCCTTGGTCCAGTTAAAGCGCAAGGGGCGGCGTGAGAAACCGGCGCTGGGGCCGCAACGATCGCCTTTCAGTTCAGCACTCAAGCTTGCGCGCCCGCCGGACCGGCGTGGGGCTGCCACCCGTTTAGCTCTCGGTACGGTCATGTCTTGAAAAAGCAAAGCCGCACCGGGTCTAACTGCGGTCGTGGACGGCTTCCACGCCTTCTTCGTGAGCGCAATGGGCGCAGCAATAGTAGCTGCCGCCGGACTCAACGCCGTGGCCAATGATTTTGCAGCCACAGTGCTCGCATTCCGGCGCCAACGCATGAATGGCGCACTCAAAGCAGTCGAAATAATGGGAAATCCCATTGACCAGGATCTCGATGGGTTTGTCGTACTCGTTGCCGCACACTTCGCATCTTTTCATCACAACTCCTTTCAGTATTGAGCCGCTTAGGAACGCCGATCGCGGTGTTGGCTCTTCTTTGTCCCCTGGACCATGGTGTCCTGCTCCGCGTCTTCGACCCCTTCTTCGACGAGTTTTTCGGCGAACGTTTGCTCGTCCGGCGCCGGCACGGTCGGGGCCTCCTGACCGGAGGATTCAGGAACCGGCTCCCAGCGCTGGTCTTCGGTGAGTTCCTCGGCGGGAGTCGGCTCCGGAACGAGTCTCTCGGCTCCGGTTAGTTCTCGCCTGGCCTCGCGCAGGTCAGAGTCCAGCACTTGGCCGGGCGGCCGACCGTTGATCAAAGCCAGTTCGGCGGCGCGTTTGCGAACCATTTCTTCAGTGACCGTACCCAGGCCGTGGGCGTGCTGGGTAAATCTGCCTTCATCGTTGCGATTTTCTCTCATGAGCATCTGGTGCCGTGGGTCGGAGCCGCAACCGCGGGGGACGACCTTGGGGCATGGTTAAGGAGTTGGAGTGAGTGGTTCAGGGCGAGTCAGGTGTTGTGGATCTCGAAGATCCTCCGGGGACATGCCCGGGCGTTGGCTCGGGCTCCCGGGCGGGATCGGCGGCGCGACCGGAGAGACGGTCGTAGCCGCAACCGAATCATGCGCGGTGCTGGTTGCTCCCTGGTTAGTCGAGCACGCGCTCGCCAGGCAGATGAGTGATAATAGTGAAATGATTCCGAAGGACTTCATTCGTCGCCTCCTGTAATCACCTTGGCCCCGCGCTGCACTAGCTCAATGGAGTGAACTGCCCAGCGCTCTGTTCGGAAGGATTTGCGTGGAATGCTCCGCTCTGGGTCCTTGCGTCGTCCAGAGCAATTTTTGAAGAAACATTCGTCGCGCCGTCATGGGCTCGTCCCAGGCGTGGAACACCAGATATTCGCAGCCGTCAGGGCCGACAATCCAGGAATTGTGGCCGGGACCGATCAAGCGGTGGGGAATGGTTCGCAATACGCGCGGACCCGCTTCGCTGCCCTGGTCGGAGTACGGACCCAGGATGGAGGCGCTGACTCCATAATCGACGCCATAGGTGTCATTCTCCCACCGGCCGCCGCTGTAAAAGCAGTAATACCGGTTTTGGTGCCGGACGAGGCAGGGTCCTTCGAGGGTGTGCCAATCCCAAACAGTGCCGTACATGGGTCGGGATAGTTGAAACCTTTGCCAATCGGAGCGCGCGCGCAGAATCGAGTGCCTGGAGTCCTCCAGTTCTGTCATGCTGGTCATCCGGCTGGCCATCAGGGCTGTGCCGGCACGGACTTTTTCGGTGAGATCCAGAAAGTCGCAGGCGTAAAAGAGGTACCACTGGCCATCGATATCCTCGAAAGGATGGGGGTCGATGGCAAAGGGCGTCAGTTTGGGATCGACCAATGTTTTGCCTGAATCCTTATAAGGTCCCTCGGGCGAGGAGCTCTCGGCCACCCGGAGTTGATGGCGTTTATCGCCATGCCCAACAGAATAGTACAGATAGAAGGTCCCAGCGGCGAAAGCCACCGCCGGCGCCCAGAACGTGTCGCCCAGGGCCGGATCTGGCGCAATCAAAGCATCTCCCTGCAGATGCCATTTAACAAAGTCGTCGGAGCGCAGCAACGGGAAGATCTGGCCGGCCGTATGGCCCGACGCTTCGCGCGCTCCTGTTCCCACCGCGTAATAGACTCCTCGATGCTGCCAAATAAACGGGTCAGCAAAGTAACCATCATAAACCGGGCGCGGCATGGGCCAGGCATCGTTCAATTCAGCCATGCTCCAGTCTTGACCCGGCTTGGGAGCAGCAATAGTGGGGAAGTTACCCGGGTGGCTTAAAGGCCGAAAACCCGAATCCCGAATCAGAAAGCTGCGAAAAAGGCGCGAGAGGCGCACAACGAGAATGCCTTAGCCGATGCAGTTCAACCACGGATGGACACGGATGAACACTGATAAAATGAGCGGATTGCCATCAACTCGGCTGCCTGAGCTCGCATCACCTTTAGGTGAACGGAGCAGGCTTGCCCGAGATAGCTTCTGCCCCTGTCTCATCCGTGCGAATCGGTGTTCATCGGTGGTTTTTAGCTGCATTGTTTAGGCTTAGAGCCTGTTTTAAAAATACCGACTCGGGCGTGGGCGTATGGGGTTCGGAGTTCCGCCTTTAGGCGGTCCGGCGCCAAAACCGCCTGAAGGCGCGACTGCCTCAGCGCTGTTTGGGCTGAGCCGCGAAATAGAACCTGGCTACGTTCCTGGCGATTAGTGTGGCGATTTGTTCGTCGGTGTTGGTTAACAATATGACTGCGAGTTGATCGTCAGGAAATCTCTGAAGGCTGGCTGAGAATCCAGAAGTGGACCCGCCATGACCTATATCTTTATGGCCTTCGAACTCCTCGAGGCGCCAGCCGAAGCCATATTTGGTTAGACTCCCATCATTGAGCCGGGCGGGGGTCCACATTTGCTGGCGCGTCGCGCTGGTCAGCAGCGTTCCGGCATCCAGGGAGGCGTTCCACTTAGCCAGGTCCCCAACCGTCGAGATAATAGCGCCGGCGGAAAACACATCCGTCAGATCGTAATCGCGGTTAATCCAGATGTGATTGGTTTGCTCGTAGCCGGCCGCGCGGTTAGGTATAATAAGGGCCGGGAGCCGGTTGGTGGTAGCGTTCATGCCTAGCGGAGCAAGGATGCGCTGGCTCAGGAAATCCCAGTAAGATTTGCCGCTGACATTTTCGATGATAAATCCGAGCAGGTTGTAGCCACTGTTGCAATATTTGAAGGCTTGGCCAGGAGGAAAATCGAGGGGGTGTGCCGCCAAAGCCTCAATAAATTGGGTTTGCGAAAGGTGGCGGCGGAGTTCGAACCCATCGAGAACGGTGTAGGTTTTGATTCCGGAGGTATGGGTAAGCAAGTGGCGGATCGTGATGCTCTGCCATGAATCCGGGACGTGCAGGTACCGGCTGATCGGATCGTCGATCGAAAGTTTGCCGTCCTGGGCGAGCAACAGAACGCAGGCGGCGGTGAACTGTTTGGTCAAGGAACCGATTTCGAACGCGGTTTCCGGAACAACAGCGACACGCAGTTCCACATTGGCCAAGCCGTAGGTGGCGCGTTTGACTACCTGGTTGGTGCGCAACACGAGCAAGCTGGCGCCGGGGATAAGATGCTTCTGCATCTCGGAGTTCACATAATTATCAATCTCATCGGCGCTCGCTGCCCCGGACAGCAGCAAGCATAAAATCATGAAAGACAAAGGCCGCATCCGTGCAGATCTAGCTCATGGCCGCCGGGGAGCGAGCCAAAACCGAGGATGAGGATGGCGCGCTACGTCGTCCGGGCCGCTCGTAGCGCAGGCGTTCTCGCCTGCTGTACCGCCGACTTTCAGTCGGCTGGGTGATAAGTGGTTGGACGCGTCGAGTTGTTTGGGGCGCTTCGCAGATCGAAAGTCTGACCGAAAGTCTGCGGTACAGCAGGGGTACAGCAGACTCGAAAGTCGACTTGTAGTCCGCAGAAACGTCAGAGCTGAATATGGCGCAAGAAA
Source organism: Verrucomicrobiia bacterium (assembly GCA_035651635.1). Classification (GTDB taxonomy): domain Bacteria; phylum Verrucomicrobiota; class Verrucomicrobiia; order Limisphaerales; family UBA8199; genus JANXQE01. The sequence continues at coordinate 6,352 of DASRFK010000026.1, read as the reverse complement.
AAGGCTTTGTGTCAGCCGGTAATCGACCGTTGCTGCGGGCAGAATGCCCGCGCGCCGGCGCGCGGACTTGTAGTCCAATGCCACTAGGATGTGCTCATTTTTGACGCCAAGGGCGTCCATCATACCAGCTTGGGGCGCTAGCCCCAGGACGCACCGCCAAAGTGTCATCCCGCAAGCGCCAAAGGCGCGAAGTCAATTCCCCACGTCCTGGAGCACTTTTAACCGGCCTCTTGAGGCGGGCCGTTGGCCCGCTCGGATACAAGGTCTGCCGATTGTCCCAGGTCTGGGGCCTGGGCTGGTATGAATAACGCCTTTGGCGTCGCGGAAGGAAAGTCCGCGCCCGGTCTACCGCGCGTGAGGCTGGGGCGTGAGTCTTGTCTAAATAGGCAGATGAGCAACTTCAATGCAAAGGGTGAGGAATCAGAATAGGGGGGCGCATGGCCAGCTATAGATACGTGGCAGTGGGGCCCGATGGAGTCGAGAGCCGTGGGGCGCTGGATGTGCCCAGTCAAATGGAAGCCATTCGGCGCGTGCGGGAGATGGGCTTGTTTCCGGTGCAGATCAAGGCGCCGGCCATTGGAGGCGGCAGCGTGGCTCGGCGACATCTGGGGGAACGCAGCGCAATTTTTAGCGCCCGGCCAGAAAGAGCGCGGGTCAAGACCACGCGGTTAATGGTGTTCACGCGACAGTTGGCGACCATGCTCGGTGCCGGCATGTCGTTGCTGCGCGCGTTGCGGATCCTGGAAGAGCAGGAGGAATCCCGGCCGTTCAAAGCGGTTTTGCGCGAGGTCGGTGCGCGAGTGGAAAACGGGTCTTCCTTTTCCGAAGCTCTCTCAGGGTTTCCGCGCGTATTTAACGCCCTTTATCTCAACCTGGTGCGTGCTGGAGAGACTGGCGGTGCCCTCGAAGGCACTTTGGCGCAATTGTCCGGATTCCTGGAGAAATCACAGCAACTTCGGGGAAAAATCAAGGCGGCGATGTTTTACCCCTGCTCGGTGCTGGCGGTGGCCGCCGGAGTTTTGGGGATTCTGATTGTGTTTGTGGTTCCACGGTTCGAGCGAGTCTTTGACGGATTGCTCGAGGGACGGCCGTTGCCCGCTTTCACCCGGTTCATTTTCGAGGTGAGCAATTTGATGGTGCACCGGTTGCCGCTGGTTGTGTCGACAGTCGCGGCCGTAGTTTTTGTTTTGATGATTGTTTCGCGGACGCGGGCAGGGGCCATCTGGTGTGACCGGGCAAAATTGGGGGTGCCGGTGCTCGGACCCTTGTTCCGCAAGGCGGCCATTTCGAAATTCGCGCGCACGTTGGGCACGCTCGCGGGGAACGGTGTGCCAATCCTGCAGGCGTTAACGATTGTTAAGGAAACTACCGGTAATCTGATCGTCAGCCAAGTCGTTGCGGGTGTGCATGACGGGGTGAAGCAGGGCGACCCGATTGCGCCGGTGCTGCGGAACTCGAGGGTGTTTCCGCCCATGGTGGCAGGGATGGTAGATGTCGGCGAGCAAACCGGGGCATTGCCCGAGATGCTCATGAAAGTGGCGGATACTTACGATGATGAATTCGACAATGCCGCCAAAGGGTTGACCTCGTTGTTGGAACCCATCTTGATTGTGATCCTGGCGATCATTGTGGGCAGCATTGTCATTGCCATGTTCCTGCCTTTGATCACAGTAGTGATGAACCTCGACCCGAGCGGCTCGCGCTAAGCGCCGGCCAACCGAGCGCTCGATCAGGTCCGTGCTGGCGGTCCACGGAGCGCCGTTCGGCACAACGTGCAGGGCAGACGCATCTAATTCTCGCGGTAGGGATGGCGCGCTGCGCCGTCCGCGCCGCGTTCAGCGGCGCAAGGCTGGATGTGAACGTACCTCCTCTCGTTTTCGTTCCGCCCGCTGGACGCGGGCGGGGACATCGCAGCGCGATGTCCCTACCTCAGGCCGCTTTTTTCAAGGGATTTTAGATGCGTTTGCCCTGGATGGGCACAACGTGCCCGGACTGGCACCTGATAACCTGATAACGATTTTGCCGAAGAACCAGCAGGCTAAAACCCCACCTGCGACTGGCGGTGGCGGACGGACATTATCTGAATGGCTGCGGAAGTAATTGTCATCGGGGGCGGAGTCGCAGGCATGGCTGCGGCCCAGAACCTGGCGAGTGGCGGTGTGGGAGTAACCATTTTGGAGGCGCGGCCCTGGCTCGGGGGGCGCATTCGCGCGGCACGGAGCGAGTCAGGCAGATTTCCAATTGAACTCGGCGCAGAATTCGTTCACGGGGCGAAGAACGCTGTTTGGGAAGTGATCTCCGCGGCAAAGCTAAAGACCAGCGAGGTGCCGGCTCGGCACTGGACCTTTCGCGATAACATTCTCAAAGAGGACAATGATTTGTTTGGTGAGATCGAAGAGGTTTTCTCCGGGATCAATGTGTCAGAGCCTGACAACGACTTCCGCACTTTTCTGAAGAAGTGCAACGAGTTGAGGGAGCCTGTCAAAAGCTTGAGCCTGGACTACGTGGAGGGATTCCATGCGGCCGACCCGGCGCGTGTAAGCGTTCACTCGTTGGCTCGGAGCGAGCAGGCGTCCGAGCGCGATGACGGGACGCGCCAGTTTCGAATCGACGAAGGTTACCGAGCGATGCTCGATTGGTTCAGCACCCGACTGAGGCAGAGCGGAGTGCGGGTGGAGTTGGAAAGGGTCGTCGAATCTATTGTGTGGGAGGAAGGAGCGGTCCAGGTGCGAGCGCGCACTGAAAGCAGCATTGAACAATTCGAGGGACGCCAGGCGCTGATCACGTTACCGATTGGTGTTTTGCAGCAGGAGAGATCTGGCGTGCAATTTCTACCAAGGCTGCCACAGCACGAACAGGCAATTCAAGCGCTGGCGATGGGGCCAGTGACCAAGTTAATACTCGAATTCCGGACTCCTTTTTGGCCGGAACGAAACTTCGGTTTCATTCATGCCCTCGGCGCGCGCTTTCCCACCTGGTGGTCGGATGAACGCGGAGCAGTGCTGACCGCGTGGGCGGGCGGGCCGCGCGCAAAAGATTTGGAAGGGCTCCGGTTGGAGGAACTACAAGCCGAAGCGCTTTCGCAGGCGGCCCGGATGTTTAAGGCCGATCCTGTGAAGATCCGGGATTTGCTTATTCGCGTCCATCATCATGATTGGACACGCGATCCCTTTTCACGAGGGGCATACAGTTACACGCCGGTGGGAATGGCTTCGATGGCCGGTCAACTTGCGATTCCAGCGAAGAACACACTGTTCTTCGCCGGAGAAGCTACCGACTCGTCGGGTGAAGAGGGGACCGTGCAGGCCGCGTTAGCGAGTGGTCGGCGCGCCGCGCGGCAAATGCTTGACGCGCTGGAACAGGATGCTGTGAAGCCGGTCAATCGCCCTTTCAGAGGCGCTGCTGCCATCCCACAAGAGCCCAACGACGACGACTCAGATGACGACGATCCCCCCGCCCACCGCAACTCACTACTTGCTTAGCCCGTGCCCAGCATTCCTGGTTCACGGCCGCGGCCTCCGTCTCCCTTGGAGAGCCTCCACGTCGATTCCAAGCCGCATTAGGACCTTGAACCGCGACCAGGCGCCGTTTCGTCCTCTTCCTCTTTCTCCTCCTCATCCTCTTCCTCTGAAGGTTCGAGGGACGAGGAAGAGGACAGGTTCATGGAGAGCCTCGACTTTTTTAACGCGCATTGGGACCATGAACCCAAACTGCGCTGCGAAAGCTCCACCCTCTCCTGGGGGAGAGGGCCGGGGTGAGGGCGGGCTTTCTCCGTTCGGTTCATGGCAAGGGTTGGGTGAGGGAAATTTCCCTCCGGGTTCCTGGGGAGACGTTCCAGAGCACCGCGCCGAACCTCCGCGAAGGCGGGATGATGAAGCCAGCTAAAAAATCCCAAATCAAAAACCGCAAATCGCGAATCTCAAATCGTAAATCGTAAATCCTAAAGTCTCCCGCGCCCCTGCGCGCCAACCCAAGAACCCTGAAAGCGGTTCCAGAACATAGCCCGGGGTACGCGCCCCTGCGCGCCACCCCGGGTAGACGTCCCTCAAAAAAATCCCCCTCTCCTCCGCGGTGGAGGAGAGGGGCAAAGGGGAGAGGAGGTTGCGATGATCGCAGCCGAACCCAAAGAGCGCGACTGGTATGATCAACCTGGTGATGTTAACCACGGTCCGCATATCTTAATCCGCCGAACAGTGCCGATCAGCGACCCGGCGTTTGAGGCGTTCATCATACAATCCAGACGGCATCGCCGGGTTCGCTGCAGTTGGCGGGTTCGGCTTCTTCATTGTATGTTCATTCCGCTCAGCGCCCAGAGAATGCCTGCAAGCAAAGTAAGCGGCCCACTGAGGGCCAGGCCGGCCAATGGCAACCATAACATACAAGTCCATCGTGCTTTGAACACACCCATCAAGCTGACCACTCCAACTACCAAGCTGCTCATGAAGAACAGGAGGCTCCAATCCAATATGGAATGCCCTTGCATCGCTCCACGCAGCTGCATTGCCCCGCGTAACCGAAACACCCCTATCGGAGCGACGACCAAAGGCACGGCCAAGCTGTAGGCTCCCATAACGACTGTAAACCAGCGGAGAGGCGAAGACACAGCCGAGGTGTGGCGGTCAGTCATGATGGCGAACGATTGACGTAAGGCGCTCCGGGCATTTGGCCCAGGACCAACAGAGTGGCGAAAACCGGAGCCGCCTTCACGGAATTATGCCTGGTTTTCACGGGCTCAAGATTAATGTATATGGTCGGTGGACATTAGTTTTCAAGTTCGATGGCTTTATTTGGGTCAAACTCTAGGTTTCGAGAGCCCGACGGATTGACGAACGATTCTACCTCAAAGAAATGGTCCCCTCCCGCGATCATTTCAAACGTCATTCGGGCGTAGTTTCCATTAGCCAACTTTAAGAAGTAGCTCCTTTTCGCATTTCTACCCCAGCCATTTTCAAGGGAGGCTGGCATATTGATTTCATCCGAGTCGCCAAAGCCCTCGTTGGGTGCCTGAAATGGAAATTCGTTGGTGTATGGTAATATACCGCCTCTCGGCACACTGATTCTGCATCGCCAATCGTAATGCTCCCCTTTATGGCCTTCGTCGTCAGTCCAGCACTCCACACGGAGGTCTCCCGTCCCCGGAGCTACGGTCTTACCAGACGTGAGGGAAACTTCTACCGGGGTTCCATCTCGTTTAATCCGAAAATCCTTTTTCCCGCCCAATGGCGCTCCAACATGAATCAACGGTTCACGCAAACCGATTTTCCTCAAATGAAAGAGCTCCGGTTTCGCGGGATTCGGAACAAAATTCACGTTCTGACCGGCATAGTAGAAACTGTCTTCATCTGCTCGGGAGGTATAGTAATCGTCCTTCGTTATCGCGACCACCAGCATTTTCCCCCTGATGTGGCTGATTGAAAACAGGCCATTCGTGTCACTTTTGGAGTGATAGCTCGACGTGCCTGAGATGTCATTACAGCTAAAGTCGACCGTCGCGTTGGACACTGCCATTCCCCTTTCATCAACCACCTTTCCATAAAATGCAATTGGCGTTCGCCACTCCGCATTCTCACCCTTGAAGTGATATACAATCCAGCTGACCGCAATTGCGATGAGGATGATTGGTGCCAGCACGTATTTGTTCATCAACTTGGAAGATAGCGGCCACGACGAGAAATGTGTTCACGCCAACGCATAACGAATCTGCTCAGGCACGGCGCGCCGGCTGCGTTCGGCATGGAATGGAGACGTCATCGCGCCGTTGCCTGAAGCAGCCTGGTTCGGCGATTGTGCCATACTCAGTAGCGCTTTGAAAAAACCGTGGGCATGTAGCCGTTGCTAATGATCTTCGGAGGTCGTTCGGTGTCCAACCAAATAAATACCTGATTTGTAGTCATGGCCAGTGTACCTCCGTCATAACCCCAGCCACCGCCAACTTCAGCAAAGCACTGATACTGTGTCCCCTCAATCGTCACTGCATTTGTGGAAAGCCAAACACGGTAACCGGATGTCGGGTGATTCGTGATCTGGCCGGTCTTCGAGTAATCATCATAGGCCACTCGCAATTGATTTCTGCCATCGATCAAACTGGCGTGACGAAGCGACCGGCTCTGGAGCAGCGAGAACGCGACAAAGCCGCAAACGAGCAAGGCTAAGATAGATGCCGCCCACTTGAGCATGATGGTTGTTACGCCGAACAATGGCGGTCAGGCGCTGCGCGACCGGCGCCGCCGAATTGCAAGCCTGACGCTACCGCGCAGTCGCCTGCACTAGCCTGGTTGGGCAATATGTTCATATGATTCTGCCCTCGTAGTTCGATGGATAATGTGAGAAGCCACCATGCTACCGCCTATCC
>DASRFK010000025.1:0-43628 GCA_035651635.1 Verrucomicrobiia bacterium | reverse complement strand
TAACGGGCAGAACACTCGCCGTGCTGATGGTTTGGACGCGGGTCAGGTTAGTGGCCAGCGTACTCACGGTGGCCTGCTTGACCACCTCGATTTGCACGCCGCTGTCCAGAGTAAATTCGACCGCCTTTGGATCCGTTGTCTCGAAGCTGGGTTCGGCATCCAATCCCACGATTCCTCCCGAGGCATTGACCCACAGATCGATCGGGATCCCTTCGGCCACCGCGCGGTTCTGACCGCTGCGAGTCAGAGCCAGCAGGCGCCTTGCCTCCGAATCCAAAGTGCGCCCGCGAAAAAAATGCGCCAGCGTCGGTGCGGTGACTGCAACGGCCATGGTCAGGATGGCCATCACGAGGATAAGTTCGATTAGCGTAAAGGCGTTGTGAAAGCCGAAGGCCGAAGACCGAAACCCGAAAGAAATCCGAAGGCCGAAGCCCGAATGAGAAATCCCTCCGACCGGCCTTCGGGCTTCGGACTTCGGCCTGCTTTGGGCCTTCGGATTTAGGATTTCGGATTTCGACATTGGTGTGGTCGCTCGCGCGAGGCTATTTTTGGTTTTGCCAATTGCCGATTGGGCTCTGTCCTCCAGGCGGTCCGGGTGAACTGATATCATAGGAGGACGGATTGTGTTTGCCGGGACACTCGTAAATATAATCGTTGCCCCAGGGATCTTTGGGAATGCTCTCGAGGTAAGGTCCATGCCACCCGGTAACGTCGCGCGGTTGAATGATCAAATCACCCAAGCCGTTGCGGCCTTTGGGGTAATAGCCGGTATCAACCTCGAAGGCGTCCAAGGCAATCTTGAAATTGGCGACCTGTTGTTGCGCCGCCGTGACGCGGGCCTGCTCGCTGCGGCCCATGACTTTGGGATAAACGATCGCCGCCAACGTCGCCAGGATGACCAGGACCAAAAGCATTTCAACCAGTGTGAACGCTTGCCGACGGACCGTACGGCGGGGAGAAGCCCGAAGCCCGAAGGCCGAAGGTCGAAGGAAGGCCGAATTCCGAAACCCGAAATTCGAGCTCGTATCAGACTGAACGCTTATTTGCTGTGGCAATTGTTGGCTTCTGACTATTGCTGTATTCATATTCACTTCAACAAACTGTCGTTTTAACGCTTTAACCTTTCAACGTTTCCACGCTCTCACTTGATGTATTCCTGCATGGTAAAGATGGGCAAAACCATGCTGATAAAAATCGTGCCGATAAACGCCGCGATAAAGAACAACAGCAGCGGTTCGGCAAATGCCACCGCAGTCTTGAGATGCCGATCCAAATCGCCTTCGGTTACATTGGCAATTCGCACCAATTCCACATCGAGTTTGCCGCTTTCCTCGGCTACCGCGACCATTTCGACCACTGAACTGGGGAAGAGCCCCTTGCATTCTGCAAGGCTTGCCCCAAGTTGGCCGCCTTGCTGCACCCGCTCGATGGCTTGCGCCACGGCGTCCACGAGAATTTGATTTCCAATCGACTTACGCGCGACATTCAACGCCTGAACCAGCGGCACCCCGGCGCCTAGAAGAGTTCCGAGCATCCGGGCAAAGCGCGCCATGGCAAACTGCGCCACTAGCGGACCGACGATGGGCACTCGCAGAATCACGCCCTCCCACACGCGCCGGCCTTTTTCGGACGTCACCCAGTTACGCACCAAGGATCCAACAATAATGATCCCAATCAACACCAACAGGCCGTAGGAGCGCAGAATATGGCTGGCGCCCAAAACAATTTGTGTCGGCAACGGCAGAGCTGCCCCGAGCCCTTTGAAAATCACCTGGAACTTGGGAATGAAGAAAGTCAGCAGGAACACCAACACGGCCAAGGCCAGAGTCAGCAGCACGCACGGATAGAGCATGGCCGCCATGACCTTGGAGCGCAGATCTTTTTCCCGTGCCTGGAAATCCGCGATCTGCGCCAGGACCAGGTCCAAAAAACCGCCCGTCTCCCCGGCCTGAACCATGGCCGTATAAACTCGCGGGAATGTCTCCGGCGATTTGGCCATCGAATCGGCCAGAGACACGCCGTCGACCACACTGTCGTGAATCTCTTTCCATTTGGCTTGGGCGGCGGGATTGGTGGATTCCTTGTAAAGAATCACCAGCGCGCGGCTCAAAGGCACCCCGGCCGCGAGCAAACTCGACAGTAACCGCGTGAAATCTTCGAGCGCCCGAGCCGAAACTTTGTGAGCCTTCTTGAACAGCGAAATCGACCCGAGGGAGGCCGGCACCAGGTTGCCGTTCTTCCCCGCGGCGGCGGCCTTTTCGGCCAGGCTTATCGGGCGTAAACCCAGCACGGCCAGTTGCGCGAACGCTTCCGGGCGCGTGGCCGCTTCGAGCTGGCCTTCCGTCATCGCGCCATTGGCCTGCAAACCTTTATATTGGAATAACGGCATCGCGTTAAAAGTCCATTAATGCCTGCCCAAAGCGATTGCCGCAGGCGGGACGGGTTTGCCATGGCCGTCAAGGGGTTGCTTGGTGGTGGCGGCCACTTCCTTGGCGGTGGTCACACTTAATACTTCCTCAACCGTCGTAATTCCCAGGCTCACGAGCCGCCAGCCGTCATCTGCCAGCGTGCGCATTCCCTCCCGGCGCGCCGCGTCGCGCAGTAAATCGCTCGAAGAGTTTTTGAGAATCAGCTGCCGGATTTCATTGTTACTGTCCATCCATTCAAAAATGGCATGCCGGCCCATAAACCCGGTCTGGCGGCACTCGCGGCAGCCAACGGAACGATAAATAGTGGTCTCGGCTGGGATGCCGACCTGGGCTTTAAAGGCGGTCGCCGCGCTGGAAGGGTCTTCCTGTTTGCAATGAACGCACAGCACGCGCACCAGCCGTTGTGCCAGCACCGCTTCGAGCGACGAGGCGACCAAGTAGGGCTCGACTCCCATATCCACCAGCCGAGTGAGAGCGCCAGGCGCGTCATTGGTGTGCAAGGTCGAAAACACCAGGTGACCCGTCAGTGAAGCCTGCACCGCGATCTGCGCGGTCTCCTGGTCGCGAATTTCGCCGATCAGAATCACATCCGGATCATGGCGCAGAATCGAGCGCAGGCCGCGCGCGAAGGTCAGCCCGGCCTTCTCCGAGACCTGGATCTGATTGACGCCTCTGAGCTGGTACTCGACGGGATCCTCGATCGTAATGATCTTGCGGTCCGCGTCGTTGATCTCGTTCAACGCGGTATACAAGGTCGAGGTTTTGCCTGAGCCAGTCGGACCGGTCACCAAAATGATTCCATGCGGCAGTTGGAGCACGCGGCGAAAGGCTTCGAGTTCGCGATTGTCCATGCCCAGCTGACCCATCCCGCGCAAGGTGGAGTTCTGCCGCAGCAGACGCATCACTACCGCTTCGCCGTGCAACATTGGAATTACGGACACGCGGATATCGACTTCCGCGTCTTCAATCCGAATCTTGATCCGTCCGTCCTGGGGCAGGCGTTTTTCCGCTATGTTCAGGTGGCTCAGAATTTTTACGCGCGAAACGATGGCCGGCTGGAAACGTTTGATTTGCGCCGGCACGGGGACGTCCTGCAAAACGCCATCAATCCGATAGCGGATGCGCAACTCGTCCTCGAAAGGTTCGAGGTGAATATCAGAGGCCCGCAACTCGATGGCGTCGCGCAGCACCTGGTTGACAAACCGAATGATCGAGGCGTCTTCCGCCGCGCTGTCCAGATCGGTGTCTTCCTCGGCGCGATCGTCGACGACCTGAAACCCGCCTTCTTCGCCCAACGTGTCGATGGTGTCGGCGCCGACGCCGAGACGTTTCTTCGTCTCACGCTGAATGCTTTCGCTGGTAGCAAGGACCGGCTTGAGGGCCAGGCCGGTCATGCTCTTGAGCGCATCCAGGCCTTGGGTGGCAAACAAACGACTGGTGGCCACCTCGACCGTGCCGTTGACACGTCGCAACGGCAGTAACTCTTCCTTCAGCAGAATTCGCGCGGGAAACAGCGAGAGCAACTGCCGGTCCGGTTCGACATCATCGAGGCTGGTATAAGCCAAGTCGTATTCCCGCGCCAGCCACTGCAGGACCTCCGCCTCGGTCGGCAGCGACGGGCGCCCGCTCGATAGGTGTTGACGCGCCAGACTTTCGGCATCGACGTGTGACAGTTGCCGTGCCGCCACCATTTTGGCGAGCAGGTGCTTTAGGGATGCATCCTGTTCAACGATTTGGCTCATAAATGGCGAGTAGTATTAATGGACGGCTGGCGCTCTCCACCAGTTTCAACCCATGGCTCGATTCGTCACAGCAAACCGTCGAGGGTGGCAATGGCTTCCTGTCGGGACGTGAGGACCTTGCGCAGTTCGTCCTGGGCTTTTTCCAGTTCCGCCTGCTTTGCCTTGCGATAGGCGACGAACTTATCCAGGGCCGCCTTCACTTCGGCCTTGGGCGCCTTGGCGTCGATGGCCTTTTGCAGAGCTTCGGCTTCAGGACTGGGCGTCTGGCCGAAGGGGCCGCCTCGACGCTGCTGGTCGCCGCCATTATTATCACCTCCGCCGCCTCTGCGGCCGCCGCCGAACATCCCGCGGCCCATTCCAGCCATCGTGGCGCGACGCGCTTCCATTACGTTAGAGACGAGCGGTTCCAATGCTTTCCATTCGGCATCGTCCGTGACCTCCAACTGTTCCTTCATCCGCTCCATCATTCGTTCGCGGAACTGCGCTGGGTCGAAGTTGCCCCGCCCGGGACGGCCTCCGCCCGGAGGCGGATTGTCCTGTTGTGCCAAAACCGATTGACCTACTCCCAAAGAAAGCAGCGCTGTGGCGCCGGCCAGCATTAATCTCCGATTCAATTTCATATTTTTGTTATGTTGCGTTACGAATTCTCTGTCCAGACCCGCCGACTTTTGCCTTGCTGCATCTGTCGGCGCTTCGCACACAGGCAAGCCGCGTGCCAATGGTGAATCTGCCTGAAATCGAGCAGTTTCGGCTTTCGGGCCGCGCAGGATTTGCTCAGAGACATTCCGCGCGGTGCGCACTTTTTGCGCGCCCGGCCAGCCACGGGCGAGTCGCCGCCCGGGCCATGTTAGGAGCGACGACCTCTCGGCGGCGAGTTCCTTTTTCAGGTGCAGGCGCGCGCACCGGCGGTCGCATTCGGGTCTCTAATAAGTTGATTTAATGGTTCTACAAACCGCTTGCATCGCTATAAGGCGGGTGCTAGGTTTTGCCGGCTTTTTTCGAATCGGAAACCTAATATATGAAGAAAACTACTGCACTGCTGACACTTAGCGCGCTGGTCATCACCTCACAACTGGCCGGGGCCGGCGACATCACCGGCACCATCACCCTCAAGGGCACGCCTCCCAAAGAAAAAGACATCACGCCGCTCAAAGACGATCCGACTTGCGGCAAGCTTCACACTGAGATGCCGACCACGCATTTCTATGTGGTCGGCCCCAAAGGCGAACTGGCCGACGTGGTGGTCTCCCTCCAGGGTGTCAGCGGCAAATCCACGGGCGCCTCGGCTCCCGCAGCCATGCTTGATCAGCGCGGGTGCGAGTACATTCCCCAGATCCTGGCCGTGCAAACGAACCAGAAAATCGACGTCAAAAACTCCGACCCTGTCCTGCATAACATTCACGACCTGCCCAACCCGGATTCAGGCAATCCGGAAAAAAACATGGCCCAGATGCCGAACGGCCCGGAACTATCGTTTACTTTCGCCAAACCCGAGGAATTCCTGAAGTTCAAGTGTGATGTCCATCCTTGGATGTTTGCCTGGGTCAGCGTATTCGACCATCCGTACTTCGCCATCTCGGCCAAGGACGGCACCTTCAAGATCTCGAACGTTCCGCCGGGTAAGTATACGCTCAAGGCGGCGCACCGGAAGGCTGGGGCGGTGACACAGGAAATCGAGGTCAAAGAGGGCGCGCCGGCCACCGCGGAGCTGACTCTAGAGGCCAAATAGTTCAGTGAAGTTCAGCCGCTGCGAGACCACTGCTCGCAGCGGCTTATCTATTGTTCCGGTAGCCGATCGATCCGAGAATGAGATTCAATTGCAAATTCATTACAGCTTACGTCCCTCTTCTGCCGAGCTGCCGTGGCGCATTCCGGCCAGGTAGTTCATCGTGAATTCGCGCGCGCTCCATCGTTTTGCGCTCCTGGCCACGGCCGCCACGTTCCTGCTGCTGGGCGCAGGAGGGCTGGTCACCAGCCACGGTGTGGGGATGGCCGTGCCGGATTGGCCAAACACGTTCGGCTACAACATGTTCTTCTTTCCTATTTCACAATGGGTTGGGGGCGTTTTCTACGAACACACCCATCGGTTGCTCGCTTCGGTCGTGGGAATGTTGACTACCATTCTGGCGCTCTGGTTGCACGGAACCAAGGCACGCCCGTTCCTGCGTTGGACCGGGGTCTTGTTGATGCTTCTGGCAGTAGGCACGCGGATGGCGCTGCCTGCTCGGGCAGCCGATGCGTTGGTTCTGGGGCTGAGCGGGGCGGCGGCCTTCAGTGCAAGCTTCGTTTGGCCGCGCTGCCAAGCGGCGGTGCCCTGGCTGCGATGGCTTGGTCTGGCGGCGTTCTTTGCTGTGGTGCTCCAAGGCGTCCTGGGAGGTTTGCGAGTCGTTCTTTTCAAGGATCAAATCGGGATTTTTCATGCCACTTTGGCACAGCTCTTCTTCGTGCTGCTCTGTGCTTTGACCCTGTTTACCAGCAGCTGGTGGCAGGAAAACTTTGTGGTCGCCCGCAACCAATTTGCCGCCACCTCCGGGTTAGGCTGGCTGTTTGTCGCAGCGACCGGTCTGATTCTGTTCCAATTAGTTCTCGGAGCGACTATGCGGCATCAGCATGCGGGCCTGGCAATTCCCGATTTTCCGCTCGCGTACGGCAAACTTTGGCCAGCCATGGATGCCGGCTCCGTTGCCCAGTACAACCGGCACCGCCTCGAAATCGTCGCGCTCAACCCAATCACCCCGGTCCAAATCGGGCTGCAAATGCTCCACCGTTTGGTGGCCTTGTGTATTATAGCCGCTATCGGTTTCTGCGCCTGGAAGGCCCGGCGGCAACTCGGCGCCCAGCATATCGCGGCAAAATTGGCTTTGGCCTGGAGCGGGGTCATTCTCTTGCAAGCCTTGTTGGGCGCGGCAACCATCTGGTCCAACAAAGCCGCCGATGTCGCCACCGCACACGTGTTGGTCGGGGCTGTGTCCCTCGCGCTCGGAGCCCTCGCCTCGATTCTCTTGTTCGCGGAGCGCGCGCGATTTCCCAGCCCGGTTGAGGATCGTCACGCTGCACCATATACCGGTCAGTTCAATCCACACCCTGCTCCCGCGGTCGGTTTCAAGTAACATGAAGGTAAGCGCTCAACCCCTGACCCAGATTGCCGCCGTCGAAAAGAGCTGGCCCGCCGTTTTGGCGGAACTTTTTAAGGCACGGCTGACCTTCCTGGTTTTGCTGACGACGCTGGTGGGCTTTTATATCGGCACAGTAGGTCCTGTTGATTACCTGCTGATGGCCCATGCCGTGTTAGGCACTGCCCTGGTGGCGGCCGGGGCTTCCGCGTTGAATCAATTCTGGGAACGGGATCTCGACGCCAGGATGCGCCGGACCCAGGATCGGCCTTTGCCTTCGGGTCGCATGCAGCCGCAGTCGGTCTTGCTGATTGGCTGTGTTTGTTCGGGGGTGGGCCTGGCTTATCTGGGGTTCGCTGTTAATCTCCTGACGGCGGTCATCGGCGGTTGCAGCCTGCTCACCTATGTGTTCGTGTACACGCCCCTCAAGCGGGTCACCTGGCTCAATACCCTGGTTGGCGCTGTTCCCGGCGGCTTGCCTCCCCTTATGGGCTGGACCGCTGCCCGGGGCCATCTCAGTGCCGACGGCTGGTCTTTATTTGGCATCCTGGCCCTGTGGCAACTGCCGCACTTCATGGCGATTGCCTGGATGTACCGTGACGAATACGCCCGCGCCGGTTTCAAAATGCTGCCCGTCATCGAGCCGGACGGTCGCCGCACAGGAAGCCAGGCCGTCAGCCACACCCTGGCCCTGGTTCCGGTTAGCCTGTGCCCCTCCATGATGAATCTAACGGGCCGGTACTATTTTTTTGGCGCCGCGATTCTCGGGCTGATCTTCCTCTGGTCGGCGATTCAGTTTTCGCGGCAACTCACCCTCGGAAAAGCCCGGCAGCTGTTTTTCGTTTCCATTCTGTACCTGCCTTTATTGCTGGCTTTGATGGTGTTGGACAAAGTCCGGTAAATAAGAAAGGCAGGCCGGACGCGGAAGACCATTGACAGAGTAAAACGACCTAATAGAGTATTGTCCTGTTCCGGACAAAATAGGTTTAATCAGATGGCCTAAATTATCGATATATTTGACAACATGCACGCCATTCCGCATCCTCACGTTCACGAGGAGCACCACGAAGAAGCCGGGTTCTGGAGCAAGTACGTCTTCTCGACCGACCACAAGATCATCGGGATCCAGTACGGCTTCACGGCGCTTTGTTTTCTGTTTTTCGGATTCTGCCTGATGCTGATGATGCGCTGGCAGATCGCGCATCCGGGCGTTCCAGTGCCGCTGGTCGGGCCGCTGCTGGAAGCGTTATTGGGGCCCATGGCGGCCAAGGGAATTGTCTCGAACGACCTGTATAATTCTTTCGGGGCGATGCACGGGACGATTATGGTGTTTTTGGCCATCGTGCCGCTGGCGTTTGGCGCATTCGGCAATTACCTGGTCCCCTTACAAATCGGGGCGCCGGACATGGCCTTTCCCCGCGTTAACATGGCCAGTTACCAGTTTTATGTGCTGGGGGGCGTGGTGATGTTCTTCAGTTTCTTTATTCCCGGCGGGGCGGCCCAGGCCGGCTGGACTTCGTATCCGCCACTGGCGGTGGCCGTTCCGACCATGGGCCAGACTTTTTGGCTGCTCGGGATGGTTCTGCTGATTACCTCCTCGCTGCTCGGCGCGGTGAATTTTATCGCCACGGTGATTCAATTGCGTGCCCCAGGCATGACCTGGATGCGGCTGCCGTTTTTTGTTTGGGCGCAATTCGTCACGGCATTCCTGCTATTGCTGGCGTTCCCGCCGCTCGAAGCGGCCGGCGTCCTTCAATTAATGGACAAGGTGGCCGGAACGAGCTTTTTCCTGCCCACAGGCCTGGCGGTGGGGGGTAACCTGGCTAACATCAGCGGTGGTGGCAGCCCGCTCTTATGGCAACACCTCTTTTGGTTCCTGGCGCATCCGGAAGTGTACGTGTTGATTCTTCCCGCGATGGGAGTGGTCTGCGAAATCATCGCCAATAACACGCGCAAACCGATTTGGGGTTACAAATCGCTCGTTTACGCCGTGCTCACGCTTGGTTTTCTCTCGTTTATCGTTTGGGCCCACCACATGTATTTGACTGGGATGGGCATCCGGATCGCCACCTTTTTCCAAACCACCACGATGATCATCTCCATTCCCTCAGTGATCATCCTGACCTGCATGTTTATTTCCCTGTGGGGCGGCTCGATCCGGTTCAATACCCCGATGCTCTTCGTCATGGCGTTCCTGCCCATGTTCGGCATCGGCGGGTTGACTGGTTTGCCGTTGGGCTTCAGCTACAGCGATATCCATTTGCACGACACCTATTACGTCATCGCGCACTTCCATTACATTGTCGCTCCCGGAACGATCTTCGCCTTGTTCGCGGGCATCTACTTCTGGTTTCCCAAAGCGACCGGACGGATGATGAGCGAGTTTTGGGGCAAGGTCCACTTCTGGGGTTCGCTCATTTTCATGAATTTGATTTTCCAGCCGATGTTCGCCCAGGGCATGGCCGGAATGCTGCGGCGCATGGCCGACGGCGGGGCGAACTATTCGACCGCCAAAAACCCAGACGCGATCGGCGGGCTCAGCGCCCACATGATGGAGCTGCACACCTATATTCTGTGGGCGGCGGTGGGCCTGGCTTTGGCCCAAATTCCGTTCATCATCAATTTTTTCTGGAGCATCAGTCACGGCACGCCGGCCGGTTCGGATAATCCCTGGCATTCAACCACCCTCGAGTGGCAAACGCCCACGCCGCCACCGCACGGCAACTTCGCCAAAGCGCCGCAGGTCTATCGCGGCCCGTATGAGTATAGCGTTCCTGGCCATGCCACGGATTTCACCCCTCAAAACCAACCGGATTGATGGGCGGATGTTACGCACGACCGGAACCGACAACGACATGACACGATTTCGTAATTCTTTTGACTGCTGAATATGGAGATTCCCTACACAGTTGAAGCGCGCCCGGATACGGGGCTGTACAATGCCAAAGTCGGGATTTGGCTCTTTCTGGCCTCCGAGGTGATGCTCTTCGGCGCGTTGTTCTCGACGTACATCCTTTTGCGGGTGGGCGCGCCGGAAGGTTTTTGGCCGCACGGCTGGCTCAATATCCCGGTGGGCACGGTTAACACGCTGGTACTGATCACTTCCAGCATCACCACCGTCATGGCCTGGGCCTCGCTGAAAATGAATCAATTCAGCCGCTTCAAGTTTTTCCACGCCTGCACGCTTTGCCTGGCCCTGACGTTCGTCGGGATAAAGTCCTACGAATATCATGACAAGTTCATGCACTATGAAATCATTCTTAAAGATGGCAAAATTGCCGATGGCCATTTGGTCAAGCGCACGGCCGATGAGGTGACGATCTCCGGACATTACGTCGAAGACCGAAAAGAGTTATTTGATCTGCGCGCCGCCGGCGCACACCACGAGCATACGGAAATCACTATTCCGAAAGCGCAAATCAAGAAGATGGAGAACTACGGTCCCTGGCACTCGACCTACCTGGCGATCTATTTCACCCTCACGGGCCTGCACGCCTTGCACGTGATTGGCGGAGCGATCGTGATTGGGTTCCTTTGGGGCCCGGGTACCCGGTTGTGGAAAAAAGATCCCGAACGCTTTACCAACCGTATCGAGATCTCCGGGTTGTTCTGGCACTTTGTCGACCTGGTTTGGATTTTCCTGTTTCCGGTCCTGTACCTTTTGTAACCCCTCGAGCTTATGAGCGAGCATACTACCGACCAAGCCGCCGATCATTTCAGCCATCATATCCGGCGCTATCTGTTCGTCTTTTACGCGCTGCTGTTCGGCACCTTGATCACCGTCGGGGCGTCGTACATTCCTTTCGGGAACCGCGAGGTCAATATTGG
Organism: Verrucomicrobiia bacterium; assembly: GCA_035651635.1. Lineage (GTDB taxonomy): Bacteria > Verrucomicrobiota > Verrucomicrobiia > Limisphaerales > UBA8199 > JANXQE01. The sequence continues at coordinate 32,516 of DASRFK010000025.1, read as the reverse complement.
CGTGGCTCTTTTCATTGCCATCTGCAAGGCCTCGCTGGTGGCTTGCTACTTCATGCATTTGATTTCCGAACGCAAAATGATTTATTTCATCATGGCGTTTACCGCGTTCTTTTTCGCCGGGTTGATGTTCCTGACGCTTTGGAGCTTCGGCGACTTCCCCTGGCACACGGTGACGCATTGATTGAGATATGTCGCTGAAAGCTTTTCATCTGATTTTCATCACCGCAGCCAGCGCCATGGCCTTCGGCTGCGGCATTTGGGCCCTGAGGAATTACTGGTCGCCCGGCGGCACAGCGGGCGAGTTACTGGCCGGTGTTGGCTCCATCATCGCGGCGATCGGGCTAATCGTTTACGAGCGCTATTTCCTGAAGAAGACTAAAGACGTCGGGTACTTATGAAACTGCGAATAGCCACAAAGTTGGCGGTGGTGGGTGCCTGCGCGGCACTCCTGCCACGCTCGCTCTTGGCTTGCGCGGCCTGCTACGGCCAATCGGATTCGGCCATGGCGGCCGGCATGAACTGGGGCATCCTGAGCCTGCTGGGAATGATTGTCTTTGTTCTGGGTGGCGTGGCGGGCTTTTTTGTGTTTCTGATTCGGCGTTCCACCGCCTCAACGCCGCGCACTGAGGCTGCGCTAGCAGAGTCGTGGGATGCCAACTGGCCCGTGGCCGCTGAATCAGCGGCTGATTTTAGCGATGAACCACTGCCGCGATGCGGAATAAAGCGGGAATCCGCCCTGGCCCAGCGGCGCAAAGGCTGCGCGCACTCTCAAACCAGCCCTCTGCCATTAGCAACGCGCGGCCGAAGCTGAGTCGAGCCCTTACCTCTTACTATGTCAAAACTCCTCGGATTACCGGTGTTGGCCTCTGAACACGGCCAAGAAGTCGATAATTTGATCATTTACGTGCATTGGCTGATGATCGTCCTGTTCGTCGGCTGGCTGGCGTACTTCGCTTACACACTGTTTCGGTTTCATCAATCGCGCAATCCCAAGGCCGATTATTTCGGCGTGCGCAATCACGCCTCCAGTTACATCGAAGGGGCGGTGGCGCTGGTCGAGGGTATTTTGCTCGTGGCGGTCGCGGTGCCGTTCTGGGCTAAGGCGGTCGAGAAGTTCCCGAAGGAAAGTGAAAGCACCCGCATTCAGCTGGTGGCGCAACAATTCAACTGGAACTTCCGTTACCCTGGCAAAGACGGCGAGTTTGGCAGGCAAAACATGGACCTTGTCACCTCCGAGAACCTCTTCGGGGTCGACCCCAACGATCCCAAGGGTAAAGACGATATTCAGGTCCCTAATGAGGTTCACGTGCCGCTGGTAAAGGGTGCCGACGGCCTCAACAAGCCCGTCATTATTTATATCTCCTCCAAGGACGTCATTCACTCCTTCAAGGTAATTGCCCTGCGAGTCACCCAGGATGCCATTCCCGGCATGCGAATCCCCATTTGGTTCCGCCCAACAACCGAAGGCCGATTTCAGATCAATTGCGCCCAGCTTTGCGGCAACAGTCACTCCCAAATGTCCAGCGGATTCCTGGTGGTCGAGAGTCAGGAAAAATTCGATAAATGGCTGGCCTCCAAAGTCGGAGCGGCCACTAGCTTCGAATAACGCCGCAGGCCTGTCGCGTGCCGCAGACCAGCGGAGCTCCCCTATCCTTCGTAAACAGGCTCGCGATCGAGCAGATCCGCGGTACGACTAAACGGCGAGAAGTAAAAACAGAGCAGCGAATTTTGACCCGCCTTCGCACGGGCCCAAATTTGCTACGGTGCGGCAAAAGCCGGGAGGAATTTCCAGTGGGAGTTCACGAACGTTCACAATAGACTTGATCCTCGTTATTCCGGTGTTTATTTGTGGCCCAGGGGTCAATGCAGATGCGCCTTTTCTTCATCACCCTGGTCTCGGGGGCAGTTATCAGTTTCTCCACCCACGCTGCCGTCATGCCTGTCCCCGAATCAGAGCAGGCAGCCATGGCGCTCAAAATAATTGATGCCTATCACGGGACTCGCCCTACGACTGCGCCGAAAAGGCTGCACGTTGTGTACTTCACGCCTTCGGACCGCGAGCCGGCGTCAAATTATGAGCAGCGGCTGAACGCCATCCTGGAGGATATCCAGAGCTTCTATGGCGACAATATGAAACGATTGGGGTTTGGTCCCAAGACCTTCACCCTCGCGCGCGATCCCCAAGGCAAGCTCATCATTCATTTGGTAAAAGGCAAGGAACCGGAATCTGATTTTCCCCGCTGGCGAGATAGAAACGGCGGAAACACTGGGGATCCACGAGGCGGCGAAATGGTCAAAAGCGAATGCCGTACAGTCCTCGAACGCGCGGGTATTTCTGTCGATCGTGAGACCGTGCTCATCTTCTGTCACCTGGCCACGTACGACGCAAAAGCAGGCACGTTTCGTCATCACTCGCCTTACTTTGGCAGTTGGACCCAGGAGAGCGGTTTGTGCTTTGCGGCCGATTGGTCGATGCAGGACCTGGCAAATCTGACCAGGAAAGAGCCGATTCTCAACGACGGCGAATACGGCGATATGTCTCTCGGCAAACACACAACGATCTTCCTCGGCGGCATAGCTCACGAACTCGGTCACGCCTTCGCTTTGCCGCATTGCGGCGAACGCTGGGATGAGAAAGCGCTAGGTACATCCCTGATGGGCATGGGAAATCATACTTACCGTGAAGAAAAGCGCGGCGAAGGGCGTGGCTCGTTTCTCACCATGGCCAGCGCGATGCGCTTGGCGAGCCGTCCGTTGTTCAACGGCTCGGATAAAGAGCAGAACAAACCAGGCGAACTGGCACGCTGCGACCTGCTGTTGTCCACCAACGTCACACGTTCCGATCTGGCCGGCCGGAGAGGTGCGTTGCGACTCGAGGGCACGGTTACGGGCGAACCACCTGTTTACGCGGCCATCGCCTACTTCGACTCAACGCTGGACGGTGGATACCGGGCTCCAACGGCCACTTCCGTGCCCGATGACCAAGGCCGCTTCGCCATTGAAGTCAGCGATTTGGCACGGTGCGCAAACGGCGACTTGCGCGTCGAGTTCTGTCACGCCAACGGAGCTGTGTCCGAACGTCACCTTGGTTTCAGCGTGAACGGCGATGGCTCGGTTGACTTGACTCAATGGGAAACGCGCAAAGCCCTGGAAGTGATTGCGGCGGCAGTGGGACGAAACGACCGCAAAGAAGCCGAAACCGCCTTGGCGGAACTCGAGAATGGCAACGTCCCTGACCAGGCCAAATGGATCGCCCGCAAGCTCGTTGGCACATTACAAGACAAGCGCAAAGTCATTCCTGCGATGGTTTCGCGACAAGTAAGCGAACTGCCTCTGGGCGACGCTGCTCCTGAGGTGGCTGAAGTCGGGTGGCTTGCACCGGCTGCCAATCGCATCCCCTCCAACTCGGAAGTGGCTTCTGCCTTGTTGGATTGCGGCAAAGTCTTTGCCACCGGCTTCTATGCCCACGCACCCTCCAGGTACCTCTTCAACCTGGGCGGCAAATGGACGAGGTTACACGGCGAAGCCGGCTTGCACACAGCTCATCAATCCCGTGCGTTCGGGGTCATTTTCGTCATAAGGGCCGACGGCAACGAAATCTTCCGTTCGAAACCGATCCAAGACGCAACTCGTCCAAGGTACGACTTGGACATCTCTGGCGCGAAGACATTGGAACTCATCGTCGAACAGGCCACTGAGAGGAACGGTGGAAATTGGGGATTGTGGCTCGAGCCGACACTGTTGCGGGATCATTCGAGTGTGAGCGAAAGTAAGCCATGATCCGGACTCAAACGTCGCAACCGCCCGCACGTCGGCAACTCTCATTGTACTAATCCCGAAAACCATGCCGGGGGATCCTCCGGTTCTGAATGGTTAACTAACTCGTCACAAAGGCGCGTTTTTTCAGCAGCACGAGGAGGCGCCAGCCAAGAAGGCTGGCCAGTCCGAGCTGAAAACAGGCCTGGAGTAAACAATTCGTCCAGGGTGACGGCTCGGGGAATTGATCCAGCCCGAGAAGAACCAGGCCGACGGCGGGCAAAATCATCTGGACCAGCAGCGTCCAGAGCAGCGCGGCGATGAAGTTCGTCCTGACGAGAGAAAAGTATAAGCCGACCACCGGCAGCGTCGCGAATGTCACTGCGTAACTGAACACGAATGGCAATTCGTTCACCGAAGATAAAAAAGTGGCGCCGTAGAGCCACACGGCGAACAGCAAGCCGATCGCGGGCAGGAACTGGCCCCAGAGACCGCGCAGCCGTCCGGCAATGATTTGCCGCTCGCGCAGCGGCGCAACCAGCAGCAATTCCAACACGCCGGTCTCGCGTTCGCGCCGGAAACTGCTGGCGGCGGCGACGGCAATGCTCGCGGCCAGAAGCATGCCCAGAATGCTCTGCACCAGATGGAAGCTCCGTTGATACAACGGGAGATTGCCAAACAGGCTCGAATAAACGCACGTCACCACTGCGAACCAGCTCCAAACCACCAAACGCCCGCTCCAGCTTCTTTGTTCCAACCAGCCCACGGGATTCCGTTGCAACTGCCAGCGCAGCCACGCCCGCAATTGCTTTCGGAAAACCAAGGGTTTGAAGAAACGGTTTTTCAACCAAAGCACCCGCCTTGATTCGGGCCGATCCCGCCAGCTTCGCTCGAGATTCCACGCGCTGAATCGGAACAAAAGATAAAGCGCGCAAAGGGATAAAACCGCCGCGGCGGCGTAGCAGCGAACCAAAGGCGCCGGACCGGTTCCCAGCCAAGCCAGCCCTTGTTGCCATACGTCCTGATCGTTAGTGGCCAGGGCCAAACCATTTTCGAACAGGGCGCCGGGTTCGTCCGCCGGCAAACGTCCCGCTAACTTAATCGTCGCCGGCGACATTTCCAACGTCCAGGGCAGCAGGCCTACGAAGCAAAGGAAGAAGAGAAACCCGATGGCGGCTGAGCCCGCCAAAGCCCGCGTCCACACGCGGGTCCGGCAGGAGGCGACAATCCCGGCGCTCAGGGCCAGGCAAATGGAACTAAGATTCACCAGCGCCGAGAGGACCACCTCGACCCAACCCACACCACCGGCCAAAAAACATATTGTAAAAACGGGCAGGACCCCAAGCCACAGCGTGAGCGAGCGCAGCCCATGAACCAGGCCTTTGGCGTATACCAACTCCGCCGGGCTTAACCGGGTCAGGAACAGCAAAGGCAAGGTCCCTTCCCGGCGTTCACGGCTGATGCAATCGGCCGTTAGAAACGGCACCAGGAACCAGATTCCGAAAAACAACGTGGTGTGGAACTCCGTGAACAACTGGCCACCTACCCCTGGTCCGGCGTTGCCCCTGAGCCAAAACAGGCCCAGCACCGTCACTAGCGCGAGCACGCCCAAAACGCGCAGATTATACGTGAGGGTCTGGCGCGCGACCGCCCGCAGCTCGCGTTCGATTACCGGCACGACAATCATGGCCAACGCTCTTCAGGACCCTCCCGCAGATTCAGGGCGACCACAGATGAAGGAGACGAGCCAGAGAAAGGAGGATTCAGTGCGATTGTGTTCATGGTCCCAAAGCAGGATTTGTGGTGTAGGCTCTCCAGGAACCTACCACGCCCGGCGAGCTTTAGAAACACCAACGCCCTTGGACCCTTGGACCAACTAGCGCGCGCGCTCAGGCTCGATGAAGAGCCCAAATTCGGAGAGCGCGGGACAAACTGAGGCTTGAGTGATCCGCAGCCGGATCTTGTCCGAGCTGATGTACTCACCGCGAATAAGCCTATGGTTCCCAATGCTCGTACCCTTTGCAAACTCCACCCAAGTACCGTCTTTCCATTGGTCGAGAGCAAAGGCCTCAATGCGTTGTCCGAGCGGCAAAAATTCGCGCAGGCTGACCACGTTGAAACCGACGGGGTGCGGAAACTCGAGAACCAGTTCGGGCGTGGTGACTGAATCGTCGGTAGACCAATACTTCCCGCGATGGGCGCGCACCAGGTTCTCCGGGCCAAATTGTCTTGATCCTCCACGCACGTTGCTGGCCTTCAAACGCCCTTTTTCTGCCAGGTTATGGGCGAAGGTTTCCTGCAAAATGCGATGAAATTCCTGAAGCGAGCGGACATCCTCGTCATGAATTTGCCCGCGGCGGTCCGGAGGCAGGTTGAGGTTCAAACAGGCGCCGCGGCCGACCGATTTGTAGTAGATGTCGAGTAGTTCGGCGGGGGATTTTACGCGCGCGTCTTCTGTGGCGTGATAAAACCAGCCGGGCCGGATGGAAACGTCACATTCGGCCGGGATCCAATCGGTTCCTGGGCGTTCGCCGGAGTTAAGGCCCTTGCTAGTGCCGCCCGGATACCGCCCGGCGGCGTTCAAGGTCGCCCAGCAGGGATCGCCGGCGATGCCCGACTCGTTCCCCACCCAACGGAAGTCCGGCCCGGCATCACTGAACATCACTGCCATCGGCATCAACTGGCGCACCATTTGACGAGTGTTATCCCAATCATAATAGGTGCGAGCATCGATTTTGCGCGTCTCCCGCGCGCCCCCGTAAAAACCGTCCCCGCCATTGGCGCCATCGAACCAAACGGTGAAGATATCGCCATAGTGGGTCAGCAACTCTCGTAGCTGATTGCGGTAATACGTGATGTACTCCGGCCGTCCGTAGTCCTTGTTATTACGGTCCCAGGGCGAGAGATAAACGCCGAAACGCAGCCCATGGCGCCGGCAAGCTTCCGAGAGTTCTTTGACCACATCCCCTTTGCCATTTTTCCACGGGCTGTTTTTGACCGAATGTTCCGTATACTGGCTGGGCCATAAACAAAACCCGTCATGATGTTTGGCCGTCAGGATCAGGCCCTTCATCCCGCCCTGTTGCGCTGTGTTCGCGATTTGGTCGGCGCTGAAGTCGGTGGGATTGAAGACCGATTCGGATTCGTCGCCATAACCCCATTCCTTATCGGTGAACGTATTTACGGTGAAGTGCACGAAACCGTAGAACTCCATTTCATGCCAGCGGAGTTGGCGGGCCGTGGGTACGGGACCAAAGGGCAGGGGCGGAGGAACAGCGGCGGCGCTCATCTGAGGCAGCAGACCGGCTGCCATGAGAAATGCGCCAAAAAAACGCCCAAGCTTTGCATGAACCTTACGGGACCCCGAAGGTTTTGGACGGCGCCGCTGTGCGGCGCTTTTCCGGGATCGCACCGGGACGGAAAGCGGCGCAAAGCGCCGCACTCCAAAACGCAAGCGCGTAAGCCCGTCCGCAGCCGGTTCCTGGTGCCAATGCATGCGGTCAGTCCAGCACTGGCTCGGAGCCATCCAGCATCTTGACTTTATTATGGAGGAAATACTCACGCGTGAGCGCTTTCATCATGCGGTCGCGCTGGTCGTAGAGGCGGCGCAATTTGCGTGGCTTGTGCCGGGCCAGGGCGTAGGACGTGAAAATTGGCATGGCAATCGTCGTGTCGGTGTAGCACACGACCGCGTCCGGAAGCTTGGTCGGGTCAACCTTGCCCCAACTGACCGCTTCACTGGGAGTTGCGCCGGATAAACCGCCAGTGTCAGGCCTGGCGTCGGTAACCTGGATAAAAAAGTCCTGGCCGAACTCCTTGATCCGAAGCACCTCCTGGATCTGCGGTTCGGTCTGCAACATAAAATTCTTCGGACTCCCACCGCCCCAGAGCACGACGCCGCTCCTGCCGCCGCTGCGCTTGGCCGCCAGCACGAAAGCAGTCGTTTCATTGACATCGATCGAGGGATTCATGCGCAGTTTGTTGCCCCGCAATTCAACGCCGGCGACATTCATTCCAATAGTCGAATCGCCAGGCGAAGACGTGTAGCACGGAACGCCCGCGCGATAAGCGGCCGCGAGAACCGAAACATCTTTGAGCTTGTTCTTGCGTTCCCATTCCGCGCAATAGCGGCCCAGCAAATAATGCAGCTCGGCGGTGCCCATCTCCTTTTGAAACTCTGGCTGAGTGAGAATGTCGCGCAGGATTTCGTCGGTGGCCATCAACCCATCTGAGTAGGGGATGACCACGTCGTAGACGCGCACCAAATCGTTGTCGCGCAAATCCGTGTCGTCAAACTTGAAGCTGCCCGAGTGAATCGGGTAGTTCAGGGCGAAATGCATGTCGTGATACAGATTTGCGCCCGTCGACACGATCCAGTCGACAAATCCCGCTTTGATCAGCGGAATGATGCTCGAACAACCCAAACCTGCCGGCGTGAGCGCGCCGGAAATGCTCATGCCAATCGTGACGTCCGCATCGAGCATCCGGTTGGCAAATAACTGGCACACCTCTTTCAATCGAGCCGAGTTGTACGCCAGAAATACCTCGTCCACCAAATGCGCCAGGTTTTCTTTCCCGGTCAGATTTTTGGGCATGATCCGTTTGCCGGACATGTACTGTTTCTTGTGCGGACATTGCTTTTCCTTCATCCATTCCGGCATCTCCGACAAATCTTCGCGGGTGCGGACGTGTTTCTTTTGAGTTTTAGCCATAAACAATTCTAAATTTTCGCAGAACAATACGCGGGTTCATTCAATTGCCAATCTTTAACTTGGTAATCGCGGATGCCGCGGATGAGGAATACCGTCTGGGCGATCAGCGCAAGGCAACTCCGTGCGCTTGCGTTTTGGAGTGCGGCGCTGCGCGCCGCTTTTGGAACCGAACCACGGGTGACCCATTAAGGCTCTCAATGTGATTCAACCCTACATCGCCTCCAAAGCGCCGCAAAGCGCCGCAGTCCAAAACCTTCGGAGCGCGGCGGACATTAGGGCTCTGCCGGACAGGGAAATCCTTGGCCCGGGTGGTTGAAGCAATTATCTTTCGCGGCACTCGCTATGCCAGACAAAATCAATGTCCCGCAGCAAACGCCGGCCGAACTTGGCTTCTCGATGCCCGCCGAATGGGAGCCGCACCAGGCCACCTGGCTCGGCTGGCCGCATAATTCGTCGGATTGGCCGGATAAACTGGATACCATTCGCTGGGTTTACGGCGAGATGGCGCGCAAAATCTGCGCCGGGGAATTGATCCGGCTGCTGGTCGATAATTCCTCCACCGAACGGATGGCGCGTCGCTATCTCAGCCGAGCGGGATGCGATCTGAAAAAAGTGCAATTCGTCAAGCATCCCACGAATCGTGGCTGGATGCGCGACAGCGGACCGATCTTCGTGCGCCAAAAAGCTCGCGGACAGCGCTCCGAGACTGCCATTGTTCATTTCCACTTCAACGCCTGGGCCAAATACAATGACTGGCAAAAGGATCGCCGGGTGCCGGACATGGCGGCGCGCCTGTTGCGCAAACGGATGTTCAACGCACAAATCGGGAGCAAGGATTTTGTCATCGAGGGGGGTGGGATCGAGGTGAATGGCGCCGGCACCTTGCTGACCACCGAGGAATGTTACTTGGATCCGAAGGTGCAGGTCCGCAACCCCGGTTTGACCCGCGCCGATTATGAGCACGCGTTCAAAGAGCACCTCGGGGTCAGCAACGTGCTCTGGTTGGCGGACGGCCCGGTCGGCGACGACACTCACGGACATATCGATGATATTTGCCGGTTTGTGAACCGAAAAACTCTGGTTCTCATCCGGGAACAGCGGCGTCAGGATCAAAATTACAGACCACTGGCGGAGAATTGGGACCGGGTGGCTGAATTTCGGCTCGAAGACGGCACCAAACCGGAAGTGGTGCCATTGCCGATGCCCAGCCCGATATACTTCGACGGCTACCGACTGCCGGCCAGCTACGCCAATTTCTACATCTCCAACGCGGCTGTCCTCGTGCCCACGTTTAACGATCCGCAAGATCGCGTAGCTTTAGGCGTGCTGGGCGAACTCTTCCGTGACCGGCCGGTAATCGGGATCCACGCCGTCGACCTGGTGTTGGGCTTCGGCACACTTCACTGCCTGACTCAACAGCAGCCCATTTGAGAGATACTTTCCCAGAGCTCCCCATTGACTTCCTCGGCTAGAGGCGCTTAATGCAATGGGTATCACCCGCATGAACGATAGCCCAATCAAGACCCGGCGTTCTATCGCAAAGCGCCTCCTGGCGTGTGCCGGGACTATCTTCCTGCTGCTCTTGGCCTTGGTTGCCGGACGTGGGTATTTTGCCTTCCGGGATCGCTTGCCCGGCTATTCCCTTAATCTCCAAGTCGGATCGGCCAGCCTCAATGATTCCCATTCGCTTAAGGTTGGCTTTGCCCGGGTAAAAATCACCCCGGATCTAAGCGACTCGGCGCACCCAATTTTCGTGGCGGGTTTTGGCCAAAATCGCCGGGCCACAGGCGTACACGACGATTTGTGGGCCATTGCGTGCGTGATCGATGACGGACGGACCCGACTCGGAATCGTGAGTCTGGATGCAATTGGGTTTTTCCATGACGACGTCGTGCGGGTCAGGCGGCGCCTGGCCGCCGATTGGAAACTCGATTACGCTATCATCTGCTCCACCCACAACCATTCGACACCCGATCTCATGGGTTTGTGGGGACCGGATTACTTACACACGGGAGTGGACTCGCGGTACCGGGAAAGCGTGCGCGCGGTCTGCGTGCAAGTGCTGGGAATCGCCACCAGTAATCTGCAACCGGCTCGCGTTTCTTTTCAGGAAATCCCCACCGAACCCAACGGTCTGGTCGCCGATACTCGGAAACCGATCGTGTTCGATCCCGACATTCGAGTGATTCATTTCGTGCAGGCATCCTCCGATCAGACGCTCGGCTCAATCGTGAGCTGGGCCGATCATCCGGAGACGCCCTGGTCCCAAAATACCGAACTGACGGCCGACTATTGCGGTTACCTTCGTGACGCTCTGGAAAATGGCGTGATGGTCGCCGACCACAAAGTGGCGCCCGGCCTCGGGGGGATCCACCTGTATATCAACGGCGCCATCGGCGGACTCATGACCACCCCTCCCGGCACAATCGTCCACGATCCTTACCTGAACGAGGATTTCCAGAAACCCTCACACGAAAAGGCCCGGGCGCTCGGCCGCCAACTGGCCTCACGGATCCTCCCGAAACTGCGGGATCGGAGCGTTGAGTTTCTGGATCGCGTACCGATTGAAATCGCCGCTCAAACCATCGAACTCCCCCTGGATAACAAGATGTTTTTGCTCGCCGGCTACCTCGGGATTCTGGACCGCGGGTACGTCCGTTGGCGCACTCTTCGCACGGAAGTTGCCCTGGTTACTTTGGGCGAAGCCAGTATCGCATGCGTGCCCGGGGAAATTTACCCCGAAATTGTCAATGGCGGGATCGAGCAGGCGCCCGGAGGCGACTTTCAGATTACTCCAATTGAAGTGCCTCCCCTCCGCCAACTTATGCCCGGGCGCATCACATTTATCTTCGGCCTGGCCAATGATGAAGTCGGCTACCTCATTCCAAAGTCGGAATGGGACGACAAACCTCCATATTTGTATGGCGCCAGTCACCGGCCCTATGGCGAGATCAATTCTGTGGGTCCGGAAGCTGCCAGCACCATCCACGCTGCTTTAAAGCAACTTTGCACCCGCCGCTCTGTGACGCCATGAGCGAAATTCCAATCTTCTGGCAAACCGCTTAGTGTTGGATCGTTTTTTCCACCCAGGCCAATTCTGCACAAGTCGCGAGGCCGTGCCCGGGTGGTGCCCCGAAAGTCACAAGCCGCGAACTGCTGCAAGCGTGAGAGCGGGGTGCCCCGCCAGCTGCGGGTCGGATTCGTTGTTGGACCGAGCATGGGCTGGATAAAGTTGCGGCGCAAACCCATATGGCATTGTCGCTGCTAAGTACAGTTGCGTGCTACACCATATTCGTTAACTTGTTTATGTCTTAATCCAGCCGAAGCTCTGTATGCGGTTTCACCAGTACGAAGTCGGGAACTTTTTCGACGAAATGTTCTCGGCGGAAGGTTGTCCACGCCCGGCGGCCCAGGCGCTCGTCAAGACTATCGAATCACTGCCGGACGGTGAGTTGCTCGCGCGCCAGCAAGCGGCCGAACGCGCCCTGCTGCAGATGGGCATCACTTTCAATGTTTATGGCGAGGACGCGGGGGTCGAAAAGATTTTCCCCTTTGATATTCTGCCCCGGATAGTGTCGGGCTGCGAATGGAACCGGATCGAGACCGGGCTAAAGCAGCGCATCCGTGCGTTGAACCTGTTCATCGATGACATTTATCATCAGCAACGGATCCTCAAAGACGGGATTTTGCCAAAAGACCTTATCTTTTCCGCCAAATCCTATCGGGAACAGTGCGCCGGACTGAACCCGCCGTCCGGCATTTGGTGCCACATTACCGGGACCGACCTGGTGCGGAATAGTGACGGAGAGGTTTATGTGCTCGAGGATAATCTGCGGTGTCCCTCCGGCGTTTCGTATGTGCTGGAGAACCGGCAGATTATGAAGACGTTGTTTCCGCGATTATTCGCCTCGTCACGGATCCGGCCGGTCTCAAATTATCCCTTGAAGCTGCGCGATATGCTCGAGTCACTGGCTCCCGAGCACATCAAGAAACCGCGAGTCGTGCTGCTGAGTCCCGGGATTTACAATTCCGCCTATTTCGAGCATTCATTCCTGGCGCAGCAGATGGGCATCGAGTTGGTCGAGGGCCGCGACCTGGCCGTCCAGGACGAGCAGGTGGTGATGCGCACCACCAAGGGCTTTGAAAGGGTGGACGTGATTTATCGCCGGCTGGACGACGATTTCATGGACCCGGAATGTTTCCGGGCCGATTCGGTCCTGGGGGTGGCGGGCCTGATGCAGGTTTACAAAGCGGGCAATGTGGCCCTGGCCAACGCGCCGGGCACCGGCATTGCCGATGACAAGGTCGTCTATGCGTACGTGCCTAAAATGATTAAATATTATCTGGGTGAAGACATTATTTTGCCGAACGTGCCGACCTACATTTGTTCCGAAGAAAACGATTTGAGTTACGTCCTGGAAAACCTGGAGAAGCTGGTCGTCAAGGCGGCCAATGAATCCGGCGGTTATGGCATGCTGGTGGGCCCACACGCGACCCGGCAACAGTGCGATGAATTTGCGGACCGAATCAAAGCCGCGCCGCGCAATTACATTGCCCAGCCGACCTTGGCCTTGTCCCGGGTGCCGACCCTTACGGGAGATCATTTCGAGGGACGCCACGTGGATCTGCGCCCCTATATTCTTTATGGAAAGGAATTATTTGTGCTGCCGGGAGGTTTGACCCGGGTGGCGCTCAAAAAGGGCTCACTGGTCGTCAATTCCTCTCAAGGCGGCGGGAGCAAGGATACCTGGGTCCTGGCCGACGGAGCGCCGAGCGAAAGCGTAGCCACGCAGCGCCTCGAGGCGGTCCTCCCGGTGGTCTGAACCTCAGGAGAAAGCACCCCAGTCCTTCGCGAACCCCCTCGCATGCTAAGCCGCGTCGCTGATTCAGTTTATTGGATGAGCCGCTACGTTGAACGGGCCGAGAACGTCGCGCGATTCATCGACGTGAATTTTCAGCTCATGCTCGATGAAGCGGGCGGACCGGATCGCCAGTGGCAACCGCTGGTTAACACGAGCGGCGATCATGAGGAATTCAACAAACGGTACGGCGCGGCGACCCAGGAGAATGTCATTAATTTTCTGACGTTCGATGCCACCAACCCCAACTCGATTTTGTCTTGTTTGCGCAAGGCGCGCGAGAACGCGCGCACGGTGCGGGAGATCATCTCCTCCGAGATGTGGCTTCAGCTCAATCGTTCATACCTCGAAGTGAAGGCGGCGGCCGAGGCCGCTAACTGGCTTGACTCGCCTAACGAGTTCTTCACTGAAGTCAAAGAGGCCAGCCACCTTTTCACCGGCATCACCGACGCCACCATGGCGCACAATGAAGCCTGGCACTTTTGCCGGCTTGCCCGCATGCTCGAACGGGCCGATAAGACCTCGCGCATGCTGGATGTAAAGTACTACATTTTGCTGCGTTCGGCCGACGATGTCGGCTCGGCTTTTGACGACATTCAATGGACCGCGGTGTTGAGGTCCGCCTCCGCCTTCGAAATGTACCGCAAGCGGCATGGACGGATCTCCCCTCAAGGAGTGGTTGAGTTTTTGATCCTCGACCGCGAATTCCCGCGCGCGATTCAGTTCTGCCTCGTGGCCGCGCGGGATTCTTTGCACGCGATTTCGGGAACGGCGCTGGGGACCTTTCGCTATCTGCCCGAGAAGCTGTTGGGCCAGCTTTGCTCGGATCTGTCGTTTATCAGCCTCGAAGAAATCATCAACCAGGGCCTGCACGAGTACCTGGATGACTTGCAGACGAAGGTCAATGCGGTTGGCGCGGGTATTTTCGAAACGTTTTTTGCGTTCAAAGCGCCGCAGTCGCAAAAAAAACCTGCCCGCGCGGCGGGGCAATGATATTCAGAGCCGTTCTCGGCGGTTAATGCGCCGGGAAAGCACAAATTGAAACGACCCATGCCAAGCCAGATAACCGCCACGGATGATTCCGGGCGCAAGCTCATCTCCTACATCAATGTCAAACTCGCCTTGCTGGGGGCCCCCGCCCTGGCGCTCACCCAGGACGGCGAATTTGCCGAGATCGCTTCGGCTTTAGTGGCGCGTTATCGCGAGGAGGAGCGTTTGCTGGCCTCTTACCTGGCGCCCTGCGATCATCGTATCCAGACGTTCCTTTACGATTACCTCCAGGACATCCCGGTTCCAAAGCTGCCGAACAAGACCTTCGTGCTCGATCGTCCCGGTCTGGCTCGCCTGCTCTCCTTGCCTTTGGACCGCGATGAGCTTCCGCTTCCGATCATTCACTCGTATCGCGTCAAACAAGGGGTCTTGCACAATCCCAAGTCCGACCGGCGCACAACCCAAGGCATCTTTCATGTCGCCGAGGGTGGCTTGCCGATTCCGGATGACAAGTTGGCGGTGCCCAAACCGGTCTTTGCCAAGCTGCTCGGCCTGGCGCTCACCCCACCGGGTGAACTGACGATTCTACCGATCACTGCTACCCAGCCGCAACCGGCTGAATGCTTTGTCTCTCTGTTGTTGCGGCCTTTGGTTTGTCCGGAGGTCCCTGGCTTTATTACAGAAAAAAGGATGGAAATCCGTTTTTTCGCTCCCGGCAGCCTGGTGAGCAACTTGGATTTCGTCGAAAGCATTTTCGGCAATGCCGGAGATCCGTTTTTGCCCGACAATGACGCCGGTCTGGACGTGGACCATTGGACGGGTCACACCGGTTGCATCATCCTCGCTCCGCACTTGGTCCATGCGACAAAAAAGTCGCTGGGCTTGCCGCCTTGGAACGAAGCCACCGATCGGCAACGCCGCGACGGCATGGCCTGGCGTGAGGCGGGCGAACTCTACAACGGCGGCCGCGCTTTTAAGCTAACCTGTCGCGATGAGAACGGTGTCATCGTTACCCTGATCGCGGACAATTATTTCGGGTACTGCAAAAAGGAGGTTAAAACACAGATCAGCTATTCCGCCAATCTCTATGGGCTGTGCGAGGAGGAACACGCCGGCGGGGCATTGGTATTCCCCAGTTACGACCTGGGCGAGGATTTCTCGGGGAATGTGCACGTGAGACCGATGGGGCACTCGTTCAGGGAAGTGCTCTCGTTGTATGCGGATTGTATGGATGTGCGCGAAGAAGGGTATGCCATCGATAAAAAGTACCCCGACATCATCTATGTGCCGGAGACGGCGCGCTTCGATTTGCAGCAGCAGCGGGTCACCTGGCCACGCGATGGCAAGGAACAAACGATCAAACTCCTGCCGGGTCGCACCTACATGCGGCCTTCAGGTTATCAGGTGCATATGGAGCAGCCGGCGAGCAACCGTGCCTGGCGGCTCATTGGGACGGTGGCGGAGGGAACCTTCTGCCACAAGCCCTGCACTGTGTCGGGCGGCGGCAAATCCGAGATTTCGAAATCCATTAACGACGCCATTCTGCACGGGCCGGTTTTTGTGTCGAACTTCCGCGATGATTTCGACTGGGTGGAGGGCCTGCTTCAGAGGGACTACTCGAAACGGTTCAGGGATCAAACCAAACAGGACCGGCGCCCGGTGCTCTCGACGGAACGCTCGCTGGGTTCGGTGATCAAGCTGCTCACGCCGGACGCGCATGATTTTACGCCGGAATACAATGCCTGGCTGGAAACCATCCCGCAGTACCTTAAAGAAGTGGTGTTCGTGGTTAAGCGGTTTTACAAACCCGAATGGGGTGACCAGTGGCGCCAACACTTCAGCGTCGATGTGATCAACGGCACGCCGGGCAACGAGTTGAAATTCGATAATCGCAAACTCGTCACCACCTTCCTGCGGGTCGGCTACGACGCGGATGGAGCCTGGCGGACCTTTGGCTTGCGCAAGGATTTTCAACCCGCACTCAAACTGCAGCAGGAAGATGACATCAGCGCTTCAGTCACCGTGCCTGCCACCGCTTTGCCTTTGCCTCCACCCCAAAATGGCGCGGTGGCTCTCAAATTCGTCCAGAACTGCGAATCCCGCCTTTTTCAAAGACCCGATGACGCCATCCACCCCGGCTATGACCGGCAGACCGAATCGGACTTTGTGCAACCGGGCAATTTCTTTTCCAACTACGAACCGCTGAACACCCGCGACGCTCGTGAATTGTGCGAGGACTCGATTCGGTTTGCGCTCTTCACCAAGCCCGTTCAGAACCTGATCAGGAATGTCGCGGACGAAAATGCTCCCTGTTTTTTTGTCTGCTCGGCCAATCCACGTCTAGTCGACGGGGTGCCCAGCAAGAATCCGCGCTACCTTCAGATCCGGCCTGATTTGAAAAATCCGCGGTCGGTTCACCTGGCGCAGATGGCGATGCGGTTGCGGCGGCGGTTGCGGCCCGATCAACCGGTATACACACCAGTGCAGGCTGTGTTGCCCGGGCGGCGCAATAACCCGCCGGAAGCGCAAATTCGCTCGCTCGCAGTCTTCAACCCGATTCACTACCTCGAATTGCCGGAATTGTTCATGGAGTTTATTTGCAGCATGACCGGCAAGTCGCCGTCGACCACGGGAGCGGGATCCGAGGGCGCGCTGACCAAGGGACCCTTTAATGCCTTGCCTCCCATTATTGATCTGAACAATGCCTTGGTGGCCTGGCTGCTGGCCGGGCATAACGGGTTCGTCACGGCCGCGGGTTACGTGGGGCCCCATTTCCGGGTCGACCATGATATCAGCTTGCTCGTACCAGAGGTGTGGTGCCGGATGTCACTCGAAGAGCGCAACCCCCATTTCCTCATTCAAAATGGTTATCTCGAAAAATGTCAGGATTTTGTCCATGCCGGCCGCCCGGTTCTCGCGCACCGGCTGGGTTACCGGATCAATGCCCGGTTCGTGGCGGCCTTCTTCGGGCGTGTGTTCAATCACCCTCATTCTGTCTTCACTGATGAGATGCTGCGGCCGGAGCGACAGGATCTGGAAGTTTTTGTGGACGGCATGGACAACATCGTCACCACCCAGCAGCGCGTGGCCAGGATGTACTTCGAGGACGGCAGCGTCGCCCAAGCCTGTCCGCCGATCAAAGCCCTGCTCCACATTATGGCTGAGGAACAATACGAAGGCCAAGGCCTCGACTCGCCGCAGATTCGGGCCCTTTTCCAGCGCGACTCGCTTTTGAATAGTGATTGGTATCGCGCGCGCATTAAAGAGCGGCAGACTGTCGAACGCAACCTGTGGACCCGGCATGTCCGGTATTTGGAGAAGTTCCTCAAGCGCAAAACTCACGAAGACGAAGCCCAAAGGCTTGGCATCGGTGGGCGCCTGAAAAGGGCAGTCCAGAGTTTGCAGGAAATAGAGTCCGAAGGTTACGTCGAAAAACTCCGTGGCAGCATCGGCACTCAGCCGATCAGCCCGTTCCTCTCTTCCTCCGCTGCCTGAAGTATGGCTATTCACGTCGCGCTCAATCATCGGACACAATACCGATACGACCGGTTGGTCGCCCTCGGGCCACAAGTTGTGCGCCTGCGGCCGGCGCCTCATTGCCGCACGCGGGTCCTCAGCTATTCGCTGCGAGTAACGCCGGAAAAACACTTTTTAAATTGGCAACAGGATCCTCAATCCAATTTCCTGGCCCGGGTAGTCTTTTCCGAACCTACCCGGGAGTTGCTCATCGAGGTTGACCTGGTCGCCGAGATGGCGGTTTACAATCCGTTCGATTTCTTTCTTGAACCTGCGGCGGAGAAGTTTCCCTTTGAATACGACCCTGATCTGGATCACGAATTGGAGCCCTTCCGACGCCAAATTAAACCCACTCCCCGCTTCGAGCAGTACCTCAGGGCCACCCGTGCCGAACTGCTGAAGTCCGTTCCAGCCGTCACGGCCGCCAAAGGGGAGGGCATCCGAACCATGGATTTTTTGGTCGAGGTAAACCGGAAAATCTGGCGCGATGTTCGCTACATTATCCGCCTGGAACCCGGGGTGCAGCCGCCGGAGGAAACTCTTGAAAGCGGCCAAGGTTCGTGCCGCGATTCGGCCTGGCTGCTGTGTCAGACCCTTCGGCGGTTGGGGTTATCGGCCCGATTCGTCAGCGGGTATCTCATTCAGTTAAGGCCCGACGTCAAAGCGCTCGACGGGCCGAGTGGCACGGAAACCGACTTCACGGATTTGCACGCCTGGTGCGAGGTTTATCTGCCGGGGGCCGGCTGGGTTGGGTTGGATCCCACGAGTGGCTTGCTGGCGGGAGAAGGACACATCCCTTTAGCCGCCACACCTGATCCGCAAAGCGCCGCGCCGGTGACGGGCCTGGTGGGGGAATGCGAATCGGAGTTCAG
The DNA here is from genome assembly GCA_035651635.1 of Verrucomicrobiia bacterium. Classification (GTDB taxonomy): domain Bacteria; phylum Verrucomicrobiota; class Verrucomicrobiia; order Limisphaerales; family UBA8199; genus JANXQE01. The sequence continues at coordinate 13,811 of DASRFK010000025.1, read as the reverse complement.
CTTTGCCATGAACGTGACGCGCATTCATGAGTCACCACGTGTGACGAAACCCTATACGGAAGAGCAGTGGCAGGAAATCGAAACGCTCGGCCAGCAGATTGACGAACAGCTCGAACGTCAGGATTGCCGGCTCACCATGGGTGGCGAGCCGACTTTCGTCAGCATTGATGACATGGAAGGCGCCGAGTGGAACACCATTGCTCTCGGTCCGACCAAGAGAAAAGTGGCCGACGATTTGATCAAGCGTCTCAAGCGGCGATTCACCAGCGGAGCCCTCCTGCATTATGGCCAGGGGAAATGGTATCCAGGAGAGTCGCTCCCGCGCTGGGCCTTCGGCTGTTACTGGCGCAAAGACGGCGAACCGATTTGGCTCAACGAAGAATTGTTCGCCGACGAATCAAAGACTTACGGTTTTGACGAAAAACGCGCGGAAGAGTTCATTTATGCGCTGGCCACGCGGCTGGGTTGCGGCGGGAAATGGATCATGCCGGCTTTCGAAGATAGTTGGTACTATCTCTGGCGCGAAAGGCGATTGCCCACCAACGTTGATCCGTTCAAGTCCAACCTGAAGAACGAGGAAGAGCGCGCCAGGCTGGCCAAGGTTTTTGAGCAAGGCCTGGATAAAATAATCGGGTACGCACTGCCTCTGCAACGGGGCGACCCGGCGGGACCGGAAGCCACTGCCTGGAGCAGCGGCCCCTGGTTTTTCCGCCCGGAACGCTGTTACCTTATTCCGGGAGATTCACCCATTGGCTTCCGGCTCCCGTTGGATTCTCTGCCGTATATCAAAGAGAGCGAGTATCCTTATTTGACCGAACAGGATCCCTTAGAAGAGCGGAGCCCGTTGCGGTCCAGGCGGCAACAGGATTTGCAGAAATACTTTCCCAAGGAACGGTTTGCTGATTTTCGTTCCGGCCGCGCGGTGGTTCAGCGGCCGGAACTCCGCCAGCAAGCCCCGCTCCGGGAATTAGTTCGAGAGGCGCCGCGGGTGCCGGAACGGGGCGAATCGGCTGCCTGGATTGCGCGCACCGCCTTGTGCGTCGAACCGAGGCAAGGCCGTTTGTACGTGTTCATGCCGCCGGCCCGCACGCTGGAAGATTATCTCAGCATAACTGAGGCAATCGAAGACACAGCCAAGTTGTTGGATTTGCCGGTGGTCCTCGAGGGGTACACGCCTCCGTACGATCCGCGTCTGAACGTCATCAAGGTCACGCCCGATCCCGGCGTGATCGAGGTCAATATCCATCCGGCGCAGAATTGGACTGAAATGGTCAATCAGACCGAAAGTCTGTATGAGGAAGCGCGGCAGTCCAGGCTCGGCACCGAGAAGTTCATGGTGGATGGCAGGCACACCGGTACCGGGGGCGGCAACCACATTGTCATCGGCGGTTCGACTCCGGCGGATAGCCCGCTGCTGCGGCGTCCAGATTTGCTGCGCAGCCTGTTGACTTACTGGCAAAATCATCCCTCCTTGTCGTTCCTCTTCAGTGGCCTGTTCATCGGGCCAACCAGCCAAAGTCCACGCGTAGATGAAGCGCGCAACGATTCGCTTTATGAATTGGACCTCGCGTTCCGTCAGCTTCCGGCACAGGCTAATGGGAGGCCCTGGTTGGTGGATCGGCTTTTCCGCAACCTGTTGATCGATGCGACGGGGAACACCCATCGGGCCGAGTTCTGCATCGATAAGCTTTACTCGCCCGAGAGCAGCAGCGGCCGGCTGGGCCTGCTGGAGATGCGCGCGTTCGAAATGCCCCCGCACGCGCGGATGAGTCTGGCTCAGCAGTTGCTTCTGCGGACATTGATAGCCCGATTTTGGAAGGAGCCCTACACCCAGGAGTTAGTCCCCTGGGGAACCGAGATTCACGATCGCTGGATGCTGCCGCACTTTATCTGGAGCGACTTCACCGACGTAATTGATGACTTGCAACATCGTCAATACGCGATGAAACCCGAATGGTTCGCGCCGCATTTTGAGTTTCGTTTTCCCCAGGTCGGCGAACTCGACTCGCGCAACATTCACCTGGAATTGCGCCAGGCCCTCGAGCCGTGGCATGTATTGGGCGAAGAGTCTGGACCCGGCGGTACCGTGCGCTATGTGGATTCTTCCCTCGAGCGGATGCAAATCAAAGTGCGAGGAATGGTCGATACGCGTCACGTCGTGACAGTGGGCGGAATTAAACTGCCGCTGCATCCGACCGGGACAAATGGCGAATACGTGGCTGCTGTCCGCTACCGTGCCTGGCAGCCTTCCAATTGTCTGCATCCTACTATCGGAGTTCACACTCCTTTGGTCTTCGACATCGTTGATACCTGGAACAACCATAGCATCGGCGGCTGCACCTATCATGCGGTTCATCCCGGTGGCCGCAATTACAGCACCTTCCCGGTCAATGCCTACGAAGCCGAGAGCCGCCGATTGTCCCGATTCTTCCGCGATGGCCATACCCCTGGCAAACTGAAGGCCCAGTCAGCCGACCCGAACCCGGCATTTCCATTTACTTTGGATTTAAGGAGAATGTAGCTGGTTCGTACTGAAGTCCGCCCCCCATCCTTGAAAACCTGGTGGCATTGGACAGAAATTCGGCGCTACGAGGCACAGTCGCTAAGATTGCTTGATTACCCGAGCTGTGCCAAAGTTTCGCGAAACTGATGACGAACCGCCGCACTGAGTGCAGCCGGGCGACCCGATGAATCCTTCGGAGCCGTCGTCATTGCCGCCGCCGCCACCGGCCGGCGTTTACAATGAATTGACGGACGGCGACGACCAGATCCGGCCGCACTGGAAGCCGCTGCTTGAGTCTTTGCAGCGGCTCGGTTCTGAAGAATTGAACGCCCGGCAGGAGCAGTGCCAACGCGTCATCCGGGAGCATGGCGCCACCTACAATGTCTACGCTGACCGGGACCGGTTGGGTCGTCCCTGGTCCCTCGACTTGCTGCCGTTGGTGATTTCCTCGACGGAGTGGAGGCAGATTGAAGCCGGGCTGATCCAGAGGTCGCACCTGTTGGATTCAATCCTGGGAGACATTTATGGTCCGCAACAATTGCTCAGGCACGGAGTGTTGCCGCCCGCCTTGTTGTTCGCCAATCCGGGTTTTCTGCGGCCGTGCCATGGTATTCGGCCCGTAAGCGGGCGATTCCTCTTCCTGCACGCCGTGGATCTTGCGCGCGGAGCAAACGGCTCGTGGTGGGTGCTGGCGGATCGCACCCAGGCTCCTTCCGGCGCGGGTTACACCTTGGAAAATCGGCTGGTGCTGTCCCGGGTTTTCCCGGACGAATTCCGCGAGAGCCGGGTGCAGCGGTTGGCGGCTTTTTTCCAAACCGCTCGAGATACCTTGCGCGCCTTGGCTCCGACCGGCAGCGATAATCCCAATGTAGTTTTGCTCACTCCCGGTCCGTACAACGAAACCTATTCGGAACAGGTATTTTTGGCGCGGTATCTGGGGTTTTCTCTGGTCGAGGGTGGCGATCTGACAGTGCGGGACCGGCGGGTCTGGCTCAAAACCCTCGGCGGTTTGCGGCGGGTGGACGTCATCCTGAGGCGAGTAGATGATACCTTTTGCGACCCGCTCGAATTGCGTGGCGATTCGTCTCTGGGGGTGGCGGGCCTGCTGGAGGCAGCGCGAGCCGGCAATGTCACCGTGGCCAATGCCTTCGGCAGCCAGGCTGTGGAAATACCCGCGTTAATGGCTTTTCTTCCCGGGCTGTGCCGTCATCTATTGCATGAGGAACTGAAGCTGCCCAGCGTAGCGACCTGGTGGTGCGGACAGCGTTCAGCTCTCGAATATACACGTGAGCATCTGGAGCATCTGGTAATCCGCCGCGCCTTTGCACCCTTGCGCCAGGAATCGGTCGAACCCGCAGCCCTGGATGAACCGGCGCGCAAACTGTTGAGGGATAAAATCGACACCTCCCCGTTCGAGTATATCGCCCAGGAGCGAGTCCGGTTGAGCACTGCCCCGGTCTGGCTGGACGGAAAATTCGAGACTCGCCCGATCGTGCTGCGCGCTTTTGTTTGCGCTACCCCGACCGGCTACGCCGTAATGCCTGGCGGATTAACCCGCTTCTCCACCGCGGGGGACGAGACGATGGTTTCCATGCAACGCGGCGGCGCCAGCAAAGATACCTGGGTGCTCTCGGACGGCCCCGTGAGCCAACTGACGCTGCTGCAACCGGCGCCACACGTGGTCCGCGTCGAACGTTCTGCCATCGAGGTCACCAGCCGTGTGGGAGACAACCTGTTCTGGTTGGGACGCTATACCGAGCGCCTGGAAGACCTGGTCCGGGTGCTGCGCTGTTTGCTGTTACGGTTGACCGGCGAAGCAGGAGCCGAAGAGACTCCAGAAATAAGTGCGCTCGTAAGATTACTGGTGGGCCTGGATTTATTTCCACAACGATTCCGTAACAGCTATCGGCTGGCGGGCGTCGAACGGGAAGTTTACCAGCTCATCTACCAGACCCATCGGCTGGGTACCGTGCGTGAAGTCGCCGGTAGGCTGCGCAATCTCGCGTTCGTGCTGCGAGACCGCTTCTCAGCCGACACGTGGAGCATTCTCGGCCGAATCCAGGTAATTGCTCGCACCCAAAGTTCACGGACGCAGGCAGGCGAAGCGCTGGCGATGCTCAACGCGCTCGTGGCCGACCTGGCCGCTTTTAGCGGGATGGAGATGGAAAACATGACGCGCGGGCAGGGCTGGCGCCTGCTCGACCTCGGCCGCCGGCTCGAACGCGGCATCAACGTGGTGACCCTCCTTCAGGCGGTCTTGAGTCTGAAAGACCAGGCCCTCGCTGCCCTCGAATCGGTCCTGGAGATCACCGACAGTGTTATGACTTACCGGCGCAGGTACTTTGCCGAGCCGCAATGGCTGGGCGTCCTGGACCTGTTATTGATGGATGATTCCAATCCGCGTTCGCTCGCTTTCCAGGCGGCAGCCATGGCAGAGCATGTTTCACATCTGCCGAAGGACGCCGCCCCGCTCGGACTGGACCTGCCCGGCAACCAGATTGCCGCCTTGCGAGACCTCTTGCGCAAAACGGATTGGCAGGTTCTGGCCGAGAGTTTGCCGCAACTGGCCGAAGAGCGGGCCGCCGCGCTGCTCCAACAAAGCGGCCTCTCCTTGCGGGCAATTTCCGACAGCATCACGCACCTTTACTTTAGCCACGCTGAAACCCGCGTCAGTTGACCTGTGCGCTACTCGATTATCCATCAAACGACTTACGAATATCACAACGCCGTCTCGGTGTCCCACCACCTGCTCCGTCTCAAACCGCGCGAGCGTCCGCACCAGCGTATCCTGGAGTACCACTTGCAGAGCGAACCGGCCGCGGCCGTAATGGATTCTCACGCTGACTACTTCGGCAATCAGGTCAGTTTCCTCACCATCGAAGGGCCACACCGGCAGTTGACTGTCACCTCTCGTTGCCAAGTCGAGGTCCTGATCCCGCCCCAGATCGAGCCAGCCGTCACCCCAGCTTGGGAAACCGTTTACGCTCAATGCCGCGGCGACGCGTGCAACACCTGCGCGGAAGCGTGCGAATTCAATTTCTCCTCGCCGCTCGTGCCAGTGCGGTCTGAAATCAAGCAATATGCGGCCCCGGCGTTCTCCTCAAACCGTCCCATACTTGAGGCCGCCGTCGAACTGATGGCCAGAATCCACCAGGATTTCAAATTCGACACCCAAGCCACCACGGTGGCAACTCCGGTCGAGCAAGTCTTTCGGCAACGCAGGGGCGTTTGCCAGGACTTCGCTCATCTGCAAATCGCTTGCTTGCGGGCCGTGGGTCTGCCCGCGCGTTACGTCAGTGGCTATCTCGAAACGGTTCCGCCTCCTGGTCAACCTAAGCTCATTGGCGCTGACGCTTCGCACGCCTGGGTGCAACTCTGGTGCGGCGAAATTGGTTGGCTCGATTTGGATCCCACGAACAATCTCTTGCCCGCTGAACACCACATCACCCTGGGCTGGGGCAGAGATTTCGCCGATGTCAGCCCCCTGCGCGGTGTTCTGGTCGGTTCCGGTAATCACGAGCTCAAAGTTGCCGTGGATGTTAATCAGGTCCCGGCGGGCTAACGGTGTGGAGGGTTGCTATCGGCTCGCGTTTCATAGCAATGACACACACAAGCCCCAACCTGATAGATAACAAAATGTTTCTGAACGCTCTTATCCGGATTTGACCCGCAGCTTTCCCGCTGCGATTTTAGAGGAGCTTGGCGCGTCAGTCTGAACTCCTCGCGACAAGCAATTTGTTCGCGAAGGCACTGCAAACTCCCGCTGCCAACCTGATGGTTTCTGGCGTGGAGAAGGGTGGCTTGTTGTCCTGTGCCGGCGTCAGTGCTGCCGCTCAACCTTTCCTGGCGGCCCTGTTGCGTGCTCGTTTCCCTGAAAGAACAATCATGGTCGTCACGGATCAGCTCAAAACGCAGGAGAGTTTCCATCAGGACTTGACCACTTGGACACAGGTAGTCATAGAGAGCAGCCAGCGCGATCAGGGCGGGCGCAACCAAGTTGATGGCGCTCCGGCGGGCGAAGTCTCTCCGGCTGAAGCCGGGGCTCCAAGCCAAAGGGCCTGTTTTTTTCCGTCCTGGGAAATGTTGCCGCACGAAGGGCGGTTGCCCCACGTGGATGTGATAGGGGATCGCCTGGAGACCTTGATCGCTCTGACGTCACCCGCCAACTCGGCGGCGGCGGCGTTAGTCGTCACTAGCGTTACGGCGTTGCTGCAACGGACCTTCCCCCGCGCTTCCTTCGCCTCACAACTGCGTGTTTTGAGGCGGGGTGCCATCATCGAGCCGCTGGATCTGATTGAGTGGCTTGAAGAACAGGGCTACGAGCCGGAAGCACAAGTAACCCAAAAGGGCGAGATCGCTTTGCGGGGTGGCATTCTGGACCTGTTTCCGCTGACTAGTCCATGGCCAGTGCGCCTCGAGTTCTTTGGTGACGAACTGGAATCGTTGCGCTTCTTCGATCCCATTACGCAGATTTCGCGCGAAGAGATCTCGTCCGTGACAATTCCGCCGGCCGGGGAGTTAGGCCTGATAAAACGCTTTCTGCCGCCTGAGCCCGGCGGCACCGGCGCGAAGACGTCGCCGCAACAACCCGGCACCCTGCTGGACTATTTGAGGCCTGGCACCATCCTTGTTTGCTGCGAGCCGGAGTTACTTGAAGGGCAAGCGGCTGAATATGAGCGGCAGGTTCCGTCAAATGATCCCCTCTTTATCAGTTGGGAGGCTCTGAAACAAAAGGCTGTGGCAGAAGGAATGACGCTCCTGAGTTTGAGCGAAGCCGAATCTGTGCCCGGCCCGCCTGCTTTGGAAATGCACGGCGCGGATTTCCAGAGCCTGGAAGCCTTTCGGCCTCTGGCCGAGCGGGCGCCCGACGCGCAAGTCGCCCTGGAGCAGCGACGGGAGTTCTTCGCGCAGATTCATCGGTGGCTGCGTCAGGATTATGCGGTTCATTTGTTTTGCAATAACGACGGCGAACGCCAGCGCTTCCTTGAGATTTGGCAGGAATACGGATTCGAAAGCCCAGAGCCACTGGGAACCAGCCTCGAGGCCAACCGACCTACCGCTTTGACCGTGCACCTGGGCAGTCTGGCCCGAGGCTTCATGAGCGAACAAGCCCGGCTCGTGGTGGTGACCGACGCGGAAATCTTCGGCCGTTATAAGATCCAGCGGCCCCGCCGCCTGAAATCGCCGCACGCCCAAGCCACCCGGTCCGCGCTGGACATCGACTTTACCGACCTGGAAGAAGGCGATTACGTGGTTCACCTGCAACACGGAATTGGGCGGTACCAGGGGCTGACGGTCCTGCCAGTCGGGGCCGGGCGAAAAATTTCCACTGACCAGGTTGTGGGCCAATCCGCGGAGTCCGTCCAAACCGCAGCACAGGAATGCCTGGTTATTGAATATGCTCCAAACGATCCCCATCAGCCGCCCCCGAAACTGTACGTGCCAATCACCGAAGCGCACCTGGTCAGCAAGTACGTCGGCACGGGCAAGGCCCGTCCGCCGTTGAATACGCTCGGAGGCGTCAGGTGGGCCAAGGCGAAAGCGCACGCGGAAAACGCCGTACGCGACGTCGCCGGCGAGTTGTTGTCGATCCAGGCGGCGCGGGAATCGCAGGCCGGGTTTGCCTTCAATCCCGATACCGCCTGGCAGCGGGAGTTCGAGGGCGCGTTTCTTTTTGAAGAAACGCCTGACCAGATGCGGGCCATCGTCGAAACCAAGCAGGACATGGAGCGGCCCAAACCGATGGACCGGCTCATCTGCGGGGACGTTGGTTTTGGCAAAACCGAAGTGGGCATTCGCGCCGCGTTCAAGGCTGTGATGAACGGCAAACAAGTGGCCGTGCTGGTTCCGACCACGGTTTTGGCACAGCAACACTACAACACATTTCGTGAGCGGATGGCCGATTATCCGGTCCGCATTGAACTGCTCTCGCGGTTCCGGACTCGCGGCGCCCAGCAACGTGTCGTGCGGGATTTGGCCGCCGGCGCGGTGGACATCGTGATCGGCACCCATCGGCTGATCCAGGGTGATATCGGGTTCAAAGATCTTGGGTTGGTGGTCATCGACGAGGAGCAGCGCTTTGGGGTGTTACACAAGGAAAAGTTTAAAATGCTGCGCCAACTGGTGGATGTGCTCACGCTGAGCGCGACGCCTATCCCGCGAACTCTGTATCTCGCACTGACCGGCGCGCGAGACATGAGCACGATCCAAACGCCGCCGCACGACCGGCTGCCGGTAGAAACAATCGTGACGCAGTATGACGAACGGGCGATTCGCGACGCGATTCAGCGCGAACTCAACCGCGGCGGCCAAGTCTTCTTTTTGCACAATCGAGTGATGACCATCGGGAGCATGGCCCAGAGATTGGCCGCGCTCGTGCCCAACGCCCGGATCGTCGTCGGTCACGGCCAGATGCATAGCGACGAACTCGAGGAGGTCATGACCAGGTTCGTTAATGGCGAGGCCGACGTATTGCTCTCGACCACCATCATCGAGAGCGGCTTGGATATTCCGAACGCAAACACGATCATTATCGACCGGGCCGATCGTTTCGGCTTGAGCGATCTTTACCAGTTGCGCGGCCGGGTCGGCCGTTACAAACACCAGGCTTACGCCTATCTGTTGCTGCCACGCCATGCCGGCTTGTTGGCCGACGTCCGCAAACGTCTCAGCGCGATCAAGCAATACTCCACCCTGGGCAGCGGATTCAAGATCGCCATGCGCGACCTCGAGATTCGCGGCGCCGGGAACCTGCTCGGCGCGGAGCAAAGCGGGCATATCACCGCCGTTGGATTCGATCTCTACTGCCAGTTGCTTAAGCAGAGCGTCGCGTCGTTAAAAGGCGAGAAGGTCAAACCGCGCATCGCGGTCCAGGTGCGCCTGGATTTCCTGGCGCTCAGTCCCACCGAAGACAGGCAAGAGACCGGGAGCTCAAAAAAGGAACCGCCCACCGTGTCTGGGCCAGAAAGTGACCGGGTCGGAACCAACGGCGAATCAGCGACGCTACAGCCAGTCTCCCAAAGGAAAGGCAAAGCCCCCGCCGGCTCACTTCGGGCCAGTGCGTATATCCCCTTCCACTACATAGCTGATTCCCGGCAGCGGATTGAGATTTATCGCAAAATCGCGCAAGCCAATGACAAGGCTTCGTTGGGCGCTCTGGAGAAGGAAATGCGGGACCGCTTCGGGCCGGTCCCACCCCCGGTGGGACTTTTGCTGCTGGTAACCGAACTGAAGATCATGGCCGCTGAACGCAGCATCACGAGCATTGAGGTTAAGGAGGACAAACTGATGCTCCTGCGCAACAATGACTATGTCATGGCCGGCACCAAGTTCCCGCGCCTGACAAAGAAGGAGGCGGGCGCGCGACTGAAGGAAATAAAGAAGCTGCTGGCGGTGCTCTGAGGGCGCACCGTGAACGACAAACACTGCTCTTAGAATTATTCCAAATATTGACAGCCGCCACGGATGGGGTATGGTGGCCGAGGCAGGCATGCACACAGCGGAACAATACGGACGCAACGAGCGGCTTAACGAACGTCTGACGACAGGCGGTTTTCGTTTTACGCCGCAGCGTGAGCATGTCTATACGATATTGTTGCGAAAACGTGATCACCCCACCGCCGAGGAAGTATTCATCCGCGCCAAGCGGGAAATGCCGGATATTTCGATGGCGACCGTTTATAATTGCCTGGACGCACTGGTCAAATGCGGCTTGGCACGACAGGTGACCCTGGAACGGGGGGCGGCACGATTTTGTCCGAACATGCAGGAGCATTGTCATTTTTATTGCGACCGCTGCGAGGGTGTGTTTGATATTAACCTGCCGTCGGGAGCCGGGGTACCGCTGCCGCGCGGGTTCCGGGCGGAACGCTTTGACGTGACGATTCACGGCCATTGCCCGGCCTGTTCGATCGCCAAAAAATAATCCTCGGGATGTTAGGGAATTTGGCCGCCGCCCAATTTTCATTTTTTTAACCATTAGCCGACCCAAAGAATGAGCACAGCGACCGAGACAATCGAAGGCTTAGTCAAAAGGGAATACAAGTATGGATTTGTGACCGACGTGGAGGTGGACAGCGCTCCACCTGGCCTGAACGAGGATATCGTGCGCCTGATTTCCGCCAAGAAGAACGAACCGGCGTTTCTGCTGGAATGGCGACTGAAGGCTTTCCGCCACTGGCAAACGATGAAGGAGCCTGCCTGGCCGCACGTCCATTACCCGCCCATCGAGTACCAGAAATCAGTTTATTATTCCGCACCGAAAAGGAAAGGCGAAGGACCTAAAAGCCTGGACGAGGTTGATCCGAAGCTGCTCGAGACGTACGAGAAGCTAGGCATCCCATTGAAGGAACGCGAACGGCTGGCGGGTGTGGCGGTCGACGCCGTGTTTGATAGCGTATCGGTCGGCACTACCTTTAAGGAAAAACTGGCCGAAAAAGGCATCATCTTCTGCTCCTTTGCCGAAGCGGTGCACAACCATCCGGAGCTGGTGAAGAAGTACCTGGGCATGGTCGTGCCCTACACCGACAATTTTTTTGCGGCTCTCAATTCGGCCGTGTTTAGTGACGGTTCTTTTTGTTTTATTCCGGCGGGAGTGAAGTGCCCGATGGAACTCTCGACCTACTTTCGGATTAACGCGGCCAATACGGGACAGTTCGAGCGCACGTTAATTATTGCCGAGGAAGGCGCTTCGGTCAGCTATTTGGAAGGCTGCACCGCTCCGATGCGCGACGAACACCAGCTCCATGCGGCGGTGGTCGAGTTAATCGCGCTGGACAACGCCCAGATCAAATACTCCACGGTTCAAAACTGGTATCCGGGCGACGAACAAGGACGCGGGGGAATTTACAATTTCGTAACCAAGCGCGGTCTGTGCAAAGGCAAGAATTCGAAAATCTCCTGGACCCAGGTCGAGACCGGCTCGGCGATTACCTGGAAATACCCCAGCTGCGTGCTGCTCGGCGATAACTCGGTCGGCGAATTCTATTCGGTTGCGGTCACAAATAATTACCAGCAAGCCGATACTGGCACGAAGATGATTCACGTGGGAAAGAACACCCGCAGCACCATCGTATCGAAGGGTATCTCCGCGGGCCACGGCCAGAACAGTTATCGTGGGCTGGTGAAGATCCAGAAGAGTGCAACCAACGCGCGCAACTTCTCACAATGCGATTCCCTATTGCTGGGCAACAACTGCGGCGCGCACACGTTTCCTTATATCGAGACCAAGAACACTTCCTCCCGGGTCGAGCATGAGGCCTCGACTTCAAAGATCGGGGAAGACCAAATCTTCTATTGCAACCAGCGCGGCCTTTCCACGCAGGACGCCGTGAACATGATCGTAAACGGATTCTGCAAAGAAGTCTTTCGCGAGTTACCGATGGAGTTTGCGGTCGAAGCGCAGAAGCTCCTGGGAGTCAGCCTGGAGGGCAGCGTTGGCTAAAAAAGCCAGGCAACCGCGAAGGGTGGCCGACGATAACGCTTCGCCCCCAGCCGCGGAGAGTCTCAATTTCAAAAGGGTAATCAGAACACGATGAAGCAAACCATATTGGAAATCAAAGACCTGAACGCCGGGATTGAAAGCAAACAGATTCTCAAGGGCATCAACCTGCGCATTAATGAAGGCGAGGTCCATGCCATCATGGGCCCAAATGGCAGCGGCAAAAGCACGCTGGCCGCCATCCTCGCGGGCCGGGAGGGCTACGATATTACCGGCGGCCAGGTGACGTATAACGGAAAAGATTTGCTGGACCTGGATCCGGAGGAGCGCGCGCGCGAAGGACTTTTTCTTGCCTTCCAATATCCAGTCGAGATTCCGGGAGTCAACAGCACTTATTTCCTCAAATCGGCGCTGAACGAAATCCGGAAGCATAACGGCCAGCCGGAGCTTGACGCGATGGAGTTCCTGACCCTGGTTCGAGAAAAGATGAAAGTTCTGGACCTGAACGAAGACTTGCTGCGGCGCTCGGTTAACGAAGGGTTTTCAGGAGGCGAAAAAAAGCGCAACGAGATTTTCCAGATGGCAGTACTCGAGCCGCGGCTGGCGGTACTCGACGAAACCGATTCGGGTTTGGACATCGACGCCCTCAAGGTCGTGTCTAACGGAGTCAACAAGTTGCGGCGGCCTGACAATGCCCAATTGGTAATCACCCACTATCAACGGTTGCTCAACTACATCGTGCCGGACTTCGTTCACGTGCTGGTCGATGGCCGAATCGTGCGAACGGGGGACAAACAACTGGCCCTGGAACTCGAAGAGAAGGGCTATGATTGGATCAGCGGTAAAGAGGTGGTTGCGGTCTGACCGGCGGGCGGCCTGCGTAATTCGAGTCCTCCTTTCCTCGATCGAAGCAACCCAGTCACAGTTTTTCCCAGCCTCGACATTTCAAATGCCGGGCGGTACTCTCTTTGACGCCCATGAGACGAGAGCCTGGCGGTGGTCGAGTGCATGCCTTTCGGCAAAGACCGAGAACAATCACAGGAGCGGCGTTCACTTTGATCGAGCTGTTGGTGGTTATCGCCATCATCGCGATCCTGGCCGCCATGCTCCTTCCGGCATTATCCAGAGCCAAGGCGCAGGGCCAGTCGGCATCCTGTAAAAATCACTTGCGGCAAATATCCTTGGCGCTGCAAATGTACGTTGCCGATTTTAGGAGCTATCCCTATTACGCTACCAACCCGGTTGGAGTCGGAGGCGTGATTGGCTTTTACTGGCATGAAGAAATCGAGCCCTATTGCCCGCTGCGCTGGACCAACGCTTCCTATCACTGTCCAGGGTACAAAGGCGCGGTTTCGCTCCAGGACGCCGGCGGCCCTTTCGGGAGCTACGCCTACAATGAAGTCGGGACCTCCAAAGACAATAATTCCACGCTGGGATTGGGAACCAGGAGCTACTCCCCCGGTCTTTTTTCCCTGCGTGAATCTGCCGCGGCCGTCCCGAGCGACCTGTTAAGCGTTGCCGACTGCCAACCCTTGCCCTACCACGTTTACCAGGGCCGCACAGAGTATCCGGTTGGAGCCTCAGGTCTCGATACACTGCGCTGTGTTTATACGCCGAGTCCCGGCCTCTATCTGAGCCGGCATGGCAAAAACTATAACGCGGCGTTTTGTGACGCCCATGTGGAATCCATTTTACCGGCGGCACTCTTCAACCCGACCAACTCTGCCGTAAGAGCGTGTCTGAAAAAGCATGGAGCGAGCGAAATCACGCGAGGCGACGGAGTTGAATGCGAATCATCACCAGGTGGATCCAGGATTCGGCACTGGCTTCGGTACGCTCGTAGTCCCGTACGAGTCGGCGATGGCGCAT
>DASRFK010000024.1:0-77085 GCA_035651635.1 Verrucomicrobiia bacterium | reverse complement strand
TACGGCCAGCCAGGAGCGCACTTGAGGGTGAGGGTTCGTTTATCGGCGCCCCAGCTCCCGCTGACACTGAGGTTGGTCGGGGTGATTTCAAAATTACCGACCCACAGGCCGGGCTTAGACGCGATGGGAGTCACCTTGGTCATGTCCTGGTCAAACACGAACACAATCGTGCTGTTCGTCGGAACGTCGAGCGCGCCATTGGTCGGCGTGACCGAGATCACCATGGGTGCGGTTTGGGCCCGCGCGGCCGGAGCTGACCACCAGCCGGCCGAGAGCAAAAAAGCCAGTATCAACGAAACCTTGCCAGGGCAACGTAAACCGCACTCCAAGGCCTCGACGCGATCGGTCTGAGGTAAGGCGCTCATAGTTGAAACATAGTACTCTAATACGAAAAGACCTCGGAGCAACTGTTTCAATTCAGGCAACAAACCTCATCAGCGGCTGGTTGCCGAATCCGTGGGGATGGACAATCGAGGAAACCTAACGCCAATCTTCCTTTCATACCGCGCCAGGCTGATCCGATTTCCGGTGCCGCGGCTCCGGTCTTCGGGGATCTCGGCGGGCCAGATCGTGTCGTGAGCATGGCTTTGGGCGGCATCGACCAGCTCACGCAGGACTCGGCGAACCGCAGTATGATTGCCCAGATGATAACGCGCAGACGTTTGAGCCAAACCGACGCGCACTGAATAGGCACTTGGCGGTAACGCTCGAAAAAGTTCTTCGTCCGTCCAATCGTCCCCAATCGCCAGAATCAGGTCGGGTGGTTGGCCGGCCAGCCATTCCATCGCGGCCGTCCCTTTCGTAACACCGGTGTTGCGCACTTCAAGCACTTTGTTTCCTTCCAGCACTTGCACGTCAATGTTCCTCGTATATCCAGCCAGATCATCGAGCAGCTCCTTGGCGCGCAAGGAGGCCTGATCCGGGTCGGCACGCCGATAGTGCCATGCCAGCGAGAACTCCTTTTCTTCCAGCAGAGCTCCGGGCAACCGATCTACGTAGAGTTGGAGGATGGGGCGCACGCTCCCCTTCCAGCCGGTATCGATAACCTTCAGCGTGCGCCAGTGCGCGCCTTTAGGCCGCAGCCAAATGCCATGCTCAGCGACCAGGGAGATCGGCAGGTCGCCGAACCATCTCTCCAAATCGTTGCGTGTCCGCCCGCTGACAATCACCACCTGGTTGCCAGGGTCAGCGGCCAGGGCAGTGAGGAGGCTCATCAATTCCGCATCCGGGTTGGCACGTTCGGGATGGTCCACAAAAGGCACCAGCGTGCCATCGTAATCGAGCAGCAAAGTCCGGCACATCGCTGACCGGTAATGCTCTACCAGTGTCGATTGGGCTTTTCCCGCTAGCGACCGAGCGCGGCGGGCCGCCTCAGTCTTCTGGGTGGAAACCAGAGTTTGAATGAAATCCTCGGCCCAGCGGCTAACGTTGTACCGGCGTAGCCGTTCTTGCAGCAGTCGGTTGCGCCGAATCTGTTCCTCAACGGGCATGGTCAAAGATTGTTCCAATGCTTGGGCAAAATCGCTGGCGTGGAACGGATGGATAACAAGAGCTTCACCCATTTCTTTGGCCGCTCCGGCCATTTCACTGAGGATAAGCACCCCAGTTTGATCCGAACGCGAGGCGATGAATTCCTTCGCCACCAGGTTCATGCCATCCCGCAGAGGCGTGATCAACGCCACATCGCAAGCGCGGTACATCACCACGATTTCCTCGAATTCGAGGTTGCGGTATTGATAAATGAGAGGAGTCCAATTTACGTTCCCGTAGGCCCCAACGATCCGGCCGACGATTTGCTCCAACTCCTGCCGCATGGCCTGATAGGTCTCGATGCCGGTGCGAGACGGCGCAACCGAGATGATAAAGACGACCTTGCCTCGCCACTGCGGGTTTCTTTCCAAAAACAAATCGTAACCCCGCAACCGATTGATGAGACCCTTGGTATAATCCAAGCGATCCACCGAAAAAACGATCTTCTGGCCTATGCATTTGGCGCGCAGTTCGGCCGCTCGTGCTTCCGTTGCCGGCGAAGCCGCGGCTTGGGCGAAACGCTCAAAATCAATACCCATTGGAAAAGTGTCTACCTTTACCACGCGGTCGCGCAGCGTGAGACTGCCCAGTTGATGCTCGTAACCGGCCGTGCGGACAACGCTCGTCAGAAAATCCCGCAGGTAATCATGGGTGTGGAACCCAATCAAACTAGCACCCAGTAATCCTTCGATGATTTCGAGTCGCCAGGCACGCGGCAACAAACGAAACACTTCATAGGATGGAAAGGGGATATGCAGGAAAAAGCCTACCGGTATTTCGGGGAAACGTTGACGGATCAACTGAGGCAGAAGCATGAGCTGATAATCATGAACCCAGACCAAGTCGTCTGGCCGCAGAACCCGGCACAAGGCATCAGCGAAGTTACCGTTTACGTCTCTGTAGTGGTGCCAGCAGTCTTCGTCGTAATGCACCAGAGAAGGGAAATAGTGAAATAGCGGCCAGATCGTTTTGTTGCAGAAACCATGGTAGAAGCGCTCCGTGCTCTCTGCCGGCAGAAAAATCGGTTCGGCAGCAAATTCGCACCGACCGTACTCGCTGACCGCCGCTTGGTGCTCTGGCGGGATAGCGGCTCCGGGCCAACCAAGCCACAGGCAATCGCGGGCTTCCGCTCCTGCGGCGACACCCCGCTCCAGGTAGCTGCGCAAACCGGTGGTCAGGCCCCCAGAGCTCCGCTGGAATTGTAGCGCGCCGTCCTTAATCGACACCGAGAACGGCAACCGGTTTGAGACCATGACTAAGCGCATAAAATAAACGATTCGATTGCCCTCATGCCGAATTGCGCGGCAGGCTTCGATTGCGCGGATGCACATTTGTCCTCCAAAGCAGTTGAGATGTTCTTTGGGGGAATTGGACGGGGTGAGGTGGTGGCGGACCGTGGGCCAACCGCTCCAGGCGCTCTGCGGAGGTTTCACCCAACAAACGTTCGATCGTGTTTAGCAATAGCCACACATCGGGTGGCTTCTCGAGCAGTGCGTCAGCCCCGGCCACCGAGCCGGCTTCGCATTGGCCAGCCATGCCGGTGAGTATAACGATGGGGAGCGAAGCATCCCGCTCAGCCACGATATCCAGGATGTCGAATCCACTAACCTCCGGCAGGTCCAAATCTAAAACCAATAGATCGAACTTGTCTTGGGCCAAGCTGTCCGCGCCTTCACGACCGTCGGACGCCAATTGGACGGAGTAGCCCGACGTGTTGAGTATCTTTTTCAAAGCGTCCCGGACGGACACGTCATCGTCGATTACCAGTATTCGCCTTTTCATGACGTTCTTGTGGGTCCGGCGAGTGTCTACGCGAGCTCAATTCAGACAACGGACTGCTGTTTTCGAGGAAATAGTGATGCCACCCGCAGAACGAGCCAAGGAGTTCAAAATGTCTGCGGGCGGCATAGGCGCTTGGCCCCCGTGTGGGCGGTCACCCGGTCGGCAAATGCCATAATTGGGAAAATCGCCGTAAGTCAACGGATCAGCTGACCTCAAGGAGCTCGAATGTTTACTCACGGAAACCGTAATCGCTTCAAGTTGCTGGCTGTCGCGCCATTCAGGGCGATCGACTGAGCCAAGGGGGCCAAGAGCCTTTGTGCATTTGAATATTCTGTTTTGGCGCACGCCCTTTTTGCTGCGCATATTTTCTGCTATGTTCATCGTCAGGTAAGCTGGGTTCATGCCAGACCTGTGGCCGAGGGGCAAATGCCAGGTTTACGAGCAATTCGCACATGATTCAAAAAAGAACTCTCCGTACGACAGGAACAAAACATTCCACCGCTGGATTCGGGCGTATCACGCGCCTGCTGCCGCCGGTCAAAATGCGCTTTTGGGGTTTTACCGTGGTGGTGGTGTGTGGAGGAGGACTGCTAACATGGATCACGCACAGCACTTGGGAGCAGTTGGATCGCCTACAAAAGGAGCATGCCGCTGTAAGGAGCCAAAGCTTTTACCTGGGGGTTACTTTGCGTGGCGCCGTTCGCAGTCTGAATGAGAAGCTGCTCCAATTTGGCCACACGCCCGAGCCGCACGTACGCGACGAATTTCTTAGTGAGTCCCGTGAGCTGAAGCCTTGGTTAACGACCAATCGCCTTCATTTGGCTGAGCTGGCCAAGCTGCCACTGCTGAAGCAAATGTTGATTGATGACTTTGATATTCTTAACAACACTCAGATCGCATACGATAGCTACTTGGCCGAGGCTGCGAAATTACTCGAGGCGGACAGTCCTGGTTCGCCTTACCCTTCATTCGAAGAGAGATATACCCGGGTCCGGCGAGCCTCGGCGCCTTTGCTCAGGCTGTGCGACGATTTGGTCAGGGCACAACGCGACGATTTCAGTGATTTCCTGGCCGAGACGCAAGCCACGCTTGCAAGCCATCAGCGACTGCTGAAGCTTACCCTGACGCTTGTTGTGAGTCTGGCTGGAGCATTGGCGCTTCTCGTTTACCGCGGCATGATTGCGCCTCTCCGCGTAGGCCTGGATGAAAGTCGCAACATCATTGAACGCCAGGAGAAACTAGCCTCCCTGGGTGTGCTTGCTTCTGGCGTGGCCCACGAAATTCGCAATCCTCTCACGGCTCTCAAAATGCGGCTTTTCAGTTTGAAGCGAGCGCTTCCGGCCATAGCTGACAACGAGGACCTTGGCATTATAAGCAATGAGATCAATCGTCTGGAGCGCATCGTAAAGGATGTTCTTCACTTTGCGCGTCCTTCAGATCCCGAAGCGACCAGGCTGCCGGCGGCACGCCTCTTGAAAGACGTGCACGATTTACTCAAACCTCAATTGGACCGTTGCGCAATCGAGTTGCGACTTGAGAATGAGGCAAATTCCTGGGTGAATGCCGACGCGGAACAAATCAAACAAGTCCTCATCAACCTGGTTCAAAACTCGGCGGAAAATATTGGTCGGAATGGCGTGATCACATTGGGCGTGCGCAGGGACATGGTAGATTTTGATGGCTGCTCCCGGGCGGCGGCCATCCTGGCAGTTGAAGATACTGGGAGTGGCATACCCCCGGAAGTCGAATTGCGCCTTTTTGATCCGTTCTTCACCACCAAGGAAGGTGGCACCGGGTTGGGCCTGGCAATTGCCGCGCGGATCGTCGAAAAAAATGGCGGGCTCCTCCGCTACGAAACCAAGATTAACCACGGCACTGTTTTTGAAGTCGTGCTCCCCGAGGTGAAAGCATATGCAAGCGAGAATATTACTTATCGAGGATGACCCCAGCACGGCTTCGGCCCTCCAAAAGGTTCTCTCCGCGGAGAATTACCTGGTGGCTGTCGTTGCCCGCGGTGACATCGGCCTAAAGCAGGCCCAAGACCATTCCTACGATCTGGTAATCACCGATCTCAAGCTTCCGGGATTAGACGGCCTTGAATTGGTGGCCCAACTCCATGCAGCCAAACCCAAATTACCCATCATCATGATGACTGCTCATGGAACAACCGAGACAGCCATCGAAGCGATGAAGCTTGGCGCGTGCGAATACCTCCTTAAACCCTTCGAAGCCGATGAATTATTGGATTTAGCCGGCTCTGCGGTTGCCAGTTCGCGATTGATGTCGGAACCGGTCGAAATGGGTGAGGCTCGTTCGGCCAAAAGAGCGATTGTCGGCAACAGCCGAATCATGCAAAACCTTTACAAGGAAATCGGCCGCGTGGCAGCAACGCCCGTGACGGTGTTGATCCGCGGCGCTACGGGCACGGGAAAAGAACTGGTCGCCCGCGCCCTGTATCAGCACAGTCATCGCTCGGCAGCCCCTTTCATTGCGGTCAATTGCGCGGCTATTCCCGAGACACTTTTGGAGAGCGAGTTGTTCGGTCACGAGCGTGGTAGCTTTACGGGGGCCCAAACGCGCCGGATTGGGCGGTTTGAACAAGCCCACGGGGGGACCATTTTTCTGGATGAAATCGGGGACCTTTCGCCCAATACACAGGCAAAACTGCTGCGGGTGCTTCAGGAAGGGTGTCTCCAAAGACTCGGAGGCGACGAAATCATTCCAGTGGACGTCCGCGTTTTGGCGGCCACTCATCGGGATTTGGATGCAGCCATCAACGAAAAAGAATTTCGTGAGGATCTGTACTACCGTTTAAGCGTTGTCACCATAAAGCTTCCCTCCTTAAACGAACGTACGGAGGACATCCCCGAGTTGGTGAAGTTCTTCATCGAACGCTATGCCAAGGACCTTGACGCTGGAACACCCGCGATTCAGGCCGAAGCAACGGCGTGGCTTCAAACCCAATCCTGGCCGGGTAATGTCCGAGAGTTGGAGAATGTCGTGCGCCAGTCCCTGCTAATGGCGCGGCCTTTTGCAATCGGCTTGGAACACGTGCAGCAGGTTCTGGGCAAGTCGCGTAAGCCGCTCGATCTCTTGGGCCAAACGCACGCCGCGTACATTTCTGATTTGCTGACCCAGGCAGAGCGCGGCGAGGAGCAGAACGCCTATGCCAGGATGATTGCCGACATGGAGCCGGCGCTGTTCGCTCAGGCCATCCAGCGAGCTCAAGGGAACCAAGCTAAGGCTGCCCGCTGGCTGGGAGTCACACGGTTAAAAATGAGGGAAAAACTCACCGAATTGGGTCTGCGCCCTATGCCACCTTCAGAAAGTGAACTTTAGGTGACGAACCAGAGCTATCGTTGATACCAGCGGGACCATCCCTGGCACATTTCGTTCCATCCACGTAGCCCTCGTTGTCCGCGTTTGGCGGCGGACCGCTTCTTGCCCTGGCTGTAGAGCTAGGCCCTTCGATACTTGGCATAACTCTGGCTAACGTGACCAGAGAGGCGCTGTCTGAATCTCGGGGATTCAGGCGATGACCTTAAAGGCTCTGCCTATTTTATGCGCGAGGATCGTTTTCAAACGGAGGCGGGCTTCGAAAGCCTAAAAAGCAAAAGCATGTACGGAGCTGACAGACTGCAGGCTAATTCCGCACCAGGGGGAACTTTTACCGATTGCCTCTCTCGGCGCATTCCTTGGCTGAGCTCCGCAATCGCGGCGAGGTTCCAAAACGATGATTTGAGTTATGTCGATCTCGACGCGCGCGCCAACCGGATGGCGCATTTCCTGAAGAACCTTGGGGTTGGGCCGGAGGTGCTCGTCGGGGTTTGCGCCAAACGTTCGCTGGAGTTTGCTGTAACTTTGCTCGCGGTGTGGAAAGCAGGCGGGGCCTACTTGCCGCTGGATCCGGATTATCCAGCCCAGCGACTGAATTGCCTGCTGGCAGATGCCAAACCGGCAGTTGTCCTCACGCAGACCGCCCTTCGCGCCCGATTTATTGGCTGCCCGGTCCCAACTGTCGCTATCGAGGAACTTCAAGACCTGCCTCATTTGCCGCGGGAATCTCCTCGGGCGAGCGCGTCGTCCGAAAACCTGGCGTATGTGATCTACACTTCGGGTTCAACCGGCGCGCCCAAAGGTGTGGAGATTAGTCACCGCGCGCTGCTGAATCACAGCCTGGTGATATCGCAGATTTACCAGCTTTGCCCCGCGGATCGAGTGCTGCAATTCGCCTCGCTCAGCTTCGATGTTTCGATCGAGGAAATGATTCCGAGCTGGCTTTCTGGATGCACTGTGGTGCTACGTCCCTCCGATGCGATCTCGTCGGTGCAGGAGTTTTTGAGATTTGTGGCTCAGGAACGCCTTTCGGTTCTGAATTTGCCGACAGCGTATTGGCATGAGCTGGTGGCGAATTTCTCAGACAACCTCTGGCCAAGGTCCGTCCGGCTGGTGATCATCGGCGGAGAGAAGGTTTCGGAACAGGCCTATCGTCGGTGGAAACAGATGGTGCCTGCTTCCGTAAGATTGCTCAACGCTTACGGCCCGACCGAAGCCACCATTACCGCTTTGGTTTGCGAAGCGGACCGGACGCGGGACACTTTGCCGATCGGCAAACCCATCACAAATACGTATGCGATTATTCTCGATCAGAACCTGCGGCCCGTGGCTGATGGCGCGCAGGGAGAACTGTATCTTGGAGGCGTGAACCTGGCGCGCGGATACCTGCGTCGGCCTGAGCTTACGGCCGAGCGCTTCATCCCAAACCCTGGTTGCATTCCTTCGGAGCGCTTGTACCGCACCGGAGATTTGGCCAAACTGGAGCCGGATGGGAACTTCGAGTTTGTCGGACGGGTGGACGGCCAAGTGAAAATACGCGGCTTTCGGATTGAGCCAGGAGAAATCGAATCCGCCCTGCGCTCCTGTCCTTCGGTCAAGGAGGCGGTCGTAATCGCGCAAAACGACCGGGCCGAGCACAAGCGGTTGGTTGCCTACTTTGTGGCCCAGCCTAGATATTCACCTTCCGTTTCAGACCTGATGGAGTTTCTCCGCGGTCGCTTGCCTGCTTATATGGTGCCCTCGGCTTTTATACCGTTGGACGCGCTGCCTATTACCCCGTCAGGAAAGCTGGACCGCCAGGCTTTGGCGCCTCCGGACGAAGCCAGGCCCGCGCTGGCTCGGCAATGCGATAATCCGATTACCGGCATACAAGCAGATCTGGCAGCGATTTGGGGCGAGGTGCTGCAAATCCAGGAGGTCGGAATCCACGACAACTTCCTCGAACTCGGAGGAGATTCGTTACTGGCGATGCAAGTTTTGGCGCGCGTCCGGGAACGTTTCGGATTCGAGTTGACTCTCTCCAGGTTATTCGAAAAGCCCACTGTCGCAGATTTGGCTACAGTATTAGATGGCATAAGTCCAGACCCAAACGCCAGCGGCTCCTCCGCGCAGCGACAGCGACTTTCCCGAGGCGACAACAACCCGCCGGCTTCATTTATACAGCAGCAGCTCTTTTTTCTTCACGAGCTTAGTCCAACGTCGGACGCGTATAACATGGCCTGCGCATTCCACCTCGACGGCGACGTGGACCCGCAGCGCATGGAATGTGCGCTCAACAACGTCGTCGCACGCCACGAGACGCTGCGCACCCGGTTCGAATACGTCGGGGGCAATCTTTGCCAGTGCATCGTGCCGAATCTGCATGTGCAAATAACCCTAAGCAGTCTAGCCCACGTGCCACGGCGAACTCGCGAGATCGAGTTGCAACGACACCTCGCGGTGGAGATCGGCAGGGCTTTTAACCTCGGTAATACTCCTCTGCTGCGCGTCTTGCTTTTCCGGTTTGGTGAGCGCGAGCACGCTTTGCTGACGGTTATGCACCACATTGTTTCCGACGGTTGGTCTTTGGGAATCCTTTTCCGAGAATGGAGCCAGGCTTACGCAGCGATGACTTCCGGCTCTCCCACGACATGTTCCCGCTTGGCGGTTCAATATAGCGATTTTGCCGACTGGCAGCGGGATGAGATCAAAGGAGCGTCCTTGGAAAAGCACATGTGCTTTTGGAAGCGGGTTCTGGCCGGGGCTCCCCGCGCGATAACTTGGCCTGCCATTGCGCCAGAAAGGGCTGCGGTCCATGCCAGCAAAGCCGCAGGCCGTAGCGCGATCACGCTTCCCGACCAGTCGATTTCGGTGGGGACTAAAGTTCTGCGTGCGCGTGGCGTTACTCCGTTCATGGCGCTATTGGGAGCTTTGGCCGTGACACTCTATAAGTGGACGCGGGTGGCGGATCTGGTGATCGGCACGGTAGTGGCAGGCCGCAGCCGCCGCGAATTTGAGGCCCTGATTGGGTGTTTTATGAACTTCCTGCCGCTACGAATCCGCTTGTCCGCAAGCCAAAGCGCCGCGGAAATGCTCGCTGAAATCCGCCAAACCGTTCTGGCCGCACAAACTCACCAGGACTGTCCTTTCGAGCATATAGTTGCGGCCGCCAATCCCAAGCGCACACTCTCGCGCAACCCGCTGTTCAACGTAGCACTCCTCTGGCACAATTATCCGGCCGCCACATTTGCAGCTCCTGGCGTCAAGATTAAGCCCATTCCGCTGCCCGCGCGCAGACCCTTACTCGATTTGCGCTTCGAGGCGGAAGCGCACGGATCGGAGTGGTCCATGATGTGCGAATACGACCAAGCGCTGTTTAATGAACGCACGATTTGCCAAACCCTGAATATGTTCCAACGGGCTTTTGAGCTCCTTGTTCACCAGCCGCAGATTGCCCTGGAGGATTTTAATGTAGAGCAACCGGCGCAGTCGCCAAGGGGTTTCTTGTCCTGGCCGAGGCGTCTATTTGGACGTGCCTCGACGGGAGAGGTGTCCCGATTGGGTGACAACGCCACCAATGCTGCCTCTGCGGGTTATAAAACACACGGTTGATCACTATGAATATGAGAACATGCTTGTGGTTGGCGACTTGGATTGCATTGACGCAACCTCTGCTCGATCGGGCGGATGACCTGTTCAGGCTATATTGGCGTGGAACTTACTACACCACCAATGCTACGGGCCATATCATTGCTCGAGCGTTTACGGAGCAAGACTTTGTCAACAAAGTCGCCAAAGACAACGGCCTGGATCCCTCCACGCTCGTATTTGTTTATCGACCCAACAAACGAGACACCGTAGTGGTCCGCAGCAATGGTGCCTTTGTGGCTGACGTTATCCAGATGGAATACACGTATACCGATGTTCGCAATCCGGCCGGTTCGGTCGTAGTCCGACAAGCGTTGCTCTTCGATGAGTACCACGAGAGCGCATTGGGCTCGTGGATGGGCCTCGAACAGCTGAGCCGAAATGCGCAGGGAGCTCTCGTAAATGACATTCTTGCCGGGTGGATGCAGTACTCCAGACCGGAGATTAACGCGGTTTACGCGGGCCGGGCGTATACCGGCGAGCGGGTTGTCGATCACACCGGCACGCCATGACGGTCCCCTGGTGTTTGCGGTCTGTGATTGCCGCCAACCCCGAAACTCTGCCGGAGAGCAACCTGTTTAGACACGAGCGCGGGCCCGAGCAGCGTCTTCATGAATAAACCCTGCACCCAACTTCTTTCCGCGTACGGAATCACCGAGTTGGAACACCAGCGATCACCGGTGGAACAATTTGTTCCAGCGACAGCGGCCATCTGAAGCGGGAATAACAAACCTGCCACGCTACAGGCGCTCACTGTTCCTTCAGCAAGCCCGCTGGCATGAAGTTCGCTTCGTCGAGTCCTTGCACGCCTTGTGGTTCTGGGTTGTGGCGATCCTCATCGCCAGGGACCACTGAGGCGTGTTCCAGCACATGAAATGGGATTTGGCTTTTCGCAGGCTCCTTTTGATTTACCAAATGCCGAAAACCGGTTCGCAAACGATCGAAGCGACCCTGCAGTGCTGCTCGTTGCCTCATCAGATTTTCCGATTCCATTATTTGAGTCCCGCCACTGGCTCAAAAGTCAGCGATGTACTCAAGAGCGATAAAACCGATGAAGCCTGGAAGCAAATCGCTAAGGAGCAAATGGAGACTGCGGATTTGCTGCTTAAAACGATTCGCGTCCGTAAGATTTTGCGCTGGTGTGGAATGCCAATCCCTAAATTGGAAATTATATCAGGAGTGCGCGAATCGATTGGGCTGGCGCTCTCTTCCATCTTCCAAAATTACAGGTATTTTGCGCATGACGTGAATGGCCTCACCGTCGAGGTGTGCCGCAAAGCATTGATGCGCCCAGCGATGTTCACTGCGCTGGAAAACTGGTTCGATCAAGAGCTCGGCCGCTTCTTCGATATTGATGTATTCCGGACGGTCTTTCGGCGTCAAAAAGGCTATGCGTTTTACGAAAACCACCACGCGCGAGTAATGGTTTACCGTTTCGAGGCGCTGCCTAGCCTGCCGAAGATGTTGCACGAATTTCTAGG
This sequence comes from Verrucomicrobiia bacterium, assembly GCA_035651635.1. GTDB lineage: Bacteria > Verrucomicrobiota > Verrucomicrobiia > Limisphaerales > UBA8199 > JANXQE01. The sequence goes on along the minus strand of DASRFK010000024.1, from coordinate 65,329 downwards.
GTGCGAGGTACCAGAGGTAATTCACCGTAACGTCGGGAGCTCGAAGGGCTATGCTGATCAGTATGCGTATGTTCGTGAGCATCTGCATTTGCCGGCTGCTTTGATCGAGGAAAAGTATAGCACCCCAACCATGAAGCATTTTTATTCCAATAGAGAACGGCGGGCCTTTGCGCTCCGATGGAGCGAGGGCGACCAAAGTCCGACAACCGAGCTTTCTCATGGGCACGCACTCTTCCAATAAGCGCGTCGGCTTCCGATATGAAGGCATGTGGGTCTTCGACGATGCGCGCGTTGGCCTCGACAAAGAGCCCTTCGTTTCAGGCGCGGACACGATGATCGATGTCCTGGTGAGCGACATTCCCAACGCTGAGAAAGGCTTTCGCCTGTTGTTTTCTGCAACACCATTCCCGGGCTACAAAGTGAAGCCTTCGCACGGATGTAGATTCGCCGGCTCGAATCCCGAGGCTTGGAACTCGCACGCCGGGCCTTGGTCATGACGGCGGCGACCTGGCAGCGGCAATCCAGGCAATCCTCGAGGTTGGGGACGCGGATGCCGTCAGCGAGGCTGTCGATGCCGCGTTCCCTGGAGCTAGCATCAGAATCGAAGTTGGAGCAGACGGCCGGTTTGCGATCGAATTTCAACAACCCGGCTTGCTGCGTCCTCTCAGTGGCGCTGAGCTATCCGATGGCATGCTGCGGTTTCTCCTCTGGTTGGCGGCTCTGCTGACTCCGCGCCCACCGTCTATGATGGTGCTGAACGAGCCGGAGACCAGTCACCATCCTGATTTGCTCCCAGCTTTATCGCGACTGATCATCAAAGCAGCAGAAACAACACAGGTGTGGGTCGTGACGCATTCGGCCGCGCTAATCGCCGCTCTGGGTCAAAGTCCGGAAACGCGTGTGATCGAATTGCAGAAGGAACTGGGACAAACACAGGTGAAGGGGCAGAACTTGCTGGATCGACCGCAATGGCGGTGGGTGGAATGAAGGGGCACCAGTTGGTTCCAAACCCAAACGCTTATGCTTTGGCCGTCTCGCCCAGTAACAGTTCCGCGGGTATGCGCAAACGCAGGACCAGGGCACGAATCATCTTTAGACTGAGGCCGCGTCTGCCCGAAAGCACTTCGGATACACGACTTCGGCTGCCCAACAACGGGACCAAGTCTTTTGGCGCAAGCCCCTGTTGTTCCATCCGGAATCGAATCGCCGCAATCGGATCCGGCTTAGCGATTGGGAACTTCTTCTCTTCGTAGTCGTGAACCAGAAGCGAAAGCAGTTCCAATTCATCGCCTTGAGGAGTATTGGGCGCGGCGTCCATCAGTTTGTCAATTCTGGCAAGCGCCGCTTCATACTCTCTTTTCGTCTTAATTATTTTGGCTTTCATCAAATTTCCTCCGCTTCAATGCGGTCGTAATCGGTGTGCGTCCCTGCAAATCGAACATAAACTACGCGATACGCGTAATTAATCCGGACGACCAAACGATACTTGTTTCCGGCGATGTTGAGTACGACCCGACCATTTTTCAGTATGCTGGCCGTGGCGTACTGCGCTTTGACTTGCGCGGGGGTGGCCCAGTCCGCGTCCTCGGCTTCGTGGAACCACGCATCCAGGCCCGGCTTTGCATCGGGATGTTTTCTCGCCAGCTCATTTAACCATCTTCTCGAAATTACCCGCATAAGTTCTCACGGAAATCACTGCGCGGCAAGAATTATGTTCCCATTTTGGGAACTTGTCGAATCGGAATTCGCAGTGCCCCTGAACCGTTCAGAATTATTCAATAATCGACTAGTTCTTCCAGGCTGACACTTTGTCCAGCCGCTTCGGCCAGGCGCGCCAAACGATGATCGTAAAACGGCGGGCGGCCTGCGCGCGGGACTTTTGCGGTTGCACGGCGTCCAACCTGGCGGGAAATCTCCGCCAGAGCAATCGTAGCCGTTAGGCGGTAGTGGTATGGAAATTTCGTTGTCGGGATCTGCAGGTGAGCGAATTCGACTTCTTTTCCCAGCCGTGACCAAATTTCCGCAGATTGATCCAGATTCTTTTCATCCGGGATAACCACGAGCTGGCTCGAGCCACGTGCGAGGTTCACCCTGTGTAATGGTGCGCCAAGTGCTTGGGTGGTGATGATGGTCACTCTAGGAAAACCGTGCGTTGCCCCGGTTGGCACACGGAATACAGAGGATTTCGTTTTTGCCTCGACGCGCGGCAGCCCGGCCTTCCGCGCGGACGGCTCGCTCGCAACCGAACCAAACCTGTTGGCGGTCCTCGATGAAAACTCTTCCCCACCCAAAAGCTGCAGTGGAGCGAATAGCGCTTCCGAGTTCCACGTGATCCTCTGCACCCAGCAGCAGGACCTCGGGTCGCCGATTGTTGGGCTCACCCCGGACAGCCATCGGACCGACGCGCGTTCCGCGGAGGTAATAAAGCGCAAGTGCTGAAGCAGCAGCTACGTTCAAGCAATTGATCCGGCGCGAAAGCATCGGCACCTGAACCTTGTCGGTGGCGAGTTTGGCACATTCGTAAGACAGGCCGCGTCGTTCATTGCCGACCATTACGGAAAAATCGGGCCCGACCTGGTAACGTAAAGCTCAGCTGCTCCTGGAAGATTATCGAAGGCGATCGCGCGGCTATCCGTCGGCGTTTGTTGAGCCTCAAAAAACTGCTTACTCGCGCGCCCGCGAGTGGAATCAAATACGGCCTGTTCACGTCCCCGAGAAAACGCGGGACGATGGCGCTTCGGGTTCAAGCCTTGGTTTGCGTGCATAACTAATTCCGTTTGCGCCAATCCGGAGGCAGTTTGATTTCGCCATCTTCCTGGCCGAAACCACCATATCACGTAACGAACGAAGTCCTTCACCCTCTTTTCTGGAAGCTGGTGTTTCGGCAGGCAGAAGATCCGGTACCCGTTTTGATCAGGCTTGGAGTATCCCGACCACAGCATCTTGCACGGTGAGGTAATACTCGAATTTCATCCGGCTGACGCGACGGAGAACCTCTTTGGCATCATCTCTATTCTCATAGGCGATTCCGATCGAGTTGGTCATTTGATTGTGTCGCTTAGTTGTTCCGGCATTTTAAAAGGCCTCGCCGACGCCAACGTAAAAGGTGTGGTCATGTCGACCCCAGGCGGCATCGAAGCGCAAGCTGACATTGTTCTTTTTTGCCAGCACGTAACGCAGGCCTGCTCCGGCGCTCGGCAACAAGACATCGAATTCATCGATTTTGGGGGCAACGCTGCCCACCCCGCCGAATGCGACCAGACCGAAACGTTCGGTAAAACGCCAGCGATACTCCGCCTGCACGGCGAACATCAGGTTGTCCCGGTAACGACCTGGGGTGTAACCGCGCAGGTCGGCGCCTGATCCAAACGAGGCGAGCGCAAAGAAAGGCGCGTTGCCACCTGTTGCTCGGCCGTAACCGCGCAGGGCCAAAACATGATTAGTTGCGAGTGAGAAATATCGATTATAGGCCAAGGCGTACGTTTGGAATCTGAAATCGCTGCCAAGCGCCGGCTCAAAGAAGTTTCCATCCACATTGAAGAGTGTCCCGGTCGCAGGATAGAAGGTGCTATCGCGAGTGTCCCTTTGGAGATGAAGGCCAAAGGCTGAGAGTCGTGTGTCGAGCTTGAGGGGCACGCCAGCCAACGCTGGAGGGATGTTTAGCACACTGGTTTCAATGGACGTTTGCACGTAACCCAAGTCGTAACTCCCACCGAGGTACCAATGATTGCCCACCCCGCGGAGCAGCTTCAGGAGCCCACCCGCTGCCGTCTGTCGAAGCGGAGGCGATTGGCCTGCGTCGCCGGCCCCGGTGCCAATACCAAGAAAGTCGTATTTGAGGTCGGCGTATCCCAGAGCGGCGGTGAGTCGCCAGCGGTCTTCGCTCCAGTTCATTTTGTGAGCAGCCCCTGCCCCCCAGCTTCCATTGTCGCTGTAGAATCCGCCCAGACCCGTAACCCATGGGGGAGCATTTGTTCCGGCAAACGCGGGGTTGTAGATGTACCCAGCGCCCAAACCGATGCCAAAGCCAATCGAGGGACTCAGAAATGGGATCGGTGCGGCGACGAACTCACCTTTGTTCGTAGTTGTTCCTCCGGCCGGGATGGGCACGCTCACCGACAAAGTGGACCCGGGCGCATCGAACGAAACCTGTCCTTGGCTACTGCTTTCGGAATAGTTGTCGGCCCCTGGAAGAACCCGTACTCCTTTCACTTTCACGTCATCGAGGTCCGGCAGGGGAAACGTACGGGTCACGCCGGCGATCTTCAACTGCATGCAGCGCTGTTTGAATTCGGTGGCGCGGTCGCCAGCGCGGACTTTGGATAGATACGGGAAGAGCGGGCCTTCGGCCGGCAGGTCTTTGAGCAGGTTCAGGGCTTCACTGCCCAGGTGCACGAGGACCGGGACTCCGGTCTTCTTGCGAAAGAAGCTGACCGTGTTGTTGGTCCAATCGACATCCTCACCCTTAAGCGCGGCGATGTCGCCCTGGCTAGCGCCCAGGTGCCAGCACAATTGGTAGAGGTTCTTGCGCTCGGTGTTGGTTTCGGCGGCGATAATCTGCTGGTGCTCGGCGAGTGTGATGGCGCGTTTTTCTTTGAAGTGGATGGCGGGCCATTGGCGCCGCGGGATGACGGAGGCCGGCAGCCAGTTCATGTCGAGGGCGAAGTTGTGAGTTTTGCGGAGGTAGGCGTTGGTGGAGACGGTTCCTTTTTTGAGGACCTGAAGGAAGTGCTCGGCCTGGGTCTCGATGAGGAGGCGGGAGCGGATGAGGTCAAAGGCTTTGTCTTTAGCGGCCGTCTGCCAGCGGTACTGCGTGGGGCCGGACTTGAGTTTGGTGATCTCGTCCAGGACGTGCTGCCAGGTGCGCTGGGTGACCATTGGGTCGCTGTGTTTGAGGTAAACGCGAGCAAGGCCCAGGTTCATGGCAGGCTGCTTGCCGGCCTCGTTCATGGCCATGAGCAGGCGGGCGGCCTCGGCCTTGTCTTTGGTCTTGAGGCTCTCGAAGGTTTTGGTGGTGTTGTCGAAGGCGTAGTAAACGCTCTTGCGACGGAGGAACAAGCGATAGCGCTCTTTCATGGCTCGTCATTGCCGAGCCTATCTCAGAGCTGATTCCCGCGGTTAACTCAATGTGACCGCAACGTGCCACAAAGTGGAAACAATTTGAGCAATTCTCAAACTGTTAGCCAAACCGTTAGCCATTGGCTTTCCCAACCTCCGAACTCGTTGCCGCACTCACGGTTAGAACTGGAGGCGAGGGTCGGAATCGTCCGTTTCGGGCCTATTTTTGGGCCATTTTGGCACACTTCAAAACTGAATCCGTGCGTATCGGCAGATATGGGAACGTACCGGCAGGAAGCGGTTTGGTATTCGTTTTGGTATTCGTTCCTCGAGCCTCCTGAGTCGGGGAATAGGCCAAAGTTTGTGTCGGCAGGGCAGACTCTGAGGACTTGCGGTGTTAAGGAATTGGAGAAATTCAGAGCACGCCCAATAACTCGCCAAAGAATGCTTCGCATCGTTTTGAATAGCTACGGCGAGGGAAATTTTGTTCCTGAAAAGCTAACTCGGACGCACGTGTATGTCGCAGGAAACCTGGGAGTTCGCCTGGTGGACAAGAGGCGAAGCGGATGCCCTATCGGCAATCCACGTGCAGCACAGCGAATATGCACCACGCATTGCGTGACTGCGGAACGGAACCATGAGCTCGAGACGAAATTGTGACACAAGAGGCCCTGCTCGCTGGCAGCGCCGTCGTTGTGCTCTTACCGGGATTCCCAATCTCGGGCCGAATCACTGGGCCTGACAGTCAGCCAGTGGCCAGTGCCAAAGTCACGGTCGTGCAGTGGCAAGCAGACGAAAGCAATGCGTGCCAAGACAAAAGCTAGACACTGCACCAGAATTCCAACCCTACGATGTATTTGCATTTTATTTGATTTAAGAAGCTCGTTCTTACTGGGGAACTGGTGTCGCGCATCTATCAACCGGTCCAACGACAGACATTTGCGATTGGCACCAGGTTCTTGGCATTGAAACCTCCCCGGGCGCACCAAGTCAAATTCGAGCGAAGCCAAAGCCCACCGTTCGTGCTAATCCGCAACATGGAATTGTTAGAGGCCCGCGTCATGAGTTCGCGACAAATATCGATAGCACCGTTCCGGAAAACCATCCAAGCAGCCCAACGCACCAGGCGGAAATGCGCACCCACATGCTGGCGCGCGGAAGCGGAACGAGCTGAAACAGGAGTCCTCCACCGAGCACCGCGCAGCAGTAAGGAACAATGCTCGGCAACCCGTAAGCGAAATCAAACCCTCGGGAAGCGATTCCAGTGAACGGTCCCGCGAATGCCAGGATAACGCCCCAGATGCTCGTGCTGAAAGGCTCTCCGCGTCCGGAAATTGAGCCCGGCAGCAAAATGAGAAAGGTCAAGCCAGCGAATAACAGATAAAACCAGATGAGCAGGCGGAGGTGCAGTCGAGTGAAATAAGGGAGAATACGCCGGAACAAACAGGGAAGGCAGATCCAAACGGTGGGATTGCGCAGGGGCTCTGCATCGCTCTCACGTCCGCAATATTGACATGCCTTTTGCATTATCGTCTTAAGTCGGATCAACTGCCAACGATTGCCCACAAGGTCAGGAAAGCGCCCCAACCAAGGAAACAGGAAAAGAGCACAACGGCGGCAGCGCACACCAGGGTGCACTGGCGCTTGAAGCGACCAAATGCGCTAAGAAGAGCACCGACACCGCATATCGAAACGATTGGAATCCCAAATTTCCGACAATCGGAGAGGGTATTCCCCGGCGCACCCAATAATTGAATAACCGGAACAATCAGAAAAAATCCTGCGATGGCCGACGAAAGAATCAATGACCAGCCAAGTCTCGGATACGCAAAAATGAATGCTGGCGCCCGAGTCATATCATTACATAGCGTTAATCCATCACTGATACCAGCAAACCAAAACAGACGACAAACAGCAGGGCGGCGGCAACCATCTTCTGCCAAGAGTCGCCCCTTACCATAACAACGACCAGTGGCAAAAAGCTTCCCCCCCCAACCGGAAGCAGCAACGGGTGCCAGTTCCCCTGCCGCGTGGACAAAACGACGAGCACAAAAGCACACAAGCCACTACCGACTACCAAGCAAATGTTGGGGTGTAGCGCTCGCTTGTTCAATTGGTAACAGCCTTCCCGCTTTGTTGTCATACGTCAACCTTGTCGCTTGTTTCCCAAACGATCAGGTCACCGACGGCGGCTCCCTGATCACTCCTGAAGTGCCATTACGCCCAGCTAAGCCGCCATGCGGTGAAGCGACTCGTTGGCCTCCGCACTGTGCGATACGTGCCTCACAATGACCGGCCCAGGAGCCGCGAAAAAGTCTGGCAGCTAGGCGTAGCAGAGTCCACCCGTAAACTACCACCATGAGGATGCCGACAATCCGCGATGCCAGAACCTGCCGCTGATTACCGGTGGCGTCGCCAAACGAGAGCAAACCGCCGATCCCCACAGCCAGTCCGCAGAGGCATAGGACGAGGTGAACAATAGGCCACCGCATCACCAACCCAAAGTACCGGCGGCAGAGATTACTGTGACAGGTTCGGCTATACATAAAAAAAGAGGGCTTTAGCAATCGCCGGCCAGGCCCAGCGCCCCCGCTCCCCTTGTGCTCAGCATAACATCCAATCCGTTACACAGATTGGCCAATCGTCCCAAGCGCATTCCGCACGACGCTGGCTCGTGCCAGTGACCGGGTTAAGCTCCATGCAGCCGACCTTTGTTCCGAACGAGGAGTGTCGCTGTTCCAACTATCGCCAGAACGAGCGGAATAACAAATGCGGAGCCCAGTCGCATAGAAATCAGGAATGAATCATTCGTCCAACTCCAAGCGACATCTGGCAAGCGCCCGAGTGGGGTTCGTCCAGTGAGGCCCATGACGCTGATGCTAATGGCCAAAGCAGCCATGAGCAAAGCGGCCCACGCATGCCGATGCCATAAAATCGCAAAGGTAATCGCGCAAACCGAGCACAAGAAGGTAAAGAACCAGATGGCGCCGAGTATGGTAACTGTTGTTGTCATCAAGATGGGGGCTTAAAGGTGACGCGAGCAGCAGCCACTGGGTTGGGCCTCCCAACAAAGCCTCAGACGAACAATTTCGGACGAGACAGTGGAAATACCACAAGCAGCGTCTGTCGGCTCCACGGAAAAGTTAGAGGCTGGAATGATGTTCATTTAGACAGCTCTCCATAGACCTATGTAGCCAGAAAACAGGAGCACGACGGCAAAGATCCCGGCTGCAAGTTTACTGTTTCGGTGAAACGCCAGGAAAACCAAACCCACCAGAGCGGCAGCGAAGCAGAAGATCCACGCAGAGAGCGCGGCAGCATGGGACAGCGATCCGTGAAACGAACAATCGCCTGGGAACAAACCCCAGAGAGGCAAAAACACCCAATGTGGCTCGCGGATGAAAAGACCCAATCCGAGCCACACAGTCATCAAAATGGCCGTAAAGGTTCGCGCCATGGAGTTTCCTCTAACGATTGTTGCCAGGCGCTGCGGGCACCTGACCCCGAAGTAACCGCATAACGCAAACCGCAGTCGCCTGCGCGAAATTGTTAGCACTGCGCTTCATGCACGGAGGAGCAGCAGCCCGAGAACAGCCAGGACGCTTGAGCCCGCGAGGCCCAGCGCTAAGATGCGCCTCCAAAACCGAGTTCGCCAACTAACGAAGAAGAGCAGAATCATGAAGAGCATCGTGAAGACAGCAAGCTCCAGCAAGCTGAAATGGCGCGGCAAAAAGTTCAGCTTGTCCCTAGCGAACACCGCAGGAAACAACCCAGCCAGAACCGGCCAAATATGCCACTCTGGCCCGTAGTTGGGCGTCCAGCGCATTAGCAAAAATAGGATGAAGGCCGGCAGCTCGACAATCAGAACAACAAGAAAAGCCACTACTGCTGGCCGGGGAGGAGGCGAACCGTTCATAGATTCTCTTTGTGCTAACTGTCATTATGCGACTGGCCGGTCCGCATATTCAAACGCTGGAGAGATGCCGTGTGGGGCTCCCTGGAGGCCAAAGCACCCAACCAAGGCAAAGACTCCTTTGAAGTCATGAGCGTAGCTTACAGATTCGCATTCTCAAGTCAAGCAATGCCTATTCTGCTTATTCGCCACTTTCGCCATCTGGCGTCGAAAATGACGGGGCGCTTTGCCGAGGTTAATGCTTCCTTTCCGTCCGCCTTTGCTATTTCAGCCCAAGTTCCCGCGCCGCCTCCGGATTTATAGATTTGAGAGTTCGACCGATGGGTTCGGCTCTCTGTGCATCATCTTCATCGCGGTAAAGTTGGATCAGCTTGGAAACCGCCGATTCAGCCCCTGTTCCAAATTGTCCCAGAGACCAAAGGACGGGCGGAAGGAATCTCTTATCAGGTCGGCACAGCAAGTCGGTCAGGATTGGCACAACTAAATCAGGGCGGCTGTGAATCTCCCCGAGCACTTCGACAATGTGGAAGTCAGGATAGCCAGAAGTTGAAGCATTGACCATTTCAACCAAACGCGGCACAGCTTCAGTAGCGGCTGGCCCGTACTTACCCAGAGCCGTTATTGCGGCATGCCTTACGGGGCTGGCTGGATCATTCAGAGCGATCATCAAAATTGGAACGACTAACTCGTGATTCGAGTGAATCTCGCCGAGCGCGGCAGCGGCGACCTCGCGTGCCGCAACATTAGTGCTTTGGAGATTTGATAGCAGCGCTGGGACTGCGGTTTTGGCTTTCGGGCCAATAAAGCTCAAGGCAGCGCCGGGTCCCCATGGCCCCTTCGTTGCCGCAGTCCGATAAAACTCAATGAGCTCCGGCACTGCTGGTTCAGCGAGTCCCCCAATGCTCTAAACCCGAGCACGGCGTACATATTTCGTGATTCAGCCGGGGTGTAATGGACGTGTGCAATCCGATGCTTTTCGACGAACGTTATGAAAGCGACCCATGGCGACGAATCTTGCGCCCGAAGCTCCTTTAACAACGGGGGCAGGGCATTGGTGCCAAAGGAAAGCACTGCTTCGTCTATTTGCGGGGATTCTCGCATCCAATCGTACCCCTGAAGTTACGAGCGTAAGCTCTTGCCCTTGTAAACCAGATCCGGCCTGGAAAACGTCTGCCATCCAAGCAAAGCTACAAGCCCCAGGATTAAGGCCGTGAAGGCAAATCCAAGCTTTTTGTTCATCGCCTGTTCAGGCCTGCCGCCATCATTACAGTTCCCGATGAGTCATCGCGCTCTCGATTGCAACCCCCTCCGGCTCCGGTGGCCTGGACGCTCCAAGCCCAACGGAAATGGTTACTCCTGCGATGAGGACTTTAAGCAGAAAGGAAAAGGGCAGGTTCTTCATGATTCAACTGGCACAGGCGAGTTGCTTCACGCCTTAAGGTGTTGACTCGCCAGAAGATCAAATCGTTCAAATTGTCACGAGCAGGCGCTCTTAACTGAACGAACCAGGGGGAACAATGCTTATTTGTAAGGCTTTGATAATCAGAGCAGTGGTTTTTTGGAAACAGCTCGAAGCCCGCCGTCATTTGCCATCCGCAGCTCGCTCTTGTTGAATCTCGTGGTTCACCACCTCCGCGAGGTCGCGAGGGTTCGCTGCAACGATCGTTCCTTTTCGGCCGATAATATACACAGTTGGAATGCCATCGATGTGGTAAGCCCGTATCGCGGGAAGTTGGACCCAAACGTTGTGAGTCTGATCCCAGCCCTTCGCTTTTAAGTGTTTGGACGCTATCTCAGCGCTTTCGTCGATGCTGGCGGCGATCAATACCACCTTGTTCTTCCAATCGGGATACTCACCTGGATAGGTCTGAAGTTTTGCCATCTTGGTCTGACATGGGCCGCACCAGGTTGCCCAGAATTCCAAAACGACGATTTTGCCACCGTAGTTTGATAGGCGTTCACCGGCTTTATTTGCAACCTCAACCATTTCGATATCCGGCGCCGTGGTTCCGGTGGCCAGCAATAAGCCGTCGCCCCAGGGCAGGTTAATTTCTCCCCGCACAAAGCTGACCACACGAGCGTGGGAGTCATCTTCTCCAGCAGGAATGATCGTCAAACGAACCGTGCTGCCCTTTGGACCGCGTATCGAACGGGCCGTTTGCGCGATGTTTTGAACTTGAACCGGCGGCTCTTTATCCTGGGCTACTGCAACGATGCGGTCGCCAACACGCAGGTCTTTTTGAGCGGCTGCCGGCGTGTCCGGGAGTATGTGGTTGACCACGATGTGCTGTCCTTCCGCGCGCAATTCCACACCAACGCCGGCGAATTCGCCATCGCCAGCTTGAGCGGCACTCGCCACCAGGTAGAGGAGCAAGGGGAGGCAGCTAAGGATCTTCATGGCTTTTCATTCAGATCCCCGTGAAGTCATACCAAACAATTATAGATCAGAAAAAAGACTGCCCAAGCACCGAAAAAAAGAGCAGCGCAGTAGCCGTTGGATATCCTTCGGTTCAGCATCTTCCCAAACAGCCAAAGCAAATAATGGGACCACACAACGACCAGGCCAAGAGCGGCAAGTCGAAGCGTGGCTCCCAAAGAAAGCGGCTCCCTCTCCAGGCTGGAGGCCCAAGCCCAAAAGGACCCAGCCACCAGTAAAAATCCCCAAAGGCATGCGGTCAGGTCGGTCTTTAACCCCTGTTTTCTGATTATTGAGTTCAGCATGTTCACGGATAACAACCAAGGTCTTGCGCGGCGGGGCAGCGGCTCAGCAATGAAAGCGGGGCGAAAACCGCAGTCGCCAACAGGGACACGGGTTCGGCGATGATTGTTGCCGACACGCCAGCATTATTGTGCGCCCTCTTTCGGTTTTTGTCGCCATAAGGTCCTTCATATTTCCAAAAGGGTAGGTCACCGATGGGGATGAGCCGGACTCGGCGGGGCGCTAGGTTCGGTGCCTTGAATTGTTAGTACCCCGTTTGAGGCTGGTGTCCGTTCCCACGCTTTCGCAGCTGAGTCGTTCTGCTCAACAATGTTGGGTCTGCGAAGAGTGCCGTCCTCAAGCTGCTTAAGAAACTGGCTGCAGTCGGGGCTTGCCGAAAGCACGAACCAAACCGCGCTTATAGCGTTACTCTGATATAGACCACCCTGCTCGTAGACAGGCTTCTCAAGTTCAATCTCACCGTGATAGTAACATAGCGCGGTGCGATCGCGGCCCTGTAGGTTGGCGGAGAACTTGCCGCCAACCTTTTCGATGCGTCCAGCCAAGACCGCGTCGCCACTATTAAACACGGGGTCAAGCGGCCGGGCCTGGGGGGCGCCAGTCTTGGTCCAGATGGGATTGGTCCAGCCCCCATCCCAACCATTCGTGAAGGGGTTTCCACTGTCACCAACGGAGACCGCAAAATCCTGATGGGGGTAGACCCTTACCGTTACAATCCGGTGTGCCGGAACCGGCGGATCAGTGTAGGCTCGCGGAGCAAGAAGGTGGAGGAAGAATCTATTTTGCTGCGGAATAGTAGCCTTTTGCACGCGCGACGTGCCCTCCGCAGCTTTCGGCCGCGGGTCACTGGAGCCCAAGATTGCCAGTGCCACAATGGACAGAATCTTCAAATCCCTCATGGCAACTGCAGACGTGCTGAACAGTCAGCGTGAGCGGCCCGAACCAGCCGCCACGGGCTCACGAGTCCATTTCTGACGAACGGCGGGTTCGGGTCCGCTCGAGGCTGTAGTTGGGCAGTGATTGCTCCAGGGCTCACAACGACTAAAAACCCATCTTTGCTGGTGCGTCAATCCAAGTGCTCCGGTCGTTCAAAGAAGATTCGGAGCTCGATGGCGCTGGCATTGGCCTCGGATTGCTTACCACTGCTCGACTGTTCGACCCGGTCGAACAACCCGCAATGAATAGCAATATAAGCATGGTGGAGATGAAACCAATTTGCTTTTTGTTTCCCATACGAGTGTGACCTTATTTCTTTGCCGAACACATCGGTAGACAGATCTCATGATCCTTCCGTTTGGAATGATAGGCGAACGTCCCCGGGGAAAAAACTTCCGCTCTCACAAGCAAAACCCTACTCCCCCCCTCTACCCTGTAAAGCTACTTTTATAGTTCGGGAGTCCGTGCCATTTTCCTCGCTCCCCTTCCGTCCTCGCCCTCGGTCTTCCGTCCTCACTGCCCTTCCTCCTTCGTTCCCAGCGATCATAAACATCAGGGTCGCAGAGTCAGGCCAGCGGCATTCGATAACGACGCGGAGAATGGAGTTTCCGAAACAACCTTCCCCCACGGCTCCCTGTAGCCCGGTGGATCCTCCCAGGGAACCAGTTGCGGTTCAAAGGTGAGCCGGGCCTGATTCGAACCAGAAGCCGAGAGCTCGCCTTGCGCTAAGGATCGTTCCCCGGAGGCCACCCCGCCATGCCGCCTGAGCGGCGGAAGCCAGTCCGCAGGAGGCTCAGAAGAAATCCGGCCTCCAAATAATGCAAATCCTCCGTCGATCCTAACCTCGGCATATCCAGGACCGCCGTTTAAATTAACAACCCTACCACCCTGCGGCCAAAGTCCCTCCTTAACAACCCGCCAATCCCATCCTTCGGCTTTTTCGTACTTTTCGACCAAATAGTAGTAGAGCCCGGAAGACGATTTTACTTGCACGTTAACAGTTCCCGCAGGCAGGACATCGATTTGCCGAATACGACTCGTAACCAAACGAGGAAAGCATCCCGGCAATGCCTTGATTGTCCCGAGACTAAACTTAGGCCACGCCGTGCCCCACAACCGCTGCCTTGTGACCTCGCGAATTCGTGCGAAATCCGCAGTTGAAAACTCCTGTCCCGGGCTGGCCGCAGAACGCCTCGAAAAGCAAGCAAGCACGAAGCCTAACAAAACTACTCCCCCAAATGCGAGGACGAGCCTACCTTTCATAAGGTGTCAACTGGTAAGGACTGCCGTCATTCGCGCCGCATCTGTGCTGCACCGAGTTTTGCCCACAGCTGCGGCGTCGAGTGCGGCCCATGGGTTCGGTCTCAATGTTGAGGTTCGGGGTTGGCATCGTGTTTCCTGTCAGCGAAGAAAGCCAGCGCCCGCGACGCATGCCTAGCGGCGGCCAAAAGGGAGTTGCGGTACCATGGACTGGGGCCTTTTCCACGTGCGGCAAGATAATCATGGCGCACTTGGCCTAGGCGCGGCAACAAATCGCCAGTAGTTGTATCAATTGGGGGTTGGCTGCGGACGGGCTTGAGGCGATGCCAAAAGGAACCTCCGAGGAACGCTAGGAACGATAGACCGGCGAGGAGGCTAATTGCAAATGGACTGGGGCGACTTGCGACAAATACCTTCCCAAGTGCATTGGCGTAGTTGAAGCCGTGGACCTTACATTGGAGACAGGGGATGCTTTGTTGGATTTCGAACGGAAGATCCTTGGCGCCAGGTGGTCCCTCCCAAATGGCGTAGCTGCTGTTCGCTGAGGCGAATTCCCGCCAATTGTCGGCCGGCTCGCGTGATTTATCCCCAGGGCAAAGGAGTAGACGCGGGGTGACCAACTCGTTGGAGATGAGCGTGAAACCGCTAGGTAAGCGGCCATCGTGAGCGTCTGCCCAAACCCGAGCCGCTTGATAAATGGCCGCCAGGTGTTTTCCGCACCTTCGATTCTCGATGTAACGTTTTGCTGATGGTGCTAACGGAATGGCCAGCAGAAAGGCCGCGGCGAACATGGTGAGCCGTCCAAAAATGAAGCCCTTTTTCATATGGTTAACTCCCGTTTCCTCTGAGTTGGGCTGGAGCCGTGGTCTCGCCGACATTCCCTCTTCATCAATGCCAGTCATACTCCTTCCGGTTTCCCTGTCAAATCTAACTTTCCAAACGTTTGCCAGACGTTCCAACTCCTCGTCTGGGGCTGCCGTAGCGTCGAACCCGGCTCCGTAACACTGCTTCAGTTCTTTTCAGTGATCTCAAACGTTATAGAGGCCTTGCCGGTTCGCTGGTCGACATCGTACGAATATTTGGCCCCGGTGCCATTATAACCTGAGTCTTCGTACCCTTTCCGGATGGCCTGCGTGTCGGAAAAGACCTTTCTCTCGTTAAAAACGTCGCCGGCCTTGGACCGAATCAGTTTCTGGAGATGCGAATCGCTGAATATCGAGTTGCCAGTGAATCTGAGCTTTGCAATTCGAGGATTGCATTGAACGTTGTAGACAAGGTCTATCCCATTCGGTGAGAACTCGGTGGAAACGCGAACGTTATAGAATAGTCCGGTCGCATAGAGATTCCGGACATCATCATCAATCTCGACGGTGTCGAATGGCTTGCCCACTTGAGCACGGATCCGCTGGCGGAGCTCCTTTTCGTCAACAGACTTCGGTCCCACATACCTGATTTCAATTGCGCCGACTTTCTGCTGCGAACGTGCTTGATTGGTCACGGCGTTCGAGGTGAACCGCTGGGCGCTCCCGTTCTGTTCCTTATCCTGAACGGCGACGTGACCCTCGGCAACGATCCTGCCTTGCTCGGGATAAACGGTCATGCGGTCGGCTCTCATCGTTGTTGATCCGTATTTGACCACGATTCCGTTTGTTTCCCCCGCGATGCTGACGATATTCGTGAGGGGGAGTTGAGCCCTAAGTTTCTCTATAAGGAACCTGTCTCTAACTTCATCGCGAAACTTCTCGAAAGTCATGCCGCGCTCTTCAAGGACCCGCACAAGCGTGGCCCGATCTCCGAACTCGTTCTTGATTTTTTCCTGCACCAGGTCGTCGAGCACGTTTTCTGGTAAGCTATATCCCTCCGTCTTAAACTCTTTCTTGATCAGATCTGCCTCGCGCTGGCTCGAGTTGTGTGAAGTGCTCTCCGTTTGCGGTTCTCGTTCTCGAGCCCTGGTAAAAGTGAGACAACCGAGCAGCAGAATAAAGGCTATGGTCGCCGCGCGCGCAGTTTGGCTGGATTGTCGATGGTGCTTGATCATGCTCACCCTTGTCATGATTTCGCTCGCTCGACTCACGACCGGAACAGCGCTGGCAAATGGCCGAGGCCCGTCGGAAATGGCTTCGGCCAGCCTGACCAAAACTTGCGCATAGCCAAGCCGTTCCCCGGTGTTAAGCCGTTCAACTACAATGGCATCACACACCAGCTCGCGGTCCGAGCGGAGCCGTTGCAGAGCGATCCATACTAAAGGGTTAAACCAGTGAAGGAATTGCACCGCGATCAAAATGTTATTGAGCAACGTGTCGCAGTTGCGGATGTGGGTCATTTCGTGCAAGAAAACCAGGCGCCATTCCTGGTCGCTCAAGCGTTTAAGGCTGTCTTCCGGCAGAAGCAGATGAATCCGCCAAAGCCCGAAAACGGCGGGACTGCCAAGGTGGTTGAGTGATGCGAGGACCACGGGTCGACGAAGGCCCACCTCCTGCCGAACATCATCGAGAACTTTAAGCAAACGTGCGTCCGAAATCTGCCGCGCCATGCGAATAGTTCGCCTCCAGTGGCCGTATCGCCAAACCCCCAAACCGCCAAGGACAAGCAGACCGCAAACCCATGTCACGCAGAGTGCTGATTCCAAACTCAAACTGTGACCACGAGCGGTGGCCGACCCGGGTCCAAGGACGCGTTCCGCGGCTGTTATTGGAGGTGGGTTAGACTGTGCCGGCTGAGCAGTTGGTTTTAACAGGTTTTCAAAGCTGAGCGAACTTGATGGTGCAACGGGCAGGAGAAGACGGCAGAGGACCAGGAAACTTAGGGCATACTGAAGGCGTGGTGTAAGCCACCGCCTGAGGAACAGTTGCAACAGCAGAACGAGAATAATTAGAACGGAAGCCTCGAGTGATGTCCGCCATGTCCAATCGAACACCGACTGCGGAATCGCAGTGAACGTGCTCATGACGATTTGTTGTTGAGGATGCTTTTGATTTCGTCGATTTCTTTGCGCGAGAGTTTCTGGTCCGCCAAAAAGCAGGATAAGAACGGAGCAATCTTGCCATCAAACACCCGGGTGATGAACGAGCGGCTGGCAGCTAGCCGGCACTCTTCCTCCGATACTAGCGGCCGAAATAGGTACTCCCGTCCCGGTTTCTCAGTAGCCAGCGCTCCTTTCTGAACCAGCCTGCTGAGCAGCGTGTGGATAGTTTTCGGCTTCCAAACCGCGTCTCCGGCAAGCGCCTCAACCACCTGTTTGGCCGTGGCGGATTTCAACTCCCAGACAACCTTCAACACGGTCCATTCGGCGTCGGAGATTCGCGGAGGCCGGTTCCGGTTCTTCTGTGACTTGGCTTTGAAACTCATGGCATCTTACAATTGTGAGATTAAAATATCCTACAACTGTAGGATTGCAAGAGGAATTGATGGCGTCCACGCCCGCTGGTGGCCAAGGCCAATTTCGGATGAGTTTTTGCCAAAAAAAGCGAAGCGCTTCTGTTAGATTACTCCTGTAATCGATGCATGAATTACATCCTTAATCGATCGGGAGACACATGAAACGGGTGCCTCGGATTTCGGAGAACGAGTGGGAGATCATGCGGGTGATCTGGAGCAGAGGGGCCTGCTCCGCGAACGAGCTGATTGACGCGCTGCGGGACAAGGACCATAGCTGGCACCCCAAAACGGTAAAGACTTACCTGACTCGCCTGGTGAACAAGCAGACGTTGGATTTTCGCAAAGACGGCCGTGCTTATGTTTATTCGGCTCTGGTTACAGAGCAGGAGTGCGTGGACGCCGCCAGCGAGAGCTTTCTGGAGCGGGTCTTCGGCGGTTCGTTCAAGCCCATGCTGGCGCACTTCGTCGAACACAAGAAACTTTCTGCGCTAGAAATCCGTGAACTGAAGCAACTCCTGAACGAGGAGGAATAATCGTGCAAGGCGAGCCGGACTTTGTGAACGGGTTCTTCAGTTGGCTTTGGCGGGCCTCGTGGGAGGCCTCAGTGATTGTCCTCTTAGTGTTGTTGGTGCAAGGGTTATTGCGCCAGCAACTCTCGCCGCGCTGGCGCTCCGGGCTGTGGGTGCTGGTGGTGCTGCGACTGGTTTTGCCCTGCTCGGTGCGCAGCCCGATCAGCCTTTACAGTTGGTTTGAGTCCCAGTCGCCGGTTGAGGCGGCTCCCCCCGCAGCGGATACAAGGCCGTTGGGGGCGAAGGAGTCTGATCCGCTTGCCGTGGTAGTTCCCAACGTGGGTCTCCTGGCAAAAGCGCATGCCGGACCGGTCTTGCGTTGGGCTTGGCTGGCCGGCGCGTTGACACTGCCACTTTGCCTGATCATCGGTAATTATCGGCTTGGCCGTAGGGTCCGGGAGCAACGGTTGGTGACCGATGGCGCCGTGCTGAGTTTGCTGGAAGACTGCAAGCAGGAGATGGGAGTGCGCACACCGCTGGCCGTCGTCGAAACGGACCTGGTGGCAAGCCCGTCGTTATTTGGGTTCATTCGGCCGCGGTTATTGTTGCCGAGTGGCCTGACACGGAGCTTCTCGCTGGGGGAATTGAGGTTCGTATTTCTGCATGAACTGGCTCACGTCAAGCGTGGGGACATCCCGATGAACTGGCTGATGACGCTGACCCTGATGCTCCATTGGTTCAATCCTTTGGTCTGGTATGCTTACAGCCGGCTGCGGGTCGAGCGTGAGTTGGCCTGCGATGCGCTGGCGTTGCAACAGGCACGCGAGGCGGAGAACCGTCCGTATGGCCAGACCATGATCAAATTACTGGAAGGCTTTAGTCGGCCGGCGGTGATACCCGGCTTGGTTGGAATCCTGGAAAACAAAACTCAGATGCAACGGAGAATCAGTATGATCGCGAAATTCAAAAGAACTAATCACTGGTCCGTAGCGGCCATGACTGCACTCGCAAGCTTGGCCTTGGTGACTCTCACCGATCCGCCCGCTGGAAATGGCGCTGACGAAGCTGCTCCTTCCAATCCCACCGGCCCTCCGCGCATTCTCTCGAGCACCCCGCGCACTGGGGATACGGAAGTAGATTCGGGACTCCAACAAGTAACCGTCACCTTCGACCGCGACATGGATACTGGCGGATACTCGTGGACCGGGGGCGGACCAGAATTTCCGGGGCGCGAGGACCAAAGACCACAGTGGCGCGACAAGCGCACCTGCGTGCTGCCGGTTAAACTCGAGGCCGCCCATTATTATCGCGTTGGCATCAATGCGCCCAGCTTTCAAAATTTCCGCAGCGCCACAGGGATGGCGGTCATTCCTACCGCCATTCAATTCACCACTAAAGGCGCCAGCCTTGAACTCAAACGCAAGGCTACTCACCCCCAGATTGTCGCGCTAACGCCCAAGAATGGCGCCCGGGACGTCGACCCGAGCCTCGCTGAACTTCGGGTCACGTTCAACGTGCCGATGGGTGACGGCTTCTCCTGGACCGGCGGCGGGCCGGAGTATCCGAGCAATCCTCCCGGCAAGAAACCGTACTGGACCGAGGACCATCTGACCTGCGTGCTGCCCGTGCAACTCCAACCCGGTTCCGATTATCGGCTGGGTCTGAATAGCCCGTCGTTCAAAGGCTTTCAAAGTGCCACCGGCGTGCCGCTGGAGCCGGTCTCCTACCGTTTTAAGACGAAGTAAGCGCGCACTGGCGCCTCGGCCGAATAGCCAACGAGATAGCTTGGACTTCCCTAAGTTATGAAACGCCTCCGCCTGGCTGGGTTGGCACTGGTGGTCACTTTGAGTTTGGTAACCATCGTGGTAGCAGTGAAGCAGCGTAGGCTCTCGCCGGAAAGCCTGACCTACACGCCTGTTGGCCCGGAAGTGGACGCGAAGGCGATGGTGGCCAGAATTTTCGAGACCAATCGGCCCTGGCTCGAGACCCAGCCCATCTGGGCCAGCTACAAGTTACGTCGGAAGTGGCGGCGAATTTCGCTGGATAATGGCTGGCGATCGCTGCGACACCCTTTCGAGAGCCAGCAGAGCATGGAGGGGCCGTTCACGGCCCGATGGCGAGCGACTGACAATTTGCGCGTCGGGGCAGCCCTCTGGACTCCTCTTCAGGGCATGTTTAAGGATCGCGATAATTATACCGTCCGCACCCTCGGAACCACCCGATGGCGGGGCCGTCGGGTTCTGGCTCTTGAAGTCAATTTCTTTCAACCGCTCAGATGCGAGATGGGGATGGGGGCGGGTAGTCTTCACTACTCCTACGCTACCTTTCCAGCCCAGGCGGCCAGACTCCTTGTCGACCCGGAGAGTGCCATCCCCCTATTCATTGGAGCCTCGGCGCAGGGTGGCTTCAGTGCCGGCCAACCTTATGGGAACAGTTGGGAATTTGATCCAGACTTTCTGCGGCTGGGCGGGGGACGGGCGCCGCGAAGTGTTAAATGGACGATGCAGGATACCTGGAATGAGGACCTTGAGTTTCAGGTAACCCCGCGGCAAACGTGGATGTTCCAACGCGGCTCAGCGCACGGCGGGGGTGGCAAGAATGATCGCTGGTCACGCTGGCAACAGCAGGTCGAATTGGTTGGGCTTCAGCTCGAACAGTTGCGCCCGGGAGATTTGCTTCAGCAGTACCCTGCTGGTTTGGCCGCTGGTGCTGCGTTGCCCCGTACAACCGGGCACTGGGAATTGACACAGGAAGACCTATTTCTCATATCGCGCTTCCGGTTCGGAGTAGGGCGGGATTTGCAGTTGGACTTAGGCGAGAGCCACCTCGGGATTGGCCACGATGCGAACGGGGCGCTGTTTGCTGTCCTTGTACCCCGTGAAAACGGAAGGCTAATCAATCCGGCCACTCACCAGGTTGAATCGGTGGCGCACGTATTTTTACGCTTTCATGCCAAGACCATCCGTAACTTGTTTCCTCCGCAGACAGTGTCCTCTGATGCAGCCAACATGCGCGCCGAAATGTGTGCCATCGCCAACCTGAAAAGCGTTTCCACCTGGCCCCCGGACACCAACACAGCCCTCTCGGACTCTACCCAGTACATTATTGATGCGGATACCCAGCAAGGGTTACGCCGCTACTTCCGGCTCGAGAGGGGAGCGAATGATCCGCAGTACATCGCCGCGCTGGAAGAGCGTGCCGTATCGCGTTTGGTGAGTTCCACTGCGGGCTTGGAACAGCCGCTGCCTGACTTTGCCCTAGATACCACTGACGAGACGCAGGACCCGACGCGGCCGAGAGTGATTTCGGTCTTTCCCCCTGATGGCTCAGCGGCCGTAGCTCCAGCAACAGAATTGCGGGTGCGCTTTGATCGGCCCATGGACCCGCTATCGCTCATGCTGACCTGGGATTGCGGCGGGTTCGCGGATTGCGATTTTCCCAAATACGATGCGGAACACTACGAATTCACCGTTCCACTGCGCCTGGCCGCTGGGACACTGCACCAAATCGTCGTCAACGAGGCCTGGCTCATGCCCGGGATGAGGATCGATGAAGTGCGCAAGCGAACGCCACAGCAGGGCTTTCGTTCGGCTGAACGCCGGCTGGGCTGTGTTTTCGCCTGGCGTTTTTTCACTCAAGGGTCCGCTGGGGCCGCCGCGAGTGCTCCTTCCAGCCTCTCGAGTGAGGCATCCTCCTACAGCGATGAGGCAACTATTGGGGCCATGCTGAAAAGTCAGGTCGACGAGTCCGTAGTGTCGCCGGAGCATGGGGCTTCGCAACTGCTGGACCTCCTTGAGGCGATGAAGCGCGAGCGGCTGCAACTGACAGCCATCTCGGAACGGGTGCAGGAACTCTCTCAGAACCGGAAGGGCGCTTGGTTCGTAGCGTTGACCTCGACAGGCTCAAGCTTCCGGTGGCAGCGCCCTCAGTACTGCTTTGGGGATGTCTCCGACATTATGGGATGTCCCGTATTTCGAATCGGGGCTGATGCGCTTCATTGCTGGATGGACGACGTGAACGAGGCGAGGGAGAAGGTCGAGTTTTATCCGGCCAAGGAAGCGGGCCGCTGGGAGCTGTCGTTTTGCGATCCATTTGGCCTCATCGGAAAAACGCCGGCGGAGGCGGTCGGTTCGCTCGGTCTGGAATACAGCGGCCTGATCCGGCGCGGGGACAAGCAGTGGCACCTGATTGAAACCTCAAGCGCGCGGGAATTGGACGCTGGAGGCGGCACCGCTGGAAATCGCACCCAGTGGCGGATCGACCCCCGCACCTATCTCCTGGCTGAGATCCTCACCGCAGACCGTGACCGCCTCTCACGAACGCGTTTCTTCTACGACTCAATCAACCAGCCTCTGCCAACTGCGGCGTTCGCGTTACCCAGGCCTAAAGGCGCCTTGATTCAACCCGCAGATGCATTGGACGCCGCCTACACAAATCGGTTCATTCGGGTGAGTGACGGAAGCGATGGGCGGATGAGCCTTGGTTTAGGCAAGTTTGGCCCTCGTGGCACGAGTGTGGATGGAGGACTCAACTAGAGCAGTCATTTTTGAAAGGAACTATGAAGGCTTTATTGCTAATCGGAATCAGCCTGGGACTCGCCACAAGCACCGGTCTAGGTCAAAGGGCTGATTCGCCAGGCCATGAAGCCGAACCGCCCTCGAAACTGCCGCCGACCCTCGCCGCCAAAGCCTTCGACGAGTTGTGGGAGGCTTTTGACAGCAATTACGCCATGTTTGCGTTGCGCCCCGAGGTGGATTGGCATCGGTTGCAGGAGCTTTATCGGCCCAAGGCGTTGGCGAGCCGATCCACCAACGAGTTTGCCGGGGTCTGCTCGGAGATGCTGAGATCGCTGCGCGACCTACACATCTGGCTAACAGTTGGGGGGGAAGACGTGCCGGTGTTCAATCGGCCGCGAACAGCCAATGCCAATCCAGGGGCACACGCGGCGATTCTGGGCCGAGTCCACGAAGCCGGACAGGTGCAATGGGCCATTACGCCGGACAGAATCGGGTTTCTGGCGATTTACGGCTGGAGCGACCAGCACATTCCGGCGTTTTGTCATCAGGCCTTGGAACAGATGCGGAACACCCGCGGGTTAATGGTGGATGTCCGGCTCAACGGGGGTGGCAGCGAGGACCTGGCCGAGGAGGTGGCCGGCCGGTTTCTAGACAAAGAATTCGTCTATGCTTTCAGCCAGTTTCGCAACGGACCGAGCCATACCAATTTGACGGTCAAACTCGAACGGCGGGTTTCCCCGCAAGGACCGTGGCGCTACGATCGTCCGGTCGTCCTGCTGATCGGCCAAAAGTGCATGAGCAGCAACGAATCGTTTATCGCCATGATGAGTGGCGCGCAGCAGGTCACTGTCATGGGTGATCACACCTGTGGCTCGAGCGGGAACCCGAAAATTATTCACTTGCCGCTGGACATGACGGTGAGCGTGCCGAGCTGGATCGATTATTTGCCCGACGGGACTCCGCTGGATGAACGCGGGTTCCAGCCACAAGTCGTTTTCGACCCTTCATCGGGCGCCTTCGAGGGGCTGCGCGACGACCTGCTGACCGCCGCCTTGGCCCGCCTGCGCACTGCCCCCTTGCCGGAGCAGCCTATTGCCGGGCCGGCTTTCGTGCCGCAAAAGGAGGACGCCGCCGAGTTCGCGGCCGCTTCGGGCGCCGTCAAACCCGAAATTGTTGAACTGAATCCCTGCAACGGCGCGCAGGATGTGGACCCGCGCCTCACCGAGCTCCGCGTGACCTTCAACATGCCCATGGCCGGCGGGTTCTCCTGGACCGGCGGCGGGGAACAATTTCCAACCATCCCGACTAACCAACGGCCGCACTGGACGGAAGATCACAAGACGTGCGTCTTGCCGGTCGAACTTAAGGCCGACCGGGAATATCACCTGGGTCTGAACAGTCCTTCGTTCAGGAATTTCCGTAGCGCCGAGGGTGTTCCTCTCAATCCCGTCCATTACAGCTTCAGGACTAGGGCACCGTGATTCAAAAGCGATCGTCTTCACATGAGAGCAGCCGCTCGTTTCATTGCGGTACAAATCGCCATGTAAATGAGGACGATCGTTTCCCGTCTTAGCCACATAACCGCCGAAAGCCGAATTTCGGATCCTTAATAGGCCCGTAGGAAAACATCTTCGAGATCCGAGGCCCAACCCTGTGGACTGGGGGTTTGGAACTGTCTCCCAGCGAGACCGGGTTAAGGGTTTAAGCAGTTTAACGATCACGATGTTTCCTTAACTTGTCACAAGGCGGCGTGATACTCTCAGTCCTATCCGTTGAAGTTTTCGCCTCTCATTTGATCCCTTTCTGGGTTAAAGGGGCCGTTATCAAGAAGGCGTTGTATTATTTGTAGCGCTTCGTATTCTGAAATCGAATGCGTGGTGCGTGCGAAATCAGGTCCGCGGAAGCACGGCATTGTCAGCACCGCTGAAGCACTTTAACGCTATGATACGGGGTCATGCCACCAACCCGTTTTTAGCCAACGCCAGCTGTGAAGGCCAGCTGATTGCCGCTTTACGCGGCGGATTGATCTTGATGGCGGGCTCGACCCTTTGGGCCCTTGCAATGCGCAAGAACAATGGCCCGTTTTTCGAGCTTGGCTTTTTTTGGCTGCCGTGCGCATGGATGATTTTCCCGGCCGGTGCTTTGATTGGTTCTTTTATGCCACGCTGGATTGCGGGGCGGAGCTGGGGATTTGTGTTGATGCTGGGAACGCTCATAGGGTCTATCGTTGGCCTGGTCCTGGCGTTCGGGTGCTGGCTGGTGCGCACTCACCCCGACCTGATCGGCCTAATCGTTAATCGTCATAGTGGCGGATACACAAGCTATAGCCTGTCCGTTCGAATGCAGCTGCAGGACCAGGCCTGGCGTATGCTCTTTGGAGTCGCACCGCTTACAGCGATTTGGATCGCATTGTGGACTTTGTGGCTAAAGCGGGATCGCGGCTTCCTTGAGGACCAGAGTGCGAGGAGCGGCGGCGGTACTGAATCCGTTTTGTTGCGATTGGATCGACGTTTCGTGCTGCTCGTGGCCTGGATGGCGGCAGGGTTGGCTATCTTTGCGACGGTGTTGCTTCTGGCGGTGGCACTTTTCGAGCGCGCAGCTCATGTACCTGTAACAAGGTTCCCTGTGGTTGCACTGGGCTCCGTCGGTTTGGTCGTGCTGGGGCCATTCCTGGGACCGATCGCGACTGGCTGGAGTTTTGAATGGGCGTTCAAGTATGCGGTTGTTGGGCTGCCTATACTGGTTGCCGGGATCAGCCCATTCCTTGTGTGCCGCGATCCGGTAAGTCCGAGGGCAGCGGTCCTCGCCTGGTGCGGCTTGATCACGGGGTTACTCTTTTGGCTCGCGACCGGTGTCTTCTCGCTCGGCCATTGCTTGGGATAAATCGGGAGGAGGACGACTTGCGTCCTTAATCTCCCACGAGCAGGACGTCTCCAAGATCCAAAGCCGAAGTGCTCTGGCCAATTTCGGTCACAATCACCTTCATGCCCGTACTTGCAATTCGAGCGCCGCCGGGCCGGCTGGGCTCGGCATCAGCACCTGAGCCGAGGTAACCCTGCGCAACATCGATGAACAAGCGATAATTCCCCGGCAGCACTTCAGGGATGCTGAAGGAGCCATCTCCCGCCACTTGGAAGTTGTAGGAGTATTGGTCACGGAACCAGGCTCGCCCTTCCGCGGTATCCTCAAACTCCAGCTTCCAGCGCTCGACCGCGTTGCCCGTCAAATCCTTGGGTATGTGGTAATCTGCCCATTCTACATGCAGTTCCGAGTGGGTCACCTGGTTGGTCCAGTTTCGAATTTCGACCCCGGGCGGGGCAACTAACCTCCCGATGACCGGCCTGCCAACGCCGCCCACCTGCACCTGAACCGTTTGACCAGGGTCCACTCGGACCGAACGCGAAATAATAGATGGCGAGCCGGGGCCGTCATCGATTATCACGTGGCCATCACCCGGCGGGATATGTTCCATCGTAAAACTGCCATTCGCATCCGAAACGGCGGAGGACCCTTTCGGGTCATAGAACACCGTCATCCAATCGGTCAGCCTGCCTGGGTGACCCCAAATCAGCTTCCGATTGGACCACTGGCCGTCCGCAGTCCGAACCGTGCCCTCCACCCGGCCCCAAGCTTGGAGCCGAATCTCCAGCGGTTTGGACAAATCAAAGCAACGCACCTGGCCGATGCCCGCCGCGCCAATCGCCACGACGGTGTGGGCTCGCGGCCTGGCAACAAACGAGAAGGCACCCAGGCGGTCGGTCATTGTGCGGTAATCGTTGCTGTTCACGTCGCGAGTCCGGCCAAACGCCTCCGGTGCGAACGATCCCCCGTTGACCATCACTCCGACATACGCTGTGCATAGGGCCACTTCCACGCCTACCGCCGGATTGCCATCGGGCATCAGGACCGTACCCCGGATCGAGTTGGCCTCGCTCTCGCGGCGAAGCGAGAATTCCTGAACCACCTCAAGGCCATTGGTCGATGGAATTTCAGCCTCCAGCGTCTCATAGCCTTCTGCCTGGATTCGCACGTAAGCAACTTGCTCCTCGTCCAGTGCCATTTTAAATAATCCATTGCTGCCGGGTTTGCTGTGCAAGTCCCATAAGGGCGTCGGGTTTGATGGAACCCATGGTTGCGCGTGGCCGGGGGTAAAATCGAAATTCACTACCGGCGCTCCGGTTTCGGCGTCGGTGACAGTGCCTCTCAGCGTTCCCGCTGGGTGCAATACGATCACGTGCTCCAGCCCATCAGCGGCAAGCTTATTGGTGCGGGAATACCGGTAGCCCGTCTTTCCAAATTGCAGCTCCAGTTCCCCTTTGGGGGCAGAAAGCCATTGCAGGTGACCGTCTGCCCCACTCTGCTGAGGCAAGTGTTGGGCAAGGGTTCCCGCCCGTCCCCACCAATCGGCCAGGAACAGGCTCACCCCCGGCACGCCTTGTCCGGACTCGTCCACTAGAAGCAGTTTTAAAGCCGGCGCTGGGGCGAGGCGGAAAACAAATGTCCCGGATAGATCCGCGGGATCAAACTGCTGTTGGTCGGCTGCAAAACCATCGGCTGTGACGGTCAAGAACGGCGGTGCGGCCACCTTGTCCAGTGCGAACTGCCCGGAAGAATCGGTTGTGGCCTGCGCAAAAGGGGCAGAGCTGAAGCCGCCCCACACCTTGGCACCGGCGATCGGATGTCCGCGATCATCCCATACAACACCGGTGAGCACGCCTTTTTGCCGAGTTGGTGCCGACGGCCTCGGAGTGGCCGCTGAAGGAGCCTGAGGAGGCTGGGCTCCCACGGAAGCTGTTGCCTGCAGCCCTCGGGAAGAGTTTCCTGAAAGCGGTTGGTTCGCGGCATGATCACCGAGCCAACCCCATGTATTTATCGCTACAAGCATCACGACCAGACCCATTGTCGTGAGTCCGGATACGAGCTTGATCTTTGCCCAGCGCCAGGCAGTCAAGGTCTCCCGAGCTAACTGAGGCAGCACCGCCGAAGCGGAGGCTCCGGCGCTTATCGCTGACAGCACACCTGCCTCGAGTGCCACCGGGACTGCCTCCACGTTCTTTGCCACCAATACTGACATCAGCACAGTTCCACCAAGCGCCACGCCGCGCTTAAGCAGGTGATCGCGCAGCCTGTCCACCGCCCGGCTAACGCGTTTCTTGGCGGCTTCCTCACTGATGCCCAGGTGCTCTCCGATTTCCTGCAAAGGCTTCTTTTCATAAAACCGCAACAGAACGGCGCTTCGGTCGACTTGAGAAAGCGCAGCTACGGCCTCATCCAAATGCGGGGCGAGCCGTTCCCAGGCGGAATCGTTGTCCTCGGGTAGCGTGATCGTGGGATTCATAGATGAAGCGATGTGCTCACGATGCTTTTGGCGTTGTTCGGCGCGGAGTGCGCGACTGCTCACAAAGCAGGTCGTGCGAAAAAGCCAGCCTCCGAGAATAGTCCCCCGGCGAAGGTGGCCGGCCTTGCCAGCCAGCAATATGAAGACTGACTGCGCTACTTCCTCAGCCAACTGAGCTCGGCCCAGTCGGCGCAACGCCACGGAGTAAACCCAGCCGAGGTGACGGTGGACCAACTCAGCAAAAGCCACTTCGGACTGAGTCCTGGCATATTGCTGAATCAATTCCCAATCGCTCATCGCACGCATGTTCTTTCATCTATTCATCCCCGCCAATCTTGAAAGGGGACACAGATTTCGCAGGCAAGTCAGTTATCCGCCTTGGGCCGAGCAGAAGATGCTTGTGGAGCACACCAATTTTCAGCGGGAAGAATCTCTACGCCAGCTGCCACCGCCCATCGGTAGATCTCGCTTTGGTTGATTGGCTGAATCGGTTTCAGTTCGCTTGAACGCCGTGCGGTCCGCCGCCCATTTTGGTACTTGGGCGCGTCCGGACCGTACAATCCAATAATCGTGACGGTACGCAGTTCGGCTGCCTCCACGAGCGGATTCTCGATGGGCGCCAATGTGCCGAGGTGGTCGCATTGGGAGATGAGCCGGTACGGATTAATCCAGGAAGCTGAACGGGGCCGCTCGCCAAAAGGTAACCGGCCTGCGAGCCTGTGGTCCAGATCCGAGACGAACCCGCCTGAAATCCTCATTGGAGGGACCCACAGAATGAAATCTGCGGCAAGCAAAACATGACGCATACAACTTCCGGACCTGGCGGTGTCTTTATTTTTAGAGGAAATATCTCTATGGGAAAGTCAACGTGGTTTTTGGAACGTTCGGCTGTTGCGGCTGAGTTGAAGCGGTTTATCGCCGAAAAATGTGCCCAAGTGCGCGCCGAAACAAGGGCGCCCGAGCACCCGCAATCGCCCGTCTCCAGTGCCTTTTTCGCGGCTGCTGAGCGGGGAGACTGGCCTCGCGTGTTCGAGGCCATCGCGGAGATGCACCGAATGATGCGGGAGGGCAGAAGCCGTAACGCGAATTGGACCGTTTATCCGGTCGAATGGGCCGTGGTGAACGAGGTCGGAGCCGCACTGGAGGAGTTTGCCGAGGGTGAGGAGAAATACGCCATCGCGTTCGCCCGGGACATTATCAGCTCGATTCCGCCCGGAAGCATTTACTTTGGCGGAACCGACTCCGGTCGATTCCTGGTAACGGCTTTGTCCAGGTCGCATGTGAATGGTGATCCTTTCTTCACCCTCACTCAGAACGCGCTGGCCGATCAAAGGAGTTATCTGCGGTATATGCGCGGGATGTATGGTGAGCGGATCTGTATCCCAGCGGACGAAGACGCAACCCGGGTGCGAAATGACTATGAACAGGATGCTCGCCGCCGCCAAAGCGAGGGCAAACTGTTGCCGGGAGAGATCTTGGAAGAGGTCGGCGGCAAGCTGGAAATTCGTGGGCAGATCAGCGTGATGGCAATCAACGGGTTGCTGACCAAGCTGATGTTCGAAGAGAACCCGGACCGGGAGTTTTACATCGAGGAGAGTTTCCCTTTGAACTGGATGTACCCGCATCTTTCGCCGCACGGGCTGATTATGAGAATCAACCGGCAATCATTGCCCGAACTGCCACCTAACATTTTGCGGCAGGACCGCGCGTTTTGGACGCAATACATGGGGCCGATGATTGGCGAATGGCTGATGTTCGAAACTCCGCTAGCCGAGGTGGTCCGCTTTGTGGACAAGGTTTATCTCAACGGCAACCTCAGTAGCTTTAGCGGTGACCACCGGTACATTCAAAACGAGATCCCACAGCGGAGTTTCTCAAAACTGCGCTCTTCGATAGCCGGGCTCTACGCCTGGCGGGCTCAGAACAGCCAAAGCTCCGAGGAAAAAGCGTGCATGCTTCCAGAGGCCGATTTTGCCTTCCGTCAGGCTTTCGTGCTCTGTCCGATCAGTCCTGAAGTGGTATTTCGATACGTTAACCTTTTGCTAGGGCAGAAGCGGATCGATGAAGCTATTTTGTTGGCCGAAGCAGCGGTCAAGCTGGAGGAAAAGTCCAAACCTCTGCACGAGACCTTTTCCCATATCCAGGAAGACAGCTCGCACAAACCATTGGTTCCGTCCGGTTCGAACCCGCCCCGGCCCCTCACCCAACTCGGCAGCCTGGTCGAACAGCTTAAGCGCATGCGCACCCGGCAGTGACCTGGACGCGTGCCTCGACATTTAGGCCGGTAGCGCCTTGTCACACCTCTTCGCGGTGATACACTCGAAGTGTCAGGTTAACGCTTTTTCAAGCGCATGATCAGGTGGCGACTCAATTTCCAAGCGTTTTGGCAGGGGCTCCGGCCCATTAGCATGCACGGCCTCAGCTTCCTGCTGATTTCTTGCGGCCCGGTAGCAATCGGCGCTGGGTACAAGGTTGAGGTCCAAGTTGATACCGCTTCAGGAGTGAACCGATATACGTGGAAGGTTCACAACGAGGATGAAGCCTGGGGTTTGGACCAGTTCGTAATCGAGGTGCCGGTCCAAACGAAGGTGTTGAGCTATACGGTCCCGCCACCCTACTCAAACCCGGACGGCAACGCCTATTGGATTATGCAAGAGCGCCAGGAACCGTGGCGAGACGCGCACGAAGGCAGAATCATCTCGCCGGCTCCGCGCGCAGGCTTCAAATGGCTCATGTGGCATGGGATGGAATCTCCGAGCGTCTACCCGCCGGGAGCCACCGCCGTATTTACGCTTACAACCGATGACCGCGTAAAGCCCGGCCTGGTCAACAGCCTGGCCGTCACTTACACGCCCCAAAGCAACCCGCATTACTACCTGGCTTGGCAAGACCAGACTACTGGTCCGAGCGCATTGGCCTCGGGTGAAGCCACTACCAGCATCGCTCAGATCAATCTCCTGGCCGGCCCGATCGTCAACCCGGCCAATGGCCACTCGTACTACCTGCTGGGCCAGAGCACCTGGAGCAACGCCGAAGCGCAGGCGGTTCGGCTGGGAGGTCATTTGGCCACCATCCGCAATGCTGAAGAAGATCAATGGGTTTATTCTACGTTCGGTCGTTACGGGGGTGCCTTATGGATCGGGCTAACTGACCGCGATCACCCTTCGTCGTACCGTTGGACAAGTGGCGAGCCAGTCTCGTACAGCAACTGGGGTGGAGGCCAACCCGATCATGGTGGTGGCGTGGAGTTCTACGCTCACATTTGGCCGCCGGGCCACACAAATCCGCCTTCGGGGAAATGGAACGACTACGCCGACGCGGATTCGGCGCTAGGTTTCGCGCTTTTTGGCGTCGCGGAAGTCGCCCCGGCTTCCACACCTAAGCTGGAATTGTCCACCTCGACGAGCGCTACACAAGCGCAGCAGGCCGTGATTGCGGACCGGGGCTCAATTCCCGGCCCAGCACTCCAGGCGTTCAGCGCCATCGAACTTTGCTGGCCCACGGAGGCCAATAAATCATACCGGGTGCAGTGGACCAGTTCGCTTGACCCGCCGCAGTGGCTCAATCTGGAGCCTCTTGTGGCCGGAACCGGAACGAATGTCTCGATATTTGATTCGACCAGAGATCATCCCAAGGGCTTTTATCGCGTGCAGGTTCAGGAATGAGATTCCTTAGCCGAGTCCCCGTAAGTTGCGGCGCTCTGGTCGGTAATTTTATGTGTTCGCCATGACTATACGGACGCTCACTAGAATGGTCAGCCTGGCGATAATCATCACCGGATGCGCGACTCAAAAGACGGAATCACCTCAAGTCCTCAGCGCGGCAACGGTTGCGAAACTCCAGCCTACCCTATCGCCCGAGCTGCGCGGACTTCTTGATCATTCATTGGAAGCGCGAGCAGTTCTTTCGCGTGCGCTGGCTCAAACGTCTCGTGGTCGGCAGGTTCGAGTGCGATATTACTATCGAAACGATGCCAGAGAACCGTGGTCCGACTATTTGGAATATGGTCCAAGACTGTTGCATGTGGGCTTGGCAATGAGCCAAACCGCTTGGGACGAATACGTGTTACTGGTGTTCGAGCTTGAGAATTCGGTAAACGGCGATGCGTCTCGTGAACTGTGGGCCTCAGTCCTTCAAGGAAAGCTCTCGGCATCGGATTATGCCTCGGGACTGTTGAAATTGGAGTATGCTGCTCTTTGCCGGGCAAAGGTTCGGATTGAGAGCGTTTCGGCTGTCGATCCACAACTGGCCGAATCTCAGCGTTATCATGAAATGATCGATGGTACTCAGAGTCTTGAGAAGTATGTTAAGTTATCTGAAATCGCCCATGACAACTACGCGAACTATGCGGAGAAGGTTCGAGCCACCCAAAGGTAATTGAGGGCGAATGATCCGAAGTTTGGTGCCCGGTCGAGGTTCGCCTTTCCCTTCAGGGTTCTTGCTCAAATGATTCCCAATCCGAGCACACGTCAAATTTGTCTGGCTTGGGCTTTTTGGCAACCTTGGTCGGGGCCGCACATTTTCTCGCCGAACTCCGGAATTGCAAAAAACTTGTCGGGTTTTTGAGGGTGTTGGACATCATTTGGTAGATGGCACACCGCACTGACCATGAACTGCTGGCTGAATTCCTCGAAACCGGTTCGGAATCATCCTTCTCCGCTCTGGTTGCCAGGCATGTAAATCTGGTTTACTCAGCGGCCTTGCGGCACACAAACAATCCGCATCATGCCGAGGAGATCACCCAGACTGTGTTCATTCTTCTGGCGCGCAAAGCCGGCAGCATCTCCTCAAAGGCAGTTTTAAGCGGTTGGCTTTATCAAGCCGCGCGTTTGACTGCCGCAAACTACCGGAGAGACAACCAGCGCCGCCAGCAACGCGAGCAGCAAGCCTTTATGGAATCCGCCTTGAATGTCCCAGCCGATGAACCGTGGAAACTCATTGCGCCTATTTTGGACGAAGCTATGGGCGCTTTGGGCATCACTGACCGCGACGCTGTGCTATTGCGTTATTTCGAGAATAAGCCTCTGGCCGAGGTCGGCGCCGCCTTAGGGGTTAGCGAAGCCGCCGCCGAAAAGCGTGTCAGCCGTGCCTTGGAAAGACTTCGTGTACTGCTCACCAGACAAGGCGTCGCACTAGGCGCCCCAGCGATTGCTGGAGTCATAACGGCCAAAGCTGTTCAAGCGGCACCTCCGGCCTTGGCCGCGACCATTCCAGCCGCTGCTCTAACCGCAACTAGTTTAACCTCAGCCACACTGGCCATGACCACACTGCAAAAAATTGCTGCTATGGCCGTGTTGGCCGCCGCGATCGGCGCAGGAATTTACGCCGCCAAGCAGGCCGGCGATGCACACCGAGAGGTCCGAGAACTCCAGGCGAAAGAAGCCCAGCTGGTTGAGCAAATTCGCCAACTCCAATCCACTCTGAACGACGCAACCAACCGGCTCACCGGGTTGATGGCTGAAAATTCGGAACTCAAGTCGGGAAAAGACAAAATGGAAGTGCTCAAGCTTCGCGGCGAAGTCAGCGCGATGAGAACGCAGCTAGCCAGTTCGCAGAACCGAAACCTGGAAACCACGAATGGCGCCCCAGAGCTTGCCGAATCCACTCCTGCCCAAATCCACATCAAGGCGAAATTCATCGAAATCCCCCGGCAGGGTTTCGTCATGCCTTCCGCTTTCGCCGGGAAGAACGACAATAACACGTCGGCGGCTAACGGAATCCTCGGCCCGGCCCAGTTGCGAGTCATCTGCAAAGCTCTCGAACAAAGAGAAGGGGTTAAAGTGGCCGAGTCTTCAGTCGTAACTTTGAGCGGACGCCAGTGTCAAATCAGGACTGGCGACCAGACTGCTCCAGGACAGCCTGCCGCATCGGAGGCGATTGTCGATCTCATCCCGACTCTGTCCGCTGATGGTTATACCATCAAGCTGAAGGCGACCGTCAGTGCCCCTGAAGCCCTGAACGGGGAGGTAAATCTGTATGACCACCAGACCGTGCTCTTCAGCGCGACAGAGAAGACCAAGCCGGACAGCCAACTGATTGTTCTCCTCACAGCAACCCTTGTGAATCCGGTGGGAAACGTAGTCCACGCAGATGACGAACTGCCCTTTGCCCAAAACGGAGCGCCTCCTCAGAACTGAATGCAATGAGAATCTTGCTCGGAACGGCCCAACGCTGACGGCAGACAATCCGCTCCTCGCTACTTGTTGTGGAAACCAGCTCGACAGCAGTGGTGCAGAAGCCGGTGACAAATCTGCGCTAGTCCTGTCTAAATCAGGTATGCGAACACCGGCATGCCACACCCGCACGGCGTTTACGCTCGTAGAACTACTGGTGGTCATTGCCATCATCGGGATCTTGGCGGCACTACTGCTCCCGGCAGTTTCCCGTGCCAACGGAAAGGCGCAACGAATCCACTGTGCCAACAACGTCCGGCAGTTGGGTCTGGGAACGCAGCTATTTGTCTCGGATAATCATGTTTATCCGCTGGCGGTAACCGCTGCATCCGGCGTACGTGACGCCACAAACGCGACCGACTGGACGGCTGACTTGGAAAAGGAATTCCCGCGTCTTAGTCCCGCTGATGTTGCTGATGTTTGGCATTGTCCTACCTGTCACCCTCTGCCCTTCCCCGATAGGCGATTTGCTTACGGTTACCATGCTTACGGTTATAATGCCTGGGGGCTGACCGGGGTAACCAACGGTTTACTTAGCGTGTTTGGCGGGCTGGGTGCGCGCGAAGGGCCGGGTCCATATAGTCCAGTAAGGGAATCAGAAGTCGTGAGGCCAAGCGAGATGATGGAAATTGGCGATGGACTATGCGGATCCGGATTTCCGCAACTTGGCATCATTGACGGTTCTCGCTGGTTGCAAAGGCTGACAGTGGTTGGAAAACCCATCGAAATTGGCGCTCAGGACATACTCGAGAGTACGGCTAGAGCAAAAGCCCGTCATCAAGGCAAGGCCAACGTGGTATTTTGCGATGGCCATGTTGAGTCGCCGACCTTGAAACTCTTTTTTGAAGACACCAGCGACGCGGCTTTGAGCCGGTGGAATCGGGACGGCTTGCCACATCGCGACCGGCTTTGAGTAATCATTAGCCATCGTCATGACATCTGCGCGTGTTGAAGAATCATCTCACCTTTGGACCTCGAACGTCATCGAGCCTGTATGCGGCGATTGCTTTAAACCGTGCCCTTCTTCAAGTGCTCACAGGCAATGTCGTTCTTGACCTCCGGGGCGGGTGAGCATTCGCAGCCTTCCTTCCCGCCGGAGCTTTACAAGTGTAGAGTTTGTTGTTGACAACCTCTACATATGTCGAGCATTATCTCTCCATTCTTTATGTCACCTGCTAAAAACGAACTTACCGAAGCCGAATGGGTTGTGATCAAGTCCGTTTGGGAAAAAGAACCCTCCACTGCGCCCTCGATCCAGAAAAGGCTGCATTCTCGCACACAATGGACGTATTCCACCGTGCGCACCATCATGGACCGCATGGCCAGCAAAGGGCTGTTGACGGCCAGGAAAGTTGGTAAGGTTACCCTTTTCCGTTCGGCTATCACGCGTGAGCAAGCGCAGCGAGGGGAAATACTTTACACACTGAAGCATGCTTTTAATGGCGCCCTGACTCCTATGGTGCAGTGCCTGTTGAACAGTGGAGAGGTATCGCTCGATGAGCTCGAGAGCCTGGAAGCTCTAATAAAGGCCCGAAAGAAAGGAGACAAAAAATAGATTATGCCCTCCGTTCAGCAGTTCTTTTCGGAAGCAGCGCCAAGGCTCTTGGCAGAGTTCGCGTGGCCGATGTTCTGGCAATCGACTTTGCTGATCGGTGTTTTGTGTCTGATGGAGGTCGCCTTGCGCGGGCGGCTCCGGCCCGCGGTTCGATATTCTCTCTGGCTGCTGGTGCTTTTGAAGCTAACGCTGCCGCCATCGCTTGCGCTTCGGACGGGCGTGAGTTGGTGGATCAGGCCATCGGCTTCCACACCCAGTCCTACGCATGCAACCACGGTTGCGGTCCATTTTAATGATTCCAAGTCGACGTCGGCTCCGGTTAAAGCTGATCCGGTTGAGACTCCGCGCGCGCGCCCCTCTATTTCTCCCCAGGGATTGTTTCTTCTCTTTTGGGCATTCGGAAGTTTGG
The DNA here is from genome assembly GCA_035651635.1 of Verrucomicrobiia bacterium. Taxonomy (GTDB): domain Bacteria; phylum Verrucomicrobiota; class Verrucomicrobiia; order Limisphaerales; family UBA8199; genus JANXQE01. Next base: position 29,564 of record DASRFK010000024.1, on the reverse strand, counting down.
GATTATTTATTTGGATGCTGCGCCGATGGCGCGAGGTGGCTTTGGCCGCTCGGCGTGCGGAAGCTGCTTCACCGGCTTTGGAGGATCTCTTGGAATGCGCCCGCCAGTCTGCTCGTTTTACAGGCTCAGTTCGTCTGGGGCTCTCGGAGAAAACGAGTTCGCCGGTAGTGTTTGGATTCTTTCGTCCAATTATTTTGCTGCCAACCTCGCTGTGCGGGGGTTTGTCCGAAAGGCAACTGGGAGGGGTGTTACTCCACGAATTGATTCATCTGCGCCGGAGGGATGTGTGGTTCAATTGCGCCCAAACTTTGCTCCAAATTATATATTGGTGGCATCCATTTTTGTGGGTGGCCAATGCGCGGATTCGCCGAGTCCGGGAAGAAGCCGTTGATGACGCAGTGATGTGCGCCCTGCGTGACGAAGCCAGTGAGTATCCACAAACATTGATCGAAGTTGCCAAACTCGCGCTGGGCCGGCCGCTGTCGGGTCTCGCATTGGTGGGCATCCTCGAATCTCGCATGGCATTGCGTCGCCGCATAGAGCGTTTGGTGGATTTTCGGTTTCCAAGGCGGGCTGGTCTCACCCCGGGATCTGTGTTGAGCTTGATCGTGTTTGCCGCTCTGGCGTTACCCATGGGACAAGCGCCCGCCAGGATGGCCGAAGCCGCTTCGACTGTAGGCGCGGCGGTGGATAGTTGGCCTGACCCCCGTTTCAACGGTTATGCCGAAATTTCGTTAAATGCCCGTTTCCTGATAGTTGATGGTTCGCTTCTAGAGCTATTCCTGCCCGCCATAGCCGGCTCTCAAAGTCCTCTTGTGTTGAATTCCAACGAGGTTGCTGACGTGGAAAGGAAGCTGGTTCAGGCCGGTGCCGAATTGTATCCCAAAGGCGGAGGATTATCTCACAGCTATTTCAGCGGAGGCCGTTTTCATTATCGGGTAGGCGGTGTGAACGGAAACGGGGTGGATTACCAAACCCAAACCAACGTCAACGGCAGGACAGTCGTGGTTGGTGCTGAATGCTCGGCTTACGTCGGTCCTCGACCCGATTGGGTGCCGCTGGATTTTACCGTTGTGCCGTGGCTCTACCGCGATACTACGCATTGCCAGGTTCAATTAGGCATGGCAAACGAGCCAGGCTCCACGGTCGAATCAGAGGTTTCTATTCCCGCGGGTGGCGCAATGCTTTGGACGGCTCCCGGTATCCATTCGGGAAAGTTGGAGCTCGTCTTGCTCAGGCAAGGAAAACCCGATCGGGAGGAGGACCAGAACAAAACGAGCGAGGCGTCGATTCCGGGCGCAGAACATCAAAACCAAGAGGTCGTTCAATTGGTTCGTGATGCAAAGCTCTCTTTTGAGTTGGGCAAACTCGATGAGGCGGAGGCCTTGTTGCAGAAAACCTTGGGTTTAGACCGGCGGTCACCATCGGCTCATTATTATCTGGATCTCGTTACCAAAGCGCGCTCCGAGCAGCGTCCCCCGGTTCGTCCAATACGCCCGGGCGGAACGAACCTTGTGTTCGCCTCCACCACACCTCAAACCATCTACGCGGAGCTTGAGCGAATTCGTTTGAAAGAAATCTCCTTTGATCACCTGCCCCTTGCCGACGTATTGCGCCGGCTGAACGATGAAGTCTCTCCGGATTTTACCTTCCGGTTCAAATCGTCTGAACCCAGTTCAGCAGCGGATATCAGCCAAGTTCCCATCACAATTTTGCCCTGGCTGGTAGACGTTCGGCTTTTGGACGTCGTCGAGGTGATCGTCAAAGTTTCTAACCGGCGCATCGAATACTCCATCCAAAAGGATGGTGTGGAATTCTGCGCCGCTTCTGCCAACCCGAAGCATCTGTATACTCGCATTATCGTGGTCGACTCAGTCACAATGTGCAATCGATTGGGAGAAACTTTCGGCGAAACCAATTTGGCTGATCCGACAGCGACAATGAATGCCTTGCGCCGCCTCTTGTTATCAAAAGGAGTGAACTTGCAGCCGCCCGAAACCCTGTTTTTGAACGACCGGGAAGGAAATTTGATCGTGCACGCAACCCTGGAACATCTCGATACGTTAGAGGGAACCATCCAGGAACTGAACGCGCCGCAGTTTCAGCTCAACATTAAGACCAGGTTTCTTCATGTACCGGATTCAGAGCTTCGTGAGTTCTGGAACGGTATAGGGGTTGCCAATTCCGATGCGACCAACTATTCAAAAATCCTCACACCATCTCAAACGGCTGTAGTTCTCAAGGCCATCAATGCAAAGCATGGCGACTACCTCATTAATGAAGCCGCTGTTTCTACTCTGAGCGGCCGTCAATGCGAAGTCCAATGCGTCAGTCTTCGTACCATCTTGAGCAATAACGTACCTTCACAAATTCCTTTTGGCCCTTCGATCGATTTGACTCCTGTATTGATGCCCGATAATTGGAAGGTGAGCCTTAGGACCGTTGCAAGCTTAAGAGAATTTCTTGGCTACGACGATTCGTCACGTTTCCTTCCGCAGTTTGAAGATCCTCAAGGTCGTCCCGAGCCTCAAGCGCCTGTTCCTCACATCCGCGTGCGGCAGCTTACTTCGAACAGCACGGTTCCTGATGGCTGTACTCTGGTTTTGGGTAATTTGGTCGGCATAAAATCATTCCTAGCTGAAAAACCACGTTCTTCAGTGGACCATTATGTCGTCTTGATCACGCCAACTGTCCTTTCGCCCAACGGCAAGCGCTTGCACACGGACGCTGAAATTGAAGAATTCACTAAGTAAACTGGCCGATAAACGCTGAGCTCGCGGATTCCGACGGGAATTAGACGCTTTTGGCGACCCTGCGGTTTGGCTCAGCCCGGCGTGTTCTTTGACTGGAGCATTCTTGATCTTGAACCGGCGGAACTTGCGCAGACCTTAAAAGTTAATGCCTTAACACCCGTAAGGGCAGATTAAGGGCAGAAGGCGCCTTGACTCTGCAGGAGAGAAAGGGAGAGGATCGCCTGGTGAGACCGGGGCTGCGAAGCTCGCTGCGCCAGCTGATGGGCGGTCGGAAACTGCGACATGGCGCAGCCGCACTTCTAGTCCCAATCCGGTTACTCGGCATCGGTGCCTCCGGCTTGAGCGCCGGCACCCTAAGCCCTGATTGTTCGGAGTTGGTCACCAATACCCGTCCGGCTCTCGTAGTGCTTGTATCGGTCGGTCGCCATGAGAAGCCAAAGAGCTTCGGAACGGGCTTTTTCATTACCCAGGACGGCGTCCTTGTCACCGCCCGCCATGTTGCCCAAGCGGAGGAGAACCTGGTTGCCATCACCCAAGACGGTAAACGATTTCCAGTCACCGGCTTCATCGGCGAAGATCGGGACTACGACATCGCGGTGTTGAAAATCGAACGATCCCAATGTGCCCACCTGAGACTTGCCAATGGAATGTTAAGGACGAACCGACCGGTGACTTTGGTGAGCGCTCAGGACATGATTGCCCCTGCCTGCAGCACAGGAATTGTGGCGGCGGTAATCAGCTTGCCGGGCCTCTTCGACACCGTAGCAACCAGAGTCCCGGTGCGAGCTGGCCAAAGCGGCTCGCCATTACTAAATGCAGAGGGCGATGTAGTGGGTGTGGTTCCTTATGTTAGCCCGACGGAATCAGCGACCACATCACCCGTTGCCGTTATACGGAGGATTTTAGCTAACGCCGGGACCAACGCGCCCATCGCGTTCCGCAGGCGGCCAACCAACGGCAGCAATTTGCCATTGTTCCTTGATCCGGACTTCAAGCCAGCCATTGCAGCCGTCGCGCGCGCTGACTGGCGCGACGCCGAGCGACGGCTCAAACGTGTAGCAAAACGGTTTCCAGAGAGCCCATTCACCTTCACGGCGCTGGCCATGGCTCAGATACAAATAGGCCACGCGGCGCAGGCCCAAGCGAACGTCGAGCGAGCCCATCAACTTAGCCCTGACAGTGCGTTGCCCTATTTGCTGAGGGGCGTATGTCTGGTGAGCCGAGGAGAGATCTCCGAGGGCTTGGCACCTGTGCGAAAAGCTCTGGAACTTGGTCTTCCTAATCACGATACAACCTGCTCGGCCTGGGAACTGATCGAACAAGGTCTCGGTCACAACAAAGAGGCCGAAGAAGCTCTGATCAGCCTGCAAGCTTTTGATGGCAGGCAAGCTGCAGAAGTGCGTGGCCAACTCGATAGGATTCGGACGAAAACCTCGAGTGAGCGAGGAGAGAAATGAAAATCCCCGGCACCGACTGCGACGTGTCCGTCCCTGTAAATAAGCGCGTTTCCATTCCGTGGACGTTCCCCACGCACGCCATCTGTGTCAGCTTGTTTCTTCTGTGCTCCTGCGCTACCGAACGATCCGGCCGGCGCCAACTCCCCCAGGACGTCGATCTCAACCGGGAGGCAGGGCGTGGCGGCCTCGTGTTTGTGAACTTGCGGCTTAAACGCGGTGAGGAGCTCCCTTTCATCGTGGACACAGGGTCGCCAGGCACGCTCTTTGACAGGACACTGTTGCCAAAATTAGGTTTCAGGCTACCGCTAGGTACCTGGTCAGTTCCGTTTGGCAATGAAAAGCAGAAATCCGGAGTTTACTGGGAGCCCAAACTTTATCTCGGCAACACTCGGCTGAAAACCGGCCGATTGTGTGCGGTGGTTGATTTTCAGAGGTTATCGAGGAAGCTCGGCCATCCCGTCAGGGGAATTTTGGCGATGGATTGTTTGAAGCACTATTGCATCCAACTGGATTTTCAAGCTGGCAAGATGCGTTTTTTGGATCCCAAGCATTTGGACACTGTACAGTTAGGCAGGCCTTTGCCACTCAGGCTGTTCTTCTACAGCCAACTCTTTACCTTTCACAAGGGGCTCGCCGGAGGAAAAGCGAGCCGATTGTTGGTAGATACCGGCTGGAACGGAGACGGTTTAGTGAAAACCAACTCGAGCACGGAGGGCGCTTCTGGAGGGTGGGTGCACTTGCAAGATTGTGTTTGGAATCGTGAAACTTACACCGACCTAAATCTGCGAACCGGAGGAGATGTGCTCGGGCTTAATTTTTTGGCGCGGCATCTTGTCACCTTTGATTTCCCCCGGCACACAATGTATCTCAAGCTGGTTTCTCCTGGTCCATTGAAGGACCAAGAATTCCTGGATGCTCTGGAATTCTTGAAAAACTTAAAGAAGACAGGCCAGGTGCCGGGGTGGTCAAAGGATGACAAAGGAACCATTAGCTTCGAAACGTATCGTGACCCGGGCATTTTCGGGTTTGCAGCTCGCAAGGAGGCCGAGCCAACTGTTTGTCATTATACAATCATGCGAAAATCCAAAGAGGATTCGTGGAAATTGCAAAAAGCGTGGCGGACAGATAAGAGCGGCAAGACGATCGAAGAGTTTCCTCTGCCCTGGGCGCGGTGACTGATCTCACATTAACTTGAATGCACTCGGCACCGTGAAGATCGATTACCCGCGCCTCCTCAACTACTTTGTCACGTGTCATGGCTAATCGGCACCAGTTCACCGTTTCTGCTTTTGTTTTGCTGTTGCTCGCACTCCTTCTGTGGGCCAGCTCTCGCCCTGTGCCGGCGGCGACGAGTCTCTCGGTCGGCTTTGTAGGCATGACCAATGGCCCAGCACGGCAGATGAAACCGACCCGGATTGAGGTGTGCCAAGGCGCGACTGGCCTCTGCGCAATGTTCTTGGTGCGCGATGTCTCATCGAATCGTTGGATCTGGTTCAAGACAGCATCTATCGAGCACAAAACCCCGACGGGATGGCAGACGTTCTTGCCAAAGGGCACGTCCTGGTCCGGTATTAATGGTGGTTACTGGTCGCCCGGGTATGGTTGTATTTTTGCAGTGGGCTGGCCGCCCGGCCTCCCGACTAACGCCACGTGGAGATTGCGAGTCAGCTATGGGCCAGAGCCATCGACGTTGGGTATGGTGTTGAATCGAAAACTTGGGCGAGAGATTTTTCACAGTGGCCCAGAGGAAGCCGTCATATCGAGCGAGGAAGTCAGTCGATGACAGCCAACGAGTCTCTGGAGCAAAACTTCCGAGACACCTTTCCGCTCGTTGCCGAAGACCGGTTCGAGTATCCTTGTTACGCCCCGCGTTCAGTCCGCTGTCCCTTATTGAATCCTTGGGCTGTGATGAAAGCGCTCTTCCTTTGGCTCACGGTCGCATTGAGCAGCGCGTGCGTTTTAAGCCGTGCCGCCAGCGGAAGCGGCGTTCCAACCACAAATTCTCCGGCGGTCAAAACTCTCAATCCGCAGGGCAGTGTTGATTTGCCCAAATTAGGGCAGGCGATTTTCAGGGAGCAGGCTTCAAGTTTGTCTTTGCAGGTCCCGGTTGGTTTCAGGGAACGCGTCAAGCGGATGGACACAAACAACCCCGTTTTGCAGGTCTGGCTCTTGAAAGCGGATGGCACTTCCATTGCGCAATTATCCAAACCCACCGTGGTTTCAATCGGAGCCATCGGCGATTTTTCAACTGATTATATGTTTTACGAATTTCAAAAGGTCCCCGCAGACCAAATATCAGGGGTCGCCTTGAGCCTTAACGGGAAATTCTTTTGTCACGAGGTTGAAATGAGCAATCGCGAGCCATCGGTGCTGAGCAGTAAGGGGACCATTTTCCAAATTTCACCCGCCAACATCTCCAACTCCCCGATCTCGGTGCAGGTCACAAATTGGGATTCCAGCCAACGGTTCACGGTCTTCTACAAGGCCGACAAAAAGTCGGATAGATTTCTCAATGCAGTGGTGGAACTTTCGGATGCGGGCAGTGTCATTTCATTGGATCCCGTCCAGAAGAGCTGGACCACAAACGGGTTCAGGTTTTATTTCAGCACGGGATACGTCTCGCCGTTCAAATTCAAAATCATTGAGAAGGCACATCAAGGTGAAGAGCCCATGCCCGGCTCCTTTGGTTACTGGTTTTACCTGCGCGACTTTGCCACCAATCCTGTGGCGAACGCGAAGCATACAGTCGGGATTGTTGATGGCTGGACGCGGGATATCGCCATGGGTGGCTTGAATGAGCCCGTGTCTTTCAGTGAGCAGTCGGAGCAATTTACCGTGCAAATGGCGGTAGCTACGCATCGGAATGATGAAAAACACACTTTCCTCAAAGCGAACGAACTGCATCGGCAGGTGTGGCTTTTGCGCCCTGACGGCACCTCGATTCCCCAACTCCGCGAGCCAGTGGTTGTGGGTGCCGGAGGCGGCGGCTTTATGACTCTGAATCTGATGTTTACTTTTCCACGGAAATCTTCAAATGAAGTTGCCGGCATCGTTGCCACTGTGAACGGAAAGTTGTTTTGTCAGGAATTGCCAAGCGATTGGAACCAGCGATGAAACCCAAAGTTCCCGGGGCCGATGCGTGGCCTTAGCCCGAGCCACCAGAATGGCAGGTACGGGGCTTTGCGTAATGTTTGCTCGTCCATTGATCTCGAAGGGACGGAGATCTGTGATTGGCTAAACTCCAAGGGAATTACCGCGGTTTTGCTGAAATACCGCGTGCCGACAAAGCCCAAGGTGGGGCCGTATTCGGAGTCACCTCAGGCCCTGGAAAATGCGCGATATAAATACCTGCTAACTTCAGTTTTGTCGCCTCGTTCCGTGCATGCTTAATGTGCAATGGCTTCGAGGCCCCAGCGTTGGACTATTTCAGTTTGTTAAGAGAAACGACCTCGATCCCACGCTGCACCACTGTTACGTGGAGAACCTGGTCGCGCCGCCTGAGAGTCAATTCGAGCATCCCGTTAGGGCTGTTAGTGGAAGGATATGTCTGTTGCATACCCGAATGGTCACGATCCGACGACCAGCGCGGGCCAGGGTTGTCCAGCCACTGTTTGACATCTTGTCCGTCAACCTTGAGGAGAATATCGCCGTCGCGAATGCCTGATTCGAATGCGGGGCTGGCATTTATCACGCAGGCGGAAAAAAAGTTCGTTTGATCGCGCCACGGCCCAAAAACCGCGGTAACTGGCCTTCGGCTCGGCGGTTCTGCCGTGACAGGCTTCCATCTGTGTGAAGGTCGCATGTAGGCAATCGCATGTTCGCCGTCCACTACAAGATCAAAACGCTTTAGTAACTCTAAGCCGATTTTGGCGGCGCAGCCCTTTAACTCGGGCGACCAGTCACACTCCTCGACGCTTTCTAATACAACATTGGTAAGCGTCAATTCGCCGATTGGGAACCGAGAGGCCCGTGCGATTTTGGAGGGGATCAGCCCTCCCAGTCGGGAGGTGAGCCAGATTGCTCCGCTTTCGTTTTGGTGAGCGGCCATCCAATCGTTCCAAAGGGGTGCCGGGAGCTCAACTACGTCCCCCATGAGCATGCCTGAATCGATGTGTAACCCTCCCTGGATAGCATCGCCAGGGAGATCCAGAACCAGCACGTCTACATTAGTTCGAACGGAGAACCGCCACCATGCCTTGACTTCTTTCGGCACCTTGCCCAAGAACTCAAACTTGTCGTCTAAGGCGTCGAACCGAGTAATCTGCCGATGGAACATCGGCCATCCGACGCATCCATCCATATCTTGCAACCCCACCGGTGCTTCACAGACCAAAGCTTTAGCGGGTCCGTGCGCAGTCACTGAGAAAAAGCCCCAACGACGTTCCCATTTTGGCAATGAGAGTTCGAGTTCACCGGTGACCCAATGATTCGACTCGGGTTCTATCGGGGAAAGTTTGAGACCTAGGCGATCCGCCGCGGACCGAAAGAGATAGAGATCTGGGGCACCCGTGTCCAAGACGAGTCGTACCGGTTTACCGTTGATCTGGCCATTCCACCAGAAACGCTCGGCCGATTGAGCGGGGAGCCTGATTGAAGCAAGCGCAGAGGCCATGCACAGAAATACCAAGCTCAAGGACCTTCCGCGCAGGCCATTGAATCGAATTCTCATTTCAGCCATCCGGCGTCCTCAGAAACAGCCTTCAGCGTCGGACAGCGACATCGCCGAGGTAGATGCCGGCGTAGGCGTTATCGTTCTTGTCGTGGTTATCCATGTCGTAGATGGTGACGTGGAGCATGCCGGGGCGCAGCAAGGTGAAGGTGAAGTCGAAGTCCGTGGTTCCGTTCGGAAGCGGTTTGGAGATAGCCGAGCCTGTGCTGGCCATAATCGCTTGCGAACCCGGTTTAGCCGTGTTGCCAAGGCAGAGAGTCGCGTTCTTGATGGTATCCAGGTGGCAGGTCCCGACCACACGATAGGTGCCCCCCGTCTGGAATTTGGGTGCGGTGCCGGTGATCGAGCGGATCTCGATGGAGTCATTGCCATGGAATGCTCTCTTGATTTCCGGATGAACGGTCAGGGTGTAGGACAACGATGGAGTTTCGGGCGTGGCTGGGGCGACACTGGCCACGAGCGGTCCCGTGGTGATTTTATCGTAGAGGACCGCCTCACGTAACATCATCCGACGATATATACGCTGGCCGGAATCCCTTGGAAACGCTTTATAAGGAACCAAATTCATTGCGTAACTTGTATCTCCGCCCACCCCGCCAGAGAATGAGTAAGCTGGTAACTGGCCGATTTGTTCCTTGAATTTCTGCTTGTCGCCGGGATCCGCAAAAACCACTCCGACCAGGAACGGGAATTCCGAATCATCAATTTCGAGTGCCAACAGCGAGATGCCGGCGTTCTGAGCCGCCGTCCTCGTTGCGCTCGTCAATCCCTCCTTGGTGTAGGCCGGGTCTATGCTCGAAGGCGGGGCCACAGGGTTGCCGAGATAGTCGAACAATACCTTGTTTGGGCCTGTAAATGAGACCTCCTCGTGGGGCATAGTGTGCTCTTCCATCTGTGTCCCCGTTTTGGTGTAGCTGAAGTGTTTATCTCTCAGGACCCACTGCCCTTGGCCGAAATACACTCCCCCGAACCCTTGGCCGTTGCGGCGGGAATAAAATGACACGTGCAAATATCCGTCCTCTGTCATCTTCTTGACCAAGAGAAATGCTCCCGTGCCTTTCATGACGTGCATCGTCTGCCGCGATTCAAAGGGCGTGAGAACTTTGTTCGTAGTCGTTGCAAAGAAGGACAAGTCCGCTTCATCCTGGGAATTGAGCGTGTAGGTACCCGTCACGCAATATGTGCCACCAGGCTGGATTGCCGCCGTTGTTCCGCGCAATCCCTCAATCGTGATGTTGTCGCCTGGCGCAAACTCTTTGTCGCCCAGGTCGAATTGCACAGCCTGTGGAAACTCCTCCTTCAATTCGTCGGAAGCAGTTGTGGCCGCGAGCAAACCAATGGCGGCGGAGGAGGAGACCACCAGGAATGCCAGGAGCTTGGGGTTGGATTTCATAACGGAATTCGACTTTTTTGTTATCTGGTGACAAGCAGTGCCCCATCTATGAAGCGTGTCTCATCAGTTAAGGCATCAATAACCACACCACCTTTTCTCTCGAAAGTGTAGGTAGGCACGGCGTATGAATCATGGACGGGAACTTCGCGGCTGCTTGTGGTTAGCGGGGCGAGTGAATTTGAAATTGGGCGCTGTCCGGCAAAAAAGCGATAGCCCATCCAAATTGCGCCTACCAGAACAAGCCCTGACGCCACGACGGGCACAGTCAGTCGGCCCCAAAATGAAAAAGACCGGCGTTCAGAGGGGTTTCCAACCTGCCGTTGAACTGCCCTTACCATCCTTCGTTGGGCGTTGGGATCCAGGGCAATCTTATCAACTGCATGTCCAAGGCGGCCGGAAAGTGTTTGGGCAAATAACACTTCGCGTTGCAACTCTTGACGACACGCGCTACATCCAAGCAGGTGCTCTTCTGCACAGGCCTTTTCGGCAGGTGAAATCGTGTCGTCCAAATAATCGTATAAGATCTCCTGCAAGCGTTCGCACTTCATATCTTCTCGTTTGTGCCTCCAACACTAAAAAGGTTCATCTCCTTGGGGAAAAGTTTCTGCATTTCGTGGATTGCGTAATGCAGGCGGGATTTCACAGTGCCCTTCGAGACTCCGAGATGCCGCGCTATTTCGTCGATTTTCATGTGCTCGTAAAAGCGCAACACCAATACCTCCCGATGCGGACTCGTAAGCTGTCGCAATGCTCGTGTCAGTTCCGTTGTCGCACTCTCTAAATCCAAGGCATTGGGCTGTTCCTCCGAAAGCACAGGCTCCTGCGTGGCCAATTCATTGTCATAAACTAACCGGTTGTTCTTACGACGATAATGACGGGTCAAATTCAGTAAAATTGAATGCAACCACGTGTAAAGACTCGCCTGGCCGCGAAATCGATGGATCGACCGAAACGCCTCCACAAAAGTGTCCTGCACCAAGTCTTGAGCGTTGGTTTCGTTGCCGCAGAGCAAAGTGGCCGAGCGAAGCAATCGAGTTCCGTGCGTTTCGATCAACGCATCTATGGCTGCTGGGTCACGGCACTTTAATGCCGCGACCAGGCTTTGTTCTTCGCCCATGCCCATTTGTGCCACGAACGTAAAAAAGGTTCAATTTCCTGAATTCCTCACAACGCCGGACGGTTCCAATATCGAGGCCTCAGCCCCGGGTCGGGATGCTTGAAACCTCAAGTGTGGCGGATAGACTCCCAGGGGTCGGATCCAAGCCGCGCGAAGATTGAAGAAGATTCAGTCAGTCATCGACAACATGCCAGCCTCCTGCCAAATAGTCTTTCAAGAATTGCCAACCGATTGGAACCAGCGATGAAACTCAAAGTTCCGTGGCCGATGCGTGGCGTTCGCCCTAGCGACCCCGCATGTCAGGTAGCCTACGCACCGTGAAAGAGATCACCCCAAGAATATTATTATTTACCTGCGTCGTTCTGGCGTGTGGCCGCTTGAGCGCGCAAACAAATGTTTGGCAGCCGTCGCCGGGACATAAGCAAGTGCCGATTTGGCCGGGCGCTATTCCTGACGCGCAGCCGGTCCCAGGATCGGAGGCGGTTTTGTCCAACGCGGATTGGGTCGTGGCGGACAAACCCTTCGCGTTTGTGGTCAATGTTTCGCAGCCAACGCTGACGGTCTATTCGCCCAAAGGACTCAACTCAGGCGTGGCAGTCGTTGTTTTTCCGGGTGGAGGTTACAATGCACTGGCCATCGATCTCGAAGGAACTGAGATCTGTGACTGGCTGAACTCCAAGGGAATTACGGCTGTGCTGCTCAAATACCGCGTACCGACGAAGCCCAAAGTGGGGCCGTATTCAGAGTCACCTCAGGCGTTGGAAGATGCGCAGAGGACATTGGGGTTGGTGCGCTTCCATGCCGCAGAATGGCACATCGATCCCCACAAAATTGGAGTGATTGGCTTTTCCGCCGGTGGACACATGGTGGCGGCGACGAGCACCCATTTTGACAAACGGGCGTATCCGTCGGTCGATGCGGCCGACAAAGAAAGCTGTCGCCCGGATTTTGCGATTGCGCTGTATCCGGGCCACCTTTCTCCCTTTCACCACGATAATCCGGATTCGTGGAAGCACGAAAACCAGTTGGAAATAAATCCGAACATCATTGTCACCAGCAACACGCCGCCCACGTTTTTGTTGCAGGCTCAGAATGACCCCGTAGACGACATCAGAAACTCGATGGCTTACTCCCTCGCCCTCAGAAACGCCAACGTCCCGGTCGAATTGCATTTGTATGCGGTGGGCGGACACGGCTTTGGGCTGCGGCCGACGAAGTTTCCGATTACGGAATGGCCTGCATTGGTGGAGAAGTGGCTCAGAACTAGTGGGATCACTTCTGAGTAGGCGTGCCCAGCGAACGTGACGTGTAACCTTAAAGCTGTCCAAATCAGCGTGAAACGACATGGCTGTGGGGAAGCCGGATTCACTTTGACGGAACTCCTGGTGGTCATAAGTGTTATCGGGCTTTTAACCGGATTGCTTCTTCCGGTCCTGTCTAAGGCAAAGGATTCCACACGTTCCACGTCCTGCCGCAACCGGCTCCGGCAAATGGGAATGGCCCTCCAAATGTACGCGCATGAGGAGAAAGGTCTGTACCCTCACTACCTTGGTCCCGTGGGCTCCGCTTACGGCGATGCTGAAGGTCAAAGTGGCAGGGCGACGGGCTTGATATACTGGTCTTCGAAACTCCGTCCTTATGGTTTGCTTGCTTGGACCAATCGGGCTTTCCATTGCCCGGGGTACGGCGCAGGCATTTCGGGTCCCTGGCAGAAGGGCGCTGCGGATCGTCTCGGCAGTTACGCTTACAATTCATTCGGAGTGCGGACTGCTAACAGCACCCGGGGCGTTTTTGGGCTCGGTCCAATACAGTACTGGGAGACAGCGTCCGGAGTTTACGTCAAAGCAGTGTCCGAGTCTCAAGTTGTTGCTCCAAGATGATGACCAACGTCCCGCCCCGCCGCCGCGGTGCAAATGACCTCCGGAATGCAAACATAACGCGCCCGCAGCGTGTTCAGTGCCAGGCCGATGGCTGGGCCTTTTGATCACTGTTTCCATAGCTCCTCATGAGGGCGGTGGTCGTAATTCCACAGCCGGGCTGTCCTCTGCGGATCGTGGAGATCACGTTGACTTCCTGCGGATACGTGGCCGTCAACATAGACCTGGTTGTCTTTTCTGCCGTGGGGCGCTGCATACGGAGCGCTCGCCAGCTCCCCACCAAAGGGATAGAGGCAGCCCCAGAAGTCCGATCCACCTTTCATCCCGACCTTCCTGAGCGAGTCGCCCATTGCTAACATTTCACTATTACCGACAAGCTCATTGCTGGGTTACAGAATGAACAAGAGGAAAATATGAAACGCAAATATGCCATAACACTCGCTGTGATAGCGGGCGCAACGCTCGCTACCGCAGCCCTCCACCCTGGAACTCAAGCCTCGAAAGAGATTAGGGTTATCTTTCTTAGGTCCAATGGGGAAACGATCGGGCAATTGCACGTCGTGTCTGGGACTTTGTGCGAGTTCAATGCCCTCAACTCTTCTGGGCTCATAGAGTGCGATAAAGCGACGGGTTTCATAAAAGCGAACTACGGGGTCGCCGTCACGATTCGGTCAGGGACCAGCCGGACCAACTCGATTAGGGTTACCGCTGATGAAATTGAAGCGCGTCCCGAGGCCAACTAGATCTGAAGACGTTGGTGAGAAACGCGCGAGGACTTGCTCGAAAGCTCAACTCGTCGCCTTCGCAAACCTGGTCAATGTGGCGGTTGAAGCTTGGTGGCGCCCCCGGGGAATGCGTTTGGTACTTGTCTTTTGGAGCATCTGGGACGGCTTGGGGCGCAGTTCGCGAACCAGAGATGCGCCCATAGAAACCCCTTTTCTGTTGACAGGCATAACGGCATTAGGCATAGTGGCGCTATGCTTTCGCGAGAATTGGTCGCCGCTTCGACAATCCCGCTGGTACTGTCTATCCTCCGAGAAGGAGAAAGTTACGGTTACGCGCTCATCCAGCGCGTACAGGCGCTTTCTGACGGAAAGATCGGCTGGACCGAAGGGATGCTCTACCCCGTGCTGCATTGGTTGGAGGCTGAGGGGTTGGTCGCCTCGGAGTGGCGCGAGGTGGAAACCGGGAGGAAACGCAAATATTATCGATTGAAGCCGAAAGGTAACCAGGCGCTCATTACCGAGCGGGAGCAATGGTTGACGGTACACCAAACACTCACCAAACTATGGAAGACCCAACCTCATTTGACCTGAACCAGGCAATTCGTAACTGGCGAGGGCCCTTGCGCCACTCGGCTCACCTCCGTGAGGAGGACTTAGCGGAATTGGAAGCGCACGTGCGCGACTCGGTCACCGCCCTTCAAGCTAAGGGGCTGTCTGAGCAAGAATGCTTCCTGCTCGCGACGCGTCGGCTCGGCAAACCCGCGGCATTGGAGCCGGAGTTTGCCAAAGTAAACCGCGCGGAGGTTTGGTTGAACCGCTTGCTCTGGATGGTGATTGGCCTGCAGGTGTGGGGGGTAATCACGGCAGTGTCCAAGTCTCTGACCAATGCGGTGGTGGTGGGCGGTTGGTGGGGCCTTGGACTTCCAACCCCGTCCATCCAGTGGGGATCGAACTGGAGCCGCGCCGTCGTTCCCGCCACGTTCATGAGCCTAGTTCACTTGCTGGTGCTGGGCGGGATCATTGTTGGGGTGTGGCGGCTCATCCGCTGTAAGGAAATGGACGTGAATGACCTCCTGGCCCGCGCCCTGAGGCGGCCCGTCCTTCTGGCGGCAGGTGCGGTTCTACTGTTGCTGGCGCTGTCGGTGGTCGGCCCAGTGGAGCAGATGCTCATTGTGCGAGGCTCTTCCCCTCCAGAGGTGGGGGCGATTTCCTTGTGCCAGGCTCTATCCGGGTTGCTGTTCCGGTTTGCGGAGACTCTCGGGTTCGTGGCCCTGACGATCGCCCTGCTCCGCCGTCGGTTCCGACCAATGTCCTCGGCCAGCAGTGAGAGTCAACCTAGTCTCTTGCATCCGTAGCAGCCGTCGATCCTCACTTTTCAAACTCATTCCGTGCGTCTTTTGTATAAAAGTGAGAACCGACACACTTGCTTTTAATGGCGATTGGCTCGAGCGCTCATGAACTGCAATAAGGGTGAAGTCATTTGTCGCCTCTCATTCGGCTCAAATCCATCTTCAGTTGATCCGGCTGTAACATCTTCGGCGTTGAGCGCGCTCGAAACAGTGTGACGGTGGATACCAAGAACTTCCGCCCCCCTAGATCTATTTCCTCCCAACAGCTGAACGACGTGACGAATGTAAATCGATTGGACCTCTTGCAAGGAAAGGACGTCCTCGGCCCTCTGAGCCAAGCGGATGGCGGGCGCCTGGCGAGTTCTCTCGATCAACTGCATCACCTGGGCCGTTAAAACAGTCTCACTGAAGGGTTTGCTCAGAAACGCATCCGCTTTGTTCACGACCGCATCTGTCCGAACCTCCAAAGGCATCCCGCTAATCACGACCACCGGCATCGAGGGGTAAAGCTCTCTGGCCACCGTGCTCCTATCTAGTCCCCAGTCCAACACAGTCAGACTGATCTTT
Organism: Verrucomicrobiia bacterium; assembly: GCA_035651635.1. Lineage (GTDB taxonomy): Bacteria > Verrucomicrobiota > Verrucomicrobiia > Limisphaerales > UBA8199 > JANXQE01. The sequence continues at coordinate 13,657 of DASRFK010000024.1, read as the reverse complement.
TGCGTCTGCATTGCAGTGAGAGCTTCCTCCACCGAGCTTGCGCCGACGCATGTCGTCCCCGCCCGTCCCAATGCCCCAATAATTAGGGCCTGCATAAACGTGTTCACCGGGCTTTGAATAAACTCCGAACCAGACTCGCTCGACAGGGTCTTGGGGTTACGTGCGCCGCCAACAGCATGTGCGTTTCCGCCACGAAAATTACGCAGTTGCTCGCTCACTTTTCCTTCGGTGGCGAGGGCTTGAGTTCAGGATTATAAATCCCAGCAACCCCTCGGATGACCTTCTCCAGGTCCGATTGCGCCAAGTTATCGAAACCGATGACCGTCAACTTGTCGTTCACGTATCTTTGGATGGCACAATGGAATCCTTGCCATGAACCGCCGTGGTGAATGAGCCGATGACCTCGCACATCGACTATAAACCAGCCAAACCCGTAGGGGTGCGTTTTACCATTGTTGAGAGTGACAGGCGTCCACATCTGGTCGAAGCTGGATCGCTTGAGAAGCTTTTCCGCGTAGAGCGCGTCGTCCCATTTGGCGAGGTCGTAAACGCTGAGATACAGGGAGCCGTCTGCTGTGGAGTCAAAAGTGGGCGAAACCCATTCCTGGTTCTTCAACTTGCCGTCCACCAAGCGGTAACCGCCAGAACGGTTGGTCACGATGTCTGCTTCGTTGATGATGCGCGCCGTCGTCATCCCGAGCGGCTTGAATATGCGATCCTGCAAAAAGTCGCCGTAGAATTCTCCGGTCACCTTGCCGATTAACACACCCAGCGTTAAATAGCCGAGGTTGCTATAGCTCCACTTTTCCCCTGGCTTAAACGCCAACGGGGTTGCCATCACCTTCGCCAATAATTCATCCTCGGTGTAATCCCGCCGAAGATCGAAGTCGCGGGGATAGTCGCCTAGCCCCGATGTGTGTGTCAGCAGGTGGCGCACCTTAATATCTGCCCAACTCTGCGGAGCGTTGGTGAGATACTTGCTTACCCTGTCGTCGAGCGCAATCTTGCCCTCTTCCACGAGCATCATCACAGCGGTTGCGGCGAACTGCTTCCCAACCGAGCCGGACTGGAAGATTGTTTCCGGCTTTACCGGCACTTGGTGCTCCACATTGGCAAGCCCGTAACCTTTGGCCAGGACGATCTTGCCGTCCTGGTTGACGAGCAGGGAAAGGCCAGGGATGTGCTGCCGGAGCATCTCGTCTTGGACGAACCCGTCAACTTGGTCGGTGACGGTGTCCTCGGCCCTGCAATTGGCACCAAGCAGGAAGAGAACTGCGAACGAGCAACCCAAAATCAGGCGAGGCATACACCAAAGCTACGCTGACAGAACATAATCTGGCAACCAGACATCGCGGAAACCAGCAAGATGCGATCCTAGCGCGGGTTGCAATCGTCGCCGCCGATTTTTGGGAAGGCTAGGCCACCGCACTGATTGATGCCGTCTGGTTGCAGGGGTAGCTTGGATCTGATGCTGCATGGCGCGAGCGGTGACCGGACAGACTGTTAACCCAGTCCAGCCCCACCGTAGCCTCTTAGCTAGGCCCGGGCGGTGATCGAAACGGGTGAGAAAAGAGGTCAATTATTTGTCTATAAACCTTAGGAGTGTCTCCTGAGCTAGGGCGCGAGTATCATGATCGTCGTCGTTCAGGGCCTCGCGGATTAGTGGAATCGCCTCGCGTGCCGCTTCGCCATAGGCTCTCAAGCCCTCAATGGCATATTTTCGATGCCCTGTTGTTCCAGCGCTTTTCAGGTAAGCGACTAAAGCGGGAACTGCCATCTCGCTATTTACTCCAATTTTACCTAATGTTCTGGCCGCTTCTTCACTCGTTATCCCGTCAGGGCAATCCAAAGCAAAGCACAGGGCAGGCACTGCTGCGCTTCCCCGTGAACGGAATCTTCCCAAGGCGTCCGCGCACTTGCGGGAAAGGGTAATATCGGACCCCTGAATCGCATTCGTCAGCGCTGAGGCCAGACAGGGAACCGCCAACTCGGGCGCGGCAGCAAGGTTTCCCAACGCATCTGCGCACGCTTGCTGGAGGGCCGGGTCTGCTCGTTGTAAAAAACCACAAAGATGAGGCACCGCTGGCGCGCCCTCTTCTCCCGAAAAACCTTGCATCCGACCCAAAACTTGAGCCAAGCCGAGATAGTTTGTGAATTGTGGATCAGAAAAGCACTGCAACAATGCGGGGAAGGAATCCTTACTAAGCACAGCCAGGACATTAACGGCCCGGAATGCGCTACTAGACCGTTGATTGCGAAACATGCGAAGTAAGGCAGGGATCGCTGACTTCGCATCTTTTCTTAATCCGATCAAAGCGCTCTCAGCAGCAGCGGCCCGAAATTGTTGCTTCATCTCGTTCGCTTCTGCCTTATTGCCAAGCCAAAGTGTTATGCGAGAGCGACGAAGAGAACCGGGCAACGCATTTTGAATCTTGAAAAATCTGTGCCAGCCAAATGTTGGTTCGTTGGCCAACCAACTCACAAGGGTAGGCACGGCGTTTGTGCCCATGTGTTTGACTGCTTCTTCCCATTGTTTTTGCCTCAATCCAAAATCAGGCGCTTTCACAGTGGCATCGAACCACTCACTTAAAGTCTTACCACCGTAACGCGGCTCTCCTGGCCACTTAAGAGCAGCCCACAGAACAGCGGCAACCGCCAAACAAGTGACGGTAATGACGACTCGGCGGCGCATCGGTTCAGGGTAATTGACGTGGGTAAAGTAACCGGGAAACGCTTTTGAGCAATGGCCTACTGGGATTGGGTGAGGAATTTGGCGAAGCGATGGCCTCAGCCCCCGCACACCGCGACGTTCTCGCCAGGAATGAACGTCGAGCAGGCGCACTCTTGGCCATAAGGCGTTGCGTTAGGCTGAGTCCAGAGGTCGGTCGGTTAACGCTCCCGACACAAAGCTCATGCCTGGCGATCGTCTCTTTGTGCCAGCCCCGTCGCCCAATGGTCCGTAACAAGGCCGGATGTGAATAAAGCCAAGCCGGTCTGCCACCAGGATGTCGTGGTCGCCAGGAGTGGCCACTTTCTCGGGCCGTCAGCGATTCGGCAACCATATAAACGACCGCCCCTTGAGGTTGGTGGAGGATCTACACCTTACAATTCGCGCTGGATCCAGGCCGTGGTGGGCATACGAGATTGCTAAGTCCGGTGTCTATTCTGCTGGAGCTGCGCGTGAAGCTCACCGTCCTGAACTCCCGCGCCAGCTCATTTTACAATTTTATGACAATCTTATAATTCCATTCCCTCTATCTTACGGGCTGAATGGTGGAACGAGCGCATGGCACCGCCTGTTTTCTGCCTGCCACGCCCTCCACCGAAATCTTTAATATCCTGTGACAGCTCTGTCCATAATGCAGCTCGGTTCGGGTGGGGTTCTTCGTTTGCGACCGTCGCATCGACAAACCTGGCCTGCGCACCACAGTCTTTTTCCAGGGGACGGCGCGGTTAAGGTGGTTCCGCTGATATCTCGTGATGAGGGGTGGGCTCGGACGGGACACAGAGCCATTACTAACCCGGACCCAGATCGATTATTGGTTCTCCAGGTGAAGCGCGGCGACATGGCTGCGTTCGAACAATTGGTCGAACGGCACAAACAGTCGCTCCTGAACTACACCACTCGAATGCTGCGGGATCCAACCGAGGCCGAGGATGTGGCTCAAAACGCCTTCTTCCGAGTTTTCATCGCCAGCGACTCTTTCCGGTTCACGGCACACTTTCGCACTTGGTTGTTCACGATCGCCCGAAACCTCTGCCTCAACGAATTGCGGCGGCGTTCGCGACATTTGACTAGTCCCCTCGAAGCTCAGGATGCTGAATGCGAACACAGCTGGGTTTATCATTCTGAAATCAATGGCCGGTGCGGCACGGCGGCGGAAGCGCTTGCAGGTCAAGAGTTGCAGGAGAAAGTCGAAGAGGCGCTTGCCGAACTTTCTGAACCGCAGCGCACCGCCATTCTCCTACTGCATGAGGAAGGGCTTTCGTATGGGCAAATCGCAACCATCCTGGACAAATCCGTGGCGGCGACCAAATCCATCATCCACCGTGGCCGACAGGCGCTCAAGTCGAGGCTCTCCCCCTATCTTCGGAGTGGCGATTGGCGTATGTAAGCGGACGCGAGCGTGCTTTTCCGGCTAATGGTCGCTGAAACTCTAGGGTCGCAGCTCTCGCAAACGCCCCTAACCTATACTCTCACGCAGCACTTCCTTCGGATTTTTGTCATCGCGCAATGCGACATACTGCGCGTGCCGCAAGACTCCGCCCGAAATAATCTCGGCCACCGTCTCCGGCCTGAGCCACACATGATCCGTCATTTCCTCTGCCGTGACGCCCCAATGTCCCGACTTGGAGGTCGGCAGGCTTGCGAATGCACACTTTTCGATCCGCAAAGGCTGGAGCGCCTTGAGTAACGCGCTTGGATTTTCCAGGGCGCCAGCGTAATCACCAGCCGCAGCCAATCGCCGCGCGTCCTGTAACGCCCGCTCCGCTTCATCCTTTGGTGCTGCGTCTTTCACTCCACATCCAATAACAAGCGTCATCACGGCCAGACAGAAAGCAAATCCGACATTCTTGAACGACGCCCGTTTCGTTGCGTGTTCCAGCCCATCCGCCACTTCGGTCGTGGCAAGGACCTTCGAGGAAGCATGAGATCTGGAAAATGGACAGGCTAACGGTAGGATGACAGGACAACGATAATCGGCCACCGAGCTGCGAACCATGAACGCCATCGAGCAGATTATAGCGGCCCAGCAAACCAAGTTAGTCGACGAAGACGGCGAGCCCGTTTCGCTGGAGCTGGCAAAGCCGCTGACCTTAGAGCAGATCGATTCCTTGCAGGAGAAAATCGGATTGCCGCTGCCCAGCGAACTACGGGAACTCCTGGCGTTTTGCTCAGGAATAGATGGTTGCCTCGACGCCATTGATTTTACCGGCGGTTACGAGGGATTCGGAACGGAGGAGATCTTCCCCAAGGGTTTGTCCGTCGCAAGTGACGGATTTGGCAATTCCTGGGTTCTCGATATCACCCCCGAAACCACCAAAGTCGCGCCCGTGTTCTTTGCATGCCATGATGCTCCGGTAATCCTGTACCAGAGCGCTGATTTGGCTTCATTTTTGGCGGAGGTGTTCCGGATGAACACCCCGCCACATAAATCGCTCGTCGATGATGTGCACGAAGACCGCTTGTTCGATGTTTGGGGAAAGAATCCTGGCGTAATCACTCAAACCGCTGCGGCAGCTTCTTCAGATCCGGATTTGAAGGCATTTGCATCGAGCTTGTCTGAGCATTTTCAGGTAATCGATTTGCGCAAAGCGGTACCCGGCATGGGATTCTCCTGGGGTCGCTACGGTCCTCGCACTGAGGTGCGACGGCACGGTTATGAAAGAATCTTCGCGTATGCCAAACCGCCCAAGTCAGGATTGTTTGCGAAGCTGTTCGGGAGTTAGGCACATGCGAACGATAAAAGACAAGACCTCGCACCGAAACGGATCCTACTCTTATTTTTTTCAAGGCGGATTGGATATGAGACAAAGGGGAACCAATATTCGGCGGGCTCTAGTGGCGCTTGCATTCATGGGATCCTTGCTCACCCTGCTCGCAGACAGCGGGGTTTCCCGACCCGATACCGGAGAAGCCAAGGCGCAAACTCCGGTTCTAAAGCCAAGGCTGGCCGGAGTTGTTTTGACCACCAATGACGAACCCGTAGCCAATGCCATCGTAACGATCAAAGGAGTGCTCGCTGGACGCGGAGCCGTGTATGTTTTCGATGCGCCAGATTGCAATCGCCAGTCGGTTACGGGGGCCGATGGAACTTTCACCTTCGACCGAGTGGCCGCAGCAACGAAGTTTCAGGGGATCGTTGTCGCGCCTGGCTACGAATTGCAGCCGTTTAGGGATGCGGATGCGGGTGGCAAGCCTTTGCGCATCAGGCTGATTCCAGCCCCGGCCGGAGGCGATCCGCACCAGACAGTATTGGGACGAGTCGTGGATACAGCCGGTAAACCGGTGGAAGGGGCCAAAATCCAGGTATATATGATTCACACGGAACAGGACTGGCACTCTGGAGGAGGTTTAAGCTTCACCGATAAGAAAGGCGGATTTGTATTTCTACCCAGAGAAAAGTTGATCGCCTGTGATTTTAGCATCGAGGCGAACGGTTACGTATGGCGCAGCTTTTCTGAAGTCCATCCGGGCGTGGGCACCAATGAATACGTATTAAGTCAGGGCACCAGCATCACCGGGCGCCTGATGAAGGATGGAAAGCCGGTGCTGGATGCCGGTATTGGAATTTATGGCGTGAAGGGTGGCGATTTTCTCGACAGTTTTTCAGTCGTCACAGACGGAACCGGGCGATTCATTTTTTCGGGTGTTCCGGCGAATGAAGAATTCTATCTGTTTAGCATTATGCGGTCGCTGCGGGAGCTTGGCACGCTGTCCCGACGCCATGTTAGAACTGGTGACGAGGGTACGCGCATCGACCTGGGAGATTTGAATCTCGCAAAAGGCTACACCATCTCGGGCAGGGTCCAAATGACGGATGGAAAACCCACAGCAGTTGGGGCCTTCACGATCGCGAGAACGGAACTCACTCCGACCCCCGGTCAAACTCCGTCCGTGCAGGAAGAGAGCAATCGCTCTTTTTATGGACTGGAACATTCCTTTGACGATTGCCGGGCCGATCCGGGAAAGGACGGGAGGTTTGAGTTCACCGGCGTGCCCGGAGAAACCGTCTCTATTTTTTTGATGTTGAAACCGTTCGACACATTATCACCTCGAAACATCAGCAGCGACGGGAAAGGTTTCAGATTGTTGGGAATGGTGGTGAGCAATAAGACCGATTTGGTCATCGAAATTGAGCCACACCATGGGCAGGTTTTTCCTCCGGCCCGAGACTATCAGACGTTAAGCCGCCGGCCGTTGCAGGGAGCGGAGACGGCCATTGCAAAGTAAACTGGTCGCATCATCATGCGCCCATTCAACGCATCGCTCCTGAAGCTCTACCGTCCCCAGGTTTGTCGGTTCGTCGGTTTTTGATCCAGAAAAACCTGGAACAAAAACTAGTAAAAAATCGACGGGCCGGAGTGCTCGGCGTTCCTCGGCTTGCCCAGGAATCTCGAGAGAGACATTGAACTCATACTCGCCTGCGGGCACGTCGTCGGCGTGAAAGGTATCATCCGCATCGAACCACGCCCTAGTAGCTGAGCCCAGGCACGCTTGGCAAACCGGTAAGAGAAGAGCTTGACAGCTTTTGACCACAGGTGTAGTCATTGAGTGGACTACGGTTGTAGGCAAACGCAGCGATGAATAAAATACCGAAAATTAGCGACACGGAATGGGAGGTAATGCGAATCGTTTGGGCCAAGCACCCTATCACTGCCGCAGAAGTGATCGAAGCGCTCTCGGCCAAGGACTCGAGTTGGCATCCCAAGACCGCCCGGACGTTACTAGCGCGCTTGGTGCAGAAGAAAGCCCTGGGCTACCATGCCGAAGGGCGATCCTATGTTTATACCCCCATGGTCGCAGAGAGTGAGTGTGTGGAGGCCGTCAGCGATTCCTTTGTGAGCCGTGTCTTCGGTGGTTCACTCCGACCGTTGCTGGCGCATTTTGTCGAACAACAGAAACTGACAGAGCAGGATTTGGCGGAGCTGCAGCACATGCTCCAACAACATCGCCAAGAACGATCTAAAGCCCCTGGGAGGAAGCATGGAAAGACTTAGCTTGGTCGCACTGATGGAGGGCCTTGGCCGAAGCTCGCTGCAGGCGGCCGTGCTGGTGATAGTCGTTCTGGTCGCACAATGGATCCTGCGAAAGCAGCTTAGCCCGCGTTGGCGATGCGCTCTTTGGCTCCTTGTCATCGCAAGATTGCTTCTGCCGGTTTCGATCGGCAGCACAGCCAGCATTTTCAACCTGCTGCCGCATTGGGATGGAGGAGACAGGACCATGCTTAGCCCCACTGCCCCGAAGCTGAGCGCGGATCATGGAAAAATCACCGCTCTGCCCATCCCCGCCGTCGAGGAGAGCTTTGTGCACCAGACGTCCGTGACTCCAGCGACACAGGCCGCGAGTGCCCGGCAGAAGGTGCAAGAAGTCGAGCCTCCTTCCAGACCAACCGCTGTTCAGCCGATCACTATTAGGCAAGAATCTCACCTGCTCTCCTGGATGAATCTGCTCTTCGACGCGTGGATTTGCGGAGTGTTCGCCATGGGAGGATATCTCTTCATTGCTTCGTTGAGCTTGTCCCGGAAGATCATTGGCCTCAAGCCCCTAACTGAGCCGGGAGTCTTGGGCGTGCTGGAGGAGTGTCGGAGCCTGATGAAGGTCCGAAGCAACTTGAAGGTGGTTGAAAGCAACGCGGTCACTTGCCCCGCCCTTTATGGGCTGCTTCGCCCGCGGTTGGTGCTGCCGGCTCACTTCTCCCGGAAGTTTACCGAGCGCGAGCTGAGGTTCATCTTCTTACACGAACTCGCTCATGTGAAGCGATTCGATTTGCCCGTGAACTGGGTGATTGCGTGCTTGCAAGTTGTGCATTGGTTCAATCCAGTCATCTGGATCGGGTTTGCTCGCTGGCGAGCAGACCGGGAGTTGGCCTGTGACGCGATGGCCCTGGATGCGGCTGGAGCTAACCAAAACACCGCGTATGGCCAAACGATTCTTCGCCTGCTTGCGGAGTTCACGCGAGCTGCTGCGACGCCGAGCTTAGTTGGCATTTTGGAGAGCAAGCAACAGTTGCGGCGCCGTATCGGGATGATTGCCGCGTATACTCCCAGCGGACGCTGGCAGTTACTGGCCTTGTGTGTCGCGGCGGCCATTGGGGTCACCGGATTGACCGACGCGCAGATACAAGCCTCCAAATTGACCGCCAAGAAAGACCGAATGCCTGTGACCTCATCAAGTCAAACTAACCAACCGACAGTATCCGGTTCGAGGCCAGTCGTCACAACAGGTCCGGAGATGAAAGTTCTCGTATTGGACGATGAGACCGGCAAACCCCTGGAAGGAGCGGAAGTGTTGGCGCCAAACCAAGCGGCGTTCTTTAACGGCGAGGAGCACGCGCCTCTTTGGCTGACCGGCAAGGATGGCCAGGCGAACATCCGCCTGGGTGAGGTTCCCCCCAACCACTTGTCGGAGCGGTCCTGGTTCACCCTCTCCGTCCGGCACAAAGGCTTCGCTCCGCGGGGAATGAGTTGGTCTGCTTCGAATAAAGACGTGCGCCCGAGTCTGCCGCACGAGGTGATGGTTCGCTTGAAGAAAGGAATTTCGGTGGGCGGCACCGTCCAGGACGAAAAGGGCCTGCCTGTCGTCGGTGTTCATGTTCGCATTTTCGGAACGGCTTATTGGGAGGGCCTGAAGGCAGAATACCCTGAATACTGGACCGATGGACCCGGCAGACCCGTCGTGGCTACCGATGAACAAGGGCACTTTCGAGCGCAAGACTTTCCCGCCGATCTTAATGGCGTGGTGGTTGAATTGACGCGCGAAGATGGCGTTTTCCAACGGTTTCGCAAGCCCTACCCTGGCTGGGAACAAGACTCACGTGAACCAGGCGACCCAATCGATTTAGCGGCTTTCCGGGCCGACAAGGCGGCGTTCGTGCTCAAGCCCGGCTTTGAAGTTCAAGGGTTAGTGCTGGACCCGGAAGGCAGACCCGTTTCGAACTTATTGGTGAAGGCAGGGACAGGGACTGTAAACCACCAAAGGCTCCCCGAGTTCCGCACCGACGCGGCGGGGCGCTTCAAGCTTAAGCATTTGCTGCGACGCCAGTTGATTTTAACTGCTTACCCAACCAATTTCGCCATCTCGAGCACGGTGGTGGATATGAGTCCGAACGCTCCAGAGGTCCGTTTGAGTCTCGCGCCACAGCAGCCACTCCGGATTCGAGTGGTGGACGGCGAGGGCAATCCTATAAAGGGAGCAGAGGTCAGCGTGGATGGCCATCGCACTGAGGCACAGATGCTGGATTTTTCAGGCCAAACAGACGCAAGCGGAGCATTAATCTGGACAAACGCCCCGATTTCCTCGTTCGCGCTCGTTGCCACATCCGCCTCGCCGAGATGCCGACAAAAAATCAGGGTTACTCCTTCGGAGCGCGAGATTACTTTCAAGCTCAGGAAAGGAATGAATGAGGAGGTGATCGTGACCGGACAGGTGCGAGATGCGAAAAGCGGTCAGGCGCTCGAATTGGAATCAGCTAGTTATAGAGCCGCGGGCGGCTTTAAGGGCTTCGAATTCGCCGGCGACATCAATAACGACGGTTTTCGCATGGCCATTCCGGCAACGCGCTTTACACCCGGCGGTATGTATCCAAGCTATCAGATTGAACTGCAGGTCAAAGATTATGGCCTGCTGATTACCCCATGGCGGGATTTCGATGAGGGCGATTGGGAATCCAGCTTTCTCATGCAGCCGCCGACGGTTTCCAGCCGAACAATTCTGCTGCCCAATGGAAAACCTGCCGCAAATGCCCGGGTGTGGTCCCGCGCCGACATGACTGACGGTTTTCTGTATTGCAACCAAACGCCAAACAGCTTCAGCGATGATCGCTTGATAAGACTCCGCGCAGATGCCAACGGAAGGTTCAACCTGCCAAACATACCCGATGACGAGCCGTTGTTGATCGCGCACGCCGACGGTTTTCTTGAAACCTCCCTCGCCGAAGTGAATGACAAACCGGTCCTTCAGCTCCAGCCTTGGGGGAGGATACAAGGGATACTCAAAGTCGGCACCGAACCGAAAGCTGGAGTCCGCGTCAATCTCACGACGCTCTTGTCGTCACCTTCCAGGGCTCTATTTGTGAGTATTCTTACAACCACCGCTGCGGATGGGAGTTTTGGTTTTAATCAAGTCCCCATGGGCGAGTATAAAATCTGGCGTTACCCAACTGCTGCCGTTCAAAGGTCGGGTCCGCTTACCGCCGACCATCAAATGCCTATAAACGTCAGACCTGGGGAGGTCTTGAATGTCCAATATGGAGGCGAAGGGCGCCCCGTCATTGGCCAAGCCAAACCGGACAAACCGGGCGTAGCGGTAGATTGGTTGCATGATAATCACACGCTGACGTTAAAACAGAAGCCGACGCATCAACTGAATGTTGAAGATTTTGCCGACACAAAGACCTACATGCAGGCTTATCGTAAGCATTCGGTGGCGCCGGAAATAGTGAAGGCTGCTCGTGAAGCCAGAACCTACGTGCTCGACTTTGAGGCGGACGGTTCATTCAGAGCGGAGGACGTACCACCTGGAGATTATGAACTGAGCATCCAGGTCCATAAGCCGGGCGAAGAGCCACAATTCGTGCCTTTCGGCAGCCCAAAGGGCGATGTCGGTTCTTTGACGCGTGATATCGTGGTGCCAGCCGGCGCAGGCTCATTTGATCTGGGCACCTTGACTGTGCCGGTGCAGGGACAGGCCGGTGCGAAGAAAGCTGAGCCCGTTACTTTCGATGCGACAACTTTGGGGGGCGAAGCCATCAGCCTCGACCAGTTCAAGGGCAAGTACCTGGTGGTGGCATTCTGGGCCAGTTGGTCGGACCGTTCCCTGGACGGCCTGAGGGCAGTTGAAAAGCTTCGGGCGCAATTCGAGAAAGACCCGCAGATCCAGTTTCTGACGGTGAGCCTGGATCAGAATCTTCAGGACGCTCGAAAGGCTACGGAGGGCAAAACAAGCGGTTGCAAGCAGGCTTGGCTGCCTCCGGAGAAAGCGGCTCGGGTGACAACGGGATTCAACATCAACACGTTGCCGGCCGTGTTTCTGATCGACCCGGAAGGCCGTATCTTAGGACGAGACTTGGAAGGTGAGAGGCTACCGACGATGCTCAACAGGGCACTGGCTGCAAAATAGGAGCGAAGAGGCAATGAATAAAAGTCTTTTTAGTGTTCTCGGATGGATGATAACAAGCGGGCTGCTCATTGGCGCCGAACACCGGCCTAACCTGGCAGGGCGGGTAACGCTGGAGGATGGTTCGGCCCTGCCGAAAGCAACGGTTTTTATCTACAGCGCCGGACCGAAGCAAGGGACGGCAAGTGTCTGCCCCTACTGTTATCCGGACTGCCAAAAGAAAACAGAGACAGCGTCGGATGGAGGCTTCAAAATTGATTCGCTGGATCCTCACCTGCTTTTCCGCTTGCTGGTTGTCGCAGGTGGGTATCAACCGAAGTTCGTCACGAAGGTGGATCCAGAGACCGCTGAACAAAAGATTGCGTTGAAGCCAATCAGCCAGGAGGACCTCAAGTCCAAAACCCGGATTGCCGGGATCGTTCTAGTGGAAGACGGCAAACCCGTGGTCGGTGCGGTCATAAGCCCGGAAGGAGTCGAGCGCGGCGCCAGCACGCAATGGGGTGGGACGGATGCGTTTGTCGATCCGGTGGCGGTCGCTGATGAGAAAGGGCATTTCCTGCTGCTCTGTAAGGAAAATGTGGATAGCGTTTATGCCACGGTGACGGGACCTAGCGTCGCGCCACGGTGGTTCCAGTTCAAGCCTGGCCGCGATCACTTGGTTCGCATGCAGGGAGGGGTGACGGTCACTGGCCAAGTTGAGCTTAAAGGGAAACCGGCAAAGGGTGTTGTGATGGGGCTTTCAACCACCGACCGAACCTGTGGCAAGTTTTTCAACTGCGATGAATTAGCCACAGATAAAGATGGTCGCTTCCTGATGCCCAACGTGCCACCAGGCCGCGAATTCGTGCTGTATTCCAAAATGGATTCCTTAGCTGGGCAAGGGGTCACTCCAGGAAAGGTGTTTACGACAGGCGATTCGGGGACGACCACGGACGTAAACAAACTCACTGTGCAACCTGGCTGCCGTTTGGCTGGTCAGATTGTGCTTTCGGACGGGAAACCAATTCCGCCCCATACTCGGCTCCTGCTCAGCCGCGAGAACGCTTGGGATCACACCGAAATCGAACTGGATTCTCAAGGGCGTTTTGAAGTGACGGGCGTCCCTGCAGAAGCCGTAGGTATTAGCGTGCGTGTCAAAGGATACAAGTTTTCCAAACGCAATCCGAGTCTCCACTGGTTGAATGGCGGGATTGTAGGCACAGTGACGACGAACGAGACGAACTTGGTTTTCCTGCTAGAGCCAGGCGAATGGCGCTTCAACGAGGAGCGCCAAGATCTCCCTTCGGGGGCGGACAGTCAGCCTTACGCCAAGCCGCTACAAGGAGCTAAGCTGTGACGCAAACTCGTTATGCATTCAGTCGCTGACCTGCTTGCCAGCTGCTTCATGACGACCCGGCCAAAGCTCCGCGTGACATAGGGGTTTTGCTGGAGTTGCTGTTTGAACTCCTCCACGAAACGAGGGCAAGTTGGATGTCACCGGTTTCCGAGACTACATTAGCGCGCTCCCGCTTGGCGGGAAGACTTGCGAAGCTCGGAAACAGATCCTCACGATTCAGCCGATGAATCCGTAGCTTACTCGGCTCGCTCATCTGCTCATCTGCCGATGCAGATAACGCTTCTCAATGTGGATTTCCACCCCTTATTGATTCCCCCCCGCCGTCAGATTGAAAACACCCAGGTCCAAAGGATCCGAGACTGATGCGTCACTCGTTTCAGGTACGGATATTTGCTTTGTCAGCGTGCCGAGTGAGTGGCCTCGGAAAAAACTGTCTGGAACGGTTGGATCGCTGACGCGCATATTAAGCTCGTAATCGCCGG
>DASRFK010000023.1:0-12683 GCA_035651635.1 Verrucomicrobiia bacterium | reverse complement strand
GACCTCAAATCATATCCTCGGATTGCGCGCCGTTCTGGCCACTGGCGAAGTCGTCGAGTGGGGCGGTCGCAGTCGGGAGAGCGTGGGGCCGGACTGGTGCGGGCTATTCACCGGCAACGAAGGTCTGTTCGGCATCGCTTTGGAAATTACCTTGCAACTCCTTCCGCGTCCGGAGTGCTTTCACACGGTGTTGGCTGGGTACAGCTCGCTCGAAGCCGCCGGCAACGCCGTTTCGGCGATCATCGCCAGTGGTTTGCTCCCGGGCGCAATCGAGATCATGGATGCTCTGGCGTTGGAGGCGGCCAGGGCCTCCGTCCAAGCGGAATATCCGGCGGGCTGCGAAGCGGTCTTGATAGTCGAGTTGGAGGGACCGCGCGAGGTCATCTCTATCGAGCACGCGCGTTTGGGCGAGATCCTTGGGAGCAGCGGAGCGGTGGGTATCCATGTGGCTCGCAACGCGGGGGAGCGGATGGCGATTTGGAAGGGGCGCAAAAATGCGTTCAGCGCGGTCGGCCGGTTATCGCCGGATTTCATCGTGCAGGACGGTGTGGTTCCGCGGCGCCGTTTGGGTGAAGCGCTTCGGCGGGTCAGCGAGCTGTCGCGCCAAGCCGGGTTGCGCTGCGCCAACGTATTCCACGCCGGAGACGGTAATCTGCACCCGCTCATCCTCTTCGATGGACGCGAAGCCGGCGCACTCGAACGTGCCGAAGCTCTCGCTGGGCAGATCCTGCGTATGTGCATCGAGATGGGCGGTTCGATCACCGGGGAACATGGCATTGGCGTCGAGAAGCGTGAGTTCCTGCCTGAAATGTTTGGCCCCGATGAAATTGATTGTTTTCGCCGGGTGCGCGCGGCTTTCGATCCCTTGGGGATTGCCAATCCGGGCAAGATGTTTCCCGACTCGGACGCCCCGGCGCTGCGACAGCGCGGGCTGCATCCGCTGGAAAGGGCCGGACTCCTGTCCCGAGAATGATCTCGCCGCTTGTTCCCGGTTCTGTATCGGAACTAATCGATGTCGTGCGTTCCTGCCCGAAGCTGATTCCGGTCGGGTCGAGGACCAAGCCGCGGCTTTCGGCAGTCGAGGTTACTCAGGTAAGCATGCAAGGCCTTCGCGGTATCGTCGAGTATGAGCCGAGTGAATTCACCTTCACCGCCAGGGCTGGCACGCCCGTGCGCGAAGTGGCCGAAACACTTGGTGCCCGGGGTCAATACCTTCCGTTTGATCCCATGCTGGTGGAGTCGGGCGCGACGCTGGGCGGAACGGTGGCGGCCGGTCTGAGCGGTCCCGGACGATTGCGTTTTGGGGGGCTAAAAGATTTTATTCTTGGCGCGCAATTTGTAGACGGCCTGGGACGCGCCTTGCGCGTGGGAGGCAAGGTGGTCAAGAATGCCGCCGGATTCGATTTGCCAAAATTCTTTGTCGGCAGCCTCGGCCGCTTTGGTGTGCTGACGGAGCTGACCTTAAAAGTATTTCCCGCGCCTGTCGCCACGCGGACCTTGAAGCTCGTGGCGCCCGATATCGAATCCGCCACCGCCATTTTGGTGGAGGCGGCCCGTTCGCGGTGGGAACCCCATGCGCTGGATCTGTTGCCGGGGGGCTTTGACGTTTTTATAAGGCTCGGCGGACCCGGCCAGGCCATTGCTAGAATCGCCCGCGAAATTCTCGAGCGTTACCCGGGTGCGGAGCTCAGCGACGCCGCCGCGCAGCAGATTTGGTCTGACCTGCGCGAGTTCAAATGGGCTCACCCTGGAGGAATGCTAACCAAAATTGTTAGCACTCCGGCGGAGTTGCCGCGGTTGTCACACGCTCTTCAGAGTTTCGATCAATGCCGGGTCCACGCCAGTGCCGGGGGCAGCCTGGCCTTTGTGTCTCTGCCGGCCGATCGGCCCATGGAGCTGGACGCGCCGCTCCGCAATCTGTCCCTTTCAGCAATGACCTTGCGCGGCCCCGGACCGCTGTGGCTTGGCGCGCAACCGCGCCGGGAGATTACCAACGCCGTAAAACTCGCTTTGGACCCGGAAAAACGTTTCCCGGACCTCGACGATTAATGCTGCACGCGATCAAAACGCAGAAGCTGGGGCCGTTCGCCGGCGCCATGGCCGGCGCCGTTCAGGCGTGTGTTCATTGCGGATTCTGTTTGGCAGCGTGTCCCACTTACGGGGAGCTGGGCCAGGAAATGGATACGCCCCGCGGCCGGATCGTGCTGATGAAGCGCGTGCTGGAAGAGGATTTGCCTTGGGAAGCCGCGCAACCTCATATCGACCGCTGTTTGGGTTGCCTGGCTTGCGAACCGGCTTGTCCAAGCGGCGTGCAATATCGAGACCTGATTAATCCGTATCGTGTCCTGTCCAAACCACGCGTTTCCCGATCCGCCACTGAAAGCTTGGGCCGCGCAATCGAAGCTCTGGTCTTGCCGTTTCCAGCTCGTTTCCGTTTCGCGACTAGGCTCGGCCGTTTTGGCAGGCTCTTCCCGAAGCTGCTTCCGCGCCGTGTCCGGACTGCGCTGGAGCTCCTGCCGACCGCGCTGCCGCCACAGCAAACTCTGCCGGCGTTTGTTCCTGCGCGCGGCGAAAGACGCGCACGGGTCGCCTTGCTCACCGGCTGCGTGCAACAGGTGCTCGATCCCGATATCAACGTTGCAACCATCGAGGTGCTAAGCCGCAATGGTGTCGAGGTTGTCATTCCCGCGCGCCAAAGCTGCTGCGGAGGTTTGGCCTGGCACACCGGTGATTTGGCCGCCGCACAAAAGTTTGCCCGTCGCAATCTCGAGGCATTTCCAGATGATATCGACGCGATCCTTACCAATGCCGCCGGCTGCGGTTCGACGATGCAGGAATACCATCTGATTCTTCGTGGGACGCCTGATGAAGGGCGCGCGGACCTATTTCGCCGGCGTGTGCTCGATGTGAGCCGGTACCTGGCCGCGCTCGGCCTGCGTGACACATTCGGCCCACCCAAAGCACAGCGCATTGCCTACCACGACGCCTGTCATCTGGCTCACGCTCAAAAGGTTTCGGCGGAACCTCGGCAGCTTCTGGGTGCCATTCCAGGAGTGGAACTGCTGGAAATTGCCTCGCCGCATTTATGTTGCGGCAGTGCCGGCACCTATAATCTTGACCAGCCGGAGATCGCCAGCTCGCTGGGCATAAAAAAAGCCCAGGCGATTCTGGCGACTGGGGCGCAACTGGTGACCTCTGGCAACATCGGTTGCCTGACTCAATTGCGCTGGCATCTCGCCCGGCTCGGTTCGCGGATTCCGATTCGGCACACCATGCAGGTGCTGCGCGATGCCTATGTTGACGATCGCGCTTGAGGCGGTAATGCGATGATTTGGTCACAGAATTACGCCCCGCTCGGCAGCATCGCCCTGTCTGCCCTTCTGGCCGCACTGCCGGTCGCAACCTTGCTGGGCTTGCTTGCCTTTTGGCACGTGCGCGCGCATCTGGCAGCGCTGGCGGGCTTGCTGGTCGCCGGCGCGATTGCCGTGCTGGCGTACCGCATGCCTGCGAGCCTCGCCCTGGCGTCGGCCGGATACGGTGCCGCCTTTGGGCTTTTCCCGATTGGCTGGATCGTGCTTAACGCAATTTTTGTGTATCATCTCTCGGTCGAAACCGGCCAGTTCGCGGTGCTGCAGCGCCAAGTGGCCGGTTTATCCGCCGACCGACGAATCCAAGCCCTGCTGGTCGCTTTTTGTTTTGGCGCATTTATCGAAGGTGCGGCCGGGTTTGGCGCGCCGGTGGCCATCACCGCCGCGCTGATGATCGGCTTGGGCTTTCATCCGCTCCAGGCCGCAAAGCTTGCCTTGATCGGAAACACGGCCCCAGTGGCCTTTGGAGCGCTGGGAACGCCCTTGCTGACTTTGGCTAAGGTGACTGGCCTGGATTTGCAGGCGCTCAGCGCCATGGTTGGCCGGCAGCTTGGACTCATGTCGGTGATCGTGCCGTTCTGGTTGGTGGCGGCCCAATGCGGCTGGCGCCGTATGCTGGCTGTTTGGCCGGCCTGCCTGGTGACGGGTGTGTCCTTTGGAGCGACTCAATTCCTGGTGAGCAATTTTCACGGGCCCTGGTTGGTTGGGATTGTCAGTGCCTTTGCGTCCATGGGCGCGCTAGTGCTGCTGTTGTGTTTCTGGAAGCCGCCACCGGATTTCGACAACGCCGCTCCTGCCCAAGGCGAGTGGGCAGCGAACGATTTGCCCGAGCCGCTCAGCGTCGCCGCTTCGGCGTGCGACGACCTGTCCGGTCAAACGCGCACAGCTTCGCACACTATGAGCCCGAATACCGAGGAGCCGAAATCGCCCGGCCCTGGCCCGAACTCACAGCGCCCATGGAAACCGTGGTTGCCTTGGATTTTGCTGTCCGTGTTCGTTTTTGTGTGGGGCTTGCCTGGGGTAAAGAATTCTCTGAACGGCATCTTTGCACCGAATGTTCCGGTGCCCTGGTTGGACAATCAGGTGCAGCGAATGCCGCCGGTAGTTCCAGCCCCGACCGTTGAGCGCGCGGCTTTTGCGTTCAATGCGCTTTCGGCCACGGGCACCGCGCTGCTGCTGGCCGGGGTTCTTTCGGGTTTATGTCTCGGGCTGCGGCCCGGGCGGTTGCTTAGCTTGTACTGGCAGACGCTTAGGAGCGTCCGGCTTTCATTGCTGACCATCGCCCTGATGCTCGCGCTGGGCTTCACGACCCGCTATAGCGGGACGGATAGCACGCTGGGCCTGGCGCTTGCTTCGACCGGTTGGTTCTTTCCATTCTTTTCACCTCTGATTGGCTGGCTGGGAGTTGCGTTGACGGGCAGCGACACTTCTTCAAATGTTCTGTTCGGCAACCTGCAACAAGTCACTGCCCAACGACTCGACCTTTCGCCCGTGCTCATGGCCTCGGCCAACAGCTCGGGCGGTGTGATGGGCAAAATGATCGATGCTCAAAGCATCGTCGTCGCGGGTGTTGCCACCGGCGGCGATCCCAAAAGCCCCGACGCTGGCACCATCCTGCGCTCGGTTTTCTGGCACAGCCTGGCCCTGGCAATCCTGATTGGCCTGTTGGTTATGCTTCAGGCGTATGGCTCACACTGACGGTGGCTTTTTTGTTAGCTTCTGCTAGCCCTGCGGCAGTGTCCTCTTGTTGCTCCTGCCAACGGGTCATGCTGATTTCCTTGAACCGTATCCGCGCCCAGTGGTCCAACCTTATCATGCGTTTCCTTCTCGGGTTGGCTGTAGCCTTCCCCAGCCTGTGCTTCATACCTTGCGGCGTTGAAGCTGACGATACTGCGACCCAAGGCATCCCGTTCTTTATGCCGCAGGTTCAGTTGCGGCGGCAATTCTCACAGAAACCAGCCCAGCCTGAACCGGTACATTCCCCCCGGCCGGTTGCCTCCACGTCGGTTGGCCAAGCGATTCTTGACAGTTCGCGGTTTGATGCCGAGCTGCACAGCCGCGTGGTCCGCAGCGGGGAATTCTACCTCACTCGCGCGGCGCCTCCATCAGATAGCGGGGTGGTGCGATTCGTAGATGATATTTTCACTCCTGAAATCCTTCACCTCGGGAAAACGTCTGTAGCGTGCCCGTTGGCGACCGTGATCAAGAAGAAAAATCCGCTGTGCTTGCTGAGCGGATTCGGAACCGCGGATGGGCAAATCTGCTTTAAGCTTTTAGAAATTTGGTGGTAACCTGGGTCCTCTAAATTCCCAGGAGCTGACCGGAATTTGGGTCCGGCTTCGAGGGTAACCCCGTCCAATCTCCACGAGAAGAGGGAGCAGCGAGAGCAGAGCTCGGCCACCCAGTTCGGCCCAAGGGGCAAGCTGGTCACATCCAAAGCCCCGTTGCGCCGCGGGTTTTACCTTTCGCCAGGACCACTCGTGCTACATGTTGGCGGGATGCCAGGTTTGATCGCCATCGTTGGTCGTCCGAACGTCGGTAAATCCGCCCTGTTTAATCGCGTCGTCGGGCGCCGGATTGCCATCGTGCATGATCAACCGGGGGTGACTCGCGATCGCGTCACGGCCGAAGCCGAATGGGCGGGGCGCGCCTTCACCCTGGTGGATACCGGAGGAATTGGACTGCTGCGCCGGGAAAAGGCCGATGACATTATTGCTCGCGCAGCCCTGGAGCAGGTTGAGTTGGCTATTGAAGCGGCCCAAGTGATCATTCTCGTTGTTAACGTGCAGGAAGGCATTGTGGCACTGGATCGGGAAGCCGCGGCCCGTTTGCGACACAGCGGCAAACCCGTCCTGGTCGCGGTAAATAAAGTGGATACCAGCCGCGCGGAAAACAACGCACTGGAGTTTTCAGCTCTTGGATTTGAAAAGCTCTTTCCCGTCAGCGCCATTCACGGCGAGGGGATTGGTCCGCTTCTGGATGCGGCTACGGCTTTGTTGCCGGCGGAGCCAGCCCAACCTGTGGCGCCGCTCAGCGTTGAAGGTGAGACCGAGGCTGATGCGGGCCATGGAACTCGGCCGAGTGTCCCGCTCAAAATCGCCATCGTTGGCCGTCCCAACGTTGGCAAATCGTCGATCGTGAACGCCTTGACCCGTTCCGAGCGGGTAGTGGTCAGTCCCATTCCGGGCACCACCCGTGACGCGGTGGATGTTCCTTTCGAGGTCGAGTCCGAAGGCGTGCGCCAGTCTTACGTGCTGATCGACACGGCCGGGATGCGTAAGACGCGCAGTGTGGGCGACTCGATCGAGTTTTTCAGTGTTAAACGCGCCGAGGATTCCATTGCCCGGTGTGACATTGCGGTTTTGGTCATCGATGCCGAAGCCGGCATCACCGAACAGGACAAAAAAATAGCCGACAAAATTGTCTCGGGGCGCAAGGCTTGCATCGTCGTGATTAACAAGTGGGATCTGATGAACGAAGCGGTGCGTGCTGCCCGCCAGGAGGAGATTGGGCGGCGGAACCGGCACGAAAACCAACGCGGTCCGAAGTTGATGACCACGCTTTCCGAGTTCGGTGAGTGGGTCCAGGAACACTTGTTTTTCCTGGATTATGCCCCGGTGATTTTCACCTCCGCCCATTCGGGTTCCAACCTGGACCGGTTACTGGAGGCAGTGCGGTATGTGGCGGCGCAACTCACCCAAAAGATACCGACGGCGATCCTTAACCGCACGCTGCAGGATGCCATCGAACGGCGCCAGCCCGTCAGTTCGCATGGCCATCGGCTCAAGTTCTTTTACGCCACTCAAGTGAGGCAAGCGCCGCCAACGTTCCTCTTGTTCGTAAACCGGGAGGATCTGTTTTCCGACCAGTACCGCAAGTACCTGGGGGATCAAATGCGCGCCGCCTTTGGCTATGAAGGTTGCCCCATTGTGCTCGTCGCCAAGGCCCGGCCCAAAACCATCGAGCCCGTGCGCAAAACGCGCCCCGGGAAAACACGCGCTCCTCGTTCACGTTAGGCGCGACCCAAATCGAAGTTTCCCGTGAGACCATAGGGTGAGAACTCGCTGGAATTGCGGGAGAAAACCGAATAGCTGTTCGCAGCTATATTTACCCACGCCCCAATCGTGAAGGATGACAATTGAAACGCCGGGTCATCCGGGATGTATACTCGCTTATTGGTGGCCCCGACAAATGCCTGCCCGAAGAGGCCATTGGTAAAGCCCATACCGTTCTCCAGGATTCCGTTGTGTCCGCCGATGCTGTCGTCGCCGTTACCATCTCCTCGCCACCACCCGACCAGGCCGGCGGACGGCGGAGCGTATTGCGCGGATGCGCTCAGGCGGAAGGAGAGAAGAAGTCCGGCTATCACAAGACATTTCATAAGCTGTTCACTGTCGACTAATCTGGATTAGCTCGTGCGGCTGGGTGAGTTGTCAAATTGAAACTCGCGCTGAAGCAGAAAAACCGGAGACATTAACGTTTGCGTAAATTTTTGGAGAATTTTCTTGCTCCACCATATGTGGGGTGTATCATCGCGTCATTCCCCTACTAATGGGGTTATCTGGGCCTCTCCGTGAGGCCCAGCCGTTTCAAAACCTATATTTAGCAGCAACGCAATACCTTTCGGCATTTAGCCTCCGTTGAAGGTCGGTCAGCGCAGAGTTGTTGTCGAAAAAACCAGCAAAAAGGATTAACAATGATTGATGCTACTGACGAAGTCGTGTCCGCACCTACCCAACAGAATCGGCGTCGCAACTCGGGCTTAACCGGCAAGAGCGCGTCACGGCGCAGCGAAGCTTCGAAAAGTGCTTCCCTGGCGCTGGAACGAGTCTTTAGCGATGCGAAGATTAATCCCTTCGACCAGATTGAATGGGAACGGCGAACCGCGGAGATTACGGACGATGCCGGCAAGGTGATTTTCAAGCAGGAGAACGTCGAGGTGCCGAAATCGTGGTCGTTGCTGGCGACAAAGGTCGTGGTTTCAAAATATTTTTACGGGGAGCAGGGGACTTCAGAACGCGAGACCTCGGTTCGGCAATTGATTCACCGGATTTGCCGTACGATTGCCGATTGGGGCATAAAAGACGGTTACTTCAGCAAAGCCAACGGCGAAGTGTTTTACCAGGAATTGACCTGGCTCTGTCTGAACCAGTACGGCGCTTTCAATTCACCGGTTTGGTTCAATGTCGGCCTGTATCACCAGTACAAGGTGGGCAGCCAATCGAGCCGCGGGAACTGGTTTTACAATCGGACCACGAGGCAATCCGAGCGGGGCAAGACTCAATACGAATACCCGCAGTGCAGCGCCTGTTTCATCCAGTCGGTCGATGACAACATGGAATCGATCATGCACCTGGCCCATAGCGAGGCCATGCTGTTTAAATTCGGGTCCGGTACCGGCACTGACCTCTCCCCGATTCGTTCCAGTAAAGAGAAACTCAGCGGTGGCGGGCGACCCAGCGGGCCATTGTCCTTCCTCAAGGTCTACGACCAGGTGGCCAATGTGGTCAAATCCGGCGGCAAAACCCGCCGCGCGGCCAAGATGAATACTTTGCGCGATTGGCACGGCGATATCGAGGAGTTCATCGACGCCAAGCAAAAGGAAGAGAAGAAGGCTTGGGCGCTGATCGAGCAGGGCTATGACGGCTCGTACAATGGCGACGCTTACGGCAGCGTGATGTACCAGAACGAAAACCTGTCGGTGCGTGTCAGCGACGAGTTCATGCAAGCCGCCCAGGATGGCAAAGAGTGGTGGACCCGGGCCGTGATGACGGGCAAGCCGCTTCAGAAAAAAGACGCGGCCACGCTCCTGAAGAAAATCGCCGAAGGCACCTGGACCTGCGGCGATCCGGGTTTGCAGTATGACGGCGCGATTCAAAAGTGGCACACCTGCAAAGGCACCGAGCCCATTCACTCGACCAATCCTTGCTCGGAATATGTTTTCCTCAATAACACTGCCTGCAATCTGGCCTCGCTGAACCTGATGAAATTCAAGCGCGAGGATGGCCGGTTCGACGTGGAGCGGTTCAAAGCGGCCGTGCGGCTGTTTATTACGGCGCAGGAAATCCTGGTCGACAACGCCAGCTATCCCACCGCGCCGATTGCGGAGAACTCGCACCTGTTCCGCACATTAGGCCTTGGCTACGCTAACCTCGGCTCATTGATCATGAGCTACGGTTTGCCGTATGACTCCGAGGAGGGCCGCGCGTTGGCCGGCGCCATTACCTCGATCATGACCGGCCACGCGTACGAGCAATCGGCGGAAATCGCCAGCGTGATGGGACCGTTCAAAGGCTATCGCGACGCCCGCTGCGCCCATGTCTCCAAGCCGCTTCAGCCCGATAATGTTGAATCCATGCTCGGGGTGATCCGTCAGCATCGCGAGGCGGTCGAAACGATCCAGCCCAGCCAGGATTTCAACTATCTCAAAGAAGAAGCCCGGCGCACTTGGAATGGGGCCCTCGAATCCGGCCGCGACAGCGGTTATCGCAATGCCCAGGTTACCGTCCTGGCTCCGACCGGGACCATCGCCTTCCTGATGGATTGCGATACTACCGGCGTCGAGCCTGATATTGCTTTGGTCAAATACAAGCTCCTGGCCGGAGGCGGTATGCTCAAGATCGTCAATCGCACCGTGCCCGAGGGCTTGCGTCGCTTAGGTTACGACGCGGCGCAAACTGAGAAGATTACCGCCCACATCGAAAAATTCGATACCATCGAAGATGTCGAGGAGGGAGGACAGAAGGTTCAAAGCGGGCTGAAACCGGAGCACTTACCGGTGTTCGATTGCGCGTTCAAGGCCTATCGCGGCAAACGCAGCATCCAAAGCCTGGCGCATCTCAAGATGATGGCGGCGGCGCAGCCGTTTATCAGCGGCGCAATCTCAAAAACCGTTAACATGCCCAACGAAAGCACCGTCGAGGACATCCGCGACGCCTACGTGCAGGCCTGGAAGATGGGGCTCAAGTGCGTGGCCATTTATCGCGACGGTTCGAAACGCTCGCAGCCGTTGAACACCAAGCGCACGAACGAGGGCGGCGACAAAGCGGGGTCGGCCGAACCCGCCGGCCTCGATGCGCGCACCAAGGAACTCGAAGCCGAGGTGACGCAGTTACGCCGCCAAATTGGCCTGCCGTTGCGCCGCCGGCTTTCCGACACGCGCACGGCGATAACCCACAAATTCGATATCGCTGGCCATGAGGGTTACCTTACCGTCGGGTTGTTCGAAGATAACAGCCCGGGCGAATTGTTCATTACCATGGCCAAGGAAGGTTCCACGATTGGCGGTTTGATGGACGGCATCGGGACGTTGACGAGCCTGGCGTTGCAATATGGCGTGCCGCTCGAAGCTTTGGTCCGCAAGTTCGCTTATGTGCGCTTTGAACCTTCCGGCTTCACCCGGAACCCCGAAATCCGCAACGCGGCCTCCATTACGGATTACGTGTTTCGGTGGCTCGGCTACCAGTTCGTTCCCGGCTACCGCGAGGAGAACTCGCCGAATCGCAATCAGCCCGAGCTGGCGATGCCTGGGTTGCTCGAAGAACTCAAAAAAAAAATAAACCGGCCGGTGCCTGACCTGCCGCTCGCGGAAGAAACCGAGATACTGGACATCAAAAGCGGGCAGCCGGGCAGCGCTAACGGGCATAAACCCCAACCGAGCGGCAGCTACACCGTCAAGAGCTTGAGCGATTCCGTCGCGCATTTCCAAGCCGATGCGCCTACCTGTCCCAACTGCGGCCACGTCGCCGTCCGCAACGGCGCCTGCTACAAATGCCTCAACTGCGGCGAAAGTTTGGGATGTAGCTAGGAACTTTTACCTGCTTCTACATAAAAAAGAGCCGGAGGAATCCGGCTCTTTTGTCTTCCTGCCTATCAGAAATAAAGGCCTAACCAAAATGCAAGCGGACTGATCCCGAAATGAGATTCTAACACTCGTTTGACGATCAGTTAAACCAAACGATTCTTCGCGTCGATCGGTCCATCATCCAGAAAGCATCCGGGTTGCCCGGGGTCAAAACGTTGAGCGGCAAATCGGCCGCGCTCTTGATTGAGGGGCACGTGCGCGGGTCCATCCATTTCTTGATTTCAGAGTGTCCGTCGGCAAAAGAGAGTCCGGCGGCTCGGTTATGATAGCTTGCAGGGAAATCAACCAGTTTCCATTCATTCGGAGCATCCGGGTAACCAAACATACCGACGCAGAACTCGCCGTCGTTGATGCTGTCCTCGCGTTCGTCTACGAAAGCAAACGTGTGCGCTGGGCCGGGGTCGGTAAGATCGCTCATCTTCTGGTAAATACGGAATCCTTCGCCAAACCAGTGTGTGTCGCTGGAATTAAACCATGAGTTCATCGAGATGCTCCGCACGCGCGGATAGGACACACCGTTGTACTGCACGGTGCTCGGGTCCGAAGGGCACCTCCATACCTTCGCGTTCTTTCCGCAGTATTGCCACAAGGGGCTCCTGGCGAGGTCTTGGTTAACGTCCCAGTTGCTGCGATTGGCTCCATTGAAATCCAGATTGCCCTCGACCCAGGGCTCTGGGCCGTAGGCTTCGGGCAGGCGTTCCTGGTTATCATCCACGTACATACGCCAAGCCAGCATCATTTGCCGTCCGTTGTTCAGGCAGCTGATTCCCTGGGCTTTGGTCTTGGACTTGGCCAATGCCGGTAACAACATCGCTGCTAGAATGGCGATAATGGCGATGACCACTAACAACTCAATTAGAGTGAATGCATCCGTCCCGTTGCAGGTGCGCTTTCCAGCGCGGCTTTTCTTTGACATCTCTCGATTTTATCAGACGTATAAGCCGATCAATCTTCGAATTCGGAGTCGCCCATAAAGAATACGTGACGGCGGGCGGGACTGCTGATGCATCTCGCTGGAATTCAAGCCCTCCCTGGGGTTCTTGTCAGACTTTGACCTACGAAAACAACCGTTTTATTCCGACCAACCGTTTTATTCCGACGCGCTTCGCGGTGAGGGTCAGTGTCGTTACGAAAACGAAGATGACATCAAGAGGCTCATTTGTCTTGAGTTACTTGTTACCGTACCTAAGAGCGTGTTTTAGAATTCGGTTTGGAGTCCCGCCTTGGGGCGGTTTTGACGCCGGGCCGCCTAAAGGCGGGACTCCGAGCCCATACTCCCACGCCCGGGTCGGTATTTTTAAAACGCGCTCTAAGAGCGTGTCTGAAAAAGCATGGAGCGAGCGAAATCACGCGAGGCGACGGAGTTGAATGCGAATCATCACCAGGTGGATCCAGGATTCGGCACTGGCTTCGGTACGCTCGTAGTCCCGTACGAGTCGGCGATGGCGCAT
>DASRFK010000022.1:0-9508 GCA_035651635.1 Verrucomicrobiia bacterium | reverse complement strand
CATGAAGTATGAGGCTCCTGCGAAACGGCAACGAGTGCTTGCCGAGGAGAAGCTCCTTTGCGCGGCCGACCCCTGCCAGTCCAGGGCGACACGCCTAGCCAAGGAGTCTCCTGTCCTGGTGATTCACGGACCGCCCGGCACCGGCAAGAGCCAGACCATCTCCAATATCATTGGAGACCATCTTTCGCGCGGAGAACGCGTACTGATGGTCTGTGATAAACGCACCGCGCTCGACGTCGTCTATAACCGCCTTACGCATCTTGGCATTGGGGACTTGTGTGCCATCGTCCATGACCCTCAGCGGGACCAGCGCACGTTGTATATGAAGTTGCGGGATTATCTCGATACACTGGCCGAGCGCGGGACAAATGCAGGTGCCGAGGCCCAACTGACCGCTGTGGATGGCGAACTCCAAAAGCTTCACCTCGAACTCAGCGGCTACTTCAACGCTTTGGCGGAGGCACCGAAACCCGGCCAGTCCACGTTTCACAACCTGGTCGGTGATTGGCTGGGTTTAGAAGGCGGAAACGGCAGTGGCTACACGATCGACGAAGGCTATCTCGCCCAGGCGCACCTCGGTGATCTCGACTCCGCCAAATCGGCAATCGCCGAAACATTCGACAGAGGTATTGCTGTCGAATATCCGAAAAATCCTTGGGCTACTGCGGCCGGTCTGGAGCTTGGTGAATTTTTGACGCGACCGCTGTCCGATATTCGCGGCAGTCTGGAGAAGTTAATTCCCCTGGCTGAAACTCTGGACAAAAGCGCGGACGAGAGCCTGCCGCCATTAGCGGTTGGCGATTTGCCTGCGCAGGCAAAGACGCGCCGACGCTTAGCGGGACTGCTTTTGGAATTTGAACCCCAAGCCACACCCGACATCCGCAAGACATGGTATTCCAAGGCGCCCGAGGTGTTGAAACAAACACTTAGTGCGGTGCAAGGTTTGGACCTGCATGTGGCCGCGATATCAACGGCCCCATTGGACGTGGAAATCGCAGCAGTAGTCGCCACCAAGAGCCTTTCCGTCACCGAGATTAACGCGTGGCAGGCGGACTTGGAAAACTACAACGCCACCGCCGAATCCTGGCACGCGTTCATCCACCGCAAAAAGAAAGCTGCAGCAGATGAGGTGGCCAAGAAATTTGGACTGCATATCTCCTCGCAAACCGGAAAACGGTTGTTTGCTTTCCTGACCGGCCTAAAGTCCCGCGCTCTCTGCCAGGATTTCCTGACCTCAAACCAGTTGAGAGCGGCCTCCGGCTTGGTCAAGGACGCGGAACTTCTTGAGACCCTGAGCAAATTCAAGAAAACCATTGAAACAATTCTTGAGTTGAAGGAAAAAGCGGATGAGTCAGTCGCGGCATTGTTCGCCACGTCAATGGGCGAGCCGCTTGGCGGACTGGCAGAAAAGCTGAGCAAGTCTGCCGAGCGGGCAATCCATCTCCACGAGTTACTTACTGCGATGGATTCAACGAGGCTGTTCTCGCATACTTGGGTTTCGGAAACCACGGCCGCCTGGAGAGCTGGCAAAACGGCCCTGCAACTGGTTAATGAGCTAATTGCCAAACTCCCCACGCTGGAGGTGGTACTGCGGATGCGCCTGGCCTTTCAGCAGATTCCGGAAGGGCTGCGTAACCCCGTGGCCGTGCTGATCTACCAGTCGGCCGACTCGGACGCCGGAATCAAAGCATTAAGGTTTGCGTTACTGACCAAAGAAATCTCGGCCCGGATCCGGTCGAACCCGTTTCTCCAGCAGGTCGATCAGGAGCGGATGGAAAAATGTTTTCAGCGATACCGTGAGCTGGAGTCTCAGAAATTCGGGCTGGTGCGCAATACGATCCTGAATCGTTGGGTCGGGCTTCAGAAATCACGACTATTGGCGAGAACGGGAACTCAGCTGAATAGTTTGGGCGCTTCCCTCAAACGTCGACTGGTAACTCGAGGGGAGCGCGCCATGAAGCTCCGCCAGGTGATCCTCCAAGGGGCAAACGGGGCCGACCGGGATCCGTTGTTCGACATTTGCCCCGTCTGGATGGCCAGCCCTGCTACGGTAGCCCAGATTTTCCCACGGCTTCCGCTATTCGATGCGATAGTCTTCGATGAAGCGTCCCAGTGCCGTTTGGAAGAAGCTTTGCCGGTTCTACTTCGAGGCAAGCGAATCGTGATTGCTGGCGATCCCAAACAACTGCCGCCGACCCGCTTCTTTGAAACGGCTTTGGCCGAAAGCGAGGTGAGCGAAGCTGATTCGGAGCAGGATCTCTTCGAGCAGCAGCAGTCAGAGACAGAAGATTTGTTGGGTGCGGCGCTGAACACGGCCGTGCAGCAGTCGTATCTGGATGTCCACTATCGATCCCATGACGAGGCACTGATCGGATTCAGCAACCGGAACTTTTACCAGAACCGCTTACAAGCCATTCCCTGCCACCCCAGTCGAAAGAAATCCATCGCGCTGGAGCTGATTCGCGCCGACGGGACATACGAGGAGCGGGCCAACAAGAAGGAAGCGAGGTTGGTATGCGATATAGTAAGCAAGCTGCTCGTGGCGCACGACCGTCCGTCCATAGGTGTTGCCTGCTTCAATCTCACCCAGCGGGACGTGATCCTGGACACGCTGCAGGAACGCTGCGAGCAGGACCGCGATTTCGAGGAGCGCCTCGAAGAAGCGCGTAAGCGTAAAGGGAGCGCCTCATTCGAGGGGTTGTTCGTCAAAAACCTGGAAAATGTGCAGGGCGATGAGCGCGACCACATCATCATCAGCACGACCTTCGGCCCGGATAAGGCCGGCCGGTTCCGCCGAGGGTTCGGCCCGCTTAGCCAGGCAGGAGGGGGCCGCCGGCTGAATGTCCTGATTACGCGCGCCCGGGAGATGGTCCATGTGGTCACGTCGATCCCGACCAGCGAATACAGGGCGCTGCCGCCGGTTGAGCAGGACCAGACGCCCAATGGCCGCTGGCTGCTCTATGCCTACCTGGCATACATCGAGAACCTGCAAAAAGTGGATCAGCGCTCGCGCGAGGAAAAACGACAAGAGAGTGCGGTCGTAACCATCGACAAGACCGAGTATGCATCGCCTCTTTCCGTCAATGTCGCGCATTTACTGGCCACGAGCCATCAGCTCAGCGCACGCGTTCCGTGGGGAACCCCTGGCTTTTGCATCGATTTATTTGTCAGACGCCCTGGCCAGGCGGATGACGCCGGACTGGGAGTTCTGTGTGATATGTCGCGGTTTCAGCAGGCATCAGATCCCGTAGAATGGGAACTATTCCGCACAGCCGCACTGGAAAGGCAGGGTTGGAAGCTTCATCGGCTTTGGTCCCCCACCATTTTCACCAACTCCAATTTGCACCTGGCCAGAGTCGCGGAATCCATCCAGGCTGAAGGAGAG
Organism: Verrucomicrobiia bacterium; assembly: GCA_035651635.1. GTDB lineage: Bacteria > Verrucomicrobiota > Verrucomicrobiia > Limisphaerales > UBA8199 > JANXQE01. Next base: position 6,123 of record DASRFK010000022.1, on the reverse strand, counting down.
CCTGCGGCTGTGAAATCGGAAAGCAGGGTTGCCTAGATTATGGGGTTTTATATCAGGAAGAGCCTCAGCTTCGGGCCATTGAGGTTCAATCTTTCGAGTTCGGGAATTGGTGTGTCCGCGGGAGTGAAAGGTTTCCGCGTGGGCACTGGGGCGCGAGGGAATTACATCCATGCGGGCATGGGAGGACTTTATTACCGCCAGACGCTTGGCAGCAACCGCCGCACGACTGGCCGCGAGCTGGCACCTTCGTATACACCGCAGCCCGCGGCTCAGACATCGACAATTGAGCAGATGGTGGAGATTGAGAGTGCTGATGCCACCCAGATGGTGGACCACAGCGCAGCGGCATTGCTTTTGGAGCTCAACAGCAAGAGGTCACTGTTCCGCTTCGGTCCCGTGACTTTGGTTTTCTGCATCGCGTCAATCGTGGTCACTTTTGCCAATCCCAATTGGGCCTGGATTACGCTGGATGTGTTGCTCGCCTGCCTGACCGGATTCTGCTTTTGGTGGGACCAGCAACGCAAGACAACCATCCTGTTCTACAATTTGGAGCCCCCAATACTACCGGGTTTTGAATCCCTGCATAACGCTTTCGAGGCGTTGGCCCGTTGCGGAGGCAAGTGGCACGTCGATGCTGAAGCGGCTGTTTACGACCGCAAGTACCATGCGGGGGCGGATTCGACAGTCAAGCGGAGCTCGGCACGTTTCCAAATCAAGGCTCCGCCATTCGTTAAAACCAACATTCCGATCATGTGCCTACCGGCCGGGCGGCAGAACGTTTACCTGTTTCCCGACCGAATCCTGATCTATGACGCGAAAGGAATCGGCGCGGTTTCCTACAGCAGCCTGCGCCTGACTCAAAACCCGACGAAATTTCTGGAACGAGATGGAGTGCCCTCCGATGCTCAAATCGTCGGTCGGAGCTGGCGCTACGTAAATAAGGACGGTGGACCCGATCGCCGGTTTCGGGATAACGCCGAAATCCCAATTGCACTTTATACAGAACTGTATTTCAAATCGGACACGGGACTAAACGAGCTTTTCATGGTGTCGAATCAAGCAGCCGCGACCTGCTTCAGAAAGGCAATGGAGGCCTTCCGAGACTGCGCTTCGTCCATGAGAGTTTCCAATCCTCCGCCGTACATTGTCCCTGACCCTGAACCTTCGTCCCTCGATTACTATTCCGAAGGCCTTGATTCACCTCCGGAAATTGTGAACGATAAGGCTTCCGCCCTCGGAGAAGTCCCGCAACGGTCGAACTCCGCCAGAAAATTCTATTTCTTTGGCCAAGGTGTTCAGGGACCACATACAGCCGAGGACCTGGCGCTGTTCGCACAGCAGGGTGTGATCACGGCCGAGACCCAGGTCTGCGCGGTGGATAACCAGCAGTGGGTAAGCTACGCGGAATTCATAGCCGGGCAGAACGGCAGTTCCAGAGCGTCCTAAAGGACAAAATGTTTCGCGCCAGCCTCGTGTCGAAAGGTCCGGGTCCGGCGCGTATTCGTGAACCGATGCGGGTTATTTGGACCTGGGAAGCGAGCCACGACCAGGAGGATTTGATTCAATCTCAATCCACCCCGATCCACGGCTTTTTCCTCTCGGATACCCATGCGATTCAATGCCCAGTTAGGACCGCAGCGTTCGAACTCACCGAATGATCTTCATCTCCTGTGCCCAACCGTCCGTCGGCGTCTTGAAGCCCTTGCAGGTTTGGTCAGGTTTGAAAACAAAAATGATCCGGCCGGCGTATTCTCCCGCAGCGACCTTTTGGAACTCTGTGATTTCGCCACCGAAGAACGCTGGCTCGGACTGCTTCTCGTGAAAGAAGATCTTCCCGCCTTTGAGGGCCTTGGCTTTGTCCTCCGAAATCACCCAGTATCCGCTCTGAAACAAAGCCGAGCCTGGCGCGAGCGGCTTGATCTGCGGCAGCTTAGGGTCGTTTCGAATGAGGTGAATTGAAGCCATACTGGTAACTCTGTCTGTCTATTGCCTGGGCCTCTTCATTACGATCTCGTCACTGGTCATCCCGGCAAATTCATAGCCCTCTTTCGTCAGTCCGTTCATCGCCAGTTCATGTAAAAGGCGCGATCGTCGGCCCGGTCTGGTTTTTGCAGCTTGCGCAATTCCATGCCGATGAACTCAACCTGGCCACCCGGTCGAACGATGTGCGTGTTTTCCTTTCCCGCCCAGCGAATGGTGGCGTATTCATAAGTTCCGACAGCTTTTGTTTCAGCGCCGAATAACCGCAAGGCGAACATGCCGCCAAGGACTAGTAAAGCCAACGCGATTATGATTGAATGGGATCTTTTCATGGGATCGTTAAATTTGATGGTTAATACCGAGGCGGCAGATCGATGGAAAAGCCGCTGGTCTTTTGGCTCATGTCGAAATAAATCCGGGTTGGAATTTTGTCTTCCTGTGAAAACCAACCGCCCGTTCGGAAAACCTTCGCTTGGATAAATTGGTTGGTGTTTGCCGGCAACGCCCGGACGATGTATTCCATGCTGCCGAAATTGTGGAATGTCCCGTCCTTATCACCGAAGATTTTCAGGGTAAGCGGTGATTTGCCAATGTAGTCGTTATTGGCTTCGATCCGCATTCCGGGCTCGGAGGTTTCGACCTGCACGAAGTAAGCGATCGTGCCTTGTGGGCCGCGCTCCGCCCCCTTTGGCACCGACGAACAGCCAAGCAATGCTGAACAGGTCCCCAAAGACACCAGGATTCGAAGAGTTCTTTTCATTTTTGAAATCGTTCATGTGAAGCCCTATCTGCAACCGGTTCTCCGATTACAGTGCAACTCGCCCAAAGCCAAGATAAATGTGGAGCATTCCTACGTGCGCCCAATGTGGTTTAATCGTGTGGCGTTTTTTACAAAACAAGACTACCCTTCGCGTCAATCCAATGAAAAGCAAAACTCTTGCACACGAGTGGTTCGAGGAGGTGTGGAACAAATCCCAAATTACTGCAATCGATCGCCTTCTTGCCAAGGATGCTATCGCGCACGGGCTGTTCGACGAACATGGTCACGAACTTCGCGGACCAGCGGGATTCAAGCCTTTCTTCCTCCAGTTCACAAAGGCCTTTCCCGATATTCATGTCGAGGTTGCGGATACCGTTTCCGAGGGAGACAAAATCGCTGCCCGATGCGTTGTGAGGGGCACGCATAAGGGCGACATGTTGGGCGTTCCGGCGTCACACAAACCCATTGAATTCACCGGCATCACCATCCTCAGAGTCAAAGAAGGAAAGATCGTCGAAGCTTGGAACAATTTTGATTTCCAGAGATTGTCCAAGCAGATCGGCGCTCTTGTGCAAGCAGGACGGTAGCGGAGCTACTAGCCTCCCTGGTCCGGCTCATTGTTGGCGATGATCCCTTGGTCGCCGATTTCATCCGATTTGCGCCGTTCTTCTGAATGACGATGGCATGCCTCAGCCCCGGGCGCAGAGCGATGATCGGTTCGTCGCTTCGATGGCTTCAGCAGCTCGATTCTAGCCGACTGCATCGGTCAACCGCCTCACCGCTCCCCTTCTCATTCCCTTCCGCACCCGGCGAAGTTGCGAAGCAACCCCAAAACAGCCGTTTTCAGGGGGGTCAGCAACATGAACCGCTTTACCCTTCTCTTAGCCGCCCTCCTCATCTCCGCGGCTGCCCCCTCGTTGCTTGGCGCCGTCGAACCAATCAGCATCTTCCAACCCAGCACGCGCATCCTGTTCCAAGGCGATTCTCTCACGGACGGCAACCGTGGTCGCAGTGAGGATCCGAATCACATCTTGGGCCACGGTTACGTGTTCATCATCGCCGCCCAATACGGCGCCGCCTTCCCGGACCTTAACCTGACCTTCATCAACCGGGGAATCAGCGGCAACAAGGTCACCGACCTGGAAAAGCGTTGGCAGCAGGACACGATCGATCTCAAGCCGGACGTCCTCGGCATCCTCATCGGCGTGAATGACAACGGGAACTGTCCGGCCTAAAACTCGCTTCCACTTCTTAGCTCCGTGCTGGCGTAGATACTCGGCGATCTCGGGTCGGTTGTATGCGGCATCCAAAGCCGTGCTCCGCTGCGCCACCAACGATATCTAACTACCCCGCTTCGTTCCGGACTCTTGAGATTTTATGCGGGTCGAGGCAGACTCCGGCATGCGGAAGCATGCGAAGCTTCTCATTGTGATTGTGCTCATGGTTGCAGCAGTCAGCCTGGTTTTTGCCTTGCGCCGCAAACCAGAGCCAATCTACGCAGGGTGCACCCTCAGCTACTGGGCCGACCGCTACGCCAACGCTTACTTCAGCCACCAAAGGGCTTTCCTTCCGTCTGCCAACTTAGGTTATGCCGGGGTTGATGCCGAAGCCGAAGAGGCCATCCGAGCAATCGGCACCAACGCCTTACCTTGTGTTTTGAAGTGGCTACATTTCGAGCAGGACCATTCCTCAGTCAGGCTCTTTTACTCGCTACGCCTTAACCGCCTCCCTCAGCTTTGGAGAGACCGCATGCACGAACTGGCCTTCAGGGAGCTTGCCCAGCGCCGCGCTCAGCAGGCTTATTATGTCCTACAGATCCTCGGCCCTCAGGCCGGCCCGGTGGCACCCGACCTCCTTCGTTTATGTAACAACCGTGCCGAGCCGGACACTGCCTACCGTTGCTTCGCCGCTTTGGGCGCCCTCGGCACGAACGCGCTACCACAATTGATGCAGGTGGTTCAGGACAAGAATCACCCTTATAGAGGAGTGGCCGTGCGTCAGGTGGAAGAGGTGCTGCAGAAGGCATCTCCGTCCAGCATTCAATTTCTGGTATTGATCCAGTGCCTCGGTGACCGCGATAGCTCATTGGTTGCTCTGGCCTGTCAGCTTCTCGGCCGCGCAGGCCCGAATCAAACTGCAGTTCCTTTCCTTCAAACCAACCTCTTCAGTCCGGATCCGGCCGTGCGAGTGGCGGCGAGCAACGCCCTTATTGCCATCTCATCAACAGCAGTGACCAACGGGGCCCCATAATGATCTGCGCATGCTGCAGGCGATGTTACCTGCAGGCTTTTCTCGACGGGACTATCACTGTTCGAAGCGTAGAATTTGACACCGTCTGTGTTTGCAGAGACCTTCGCCATAGGGTTATTCGAACCGGGTCGATAGCCAGCGCAGGACGCGGCCTGGCAAACCCGGAGCACCACCACAACAAATCCCGACGTGTCCGTGCGGCAACCTCCAGATGTCGGGTTGTCCCCATGACTTCCACAGGTCCTCGATATTGTCCTGCAAACAGATTAAGTCGTGGATCCCCTCTATGAGTAAAATCCTTTCCCGCGGGATGGCTGGCCGGATCATGGTTAAGTTTATCGGCGTCAGATTCATCGCATCGCATAACTGGCGAACGCTCTGCAGTCTCTCTCGGATACGGGGTCGGACGGCGAGTTCTTCTACCCAAGGTCTAAAGCGCACGGCGGGGCTTGCCAGAACAACCGCGGCCAACCGGGCATCGTGGCACACCGTCATTCCAGCATAGCCTGCTCCCATCGAATAGCCCCACAGCGCCACACCGGGGCAACCATCCCTCAGCAGCCACCCGGTCAGGGCACGAATTTCGGCGATCCCCTGCGCCGCTCCCTGCGCCAACTGAAGGCAATCCCCGTTCTCAAACGCCGCGTGGTGACGGGGACGGCGTTGAAAGTGGTAGGGTGCCACTAACGTAGCCACGTTAAATCCGGCTCTATTACAACGACGGGCGAGCAATGGAAATCTGAGCTTGTAACTGGCGGAGTCATTCCAACCAGGTAGTAAAAGAATCACCGGCCTCTCCTGCCATCGCTCAGGGCAGCGGTAAAGCCGTCCATGGACGACATTGTTTTCGGGGAATTCGCATGGTCGTGGCGTGGGGAAACGGAAATCTTGAGATCCATTGAATTCAACCTCTGCGGGTTCGCTGTCATTGGGAATGAAGTCTGGACTTTTCAGGAATTGAAGGGCCTCCTCCAGCCTCGGGTTGTCTGCATTGTATCCGTGTCGCCAAGACCGCCTAGCGGGTCTGTATGAATCGGATAATCTGTGGGGATGTCAGGGCCGCTTGGCTTGGGCAACCTTCCACACCGTGGGCGTCAGTTCGCCCACCCGGTTGATGGGCCACTCGCCGAGTT